>CALYAG010000001.1 GCA_944393465.1 uncultured Clostridia bacterium
GATTTAATTATACCATATTTTTTATTAAAACTAAATTCCGGTTATTCCTCCTATGGAATTTAGTTTTAAAATTAAGGTGTGGTTTTCCACACGGTTAAATTTTAAAAAAAGTATTGACTTTTGTTTTAATTTATTGTAAAATAATTATTGTCATAGGAAATGCAGGTGTAGTTCAATGGTAGAATTCCAGCCTTCCAAGCTGGCTATACGGGTTCGATTCCCGTTACCTGCTCCAAATATTTAAAACCCTGTACCTTAGATATTCCTGAGTTTACAGGGCTTTATATTTAATAACAATAATGCAGTAAGTATGCAATGGAAAAAGTTACTAAAATAATAAAAAACACTTGACAACGGTAATAAAAAATTGTAAAATGAATATAATAATATTAGTTGCAATTTATTGCAAAGCAGGTACGACTGCCACAATAACCTAAATAACATGGAAAGGTATAGCCTTTCAAAGTCGGTTAGGCGACTGGAAAACCTAAAATGCGAGGTAGAGTATAGCTCTACAAAGTTGAATAGGCAACGGTAAAATCGTACATTAAGGGAGAGGAATTATGGTACTGCGGTGCGAAAATACTCTCCCTTTAGATATTTAAAAGAAGGGAACATTTCATGAGAAATTTTCTAGCACAAAAAGAATTTATAGATATAATATCAAAAAGTCAAAAAGAATTTGAAAAAAATTTGAAAAATAAAAAATTAATGTTTGTATATGAAAATAAAGACAAAACAATAGGCGAAGAAGAAATGTTTTTCCCAACAACGTCATTTTATCATCTAACAGGAGTTAAGGCATATGACTCAAATAATCAATCATTAAATAGTTATAAGTTTTATGAACTTTTAAAATTAGGAGGAATTGATGAGTCAAAAATAGAAATAAAAGATAAAACGACATATTATAAATTACAAATATTGCCACAATTAATGCAACTTGATAGAATGGCGAGTATGATAGGAAATTTTACAGAATACAGTTTGTTGTTACAAACAAATAAGTTAGTAGGAAATGTAAATGCTTGTATGGGATTTATAAAAAGCGAAAAATCTAATATGTATATTCCTAATACTGCTTTAAAAGAAGATATTAGGGATATTACAAATGATAGGAAAAAAATTGTAGCAGTATTAAAAAAAGAAATAAATGAAAAATTATATAAAAACATTACATATTTAAAGCAAAATTATTCAATTGCAAGTATATTGCAAAATAAGGAAATTAATAAAAAGATAGACATAAATAATGTATATTCAAACAATAAGATTGTAGATAAGGAAATATATGAATTTATGTTTAGCAAAGAAAAAGATAAATCACAAAAATCTTAATAACAAATATTAAAACAAGGAGTTTATGATTACATATCATATTGTAAAAATTTATGAATAGCAAAGATAGAGCATATTTAAGAAGTTTAGCAAATAGCATAGAGCCAATTTTTCAAGTTGGAAAATCTGGCGTAAACAATAATTTAATAAAACAAGTTGATGATGCACTTGAGGCTCGTGAACTTATTAAAATAACAGTTTTAGAAACAGCTCCAGAAAATGCCACAGAAGTTTCAAAAACGCTTGCAAATGACACAAATAGTGTTGTGCTTCAAGTTTTGGGTAGAAAAATTACACTATATAGAAAAAGAAAAAAAGATTCAAAAATTGGAATCAATGCATAGTTTTAAGCTTTTAATTTATGTATAAAAATTTTTAAATGTATAAAGAACGATAATTTAGAAAGGCTTTAATATGGGAGATTATAACTTACTATTTCAAGCTATTTTTACGACAAAAAATATTATTATATATTTAATAGTAATAAATTTATTAACATTTTTAATAATGTGGTGGGATAAGCATGAAGCTAAGCTTGGTGATTGGAGAGTTAGTGAAAAATTTTTATTTTTGCTTGTGCTACTTGGTGGAGGTGTTGGAGGTATAGTTGGCATGTATACCTTTAGACATAAAACTCAAAAGTGGTACTTTAAATATGGATTTCCAATTATACTTATAATAGAAATTATTATAGGTTTGTACTTTATAATAAAATAGAATTATAGATAATATTCCCCAAGAAATAATTTCTTGGGGGGTTGTAATCTCAACTTCTTATCCATTTTTTTCCAAAAGCTTTTTATCGCTTTCATCCAAATTTTCAAGAGAATATTTTAATAGGGCAATTACAGTTTTGTTAAAAGATAAGTTTTTGTTGTCTGCTAATTTTTGTACATCTTCAATTACATTGTCAGGAAGACGTAAAGTTTTACTAATACCGCTGTGATTTTCTGGTATTTTTAATTTGTTCATGTTTTATATCCTCCTCTCTTATGATGCTATTTTACACGGAAAAATTATCCATGTATGCACCTAATTAAGAGTGCAATACAAAACAGGGGTATCTATATTATATCATTATTTTTATATAATAAAGTAATTGTATAAAAATAAATTATAGTTTAGTATATAAAAAATCAATGTAAAGGTTTGTAATAAAAAGTTAAAATACTAAAAAATGAAGAAAACCCTTGACTTTTACCAAAAAAAGCTATATAATTAATTTATCATAAGACGAGAGCAGAAAGAGTGGAGCAAATCCACTCTTTCATTACGTAATTGGCATATAGACTTAAGCAAAAATTTGTCTAAATATTAAGAATTAAGTCAAAAATAAATAACATATATGCTAGCTATTTGCCAAGTTGGGGAGGTTGAAGCATGACAAGTCTAGAAAAAAAGGTAGAAGACTTAGTTAAACCTATCATAGAAAATTTAGGTTACAGAGTTTATGATGTAATTTATCAAAAGGAAGGCAAAGACAATTATTTAAGAATCTTCATTGATAGCGACAAGGGCATAGACTTAAATGATTGTGAAAAAGTAAATGATAGTATAACAGACATACTAGACGAAAAAGACTATATAAAAGCACAATATTATTTAGAAATATCTTCACCTGGAATTGAACGCAATCTTAGGCGTGATGAACAATTTTTAGATAATATAAACAAAAAAGTAGAAGTACATCTATACAACAGCATTAACAATACCAAAACCGTTACAGGTATACTTAAGGAATACAATGAAGACAATATAGTCATAGATGATATTAAAATAGAAAAATCAAATATTGCAAGTGCAAAAACTTTATATAATTGGGAGGAATGTTAAAAAATGAAGAAGAAAGTTACAAAAGTAATAAACAAAGGAATTGACACAACAGAGCTTATACAAGCAATGGATGAGTTAGAAAAAGAAAATGGTATTAAAAAAGATTTTCTAATGGAGTCAATAGAATCGGCTTTAGTTATAGCTTACAAAAAGAATTTTGATTGCAATGATGAAAATGTAAAAGTAGAGCTAGACAAAAATGATGGTCAAATGCATGTTTATCAACAAAAAGACGTTGTAGAAGAAGTAACAGATGACAAAAAAGAAATAAGTTTGGCAGATGCTCAAAAAATTAATCCAAATTATAATGTGGGAGATGTTATTAATTTTGAACTTATGCCAAAAGATTTTGGTAGAATAGCTGCTCAAACAGCAAGACAAGTTATAACTCAAAAACTTAGAGAAGCTTCAAGAGACATTATCTTCAATGAATTTGCAGATAAAGAAGGCGAAATTATAACAGGCTTAGTTCAAAAAGCAGATGGTGGAGCAGTTATAATGGACTTAGGCAAAATAGAAGGAATAATGCCTAAAAAAGAGCAAATACCTACAGAAAAATATCATGTTAATGACAAAATTAGAGCCTGCATAATAAAAGTAGACAAAGGTGTAAAAGGCTCTACACAAATAATTCTATCAAGAGCAAGCACAGAGTTTGTAAGAAAGTTGTTTGAAATAGAAATTCCAGAAATATATGAAGGTGTAATTGAAATTAAGAGTATTTCTAGAGATGCAGGTTCTCGTAGTAAAGTTGCTGTTTATTCGCCAAATCCTAACATTGACCCAGTTGGTTCTTGTGTTGGACAAAAAGGTATTCGTATACAAAATATCATAAATGAATTAAATGGCGAAAAAATAGATGTTATTGAATGGAACGAAGATCCATCAATTTATATTTCTGCTGCTTTACTTCCCGCAAAAGTTTTAGCAGTTGATATAAAAGAAGATGAAAAATTTGCACAAGTTATAGTTCCAGATGACCAACTATCTTTAGCTATAGGCAAAGGTGGACAAAATGCAAAACTTGCTGCAAAACTTACAAATTGGAAAATAGACATAAAGAGTGAATCTCAATTTAGAAAGATTCTTGAAGATAAAATGGCAGAAGAAAACGAAGAAAACACAGATAATGCAAATGAAACTGCTACAAATGAAAATAAAGATTAAAAATATGCAAATGCCTTAAATTGAGGCTTGAAGGTATATTTTTGTAAAAAAGTCATAAAATGTTAATTAAGAGAATATAAGAGGTGTAATGTTGAAAAAAAATATCATAAATAAATATAACAAAAATATTGCAGGGGGTGATTTGATTGGGTAAAATAAAAATATATGAATTAGCAAAAGAATTAAATTTAGGAAACAAAGAATTAATTGAAATAGCAAATAAGTTAGGACTAGGAGTCACAAGTCACTTAAATGCAATTGAAGAAAAAGATGCCAACAAAATAAGAGAAAATGTTAAAGGCGAAGATAAAAAATCAGAGGTTAAAACTACAGGGCAGGTCATTATAAGACGTGAAGTTATAGTAAGCGACGAAGATGAAGAAAAAGAAAAGAAAAAGCAAGAAGAAGCAAAGAAAAAATCGGCAGGTTTAGGCTTTACTCAAAAAAGAAATAAAGACTACAATATAGTTTATAGAGAAAAGCCAACAAAGCCTATGACTGTTAGTGAGCTTTTTGGTATTAAGCCTAAAAAAGAGGAAAAAAAGCCTGAGCCAAAAGCTCAAGAAAAACCTGCTGACAAAATAGAAAAGGTAGAAAGCAAAACTGAAACTGTAGCTCCAACAACTGTAGCTCAAAAAGTGACAGAAACTAAAGCAAATGAACAAATAGAGCAAGTATCTAAACCTAAAGAAAATATTGCTCCAAAAACTACTTCTAATCTAGACCAAAAACCTTTTAACAAAAATTACAAAAACGACAGTAATGGTCGCGCTAAAGAAAATAGAAGCAATAATTACAATAATGCTCGTGGAGAAGGTTACAGAAATAATCGTGGAAATTATAATCATAATGGTTCACATAATAATTTTAATAACCGTCAAAACAATGGAGACCATGGCTTTAACAAGAATAATAGAAATGGAAACAATAACTTTAGAAACAACAATGGTGGCAATAATTTCAAAAGACCAATGAATAGCAAAAATATTGAAAGAAATATTAAAGACATAATGGAGGCTGAAATTGCAGAAAAGAGTAATCAAAGAGATTACAGCACAAGAATAATAGATAAACAAAAAGCCAACAGATACAATAATCAGGATGACAAAAAGAGAAGAAATAGAAGAGGCGGAGAAGAAGATAATTTCAATGAGGATAAATTAAGAAACCTAAAACAAGTTGACAAATTATCAAATATGTTTGAAGACCAAGAAGGTGGAATGCTTGATTATTATGATTTAACAACTGTAAGAGGAAAAAGAAATAAAAGAAAACCTAAAAAAGATGAAGAAAGAAATAAGCAAAAAATCTTTGATTTAAAAGAGATTACAATACCTGCAAATATTACTGTAAAAGATTTAGCTTCAGACCTTAAGAAAACAAGTTCAGAGGTCATTAAAAAGTTGTTTGACTTAGGCATTATGGCAACAATAAATCAAACAATTGACTTTGATACAGCTTATTTAGTAGCAGACGCTTTTGGAGTAACAGCAAATAAAAAAGAAGAAGTTAAAGATGAAGATATTTTATTTGATGATTCTGAAGACAAAGAAGAAGATTTAAAACCACGTCCACCAGTAGTTGTTGTTATGGGTCACGTTGACCATGGTAAAACATCACTATTAGATGCAATTAGAAAAACTCATGTTATTGAAGGTGAAGCAGGTGGAATTACTCAACACATTGGTGCATACATGGTAAACATAAATGGTAGAGAAATTACATTTTTAGATACACCAGGACATGAAGCTTTTACAAGTATGCGTGCTAGAGGTGCTCAAATTACTGATATTGCAATACTTGTTGTAGCAGCAGATGATGGTGTTATGCCTCAAACAATTGAAGCTATAAATCACGCAAAAGCTGCAAATATACCAATTATAGTAGCAATAAACAAAATAGATTTACCAGGAGCAAATCCAGACAGAGTAAAACAAGAACTTATGAAATATGACTTAGTTCCAGAAGAATGGGGCGGAGATACAATATATGTTCCAATTTCAGCTCTAAAACATATTAATATAGATAATTTATTAGAAATGGTATTATTAGAAGCAGATATGCTTAACTTAAGAGCAAACCCTAACAAGCAAGCCAAAGGTGCAGTTATAGAGGCAAGGCTTGACAGAGCACAAGGACCAGTTGCATCTGTATTAGTACAAAGGGGCACACTAAATGTTGGAGATAGAATAATAGTTGGAAATGCAATTGGTAAAATAAGAACAATGAAAAATGATAAAGGCAAAAAGGTAAAAGCAGCAGGACCTTCTACACCAGTTGAAATAACTGGCTTAACAGAAGTTCCAGAAGCAGGAGATATTTTCTATGAGGTAAAAGATGAAAAAACTGCTAAACACTTAATAGAACAAAGAAAACTTGCTTCAAGAGAAAAATCAATTGCAAATAATGATGTTGTAACACTAGATAACTTATTTGAAAAAATGGAAAGTGAAGACTTAAAGCAACTTAACATAATAGTTAAAACCGATGTTCAAGGTACAGCAGAAGCAATGAAAACTTCACTTGAAAAACTTTCAAACGATGAAGTAAAAGTCAAGGTAATTCACTCAATTGCAGGTGGTGTTACAGAATCTGATGTACAACTTGCAAAAGCTGCAAATGCAATTATTATAGCATTTAATGTTAGACCAGTTGGAGCTGCTAAGCAATTAGCAGAAAAAGAAGGCGTAGAAATAAAACAATATTCTGTAATTTATCAAGCATTGGACGATGTTAGAGACGCCATGAAGGGAATGCTTGCACCTGTTTATATAGAAAAGAACATTGGTAATGCTGAAGTAAGACAAACATTTAGAATCTCAAATGTAGGAACAATTGCAGGATGCTTTGTATTAGATGGCAAACTTGAAAGAAATGCAGGCGTAAGAGTAATAAGAGAAGGCGTTGTTATACATGACGGTAAACTTGTATCTTTAAAAAGATTTAAAGATGATGTTAAAGAAGTTTCAAAAGGCTTTGAATGTGGTATTCAAATTCAAGATTACAATGACATAAAAGAAGGAGATACCATCGAAGCTTATGTACAAGAAGAAGTAAAAAGATAAAAAGTTTTCAAGATATTTTAAAATTCAAGTCTGAGTTTTAAATATCTTGAAACAAAATAAAAAAGAGGTAAAACAATGGCAAAAAATACAAATAGACTTGGTAGAGTTAATGAAGAGCTAAAAAAAGAAATAAGCCAAGTTATAAATTATGAATTGAAAAATCCAGATGTAACTGGTATGATTAGTGTAACTAAGGTCAAAGTCACTCCTGACCTTAAGTATGCTAAAGTTTATGTTAGTGTTCTTAACCCAAAAAACTTAAGTAAAACTTTAAGCGGACTAAAAGAAAGTGCAGGCTTTATTAGAAGTAGAGTTGCTCAAACAGTAAACTTAAGAATTACACCAGAATTAGTATTTGAATATGATGATTCAATTGAATATGGGGAGAGAATTGACGCAATACTTAAAGAACTTAAAAAGGATGAGAAATAGGAACACACTATAAAATATATTTAAAATATTTTTATCAATTATTAAAAGCTCCAATATATGTTCTCTAACATTTCAAGTGAGCGCAGGCAACGTAGGAGCTTAAGCGTAACGCGCGAGCTGGAGCGAGACTTGTTCGAGCGACCCGCGTGACGAAATAAGAGAGAATGTATATTGGAGCAGATATTAATTTTGAAAAGGAGATAAAATGTCAACTTTAGATGAAATATTAAAGGAAATAAAAAAAGCAAATGACATCATAATCTTAACACACAATAATCCAGATGGTGATGCAATAGGCTCAAGTTTAGCTACATATATTGCATTAAAAGAAGCAGGAAAAAACGTAGAGGTAGTAATACCTAAAATGCCTAGAATATACAATTTTTTACCATGCGCAGATGAGGTAAAAAAAGAGGCAAGTAAGCAAAGCTATGACTTAGCAATATCTTTAGATTGTGCAACAATAAAATTATTAAATGGCTGGTCAAAATATTTTGAAGATTCTACAAAAAGAATTGTTATAGACCATCATAGCACAAATGATATGTATGGAGATTTAAACTATGTTGAATTAGGTTCACCAGCATGCGCACAAGTGCTATATGTGTTATTCAATTATTACAAAATTAAAATAACACCAGAAATAGGAACATGCATTATGACTGGCATAATAACAGATACAGGAGGATTCCAATATTCAGCAGTATCAAAGGAAACTTTTGAAATAGCAGCAGAATTACTAAGTTCAGGCGTAAATATTTCAAAAATATACAAAAAAGTATTTGCAACACATACAAGAGGAAATTTTGAACTTAGAAAAATAGCACTTCAAAGAATGGAATTCTTAGAAGACGGCAAAGTAGCGTTTACATACATAACTAAAGCAGATGAAGAAAAAGTCCATGCAGAAGAAGGCGACATAGAGGGCATAGTAAATGAAGGAAGAAACATAGAAGGAGTTGAAGTTTCAATATTTTTACATGAAATAGATGAAGGAATGAGAGTTTCAACTAGGTCAAACGACTATGTAAATGTTTCAGATGTATGCCTAATGTTTGGTGGCGGAGGCCATGTACATGCTGCAGGCGCAACAATGCAAGGTACACCAGAGCAAATAAAGGAAAAGTTACTTAAAGAAATAAAACTTCAATTAAAATAGAGTGAAAATAAGTTTTGCCTAATCGCAAAACTTATTTTAAAAAGGATGGAAAAATGAATGGCGTAATAGTAGTAGATAAAGAAAAAGGAAAAACATCATTTGATGAAATAAGAAAGATAAGAAAAGAATATAACATAAAAAAAGTAGGACATACTGGAACATTGGATCCAATGGCAACAGGGGTACTTCCAATACTTGTGGGAGAGGCAACTAAGTTATCAGATTATTTAATGGAACATGACAAGGAATATCTTGCTACTCTAACTTTGGGTGAAAAAAGAGATACTGGAGATAGTGAAGGCATAGTTGTTGAAACAAAAGAGATTCCTAATGTTAATGAAATAGAACTAAAAAATGTATTAAAATCTTTTAAAGGAGAAATTAGCCAAATACCACCAATATATTCGGCAATTAAAGTAAATGGAAAAAAGCTTTATGAGTATGCAAGAGAAGGCAAGCAAGTTGAAATTAAGCCAAGAATTGTTACTATATATGACATTAAGCTAATAGAAATAAAAGAAAATAACATAACTTTTAAAGTTCATTGCTCAAAAGGTACATATATTAGAACTTTATGTGAAGACATTGCAAAAAAGCTAGGAACAGTAGGTTACATGAGTAGCTTAAGAAGAACTAGAGTGGGTAATTTTACATTAGAAGATGTGGGAAGAATTATTCCAATTGAAGAAGTGATAAAAGATAATCAAGAATATAAACTAAATGACAATGAATTAAATAAACTTTTAAATGGTGTAAAAATAATAACTGACTTAAAAGATGGACTTGTTAGAATATATAATAACGAGAAGTTCATAGGCATAGGTGAAGTAAAAAATAAAGTCTTAAAGAGAAAAATTATAATATAATTCAATTACTATTGAGACAAAAACTATTTTAACAATTAATTGATTAAGTAAAAAGACCATAAATTTTAAGATAAAAAAACACACCCCACATTAGCCGTAAGATGAGAGAAATTTTAAGAGCCTGTTTTCACAGGTGGGTGTCTTGTTGAATGCTCCTGGGTTTCTTACTTAAAAAGCAAGCATACACGCCACATCCAAAGGCGGACTCCCTTTAATCTAATTTGTTGGTTCTAAAATTCCAGTCTACACGCACCACGCAGGGATTTTTACTACTTTTTACAATGCTTCTGTCCTCAAAAGAACAAAAAAGCTACTTATAGAATATCATATAAATCAAAAAAATGCAATAGAAATTTTGTTGAAATTATTTTTTCTTTATGATATAAGTAAAGTAGCTTTGAAAAATGCCGTGAAGCTTTACACAAAATGCAAAAAAGGGTTTAATTTTAAAAAGAGGCAAATGATTGGAGGAATGAACATATGAAAAAAAGATCTTTAATTGTAGATGAAAAAACTATAAAAAGGAATAAATTTATTACAAAACTAATTATAACAATTGCATTACTTGTATTATGTATTGTTACAATTGTGGAAATTTTAAAAGTATATAAAATTAATGATGACTTTTCAAATTATATTGATGAGTTATCAAGGCTAAATTCTAAAACAGTTTTTAGTATAGATAGAATTTATTTGTATAGTAGTGCAGATGCAACAAGTAATGAAACTACTAAACCAGTGTGGGATTTAAACATATTTCAATTTACAGACATAGCCTTGTTTATAAATAATAGAGCAGATGAAGGCGTAACTTATGAAAATACAATAAAAGAATTAAAAATAGATAATATAAAATTTAACAATTTACAAAGTGGAACTCCAAGTTTATATTACAAGAATGTAAACGATTTTGCTAAAATGACTAATATAGATGAAAATAAAATAAATGATTCTTTAGAATTTAATGTTATTAATTCTGGAGATGCAGATTATAGTAAACCTGTTATTTACAGTAACTGTCAAAACCCTATAACACTTGAATATGTTAATTCCAATATGGAAGAAAATACCGTAATTTCAGATATTTCAACACCACTAACATATGATGGTAGTCTTCTAAAAAAGGGAGGAATTTTGCTTAGCCAAATGGAATGCACACTTTCTTTTACTATAACAATAATAAATAATTATAATCAAAAATTTGTTGCAACTATTTATATAGACATTCCTTTAGAAGACAGTATGAGTGGAGAAAACATTTATGATGGTAAATTGATTAAAAATATTGAAAATACAAATTTAGTTAAATTTATCAGAGTTGAATAAAAAGGAAAATTACATTAGATTTATAAAATAATCTACATTAATAATTAATGTTATATTTGAAAGGAACAAAAATGACAATAAAACAGGCATTGAACTTTGCAAAACAAAGCCTTGACAGTATAGAGGCAAAAACATTGATAAAACATACACTAAAAAAAGATAATATGTATATTACAATTAATGAAGATAAAGAGATTACAAAAAATGAAGAGCTTGAATTTATAAGTTCGTTAAAAAAAATAAAAGAAGGTTATCCCTTACAATATATAACACATCATCAAGAATTTATGGGATTGGACTTTGAAGTGAACGAAGATGTACTAATACCTCAGCCAGATACAGAAGTGCTTGTAGAAAATACAATTAAATTAGTATTAGAAAATTTTTCTAAAAATAGTTCTGATGATTTTCAAAGGCAAAATGTAATAACAAATGGGATAAGAGGCGAATTGAAAAAGAATAAAAGTACAACCAATTTAAAAATTTTGGATTTGTGCACAGGAAGCGGTGCTATAGCAATTGCCTTAAAAAAATATTTGCCAAATATTTTAGTATTTGCTTCAGATATAAGTGAAAAAGCCTTAAAAATAGCGCAAAAAAATGCCAAGAACAATAATGTTGAGGTAAGCTTTATAAAATCAAATATGTTTGAAAATATAAATAATAAGTTTGATTTAATAGTTTCAAATCCGCCATATATTAAGTCGAGTGAAATTTCAAAGTTACCAAAGCAAGTGCAAAACGAACCTAAGATAGCTTTAGATGGTGGTAAAGACGGACTAGATTTTTACAAAATAATATATAATGAGGCGCCAAAATTTTTGAATGAAAAAGGTATAATACTTTTAGAAATTGGTTATGACCAAGGCTTAGCTGTAACAAATATATTTAAAAATTCAAAGATTATTAAAGACTATGCTGGTAATGACAGGGTAATTGTATGGTTTGCAAAATAACAATTATAAAGCCTTTAGTTAAACTTAAAATAGATAAAAGCTACTAAAAACGCTTAGGAGGAATAAAAGTTGGAATCATTTTCAAGAAAAGTAAAAGAAGAATTAAGCAAATTGAATAATTTATCAAATAAAAACCTTGTAAAATATGAACTACAAGGTTATTTGCTAACAGCAAGTTCAAATAAATTCACTACTGAAAATGAATACAATATAAATAGATTTAGCAAACTTTTAAGCAATAGTGGCTTAGATGATTTTAAAATAGAAATGCAAGGAAATAAATTTTGCATTACAACTAAAAAGCCAATTGAAATAAATCAAGAAATAACAGATGTAGAAGAAGCTAAAGCTATTGTAAGAGGCAGCTTTATGGGAGCTGGTTCAATTTCAAACCCCAAAAGTAAATATCATTTAGAAATTGTATTTCAAATAGAAGAAAAAGCTTTAAAGATAAATCATATATTAAATCATTTTGAGATAAATAGTAAGGTGTTGCAAAGAGCCAAAAACTACATTGTATATATAAAAGATGGCGAAGATATTTCAAATTTTTTAGCCTTTATTGGTGCAAATAAAAGTGTACTAAAATTTGAAGAAAATAGAGTTATACGAGATGTTAGAAATAATGTAAATAGAATAGTAAACTGCGAAACTGCTAATTTGAACAAAGTTATTCAAACAGCGGTAAAACAGATTGAAGATATTAAACTAATAAAGAAGAAAAACAAATTCAATGATTTGAATGCTGGAGAGAAGGAGCTTGCTGAACTAAGGCTAAAAAACCCAGAAGCATCTCTAACTGAACTTGGCAAAATGCTAAAAAAGCCTATAAGTAAGTCAGGAGTTAATCATAGGATGAGGGCGATTGAAGAATTGGCAAATGAACTTAAATCTAGCTAGAAAAGAGCAATTCTTTTCCAGCTTTTTAGAAAGGGGTATTAAGTCAAAATGAAAGAAATTGGAATTTACATTCATATACCTTTTTGTAAATCTAAATGCATTTACTGTGATTTTAATTCATTTGCACAAAAAGATGATTGTATTGAACCATACATAAAAGCGGTAAAAAAAGAAATAAAAGAATATGCTAAAAAAAATGAAGATATTTTAGTAAAAACAATATACATTGGTGGAGGTACTCCTTCATATATAAAGGAAAAGTACATAAAAGATTTATTAGAAACTATAAAAGAAAATTTTGAAATATTGCCAAATGCAGAAGTAAGTATAGAAGTTAACCCAGGAACAGTAAACAGGCGAAAACTTGACTGCTATTATAAAGTAGGCATAAATAGGCTAAGCATAGGGCTTCAAAGCACAAATGATAAATTGCTAAAGCTAATGGGCAGAGTTCATGATTTTGAAGATTTTTTAGAAACTGTAAGACTTGCTAATACTGTAGGCTTTTCAAACATAAATGCAGACTGCATGATAGGACTTCCAACTCAAACTATTTATGATGTAGAAGAAACTTTAAATGTATTAATTAATTTAAGACTAACGCATATTTCAGTATATTCACTAATAGTTGAGGAGGGCACTCCTTTAGAAAAGAAAATTACATCAGGAGAATTAAAATTGCCAGATGAGGAAATAGAAAGATATATGTATTGGTTTGCAAAAAGAAAGCTAGAAGAAAATGGCTATTTACACTATGAAATATCAAACTTTGCAAGGCCGCTTTTTAGGTGCAAGCATAATTTAGACTGTTGGAATCAAAAGGAATACAAAGGTTTTGGCGTATCCGCAAGCTCATATGAAAATGGAGTAAGATATACTAATATTCCAAGTATAGAAAAATATATAAAAAATGTAGAAGCGGGTAAATTTAAAGAAAATTATATAGTAGAAGAAAAGCAAGATAGAGAAGCCATGATGAAAGAATATATGCTTTTAGGTCTTAGAAAAATAACAGGAGTAAATATCACAGAATTTAGAAGAAAATTTGGAACAACACCGCTATACAAATATAATAAAGAATTGGCAAAACTTATGCAGGAAGGCTTAATTGAGGCTAATGAGCACACCATAAGACTTACTAAACGAGGATTAGATTTGGCAAATGTGGTATGGGAAGAATTTGTGTGATTTGTAACAAAAATGTAATATAAAATGGCTTGACTAAAAATAGGTGTAAGTGTAAAATTAAAATGTAAATTTCAAAATTCGATGAACAAAGTATCAAATTGAAAAAATAATAATAAAATTCAAAAGAAAAGGGAGAATAAAACATATGAAAATCGCTGAAACCCTTGCGGCTGTATATATATATATATATATATTGTAAAATTTAACCAAATAAAAATATGTAAACATAGAGATAAAACTATGCTTTTTAGACGTATTTAAAATTCGTTTAAACTGCATAGTTTTTTGTGTATGCAAAAAGATTTTCAGTAGGAGATTTTCTGTCGGGGACGTGCCTTAAATGGAGAATAATTTCCGTCGGGGACGTGCCTTAAATGGAGAATAATTTCCGTCGGGGACGTGTCTTAAATGGAGAATAATTTCCGTCGGGGACGTGTCTTAAAATGAAAATCTACTGATTTTCATTTTAGGACCGTCCCCAGAGGAAAATCAAATAAAAATTATAACAAATGAAAGGAAGAATTTATTATGAGTTTAAAGAGAACAAATTTAAAAGAAAGTAAAATTACAATGAAAAAATTGAAAAAGCAAGTAAAGCGGAATTACACTTATAGCGTTAGTCGTTACAATTATTGTCCTTTTGATTTTAGCTGGAATAGCACTTAATTTAACAATAGGGCAAAATGGCATCTTCAGTAGAGCAGAAAAGGCAGCCAATACATGGAGAAATGCAGAAACAAATGAACAACTAGCCTTAGGAGAATTAGGAAACTGGATAGGTAACTATTTAGGAGAAAATGGAAATGGTGGAAGCCAAGGCGGTAGCAATGGTGATGACCAAACAGGAACTACAGTAGTAGACGGAGTGCCAATACCAGATGGCTTTTACTATGTAGGTGGCAAAAAAGATACAGGTCTAGTAATATCAGATAATTCAGCAGACGCAAAATATCAAAATCAAGAAATAGTTCCAGCAGACGGATTGATTGGAAACCAATTCGTATGGATACCAGTAGATAATTCAGCAGAAGAAAATTTTAACAAGGTGTTTCAAAGACAAGAAGGGTATTGGAATGGTAAAAAAGATTCAATACTATCTACATGTGGAGAAGCAAATGCTGAGGGAAAAAATGCAAACTTAACAGAAACAACAACAACGCAAACAGAAGCAAAAGCAATGTATGCAAGTGTATATAAAAATGGAGGCTTTTACGTAGGAAGATATGAAGTAGGAAAAGATACTTCAGGAGTAATAGTAATAAAAAAAGGAACAGAAGAAAACCAAGTAAATCCATATAATAATATTCCTTGGTCGGCAAATGGACAAATGCAAGAAACTACTGGAACAGATGGAGGAGCAGTAGAAATATCTAGAAATTTTGATAGTGCAAATAATTATACAAGTGTAACAAGTACATTAATATATGGAGTACAATGGGATGCAATAATGAATTTTATAGATCCAAATTATATAACAAATGCAACAATAGGAACCCCAAATTGCCAAGATAGTTCATACGTAAAAAATAGTCAGGGAAAAGGAAACTACAATGAAAGCCAAAATACAAATACATGGAAAAATCAAGTAGCACCTTGTGGTTCAAGTGATGATTATAGAATGAAAAATATATATGATTTAGCAGGAAATGTATATGAATGGACAATGGAGGCGTACTCTACTCTCAGTCGAGTTGTTCGTGGAGGCGTTTACCTCGGTTCCGGCTCGTACAATCCAGCTTCTCGTCGTGGCCGCAACTCTCCAGGCGACGACGACGTCGACTACGTCGGTTTCCGTGTGGCTTTATATTTGTAGATACTTACAGCTAAAGCCGCTAAACTAGCCATAGTTGACTAAAGCAGTGGGAATGCTCAAAGTATGAACATTGACAAGAACGGATGCGTTTTAGACGTAAAAAGATGTATAGAAAGTTTAAATAAAGAAAGATAGACTTTAAAAATGCTTATGGAAGATTATGTCAAACGAAAAAACTGCTTGACAAACATATAAAACATAGTGTATAATATATATCTGTAAACCGCCTAAGTCGGGTAGCTAAATTCTAGCTGGTTGCTAGATACCTTGCATTTATGCTTAGCGAGTATGAGAACGGAGGAGGTGCACTAAAGCCCTATGTACGCAATAATAGAAAGTTGTGGTAAACAATACAAAGTTTCAGAAGGAGATGTAGTTTACTTTGAAAAATTAGATGCAGAAGAAGGCAAAAAAGTTACATTTGATAATGTAGTTCTAGTATCTGATGACAAAAATGTAAAAGTAGGAACTCCATATGTAAAAGGTTGTAAAGTTGAAGGAACTGTAGTAGCTCATGGTAAAGGAAAGAAAATAATCGTTTACAAATACAAAGCTAAGAAAAACTACAGAAGAACTCAAGGTCACAGACAACCATATACTAAGGTTGAAATTAAGTCAATCAAAGTTGCAGAATAATTTTTAATTAACAAAAAGTTAATTTATTTCGCAAATTTATAAATGGCAAAACTAAATAAAACATAGCCATTAATATATTTTAAAGGTAGGTGAAAATACATGGCACATCATAAAGGTCAAGGTAGTACCGATAACGGAAGAGATAGTGAGTCAAAAAGACTTGGTATAAAGAGAGCTGACGGTCAATTAGTTAATGCAGGAAACATTTTGTTTAGACAAAGAGGAACAAAAATGCATCCAGGTACTAATGTTGGTATCGGAAGCGATGACACTTTATATGCAAAAATTACCGGTATAATGAAAGTTGAAAGACTTGGAAAAGATAAAAAGAAAATTAGTGTTTATCCAGAAGCACAAGTAAAAGCTGCAAAAACAGAAAAATCTGAAAAGTCAGCTAAAGTTGCAAAAGTAGCAAAAACTAAAGCTACAGCAAAGGCATAAGCCTTGCGCATAAATTTTTATAAAGCTTATTTCTAAAAAAGAAGCATTAGACAACTAATGCTTCTTTTAGTATTTGAAAAAATGTAAGAATAACTGTAAAAGTTAAATTTATTTAGAAAAACTAATTTCTAATTACCGAGAAAAAATGTAACAAATATGTAATATAAAATTTATTGAAAATAAATGTAGATTATTATATAATTTTAAAAGTAATAGGAATCATAGCTTTATAAATTCTGAAATTTTACTAATGAAATATGAAAATTTGGAAAAAATATAATAAAAAACAAATGAAGGTAAATATGAATAAATTAGATTTAGAAAGATGTAAAAAAGACAAAGAAGAATATGATAAAAAAGTAAGGAGTTTAGACTATAAAATAGTGGAAACTTCTGTTTCGCTATACAATTCTGGTTGGCGTAATTCACAAAATAATTTAGAAGATGAAGAAAGTAGTAAAGTTAAAGAATTAAAACTTAAAATTCAACAATATGAAAAAGAAAAAGAAGATTTGACAAAAGAGTTTTGGGAAAAGTTAGTTGTTATTAAAACAAATTTTAGTAATTTAATTAATAAAAAAATTGAAAAGTTTCCAAAGAAAAGGGCAGAATTATTGTTGGCAAGTTTTGCAATGAATAAAATAACGGATGTATATTTTGATGCTAATGAATTAGTTAATTTATCTTATCTATTTGATGATGATAAAACAAGCCAAAACGCTAAATTAGAAGTTAAAAATAATACTGTCGAAGAAGAAAAGCAGCCAAGCGTTTTGATTCCAGTAAAAGAAGAAAAAGAAATAGCCATTCCATTTAAACCTACAGTTGACATAAAACAGAGTACAACAGGAGCTGAAGAAAATTTAGTTGAAAAACAAGTTGAAACAATGGCTACAAATACAGATCAAACATTAGATGTAAATAAACCAAAACCTGAAACTTCAAAAGAAGAAAAAACAGAGGCTGAAATTACAAATGTGATTAAGACAGAAGATAAAGATAAACCAAAACGAGAACCAATTAATCAAGAACAAAATGTTCCAAAACCAGCAGCTGTTACAATAGAAAGACCATTTGAAGTAGAAGAAAAATTTAAGCCTGCACAACCTGTGCCACAGTTTAACATTGAAGAGCAAAGAATAGTAGATTTTGAAAACTTGCTAAATCATATCTACAAAATTTCTAAAGATTATAGAATTGATGTTGAAAGGGCACTTAGTAGATTTATTATTAACTACAAAATAGTAAAAAATACTCAATATTTAAAAAATGATTTTGATAATTTAACAAACAATTACCTTGACATGTTTAAGACAACTTTTTTGAAATTTAAAAAAGATGAGAACTTAGATGCTTTACAAGAAAGAATTGAGAATCAAGAAAATGCAACTAAGGACATTGAAAAGAAATTATTAAACAATAATATAGAAATCAAAGAAATGCTTAGACAAATGAAGGAATTATCAAAGGTATATTTTGTAGGAGGATATGTAAGAAAAGTATTAAATCAAGTTGCAAAAATTCAGGGAGAGCAAGAGGTAGAAAAGACAGATAAAGAAGAAAAAACAAATAATGTTTTTGTACCGATTAAAGACTCTACTACGGATAATACAAATGATGTCTTCCAAAAAATAAAAAAATTAGCTTATGATAAAAGAATGAGTCACATAATTGAAGTAAGTAAATGGACAAAAAATGTTGAAGAAAAGCTTACAATGTTCCAATTGGAAGAATCAGATTTTCAGTTTGTAATTTATTTGATAAGACAAACAGAAAATGTATGCAATTCAAACTTTGAACAAGTAGCAAATATAATAATAAGTTTATGTGACGCAAATCAACAATTAGAAGTGGTTGAAAAAAATGAAAATGAAAAAAACAAAGAATTGCAAGAAGAAATAAATACTACGGAAATTTTAAAAAGTGGAATAGAAAACATAAAGAAAAAATACTCAAAGGTTCCTTTTATAGGTAGAAAAGTTTCATCAATACTTAGTGCAAAAATGTTGAATGAGTAAATTTGTCAATTGTCAATTGGGACGGTTCTATTTGACACAAAATAGTGTCAAATAGGACCGTCCCAATTGACAACAAGATCCGTCCAAATTGACAATCCCCAAACTTAAAAGCTACACATTTTTATACAAATTACCATAAGTGTAGTCTTTTGAAGAAAATGTTTTTCCTTCTTTAACAGTTTTTATCGCCTCATTTATTTCATTAATATTTTCATCTAATATGCTAATTCTTACAGAACTTGGGCAAATATTCTTATATGGAATTGAGGTAATCTTACTATTATAAAGAGTGGTTACTGTTTGCATATTGTCTGGAACAACTCTAAATTTATATCCAAGCCTATCTTTAATATAAAACTTGCTATCTGTTTTGCATCTCATTTTGCACTTTGGATAACATTTATTTGAACTTCCAAGTAAACAGTACCCCATATTCATAACAGGCAATTTGCCGTAAACTATGATTTCAGTTGGAATATGAGAATTTGAGCATAAGTTAGCTAAAGATATTTCATCAAGTTCTGGAGATAATGTAACCATGTTTAGTCCAAGTTTAGATAGCTCATTTATTGTATTATTGTTAAATACATTTAAAGTGTAATTTCCAATTATATTTAATTTTCCAATATATTTACTTAAAGTATATATACTAGATAAATTTGATGCAACAATTCCTTTTATGTTAAATTCTTCAATGTATTTATCCAAACTATTGTAAATTATGTTTCTATAGTTATCCTTTATAATTGTTGGCATATAAATATATAACTCAGAGTTATTAGATAAATATTTAATTATGTCTTTTAAATCTTTCATGCCAAAGAATTTTAAAGGTATGTAAATTTTATCTGTTGCAAGTAAATTAGTATAGTCAAAAGAAGAATTTATGTCATTTAAAAGCAAGCTAATACTTGTAGTGTCCGAAGATATGCCTTTGGTGTTAAATTTCTCATTAAATGAATTTTGAGGCAATTTTTCACTTACTGCAATTTCTCTTTCAAATTTTTTTATTGCCAAATTTTCTAATTCTTGCAAACAATCTCTACGTAAAGAATTTATTGCTGAAATTTTAGGTAGGTAGGCGTTATCATCCAAAATTACATTTATTTTTGTAAATTCAAAAGG
Source organism: uncultured Clostridia bacterium (assembly GCA_944393465.1). GTDB lineage: Bacteria > Bacillota > Clostridia > TANB77 > CAG-508 > CAG-793. The sequence continues at coordinate 20,264 of CALYAG010000001.1, forward strand.
AGTATCGGTTGTTTTGGAAAGTTGCTCTATAACTCTTTCCTTTGAAATAGGGTTACTTATGGCATCAATTGGAGTTACATCAATTGCTTTTAGCACCTCCATAGATGAGTAAATACCTTTATCCAAAGATTTTACTTCAAGAGTAACAGGCTTGCCCTTTTTTATAGTGATGGTGCAGGCAAGAGGGGCCTTTTTGTTTTCTGCTTTGTAATGTTCAGTAATAGATTTACTTAAAGATTTGCTACTTAATTTATATATCTTATCTCCAAGTGAAATATTACCCTTCATTCTGCCAATTGTTATTAAATCTCCAATGTTTGCATTTTCAATATTTTGATTATTTTTTATAAGTTCTGATACTGTGTATTTATGAGCTTCCTTTTCTAAAGATATTTTATCTCCAATGGTAAGAGGCTCATTGGTTTTAAAAGTAATTAGAGCCTTGCTTTTATTAAAAGATGACACATTGCCAATGTAAAGTCCCATGTTATTTGGTTTTTCTTTGTATACATAATCTAAATTTTCTTCATCACTTAAATTACCAGTAGAGAAGCCACCTCTATTAAAGACTTGCATTAATTTTTTTATATCTTCATCATCAATCTTGTACTCTTCATCACTTAAAGCTAAGTCAATATATTTTCTGTAAATACTTGTTACAACCGCCACATATTCAGGCGTTTTCATTCTTCCCTCAATTTTAAAAGACGTAACTCCTGCATTTATTAGGTCAGGTATGTATTTTAAAGAGCATAAGTCTCTTGGACTAAGCAAATAGCCTTTATCTAACAAATTGTTATTTTCATCAATTAGTTCATAAGGTAGTCTACAAGGTTGAGCACATCTACCTCTGTTGCCAGACCTTGCGCCAATTGTGCTTGAAAGCAAACATTGGCCAGAATAAGATATGCAAAGAGCGCCATGTGCAAAAACCTCAATTTCAATATTTGAATTATGGCATATATATTCTATTTCAGACAAACTTAGCTCCCTTGAAAGCACAACTCTTTTAAAACCTAGTTTTTCCAAGGCAAGCACACCTTGTAAATTGTGAATTGTCATTTGAGTACTTGCGTGAACATCCATACCCGGCATATTATCAATTATATATTTAGCAAGGCCTAAATCTTGCACAATAATTGCATCCGCACCTAAAGTATAAACATATTTTGCAAGATTAATTGCATCTTCAAATTCATCATCTTTAATTAAAGTATTAAGCGCAAAATTAATTTTTACATTCCTAAGCTTTGCATATCTAATGGCTTTTTTTAAACCATCTCTATCAAAATTAGAAGCAGAAGCCCTTGCATTAAAAGCGCTTCCTCCTAAATAAACACTGTCAGCACCATTTTGCACTGCTGCCTGCAAACATTCAAAATCTCCTACAGGAGACAAAAGTTCTACCATATTATGAAGTTTCCTTTATTTTATATATTTAGGTTTTTAAAGGAACCTATAAACCTTTATAAAATTTCTTATTATTGTAGTTTAATAAATTTCAAAATTTCCACAAATATTGTAACACAAATTTAATAAAAAGCATACTATATAATATTAAAAAAGTAAGCAAATAATTAACAAAAGTTGTAATTTGTGCTTTTTCATCTAGTTTAAATACCTAATACATATTAAAGAATTTGCTTAGAAAGTGAGGATTTTATGAATGATGGACTAAATAATTGCTGTTGCAATAATAACAATTGTGGTGGACTTTTTAGGTCAGGAGGTAGCAATTCGGAAATACTACTATTCCTAGTTGTATTTTTACTGCTATTTACAAACTTTGGTTGCTGTGGGTGTGGAAATTAGTTCCACACTTTTTTCAGTTGGGGACGGTCCTAAAACGAAAAAAGTTGCTTAGGCCCAACAATATGTCAATTGGGGACGGTTCTAATTGACAATTTTCGATTTAGGACCGTCCCCAAACGAAAATATTGTCAAATGGGACGGCTCTAAATGACAATTTTCATTTTAGGACCGTCCCAAAACGAAAAAATTAAAACTATTTTTGCAAATCATTTGACAAATGATTTTTGTTATAAGATAATATAGCTAGACAAAAACTAAAGAGCAAAAAATTCTTTTTTGAGAAATCTTTTTATTTAATTCATTAAGTAAAAATCTCAAAAATGAAAAAATTACCAAGGAGGAAAATAAAATGGCTTTTGTATTTAATAAAATCACAGTAAGGCCTCAACTACCAAAGAGAATAGCAAAATTATATGATATATCATATAATTTGTGGTGGTCATGGAATACAGAATTTTTAAAATTATTTAAAATATTAGACATAGATTTATGGGAAAAAGTAGGAAAAAATCCTGTAAAATTTTTAAGAATGGTATCACAAGAAAAGCTAGAAGAAGCATCTAAAAATGCAGAGTTCTTAAAAGAATATGATAAAGTTGTTAAAGATTTTGATGATTATATGGAAAGTAAAGACACATGGTTTAAAAAGAAATTTCCTGACAACTCAAATGATTTAATAGCTTATTTTTCTGCTGAGTATGGTTTGGATGAGACTATTCCGATTTATTCAGGAGGACTTGGTATTCTTTCTGGTGATCACATGAAATCTAGCAGTGATATGGGAATTCCTTTAGTTGGAATAGGTTTACTATATAAAAGTGGATATTTCCATCAAAAAATAAATGGATATGGACAGCAAGAAACTGAATATCATGCAATAGATATTTCAATTTTACCTCTAACACCGGTCAAAGACCATGAAGGAAAAGATTTGCTAATTTACATAAAGTTTCCTAAAAAGAAAATTTACTTAAAAGCATGGCAAATGAAAGTTGGACGTAATACTTTGTATTTGCTAGATTCGGACATAGACGAAAATATTCCGGAATACAGAAATGTAACTTCAACACTTTATGGTGGAGACCAAGAAATGAGAATAATGCAAGAAATAGTTCTTGGCATGGGTGGAGTTAACTTACTTTATACCTTAGGACTAAAGCCTACTGTATACCATATGAATGAAGGTCATTCATCGTTTTTGACAATTGAACTTATTAAAAATATGATGAAATACAAAGAAGTTTCATTTGATATAGCAAAAGATATAGTATCATCAATGACAATATTTACAACGCATACGCCGGTTCCTGCAGGAAATGACATATTTCCTTTAAACTTAGTTGAAAAATATTTTAATGGCTTTTGGGACAGACTAGGCCTAACTAAAGAAGAATTCTTTAGGTTAGGTATGGAGCCAAATGCAGACATAAGCAAGTCAGGCTTTGATATGGGAATATTAGCACTAAAAATTGCAGGAAAGAAAAACGGAGTTAGCAAATTACATGGAGCAGTATCAAGAGAACTATTCTCAAAGGTTTGGCCAGATATTCCATCAAATGAATCTCCAATAGAGTATGTAACAAATGGCGTACATACTTGCTCATGGCTTGCACCAACAGTAAAAGATTTATACAATAAGTATTTGGAGCCATATTGGCAAGACAATATTCAAGATGATAATGTTTGGAAAAATATAGAGAAAATTCCAGATGAAGAACTTTGGAAGGTTCACCAATCAAGAAAAGAAAAATTGCTAAAAATAGTTAAAAACTCTACAATAGATAGACTTAGAAGATATAACTACTCTTATGAAGACATAGAGCAAATGGTAGGAAAACTTGATCCAAACATTTTAACTATTGGATTTGCAAGAAGATTTGCAACATACAAAAGAGCAACACTAATTTTTAGAGATTTAGAAAGAGTTACGCAAATATTTAATGAAAAAAATATGCCAGTTCAAATAATATTTGCTGGTAAAGCTCATCCAAGTGACAAAGAAGGACAAGACTTAATAAAATTTATACATGACATATCTTTAAAGCCACAATTTAAAGGAAAAGTATTTATACTAGAAAATTATAACATAGGAATGTCAAGATACCTAATTTCTGGCGTTGATGTATGGCTAAATACACCAAGAAGACCATTAGAAGCATCAGGCACAAGTGGACAAAAGGCAGCAATAAATGGAGTTATAAACTTTAGCGTATTAGATGGTTGGTGGGCAGAAGGCTATAACCAAAAAAATGGTTGGACAATAGGTTCAAATGCCAAATACCAAAGCTATGATGCTCAAGATGATGCAGATAGTAGGAGTATGTATGATACATTAGAAAACAAAATAATTCCAATGTATTATGATAAAAATGAAAAAGGCTATTCAGACACATGGCTTAGAATAATGAAAAATACAATAGAATCAAATGCAGGAAGATTTAGTACAGCAAGGATGCTTGAAGATTATACTACTAAATTTTATATGCCATTATGTGATTTACATAACAAATATTATACAGACTTGTCAAAAGTTACTAGATACAACGAATGGAAAGAAAAGTTATACGCAAACTGGGACGACATAAAAATAAGACAAGATGAAAAAAATTACAATGATATAACTGTAGATGCAGGAAACAAAATAGAAGTAAGCTGCTATGTAAAATTGCCAAACAACCTATTAAGCATAGAAAACATAGATGCACAAGTATATTATGGCAAAATTACAGATGAGGGTGTAGTTGATGACATAAGCATAATGCCTATGAAGTTAGTAGAAGAAGACGAAATAAATTTGGAATACAAATTTACTGCTAAAATAGAGCTAAAATCTGGCGGAGACTATGGTTACACATTTAGAGTTATTCCAAAAAATAAAATGATATTAAATCCAATGAATTTAAACTTAATAAAATGGATAACTGAGTAAAAGGGCATAGCCCTTTTTCAGTTTGCATTTTTTAGTTTGCTTTTTCAGTTTGCCTTTTTCAGTTTGCCTTTTTCAGTTGGCCTTTTTCAGTTGGGGACGGTCCTAAAATGAAAAAAATACAATATTTTCGTTTTAGGTCTGTCCCAAATTGAAAATTTTTTCATTTTAGGACCGTCCCCAACTGAAAATTTTCATTTTAGGACCGTCCCCAACTGAAAAAATCCCGAAAAAATGTAATAAAATGGTTGAACTTGGGGAAGAATAGTGATATAATTATTACGCTAAAAATTATGAAAGGAAGTAATAAAATGAAAGAAGTAATTAGAAAAACAAAAATCATTGGTACAATAGGACCAGCAAGTGAGAGCGAAGAGATGCTTACAAAATTAATGAATGCAGGCTTAAATGTATGCAGAATTAATTTTTCACATGGTGGATATGAAGAAAATGCAGAAAAAATCGCAACAATTAAAAGATGCAGAGACAAATTAGGACTACCTATAGCAATGGCTCTTGATACAAAAGGACCAGAAATAAGAACAGGTAAACTAGAATCAGGAGATGAAAAAGTTACAATTACAGAAGGACAAGAATTTACTTTTGTTCATGATGACATAATTGGAAACAATACAAAAACAACATTAAGTTACAAAGATTTATACAAAGATGTTAAACCAGGTTCAACAATATTAGTTGATGATGGTGCAATAGAATTCAAAGTAAAAGAAATAAAAGGACAAGATATTGTTTGTATAGCACAAAACACAGGTAGATTAGGTTCAAGAAAAACAATGAATATACCTGATGCAATAGTTGAATTACCAGCATTAGGTGCAAAAGATATAGATGACATCACAAAAGGTGTAAAAGCAGGATTTGATTATATATTTGCTTCATTTGTAAGAAGAGCAGATGATGTTAAACAAATAAGAAAACTATTAGATGATAATGGTGGACAAGAAATAGGAATTATATCAAAAATTGAAAGCCAAGAAGGTATAGATAACTTCGAAGACATCTTAGCTTTATCTGATGGTATAATGGTTGCTCGTGGAGATATGGGCGTTGAAATACCAATGGAACAAGTTCCTATAGTTCAAAAACATATCATTAAGAGATGTAACGAAGTTGGAAAACCAGTTATCACAGCAACACAAATGTTAGAATCAATGACATCAAACCCAAGACCAACAAGAGCAGAAGTATCAGATGTTGCAAATGCTGTATATGATTTAACAGGATGCATCATGCTTTCTGGAGAATGTGCAATGGGTAAATATCCAGTTGAATGTGTTGAAGCAATGAACAAAATTTCAAGAGCAATTGAAGGTCACATTAATTACTGGAAGAGATTTAACAACAAAGGTTGCATTGTAGATAAAAACGATTTAAAAGCTAACACAGCTTACTCAGCATGTGTAACAGCAAAAGATATTGAAGCAAATGCAATAGTTGCTTATACTCATACAGGAGATACAGCAAATATTTTAGCAGGATTAAAACCAGCTTGCCCAGTATTAGCAATTACAGATAATTTAAAAACATATCATAAATTATCATTAACAGCTAACACATATCCAATCTATATTGAAGCTCAAAAAGACATAGATTGCACAGTTGAAAAAGGTATTCTTGAACTAGAAAATAGAGGAATACTAGAAAAAGGTGATAAAATAATCATTGCTGGCGGAAACAAAATACTTCCATTAGAAAAAGAAAGCCAAGTAATTGGTGGAATAATGAAAATTTAATCTATTATAATAGTTTATTTATTAACTAAACTTTGTTTTAAAAAATGAATTTTTATATTCAATAAAAAGGACTCTAAATGTGTGTTAAACCAAAAGTAGTAAATGGCTGCTCACATTCATAGAGTCCTTTTTGTTTTGCAGCATTAAAAATACAAATAAACTATAAAATAGACGAAAAAACTGTTGAAAAAAATGTCAAAATATGTAAGAATATAAAGAGTGAAAGAAAAGGGGGTAAATATGGAAAATACGAAAACAGCAACAAAAACAAAAACAAAAGCAAAAACAACAACTGAAACTAAAACTAAAAGAAAGACTAGAGTTAGTAAAACAAAAAAGAAGGACGGGCTTGATATTAAGGTAAAGCTAGAAGATGACAGAATTATTAAATCATTGATTGCAGAATCAACATTTATAAATGAGACACAATTAAACGAGAAAATGATAAATGATTTTTATAAGTTTTATAAAAGAAAAATAAAAAGGTCGGATTTTTATTCTTTAATTTTTTGCAGTTTAATACTTATAGCTATAGGTATAAACTTTTTAATAGAAGGTTCAGAATTCTTTTTTGGAATTATAGTAAATATTGTAATTAGTGGCTTTTTAATTGCATTAGGAATTTATTTATTGGTTTATGATTTTAAGTATCAAAAGTATAACAAAAAAGAAAGTAAAAAAATCTATGATGATGACATCTCAAAATTTGTCGATAGTTATTATTTTAATGATGAAAGAGTAGTAATAAAAAACAAAATTGGCACAACAGAAAGAACATATGAAAGACTTAACTCTGTTTTTGAAACTAAAAATTTTTATTATATACTTGTTACAGAAAATAGTGGCTTTGTTATGAAAAAAGACTCCTTTACAAAAGGAAATGAAAAAGATTTTCATAATTTTATAAAAGCGAAAATGGGAAAAAGTTTTAAAAAAAGATAGAATTAAAAAGGAACGATTCTAAATAACACATATTTTATTTAAAAAGCCAAAGCAATTTGTTTATTTAGAATCGTTCCTTATTTTGTCTAAGCATTTAAATAAAACTTCTTCTAAATGAGTAGTATCTACAACAGATTCAATGCAAGCATTAAGCATATCTTTAGGCTTAACATTTTTTATATCTAAACTATATCCGATTTACATAAGCAAGATGTCTAATAAATTCTCTAATTGTTCTGCCATTACCTTCTCTAAAGGGGTGAAGAACATTAAGCTCAGACATATAATAAGCTAATTTTTTTGCCATTTCTTCTTTTGATAAATTTTTCAAATTGTCTTTAGATAATTTATCAAGAAGCTTTCTAAGCTCATCTTCTATATATTCCCATTTAGCAAAACGAAAAGACCCTTTGGCAATATCCTCAGACCTTATTTTTCCAGCAAAAGGGTAAATGTCTTCAAACAAAAATTTATGTATTGACAAAAAATGATGAATATCAAAATTACCAATATTTTTGTTTTGCCTAAGTGTATATAATTTTAATAAAACTAGCTTCCTTTCAACAGTTGCTAGTTTTTTGTTATCATGTATATTTAGTTTATTTACAAGTACATCACTATTTGGATAGCAGTAAATTGAGTTAACAGCCTCATATAATTCAAACATTTTAGCTTCCACCTTTCATTTGTTTTAAAAGTTATATAAATTTGGTTTGCAAAATTAAATTTAACAAACCAAAAATTAATTTAAGTTTCCTTTTATAATACTATTTATCGCTTCATTTAAAGTAATTTCATTAGTTGAATACTTTTTTAGCATATTAACATCTTCATCAGTAACAAACATATCCTCAATAGCTAAATCATTTTTTAAATTTTCTATATCTAAATTAAATTTTTCTTCAAAATTCATAAAAATAAATCCTTTCATAAATTTATTAAATAAAATTATGTATAAAATGTAGGTAATTAAATTATAAAAATTTTAACAATCACCACAATATTATTATACCATATTTTGAAGTAAAATGCAAATTGGAGGCTTACACCTCCAATTTTTTTAGACTATTTAGATTAATTATTTGTCTTAATTTTTTAATTAAATTTCCAAGCTAGCATTGGCAATCATTATTATTGTTGTTATTCCAATTACAATTGCCCATTGCAAACATTCTTTTTTCTGCAAGTTTGTCTTGAACACCACGAAGTGCTTCACCAAATCTTTGGAAGTGAACGATTTCTCTTTCTCTTAAAAATCTTAATGGGTCAACAACATCAGGATTATCTTTACATAAGTCAATTAGCTTTTCGTATGTGGCTCTGGCTTTTTGTTCAGCCGCCAAATCTTCCTGCAAATTAGCTATAGGGTCACCTTTGCAAGCTATTGCATTTGCACTAAAAGGAAAACCACCAGCTGATTGTGGATATACATCTAAGCCATGGTCAGTATAATATGCACCAAGTCCTGCTTTTTCAGCTTCTTCTGCAGTAATGCCTTTAGTTAATTGATGAACTATTGAGCCTACCATTTCAAGGTGTCCGAAGTTCCTCAGTACCTACGTCATTTAAGATTGCTTTTGACTTTTGGTCAGGCATTCCAAAACGCTGACTTAAATATCTTAAAGAAGCTCCAAGTTCTCCATCTGGTCCACCATATTGAGAAATTATAAATTTTGCAAGTCGTGGGTCTGGATTTTTTATTTTTATTGGATATTGAAGTGTTTTATTATAACTCCACATTAGAAATTACCTCCTTCCCAAGGCCAAGGTTGTTCTAGCCATCTCCATTTATTACATGGGTAAAATATTGATAGTGGTCCGTATTTCTTTTGATATCTTTCTACAGCTTCTTTGTAGCATTTACAATATTCTTTGTGCAAAGCTAGAGCTCTTGTATCATCTGGATGTGTATCTAAATATAAACCAAGTTCAACAATTGCAAAGTTAAAGCCTCTTACGTCATTCATCATTTCTTCTCTTGTAGGGCATTTTGAGTTTTCTTTACAAGTACAATTGCAAGAACAAGTATTATTATTATTGCATTCCACTATTACATCCCTCCTTAATTTCGTTTGAACATCTTAAAAATTGATCTTCTTCTAAACTTTGACCAGGGGCATAAGGGCTTACAAGTTCAGGAAATATAGTTCCCATTTTAAGTCCTGTGCATGGTTTAAAAGTAGTTGTCATTCTTTGAATTGGAACATAGCTTTGACCAAACATATAGTTTTCAGGAAAAACTGATTCTTCATTAAATCCACATTCACAATCATCATCATTTGGCATATTATTGCACATCATTCTTGTATCTATCATGTTAGAATTATTATTCATGCAGTTATTTCTACATCTACACATAAATTCAAACCTCCTTACTAAACATAATATGAAGTAAACATAACCAAGGTTACAATTAACATAAAAAATAATTGGGCATATTATATATTAAATGTTATTTACGCAAACGAAAGGGCTTAAGATGCATAAAGTGGCTTAATGGTAGTAATTTTAAGCTGACATAATGGGGGTGAAGATTTGAAAAAAATACATAAAAGAAAAAAGCCAATTTTTCAATATTCTAAACTTAAAAATAATATACTTATTTGTTTTTTGATGGCAATAATAATTGTTCTGTTTATTGTTTTCTTAAATTTACTTTTTAATAATTATTTTTATGTAATTTGAAATGTAAGTAGTCTTAAAAATTATCTCAAGATTTGTTGCTATAAATAAATAGCATAGTATATAATAATACTTGAAATAAATAGCATAGTATATAATAATACTTGCAGAAAATTTTAATATAATTATAATAAATTATTTTTTGAGGAGGAAGTTATGAAAGAATTATTAGTAAATGGGGGACCACACGAAAAAGGTTGTACATATACAGCATTAGAAGAGGTAGCAAAAACTTTACAAAAAAATGGAATAGAAACAGAAATAATTTGGCTTGGTGTGCAACCAATTGCTGGATGCATAGGATGTAATGCCTGTTTAAAAACAGGAAAATGTTTTAGAAATGACATTGTAAATGAATTCATAGAAAAATCAAAAACAGCTGATGGATTTGTATTTGGTACTCCAGTCCATTTTGCATCTATGTCAGGAGCATTAACATCATTTATGGATAGAGTATTTTATGGCAGAGGAGATTTGTTCAAAAATAAGCCAGCCTGCGGTGTTGTAAGTTGTAGAAGAGGCGGAGCAAGTGCTACTTTTGACCAATTAAATAAATATTTTTCAATTAGCAATATGCCAATTGTAACATCACAATATTGGAACCAAGTACATGGTAATACACCAGATGAGGTAAGAAAAGATGAAGAAGGAATACAAATAATGAGAACTCTTGGAAACAACATGGCATGGCTATTAAAGTGTATTGATGTGGCTAAAAAGAATGGAGTGGAATACCCACAAAATGAAAGCCCTATTAAGACAAATTTTATAAGATAATAAGTCACTAGATAGTTCTGCTTGACACGATTAATTTATACTTTATTCGCCAAACAATATATCTATTTTCACATTCTCGGCGCGGGTCGCTGCTTGCTCCAGCTTGAGAATGAAAAATAGACATATTGCTTTGGCTTTTAAATATAAAAAAGTATGTGTCAAACAGAACCATTTTGATAACTCTATTGACTTTTTGCAAGCATTAATTATATAATAAGACCATAAAATTAAAGAAAAGAAGCAATGTGCAATTTTGCAACCAATATAATTTAAGCATTAAACTACACATCTTCTTGAGAAAGGAAAGTAATAAAAAATGGAAAATAAAGTTTTAGTTACAGGACACAAAAATCCAGACACAGATTCAATTTGTTCTAGCATAGTAATGGCTAATTTAGCAAAACATTATGGAGTAGATTGCAAGCCAGTAAGACTTGGAAATTTAAATAAAGAAACAGAATATGTATTCAAGCACTTAAATATGGAAGCACCAGAATTAATTGAAAAAGTAGATGAGGGTCAAAAGCTAATTTTAGTTGACCACAATGAAAAAGCTCAAAGCGTAGAAGGTAGAGAAAATGCAAAAATCTTAGCAGTAATTGATCACCACAGAATAGCAGATTTTGAAACAAATGAGCCACTTTATTATTTAGCAAAACCTTATGGCTGTACATCAACACTTCTTTTTGAAGAATACAAAAAGGCAGGCTTAGAAATAGATAAAGTTATGGGTACATTAATGCTTAGTGCAATAGTATCTGACACATTACTTCTAAAATCTCCTACTTGCACAGAAAAAGATGTAAAAGCTGTAGAAGAGTTAGAAGAGATTACAGGACTAAAAGCAAGTGAATATGGACTAGATATGCTAAAAGCAGGAACAGATTTAAGTACATATTCAAGTCAAGAAGTTATAAACTTGGATGCAAAAGAGTACGAAAAAAATGGCAAGAAAATAGTAATTTCACAAGTAAATACAGCAGATATTGATGATGTTTTCTCAAGAAGAGAAGAACTAGAATTTGCAATGGAAAAAGAAATTGCAGAGAAAAAGCTAGACTTATTTATATTTGTTATAACAGATATTATAAATACAAGTTCAAAAATAATAGCACTTGGAGCTGATAAAGAGCTTACAGAAAAAGCTTTTGGCAAAAAGCTTGATGAATTCGATTCAATGATGCTAGAAGGCGTTGTTTCAAGAAAGAAGCAAATAGCTCCACCATTACTAGAAGTAATAGATTAAAGACCGATTTTAGCGTTAGTGTTAAATTTATGTAGGCAAAATATAAAAATTGCCTACATTTATTTAACACACTTTTTTTATTTTTTCTCAAAAATCTCTTGACATACCATAAATTACCATATATAATAATACCACAATTTGGTATTTGCCTTGTTGAATAAACAATTAGTTTTCTATTCAACAAAACTGCATTCATTCTTAAAGTACAATAATTAATCAAATTATTGTGTTTTCCACTTACTTACTAAATTAATATTTCAAAAGGAGGTGCTTGCCTATGCACAAAAAATCTAAACTAATGACAATTTTATTCATCCTAATTCTTGCCATGGCTACTACTGCAATTTATTTGCAAATGACAAATTCAAAAATTAAAATAAGCGAAAAGCAAATGCAGTCAAAAGGTGAAAAGGTAGCTATAGAGGCAAAATCAACAAAAGATTGTAATGTAAAATTATATCAAAAAACCGAAGATGAAAATGAATTTACAGAAGTAAAAACAAAAGTTGAAAATCAAGGCATTTTAAGTACTAAAAGCACTTTTGAACTAGATACAAAAGACACCTCCAAGCCAAATAATGTAACTAACATTAAGCCAGTTATAACAGATGATTACATAATAATTAGTTTTACACCAGCAACCGACAATGCCACATTATATGAATATTATTTAGAAACTCAAACAGAAGGTACAAATAGCACTAATGCACCAGAAAATGTTAAATCAGATGTCACAAAAATATATAGTGACTCAGGCATAAAAGGCTATAATTACATTATTGATAATAGCAAAGATACAGAAGCAGGACTTGAAGTAAACAAAACAAATGATGAACCAATATTATATACAGGTATAGAGTGGGACAAGGACTATTATTTGCATATTAGAGCAATAGATAATAGTGGAAATTATTCAAACAATATTACATATAAAATAGATTTGCCTTCAAAAGGTGTAATGCTAAAATATATTGATTTGAACACAAAAACTGAAATTTCCCCTGAAGAAACTATTATAGGCATTGTAAATGAAAAATATAATATAAGTTCATTTAATAAAGATATAAGTGGTTTCAAATTAGTTGGTATAGATGGCGAAACAGAAGGCAAACTCAAGAAAGAGAGAATTAATGTGAAATATAATTATGCAAAAAATGCAAGTATCACAGTAAAATATGTAGATAAAACAGGTGCAAAGCTACTAGAACCTACTGTTATTGATGGTTACGAAGGAAAAGAATACAGCATTTACCCTAAAAAAATTGATGGGTATGTTTGTGAAATGCAAAATTTAAACGGAAAAATGAATGCAGGAGACGAAGAAAGAGTACTAACTTACAACAAATTGGGAACAGTAACAACTTCATATGTAAATGAAATTACAGGTGAAAACATAGAAAATGATGTTGTTATTACAAGTGCATTTGGACAAGCATATAAAACAGAAGAAAAATCTATTGAAGGATATGAACTATCTAAGGTAGAAGGCGAAACAGAAGGCATAATTAATTCAGACAATATTAGTGTAACATATTACTACAAAAAGAAAGTAAATATGAAAGTTAAGTATGTAGACATAACAACAAATAAATTACTTGATGAAGAAGTAATTAATGGCTTAGAAGGTGACAAAGTTGAAGTAAAAGCAAAAGAATTTGATGGATATGTACTAACACTAAAAGAAAACTCTTTAAATGAAAATAAAGGAGATTTAATAAAAAATGGCATAGAATACAGTCAAGAAAATACTTTAATTGAAAAATCAAAAATACAGGAAGAAGAAGTTAACTATGAAGCTAGTAATGAAACTGATGATGAAACAAACTTAGACACATCAAATATTGATTCAAATGAAAATGAGTATTTAGCTGAAAATGAAAAGACAAATATTGTTGAAGAGTTATTAGCTGGAAATTACGAAAATGATGAAGATTATGAGAATACAGAAGAAACTTCAAATGAGCATCTAGAAGAATACAATATCAAACAGGAATATGATATTGTTTTAGATCCAAAAGAAACAGAATACATCATTTATTATAGGAAAAAATAATTTAGATTTAATTTGGTATATATTATAACGGAATATTTTCCATTTACTCCCAAAACAAAAGCCTTAAATTTATAAGGCTTTTGTTTGAAATTATATTAAAATTAAAGACTCTGACAATTTTACATGACTGTATCTTAGGTCGATATAAAAACATTAAGCAATTAATCATTTTGGCTGAGCTCAGGTAGCACAGGGCAAATTCTTTTATATGTATTCAAATCATCTGCCATTAAGTACATATGAGCTTTACGCCTGTAACTTAAAAATGGAGAGATTTTTTCTTCCTTTTCTTTAACAATTTGCATAAACATTTTATACATATTATCTGCATTTATCAAGGGTTTATTGTTGCATATAGCATCATAAAATTCATTTTGGATATTTTTTAAAATATCATATTGACAATAAATCTCTAAATTTGGGTATAATTTCATAATGCGTATATCCCTGTTTATTAGAGAAGAGTTAGAAAAAGCTTCTGATGTTTTGCAATGGTAAGCTGGCATATTAACAAAAGCAGTTTTTTTACTTAATTCTATTAATCTAACAACTACATCGGAATTATCATCTGAAAATTTAATAGAATTAAATAGCTCTTTTTTAAACAATATTCCACAAACAGTATTTGTCAATGTTTTTCCGAGTAACAATTGTCTAATAGCATCTTCATGTGACAAAGTAATTACAGTATTGCTACTTGAAGAATAGTTGCCAGAGGTATTTATAGCCCTTGAAGAAACATTAGCATTTGAAGTGTTGCTTGAAGATGGATAAATGTAAGTTTTAGGTTGTTCACTGCCAAAGCTTAAAGAACACATAGCAATATCTACAGGGTAGTTTTGCATCATTTTGTATAAAGTTTCTATCATATCATTTTTTATAGTGTCAGAACCATTTACAAAAGTTACATATTTGCCAGTAGCCATGTCTAAGCCAATATTTCTGCTATCACCAAGGCCAGAATGCATTCTATGTACTAACTTCATTTTAGAACTTGTTAAAACCAAATCATCACAAATTTTGGCTGAGCCATCTGTTGAACCATCATCTATTAAAATAATTTCAAGGTTCCTATAGGTTTGTCCAATTAAAGAAATGATGCAATCTTTTAAATTCTTTTCATCATTGTATATACTAACTATTACACTAACTAAATCATTCATAATTTACTCCTTTTTAAAAACAAGTTTGATTAAAAGCTTGTAATTATTTTTTGTAGCAATTAAATTATACCAATAAGTTAATAAATTTAAAAGAGGTTAATAGATTTTTATAAAGATTAATAAAGAATTAAAAATTTACATAAATTTTAAAAAAAACTAATTGACATATGTTTAGCAAGTATATATAATTACAAAATACGGAAAAATAAATTTTAGCAGAAAGGGGTAGTAAAGTTATGCTAAAAGTGTTAAAAAACCTAAAAGAATCAGCTTTATTAGTAATTGCAATATTCATCTTACTTTGCATACAAGCTGCATGTGACTTGAACTTGCCAGACTTTACATCGAAAATTGTAAATACTGGTATTCAGCAAGGTGGCATAGAATATGCAGTGCCAGATGTAATTAGGTCTAGTGAACTAGATAATTTAATGTATTTTACAGATGCAGATGATGAAATAAAAAGCAATTATGAGCTTATGGAAAAAACAGATGACAATTTAGAAGAATATCCAGAATTACAAAATGAAGATATTTACAAATTGAAAAATTTATCAAAAGAGGAAAAAACAAATTTAGAAAGCTTGATGGCAAAGCCACTCGCAATTGTTTATCAACAGCCAGACATAATTGATTTAATAAAGCAAATGCCAGATACACAAAGGCAAGCTGTTTTAAATCAAATAGACGCAACTTTAAGCACAATGTCAGATTCAATTATAGAGCAAGCAGCAATTCAAGCAGTAAAAAGTGAATATGGCTCTATTGGAGTAGATTTAGATAGTTTACAAAATAAATACATACTTATAGTTGGACTTCAAATGGCGGGAGTTGCCTTTTTAAGTATGCTTTCAGCTGTAACAATAATGTTCCTATCATCAAGAGTAGCAGCAAAACTTGGCAAAACTTTAAGAGAAAAATTATTCAAAAAAGTGCTAAGCTTTTCAACAGCAGAATTTAATAGATTCTCAACAGCGTCACTTATTACAAGAAGTACAAACGATGTGCAACAAATACAACAATTAATTACAATGCTATTTAGAGTAGTTGTATATGCTCCTATAATGGGAATTGGTGGTGTTTTAAGAGTTATAAGAACAGGCACACTTTCTATGGCTTGGGTTATAGCTTTAGCAGTTGTCTTAGTTATTGCAATTGTTTTGGTTCTATTTATAGTAGCAATGCCTAAGTTTAGAAAAATGCAAGATTTAATAGATAGATTAAATTTAGTTGCAAGAGAAATTTTAACAGGTTTACCAGTTATAAGGGCTTTTAATACTCAAAAAAGAGAAGAAAGCAGATTTGATGAAGCTAATACAAACTTAATGAAAAACAGTGTATTTGTAAACAAAGCAATGAGTTTGATGATGCCAGCAATGATGTTCACAATGCAAGGAGTTATGATACTTATTATTTGGGTTGGTGGACACAGTGTAGACCAAGGTATTATGCAAGTTGGAGATATGATGGCATTTTTACAATACACAATGCAAATAGTAATGTCATTCCTAATGATTTCAATTATCTCAATAATGCTACCAAGAGCATCAGTTTCTGCAAATCGTATTAATGAAGTGTTAGAAACAGAACCTCAAATAGAAGATAAACCAGTAAATGAACAAGCAAAATTCGATGAAAACAAAAAAGGCTTGGTCGAATTCAAAAATGTTTCATTTAGGTATCCTGATGCAGATACGGAAATACTTGAAGATATAGACTTTACAGCTGAAGCTGGTAAAACAACTGCAATTATAGGAAGTACAGGTAGTGGTAAGTCTACATTAGTTAATTTGATACCAAGATTTTATGATGTTACAGGTGGAGAATTACTTGTTGATGGAGCAAACATTAAAGACGTATCACAAAAAGATTTAAGAAGTAGAATAGGTTTTGTACCACAAAAAGGTTTGCTATTCTCTGGAACTATTGAATCTAACATCAAATATGGTAAAGATAACATTTCAGACGAAGAAATGGTAAAAGCAGCATCAATTGCACAAGCAACTGAATTTATTGAAAAGAAAGAAGAAGGATACAAATCACCAATTGCACAAGGTGGTAATAACGTATCAGGTGGTCAAAAGCAGCGTTTATCTATAGCAAGAGCGTTAGCAATTGACCCAGAAATATATGTATTTGATGACAGTTTCTCTGCATTAGACTTAAAAACAGATAAGGCTTTAAGAGAGGCATTACATGAACAAACTGAGAATAAGACAGTAATAATAGTTGCACAAAGAATAAGTACAATAATGGATGCAGACCAAATTATAGTTCTTGAAGAAGGAAAAATTGTTGGAAAAGGTACACATGAGGAATTGCTAAAAAATTGCGAAACATATAGGCAAATAGCTTTATCTCAACTTTCAGCAGAAGAGTTAAATCTTGAAGAAGAAAAGAAAGAAGAAAAAAATAAGCAAAATGAAGATTCTTTAAATATAAAAAATAAAGAGCAAGACTCAAAAAATCAAAATGGAAAGGTAGGTGAGTAGCATGCCAGGACCAATGGGAGGAATGAGAAGAGGCGGCGGAAGAGCCCCAGAAAAAGCAAAAGATTTTAAAGGTACTGTAAAAAAATTAATAAAAAATTATCTAGCTCCATTTAAGTGGCAGATAATAATTGTATTAATATTTTCTATTGGTAGTACTATATTTTCAATAGTTGGACCAAAAATACTAGGTAATGCCACTACCGAAATATATAATGGACTTATAAGTAAGCTTTCAGGTGGAAGCGGAATAAACTTTGAAGCAATTGCTAATATTTTAATTACCCTTTTAGTATTATATGCGGTAAGTATGGCCTTTTCTGCAATACAAGGATTTGTAATGACAAATGTTGCACAAAAAGTCAGCTACAAAGTTCGTAATGATTTAATTGCAAAAATAAATAAATTACCAATGAGATTTTTTGATAAAAGAACAAATGGTGAAATTTTATCAGTAATTTCAAACGACGTTGATATGCTTTCACAAAACTTAAACCAGAGCATAACTCAAATAATTACAGCAGTTTGCACTGTAGTTGGCATACTTATAATGATGTTATCAATAAGCTGGGAAATGACTATACTTGCAATATTAATTTTACCAATAACAATAATAGTAGTAAGCATTATTGCAAAAAAATCACAAAAATACTTCAAAGCTCAACAAGACCATTTAGGATACTTGGATGGCCAAGTAGAAGAAATTTATGGTGGACATTTAATTGTAAAAGCATTTAATAGTGAAGAAAAAGTATTTAAGGCATTTGACGAAGAAAATGATAATTTATATCGTTCAGGATGGAAATCTCAATTTTTGTCAGGCTTAATGCATCCAGTTATGAACTTTATAGGAAATATTGCATATGTTGGAGTAGCAATACTTGGTGGATATTTAGCAGCACAGGGACAAATTACAGTTGGTAATATTCAATCATTTATACAATACATGAGACAATTTACACAACCTATATCTCAAATAGCTCAAATTTCTGGAATGCTTCAAACAATGGTAGCAGCTGCAGAAAGAGTATTTGAATTCTTAGATGAACAAGAAGAGCTACCTGATGTAGCAAATCCTAAATCTATAGAAGGACTTAAAGGCAATGTAAAATTTGACCATGTAGAATTTGGTTATGATGATGACAACATAATAATACATGACTTTAATGCAAATGTTCATGATGGACAAAAAATAGCAATAGTTGGACCAACTGGAGCTGGAAAAACAACCATGGTTAAACTTTTGATGAGGTTCTATGATGTTAATTCTGGAGGAATATATGTTGATGGAAACAATATAAAAGACTTTAAGCGTGGAGATTTAAGAAAAATG
The DNA here is from genome assembly GCA_944393465.1 of uncultured Clostridia bacterium. GTDB lineage: Bacteria > Bacillota > Clostridia > TANB77 > CAG-508 > CAG-793. The sequence continues at coordinate 39,441 of CALYAG010000001.1, forward strand.
TTTGGAATGGTACTTCAAGACACATGGCTATTTAGCGGAAGCATTAAAGATAATATACGTTATGGAAAGCCAGATGCAACTGACAATGAAGTAATTGAAGCAGCAAAAGCAGCGCACGTACATCATTTTATTAAAACATTGCCAAACTCTTATGACATGGTACTTAATGAAGAGACATCAAACATTTCTGCAGGACAAAAGCAACTTCTTACAATAGCTCGTGTAATATTAACTAATCCAAAGATTTTAATATTAGATGAAGCTACATCAAGCATAGATACTAGAACAGAGATACAAATTCAATCAGCAATGGATAATTTGATGAAGGGCAGAACAAGTTTTATAATTGCTCATAGATTATCTACAATAAAAAACGCCGACCTAATATTGGTTATGGAACACGGAGATATTGTAGAACAAGGAACTCATGATGAGCTTTTGGCAAAAAATGGAGCGTATGCGAGATTATATAACTCACAATTCGACGAAGAAGAAGAGTAGAATTAATACAAAGATGTATACTCCTAAAAAGAGTATTTCAGATCTTAAACATTATAGCTTATAAAAGAAAAGCTTTGTAAAATTTTCTAATCATAATAAAATAAATTTAACAGAAGATGCACCCACAAAAGTGAGCGCATCTTCTTTTGGTTTGCAGTTGTTTCTAAAAAGCAAAGGCTAATTCACCTTAAAACAAAAGGAAGTAGCTATGCTTTATTAGAATTAGCTTTTAGAAAATAAAAGCAACAACTGCAATGATGGCTGCAATTCCAATCAAAAACGGGAACAAACAACCACCGCATCCACCTCGCCTATAAGGCGGAGGAGGTGGGGGTGGACCACCCCACATTGGACCACGAGGAGGGGGACCTCCGAACCCACGTGGAGGTCCATGATGGAATCCTCCGGAACCATGATGAGGCCCTCCAAAGCCACCGTGAAAATGCGGACCACCAGCAGGTCCATGAGGAGGTCCACCAAAACCACCGTGCATAGGCATGAAATCACAACCTTTCTAAAATATTACACAAAAAGTGTAACAATATTATAGCACTTTTTTATATGAAAATCAAAGTGCTTGTCAAGAATACTGTGTAAATTTTTCCCATAATTAATGAATTTATTTCCTAAAAGTGCAAGCAAATATATATTGGAACTTTTATAAAAATCTGTTTTAAAAATAAAAAATGGAAAAGATAGTAATTAGGTTGACGAAATTAACAAAAAGTATTATAATTATAAGTACCGTTTTTTGAAAAAAGCTTTTGAAGGAGGAATTGAAAATGAAAAGACGGTTTTATGTTTCAGTGTTGGACACCGATGAAAGAAAGGTCATTCTAACTGGAGATATGCTACCTATTGATATTGTGGTAGAAAATAACAAACACGTTACATTTGATGTAGAGTCTAATAAAGAAATAGAAAAAGACCAAATACTCTATGAAGAAAGACCGGAAGAAATCTATTTAACAATTATGAAAAATGGTAATACCATTAAAGGGCTCACAAAGGTTACTATAGATAGAAATCATGATTTTATAGTATCTTATGGTAGTTATAATTGTAAATATGATTCTAAGAAAAAAACTTTAAGGATCCTATGTTGGAAAAATGAAAAGATGATAGATCAAACATTTCATGGGTCCATTAGAAGAATCCATATTGGCAACTTTGTGAAGGTATCTTTCTTTAATGGTGGAACGGTAAAATTCGACATAAACTCCTGAAAAGCAATCCATTATGCAGTAATGAGGCTACTCATATTGCATAATGGTAATTTTATTGAATAGAAAAAATCAAGTTTTTTTATTATGCAAAAATAAAATGCCACTACACTAATTTGCAGTGGCATTTTTGGTGGTGCCGTTGGTGGGACTCGAACCCACATGATTTCTCGCAGCATTTTGAGTGCTGTGCGTATACCAATTTCGCCACAACGGCATAAATTATTGAAACTACTTTAATATAATAGCATATTTTAAATTAAAAGTCTAGTTAAATAATGAAAAAATTAATAAATTATGAAATAAAATTTATTAAAAAAATATTTTAAATAGAGATAAAAATTTTATTATTAATTGACTTAAATTCAAATTATTATTATAATAACAAAAACAGTAATGGAAGGAATGAAATTTACTATGGATAAAGATATAGAGAAATATGCAGCAGCAAAAACTATTTTGGGTTTTAATCTTTTAGCTAATAGAGCTAAAAGAGCTGATGGGACAGTTGACAAAGCAAAATTGGACGAATTGCTAAAAGAAAAATATGAAAATATAAGAGAAAGTATTATGAAAAGAAAAGAAGAATCTCCAGATTTATCTGAAAAATTAGATCATGATTTGCAAGAAATAGGATACTTATATTCTCTAATTAAAGATGAAGATTCAAGAAAAGAATATGATGTTTTAACGAAACAAGAAGTGTATGCAAAAAATTTACCTTTAAATCCAGAAGAAGTAAAAACAGGAATTATAAGAAATTTTAATTCTAAATATTCTAAAGAAAGATGGTATCAATTCGAAGTTTCACCAAATGGAGAAAATACAAAGCAAATATTAGTCATACCAAAGAGAAATTATCAATATACAACTCAGTTAGGTGTTATAGCATACTTAAATGAATATGAAATAGTAAAAAATATTGCTGGCATTGATATGCATTTTGATGTTACAACTAATACTAGGTTTGATGAAGTAGACAGAATAATTCATTTGGATAGGCCATTATCTGATAAAGAGAAAGAATATATTAGTTTATTTAATAAGCAAATGTCAGATTTGCATTTAAGAACCTGTCAAAGAAAGTTTAACGGATATATTGGTACCGTTGAAAATAATTTGAATGGCACTATATTTGACATGAATGATGAAGATTTAGCTACTACTAAATTAATAAGACAAAAAGAACAAGATTTGGAAAGATAAAGTTAAGTTTATATATTTTTCTATTTAAGGCTTCAATATACATTCTTCCACATTTATAAAATGTAATATAAATTTTTTTAAATATCACTTGACAAATATATAAAAAAATATTAAAATGTTAGACAAGACTAACAAAAACGTTGAAAGTCATAAGCAATAACATTTTTCGCAGTAAAAATATTGCTAATAAAAATAAAACTTTCAAAAGAAAAGAGGTAAAAATGCTAGAATTAAAACATATAATGTTCGAAAGGGACAATAAAAAAATATTAAATGATATTAATTTAAAGATAGATGCTGGCAAGTTTATTGCAATAACAGGACACAATGGTTCTGGAAAATCAACACTTGCTAAAATAATTATGGGAATAGAAAAGCAAGACAGTGGACAAGTAATATTTGAAGGACAAGACATCACAAACAAAACTATTGATGAAAGAGCAAGGATGGGTATAGGTTTTGCATTCCAACAACCAGTAAAATTCAAAGGTATTACAGTACTTGATTTAATAAGACTTTCTGCAAATAAAAAAATGGATAGAAGAGAAGCTTGCAGAATATTATCTCAAGTTGGTTTATGTGCCAAAGAATATATAGATAGAGAAGTAAATGATTCTTTATCTGGTGGAGAACTAAAAAGAATTGAAATAGCACTTCTTGCTGTAAGAGGTTCAAAACTTTGTATATTTGATGAACCAGAGGCAGGAATAGATTTGTGGAGTTTTCAAAACTTAATTCAAGTATTTGAAGACATACAATCAAGAAAAAATCGTTCAACTTTGATTATATCTCATCAGGAAAGAATATTAAAAATTGCAGATGAAATAATATTAATGAAAGATGGCGAGATTCAAGAAATAGGAAGACCAGAGGATATTTTAAAAGAAGTAAATGCACAAGTTCCTTGCTGTAAAATACAGTATGATGAGGAATAAGAAAAGATTTAAAAAATAGACGAAAGGAGTTTCGTATAATTTATACGAGAAAAAATAAATGCAAAAAATAGAAGAAAATTTATTAGAAACAATTGCAGGTGATGATGTAAGAACTGGAGCCTACAATATTAGAGAAAACGGAAAAGGCGTTGAAAGACAAGTAACAGAAAATGTAAAAATAGAAACAAAAAAAGATAAATCAGGTATAGATATTTATGTAAAAGAAAATACAAAATTTGATATTGTCCACATACCTGTTATCATTACACAAAGTGGGCTTAAAGATGTTGTCTACAATGATTTTTACATTGGAAAGAATGCAAATGTAGTAATTATTGCAGGTTGCGGAATTCATAATGATGAGCATAATGATACACAGCATGATGGTATACATCGTTTCTTTTTAGAAGAAGGCGCAAAGGTTAAATATTATGAAAAGCATTATGGAGAAGGTAAAGGCGATGGAAAAAGAATATTAAACCCAGTAACAGAAGTAGAATTAAAAGAAGGTGCAACCATGGAAATGGAAAGCATTCAAATAAAGGGAGTAGATTCTACTATTAGAGAAACAAAGGGCAAGGTTTATAAAAATGCAAATTTTGTAGTTACTGAAAAAATACTTACACACAAGGACCAATTAGCCAAAACAATATTTGATGTAGACTTAGAAGACAAAGGTGCAAGTGTAAAAGTAACATCACGTTCTGTTGCAACAGAACATTCAAAACAAGAATTTGTTTCAAAAGTTGTAGGAAATGCAGAATGTTTTGGACATGTTGAATGTGATGCAATTATAAAAGACCATGCAAAAGTAATTTCAACTCCTGAAATAATAGCAAATAATGTAGATGCGAATTTAATACACGAAGCAGCTATCGGAAAAATCGCGGGTGACCAATTAATAAAATTAATGACTTTAGGGCTTACAGAAAAAGAAGCTGAAGAAAAAATAATTGAAGGATTTTTGAAATAGAATTCTAAAAATGTAAACAATAATTAACAATAAAATAGCACAAAAAATTTAATAAATATATTCAAATAAACCATTTGTTTTACATAAACTATAATATAGGAGTGTAAATCAAATGGCTTATTTTTTTAAAAAAGATTTTCCATTATTAATGCAAAATAATATTGCTTATTTAGACAGCGCAGCTACAACACAAAAGCCTATGCAAGTTATAAATGCAATTAGTGAATACTATAAAAATTCGAACGCAAACCCTCATAGAGGAGCATATAAATTGAGCTTGGAAGCTACAAAAGTGTATGATGAAGCAAGAAAAAAGGTTGCCAAGTTTATAAATGCCAAAAGCGAAAAGCAAATAGTATTTACTAGAAATGCAACTGAAAGTTTAAACCTAATAGCATATAGCTATGGGCTAAATAATTTATGTAGCAAAGATAAAATTGTACTGTCAATAATGGAACATCATTCTAATTTGGTACCATGGCAATATGTTTCAAGAAAGACTGGCGCTAAAATAGAATATATGTATATAAATAATGCAGGAGAGATAACAGATGAAGAAATTGATAGCAAAATAGTAGAAGGAACCAAAATTGTAGGAATAACCCATGTGTCAAATGTGCTTGGAACAATAAATCCAATAGGAAAAATAATAAAAAAAGCTCATAGTGTTGGGGCTATTTCCATAGTTGATGCATCACAAAGCGTACCACATATGAAAGTAGATGTTCAAAAGCTTGATGCAGATTTTTTAGTGTTTTCGGGACATAAGATGTTAGCTCCACTTGGAATAGGTGTGATATATGCCAAAAGTGAACTATTAGAAAAAATGAAACCATTTTTATTTGGTGGAGACATGATAGAGTATGTTTATGAGCAAAATGCTACATTTGCTGAAGTACCTACAAAATACGAAGCTGGTACGCAAAATGTAGAAGGTGCAGTTGGACTATCTGCAGCAATAGATTATTTGAACAATTTAGAATTAGCAAATTATGAAGGAAATAGTGAGATAAACGATATAAACAAAGTGAAAAATAGTAAAGTGCTAAAAGGCATGGAAGTAGTGCAAGCAATTGAAAAAGAATTAACAATGTATGCTCTGGAAGAATTACAAAAACTAGCTTTTGTTACAATCTATGGCTTTTCAAACAAGCAGGCAGGAGTTATTTCATTTAACGTGGGTGGAGTACATTCCCATGATGTAGCAAGTGTATTAGATAGTGAAAACGTATGCGTTAGGTCTGGAAATCATTGTGCACAACCATTGCTTAGATATATGGGATTAGAATCGACATGCAGAGTGAGCTTTTATATTTATAATACAAAAGAAGATGTAGATAGATTGATAGATGCTTTATATAAAACTAAGAAACTATTTGCTAAGTGGATAAGGTAGTAACAAGAATGAAATTTAACATATGCAATTCATAAAATTGAATATGTTAGAAAGTATGGGTTATAGGTAAACCCGTAAAACCTAAATAAAAATAAAGGAACGGAATATAATGGATTACTTAGAAGAAGTATATACAAATATCATAATGGAACATAGTATAAGTAAAAAAAACAAACATAATTTAATTGAAATAGATAGGAAAGAACACGGGCATAATCCAAGTTGTGGGGATGATATTACACTTGAAATAAAATTTGACGGAAATATAATAAAAGATTTATCTTATACAGGATATGGATGTGCAATATCTCAAGGCTCAGCATCCATTATGATAGATTTATTAAAAGGAAAATCACAAGAAGAAGCGATAAAGCTAATAGATATTTTTTTGAAAATGGTAAATGGAGAAGAAGTAGAAGAAGCGGAGCTCAATATGTTAGGAGATGCTAAGTACTTGAAAAGTATTACAAAAATGCCAGCAAGAATAAAATGTGCTAGTTTAGCATGGGAAACAATGAGGAGAATGATGGAGTAGAATTTGTATAAGGTCGCAATTTGCGACCTTAAATAAGAAGTTTCAAGATATTATAAGGTTCCAAATTGTAACCTTAAAGTTAATTATTAAATGTGGTTCCATTTTGGAACCACATTTTACATCATAAAAATCTTTAAATCTTAGAAATTTTTATAAAAATACTTGAAATTTTCTTTAATTATCTGTATAATTTATTTGACAAAAGAATTTATTTTATGTATAATTATATTTAATAAATCATATAATAATAGTAGAGCAATAGCTTTTTAATTTAATAAGTCCTTTATGTGCGAAAGTCAGCTTCATGCTGTGAGTATTTTTTAATACCTAGCCGTAAAGGGCTTATCTTTTTTATATCAAATGGATTTTTCTTACTGTAAAAATTCTTCCATCCCTTTTTGTAATCATACAAATCTACAATTAATCCAAATTTTTCTTTCAAAAATTTATAATATCTCATATCATTTTGTAAAAAAGCTCTTTGTACTGCCCAATTACAATAATCTACAATTTGTAAGCATACTTCTCCTGATGGTGTTTGTGGTAATATTTTCTGTGTAGAATCAATTGTAGTATTTAATTTGCTTTCGGTATAATTCAAAGCTTTTTGTATAGCTTGTTCTAGTGGAGCTTGTCTTTTCTTACTTCCTCTAGTTGCTATATAAATATAGTTATTATTAGATAAATGTAATATATTTTTAAATAAATTTGTTATCAAAGAATCATATAGTTCTTGTGTATTACCATTAAATTTTTTAAAAACATGCTCTGTTTTTCTTGCGACAACAATATTACATGAAAAAGGTAAATCTTTTAATAAAGTAAAGACTTTATATCTAACCTCAGGACAATCATCTTTTGCATGAAATGATATCCTTGTTTTACTCATAGAAGGTATGTCTTTTAAATATTCATCATTTAATATTTCATATTTTAATTCATTAAGTTTTTTTCTTAAAAATTCTGGTTCAGTTGTTCTTATAAATCCCATAAGTAATATTTTTGACGCTCCATTTTCATGCCCAACAATCCATTCACCTTTTCTATTATAAAAAGTTGTATCTCCGGATTCATCTACAAAAAAGTAATTATTATTATATATATTTTCTTTCATATAACTCATCCTTTCAAATTTATCAGAAAATGTCTGATAGATTCAATTATAACATAGAGGAGAAAATATTTCATTATTTTTTACATATTTTGTAAAAAATTTGAACTTTAATACTCCCACAAATGTCTAAAACTACGTATTTTAGGTAATTTTAAAATTTAGTGGGAGTAATTTTTGGAGCCACCAGCGAGAATCGAACTCGCGACCTACAGGTTACGAATCTGTTGCTCTACCAACTGAGCTATAGTGGCATAAAACAAATATATTATAGTATATAAAATATTTTAAATCAAGATATTTTTACTTTTAAAATAGATATTTATGTTGAAATTATAAATAAAATAATATAAAATTATTGTAAATGAATATCAGGGAGATAATTATGCTAAAAGAATTAAAAATAGAATTAACTAATAGATGCTCAAGAAACTGCATACATTGTTCAAGCAGTGCTACTAGTAATGCTAAAAATATTAAAGAGTTAGAATATGAAGATGTAAAGAAAATAATACTAGAAGCAAAGCAAATGAATGTTACTGATGTGGTATTTACGGGAGGAGAACCACTAAAATATGAAAAGCTAAATGATTTAATTAAACTAACAAAAGAATTAGAAATCAATTCTGCAATTTATACATTTGATTATAGGAATGATGAAAACATAAATAAATATAAAAAACTTATTGATAGTGGACTAAATAAAATAATATATTCGCTAGCAGACAGTTTATCAAACCAAAAAGATTCTTCAACATACACACATATAGAATTTTTTGATAAATTATTAAAAAATTCAAATTGTAAATTAGGATTTCATTATACAATTTCAAAAGACTCAATTTCACAAATGCAGACAATAGTAAATGCAACAATGGAAGAATTTCATAATAGGAAATATTTCGAAAAAATTAGCTTACTTAGATTTGTTCCACACGGTAAAGGCAGTAAAAATATGGACTTAACTAGAGAAGAATTGAATCAAATAAAAGACTTTTACTTAGAATCAAAATACAAAGACAAAATAAGGTTAGGAAGTCCTTGGAATTTATTAAATATAAAAAATAGTCCTTGTATTATTGCGGATGAAATTATGATAATTGGATTTGATGGTATTGCATATCCATGTGATTCTATAAAATATTTTACAAAATTGGGCATTAGTGGGAATATAAAAGAAAATACACTAAAAGAAATGTATAATTCAGAATACTTTAAATTATTGAGAGAGCTAAATACAGAAAATAGTTGTAAATCATGCAAAGACTATAAAATTTGTAAGAGTGGTTGTATTGGTCAAAAAATAATTGCAGGATATAATAAAAATGAAGATATATACACAAACTTAAAAAGATGTATTAATTCAAAAGACCCTAAATGCATGAAAACAAATTAAAAGAGGTATGAAATGAAAAAAAGACAAGAAGTTTATGACTTATATTGGTATTTCGCTTGTGAAAGACAAAATATATTTTTGCGCAAACTTGAAGGTAAAGAACCACCATGGACAGAAGATGAAATTTTGCAGGAATACAAGTTTTGTAATAGTTATAGAGTAAATGATAGAGTAAGTCAATATTTATTGAAGAATGTAATATATAATGGAAAAACATATGATAATGATGATAATATTTTTAGAATAATACTATTCAAGTTATTTAACAAAGAGCAAACATGGGGATTATTGTTAGAAAACATAGGAGACCCTACATTAAAAAATTTCAATAGAAAAACATACTCAGAAGTATTAGAAAAGGCTATATCTAATGGAATAAAAATATATAATGATGCATATATATCATGTGCCAATAAAGCATTTGGATTTGATAGAAAACATGATAATCATTTAGCTTTACTACAAAAAATGTTCTTGGAAGACAAAATGCAAGATAAAATTTTAGAATGCAAAAAAATGAAAGAGGCATTTGAAATTATAGAATCGTATCCTCTAATTGGAGATTTTATGGCATACCAGCTAGTAACAGATATTAATTATAGTGAAGTAGTTGATTGGAAAGAAAATGAATTTACAGTAGCAGGACCAGGTTCATTAAGAGGAATAAATAAGTGTTTTATTGACAAAGAGAATATGAGTAATGAAGATATTATAAAATATATGTATGAAAACCAAGACAAAGAATTTAAAAGATTGAATTTGAATTTTAAAAGAATAGGAAATCGAGAGCTTCAGCTAATAGATTGCCAAAATATTTTCTGTGAATTAGACAAATATTGTAGGCAAGCACTTCCAAAATTAAAGTCTAATAGGAAAAAAATCAAAAAGAAGTATATACCTAAAACATCTAAAATAGAATATATGTATCCTCCAAAATGGGGAGTGGAATTGTAAAGGAGAAAAAATTATGGATAATATCAAATGGGGATTTATAGGATGCGGAAAAGTAGTAGAAAAGAAAAGCGGTCCAGCTTTTAATACTGCCAATAATAGTTCAATTTATGCAGTAATGAGAAGAAACTTAGACAATGCAAAAGTTTCAGCTGAAAAATTAGGAGCACAAAAATGGTATGATAATGTAGATGATTTACTTAAAGATAATGAAGTAAATGCTGTATATATTGCAACACCACCAGGATTGCATTTAAAGCAAGCCATAAAATGTTGCCAAGCAAAAAAAGCAACATACATAGAAAAGCCTTTTGCTAGAAATTATAAAGAGGCATTAGAAATTACTGAAATGTTTGAAAAAGCAGGAGTCCCACTATATATCGCTCATTATAGACGAGCATTACCAAAGTTTGTTAAGATTAAGCGATTATTGGAAGAGGGTATAATAGGTAAAATATGTGAAGTAGATTTTAGACTTAACAGAAAATATAATAAAGAAGAAATTTTGAATACTTGGCTATATAATACAGAACTTTCAGGCGGAGGAAAGTTTTATGATATAGCACCCCATTCTATTGATATAATGGTATATTTATTTGGAAAATTTACAAAAATAAATGGAATAGCGACTAATAATAGCAAAGAATATAATGTAGAAGATGTAGTTGTAATGTCTTTTGAAACAGAAAATGGAGTAATAGGAACAGCAAATTTTAACTCAATTGCATTTGATAAAAAAGATAAAATTTTAGTCTATGGAACAAACGGAACAATGGAATTTTCAATGCATGGTAATGATGATATAGTAATAAAAAATGAAAATGGAGAAGAAAAATTACATATTGATAATCCAGATATTATACAAGAAGATATGGTTCATGAAGTAGTAGATTCATTAATTACTGGAAAGCATCTAAATACATGCTCTGGAAGAGAAGCACTTGAAACATACAGAATAATTGACGAGGTACTAAATGATTATTATCATGGAAGAGAAGACGAATTTTGGAAAAGGGAAAATACTTGGAATTAAAAAATAAAGCTAATTGGATTGAACCAGTTAGCTTTTTACGTTAGCCCTATTTAACAAAAACAATATTACACAGAAAAATCGATTTACCCTATTCAGAAAACAACAATTTCTTCAAATCAAAATAATTATCTCCAATTTCACAAACAATATCAAATTGCTTTCTAATAGCTTCTAATTCAGACTTGTTTTCATCACATAAGAAGCAATTAGTATAAACATGGTCATGCTTAGATTTATCAACCATTCTTAAATCACTAATTTGGTCACCTAGTAGTAAAACATTTTTTCTATTACTTAATTTTTCTTTTATATTATCTGGCAAAGAAACCTCATTTTTATTTAAGCTATGAATAATATTAGTATCTACACCAACAGCGATTCCGTCTTTAAAAATAATTTTGTTACTACTAACATAAATATTATCATAGTAGCAACCATTCAAAGTAAGAAAGGCCTCAATAAAATTTCCAATTCCTGCGCTAATAATAATTAATGGGATATTATTATCATGTAAAAATTCAATAAATTCTTTAGCACCTGGTCTAAATTCCATTATTCGTAAATCAGTAGCAGCATTATTAAAAATTTCTTCAGTGATTTTGTATTTAACAAATAATCCAATATGCTTTTGGTACCATTCCTTCATCTTAGAAGCTTTGTATTCATAATCTAATGATTCATCAACTTCAATAGGCCTGTAATAGTCATAAAATCCTTGTCTTTCCTTTTTATATTCTTTTGGAACAAGTGGACTTTCAGATAAAATAGACCATGAAGTTTTACTACTGCCATTTGTTATTGTTCTATCAAAATCAGCTACAACAAATAAATTAGATAAATCCTTAATAGGAAGAATTTTTCCTATCTCATCTTTGATAATCATTGAGCATTTCTCCTTTAACACCTATAATTTCAGTTTAATTATATTATAAACTGAAATGAAAGTAAATATAAGTAAATTACTTTGACTATATAAATATTGAAAAAATAAAAAGTATTTAAACTATTTACAACTAAAAATTTATTATGATAGAATTCATTTAAGCAATGTTGTTTCAATCAATACAATAATTTGTTATGAGGTGAGGCAATGATTATCGAATTACCAAAAGAGCACATTATTCTTAGTGATGAGAAAGGAGAGGTAAAAGACGGAATTCTTTACTTGCATCGGAATATGTTTGAAGAAGCGATGTTTGAATTGACGTACATTCTACATGGCCACGTCTGCTATTATTGCCAAAAGCCTATTACAGGTATAGAAGACAAAGAAAAACAAGACGGAGTACTATGGAAATCCTTAGACCACCTTATACCGAGAGAATTTGGTGGTGTTAGTATTACCAGCAACTTAAGACCTTGCTGTAGTGTTTGCAACCGTAAAAAAGGTAGTATGTATCCAAACGAATTTGAAAAGTTTCAGCATATTGTAAAATCAACAAAAGGTCGAGAAAGAAAAGCAGAGGTGAAAGATTTCAATGAAGAATTAAGTTTAATCCAAACCAAAAGGAGATTTGGCGAATTGCCATCTCTTCCTGAGGAGTGGCTAGAACAAGGAAATCACAAATCCGTGTATGTAAATTTTAGGTTAGAGGACCCGATTGGAACTGTATACAACAGAATTGCTAGATTTTATAGAAAATATAAAAGAATTCCATATCCAATAGTTGTAAGCGCAAATAAATTCCTGCTTGATGGTTTCAATTCTATACTTTTTATGAAAATAGAAGGTGTAAGAAAGATTGATGTCATTAAGTTGGAAAATGTGATTTATGACGGAATAGTTGATTATACTTCTCAAGTGTTAGGTAAGTGATTTTTCTCACTATTTGCCCGGTAGTCCTTTGACTACCGGACGTATTAAAGTAAAAAAAATTCTAGATACATTGAAAAAATAATTCGTATTGTATATAATTATAAAAAATAAAGGAGATGCAAGATGTTTAATTATAAAAAAAGCATAAAAATATTAAAAATACTATATAAAATATTTATCATAACATTTTTAATAAGCATTTTGAAAAATGCAATTGTATTAGCAACCGGTCAACCGCAAATTCCTACTGCAAATGTGAGAAAAATAAATACTAGCACGGAAGAATATTATACATCAGTGTATATTGCTATAACAATTTTATTTATAACTATAAATGTAATGGTCACAAATTTTATTGCAATGGTATATCAAAAGAAAACAAATAATAAAGTAAGCAAAGTTTCAAAAATTATTTTGATAATATGCATATTATTAATGATATTTTCGATTATTTTGCCTAATATGGTTGCTTTGATATTTGGAAAAACAAGGACTGTATATTTAGGAGGGTCAGGAGAACCGATAAGTTATTTTACAGTAGAAGCATGCTATGGACTTTTACTAATTTTACTTATTTGCCTTATTATTCTAGGAATTATAATGATTTATCAAAAGATTAAATATAAGAAATTGTCAACAATACAAAAATACATAACTTTGAGTTGTGCTATAGTGTGTGTAATGCTAATTATAGAATATAGTTGTATGAAATTACTAGCGGATAATACTTTCTTTAATGGAATTGATATTTCTATATATTATTAATAAAAAACAAGTAACCCCTTGAATTTTAAAATTCAGTTTGATAAAATAATGAAAACAAAAAAGGGAGTAGCTCATAAATAACTAATCAACAACAAGAGAAATCTGGTTAGTGACCTTTATGGTGAGCAAGACTTTTAAGAAATAGTAATTCTTATTAGTCTTGCTTTTTATTGTATTACTGCAAAAAATTATCATAAAATTGGGTATTAGAATATTTAATTGCTGTTTAAAATAAATTAAATAGCAAATAATAATACTGCTTGACAAGAGTGATAATTCAAGTATACAAAGCAATGATAAAATACGTACATAATACAAAAGTACATAAAGTAATAATAGAATGAGAAGGTTTGACTAACTTTATTTTAAAAATATGAAAGGAAAGTGAAAAAATGAACTGGTTTAACAAAGACGTAGAAGAAGTTTCTAAAACTTTAAACACAGACTTAGAAAAAGGATTAAGCGAAGATGAAGCTAAAAAGAGACAAAAAGAAAATGGTTATAATGAATTGCAAGAAAAGAAAAAGAAGGGTACTTTTGCAAAATTTTTAGAACAATTTAAAGATTTTATGATAATTGTTCTTATAATTGCAGCAATCATTTCTGGCGTTGTTGGACAAATGCAAGGCGAAGGGTTTACAGATTCTATAATCATACTAATTGTTGTTATTCTTAATGCTGTTATAGGTGTTATACAAGAAAATAAGGCGGAAAAATCACTAGAAGCATTAAAGAAAATGAGTAGTTACTCAGCAAAGGTAATGCGTGATGGCAAGGTAACAGTTGTACCTTCAAGAGAGTTAGTGCCTGGAGATATAGTTGTATTAGATACAGGAGATTATGTTCCTGCAGATATTAGATTAGTTGATGCTGTAAATCTTAAAGCACAAGAGGCATCACTTACAGGAGAATCAGTACCAGTTGAAAAAGATGCTGCTACAATAGAAAATGAAGAAGCATCTCTTGGAGATAGAACAAATATGTTATTTTCTTCAAGCTTAGTAACATATGGTAGAGGAAAAGGCATAGTTGTTGAAACTGGAATGCATACAGAGGTTGGAAATATTGCAGGTATGCTAAATAGCGTAGAGGAAACTGCAACACCACTTCAACAAAAATTAAATAAACTTGGCAAAAGTTTAGGAATAATGGCAATTGTAATTTGTATAGTTATATTTATAATAGGATTAGCATATGGCAAAGATGTAATAGATATGTTTATGACAGCAGTAAGCTTAGCTGTTGCAGCTATTCCAGAAGGGCTAGCAGCAGTATCAACAATTGTTCTTGCAATAGGCGTTCAAAGAATGGTTAAGAAAAATGCTATTGTAAAGAAATTACCAGCAGTTGAAACACTTGGAAGTGCATCAGTAATTTGCTCAGATAAAACAGGTACACTTACTCAAAATAAGATGGAAGTTCAAAAAATATTTGTTAATGGACAATTAATAGATGTTGCTAATGCAAATTTGCAGATAACAAGTGAGAAAAGCAAAGGTTCTTCAAATTCAACAAATGAAGATGTAAAAGATATGCTTTCATCTGATGAACTAGAAAAAACGATTTTAATTGGAATGCTATGTAATGATACAAAAATCGCACCAAGCAATCCTAATACAAATGAATTAAATAGTGCAAAAGCCGATAATTCTAATGATAGCACATCAAATAGTGAAGAAAGCAATTTAAAGAATGTTACCTTCACAGGTGACCCAACAGAAATTGCTTTAACTCAATTAGCTTTTAATTTTAAATATGATGAAAATGAAATAAATAATCATCCAAGAGTTGCAGAAATACCATTTGATTCAGATAGAAAATTAATGACAACAGTAAACAAATTTGGAGACAGATATTTGGTTTGCACAAAAGGTGGACTTGATGAATTACTATCAATATGTAATAGTTATTCTGAAAATGGAAAAATAAAAACTGACTTAAAAGACAAAATACCAGAAATAGAAAAGCAAAATGAATCTTTAGCTAAAAATGCTCTTAGAGTTTTAGCAATGGCATATAAATATATGGACCATGCACCAGTAGGAGATGAAATTTTAGACTTAGAAAGAAATTTAACATTTGTTGGAATGTGCGGAATGATAGACCCACCTAGAGAAGAAGCCAAAATTGCTGTTCAAAAATGTAAAGAAGCAGGAATAAAAACTGTAATGATTACAGGTGACCACAAGATTACAGCAACAGCAATAGCTAAAAGCTTGGGAATATTAGAAAATGAAGATGAAGCTATAACAGGAGCAGAACTTGCAAAAATGTCTGATGAAGAATTGGATAAAAACATTAGAAAATACAGTGTATATGCAAGAGTTGCACCAGAACATAAAGTTAGAATAGTAAAAGCATGGCAAAAAGCAGGAGAAATTGTTGCAATGACAGGTGATGGTGTAAATGATGCACCAGCACTAAAACAAGCAGATATTGGATGTGCAATGGGAATGGTTGGTACAGATGTTGCAAAAGAAGCAGCAGATGTAATTTTAACAGATGATAACTTCGCAACAATAGTTTCAGCAGTAGAAGAGGGAAGAAGAATATATGCAAATATTTTAAAAGCTATCGAATTCCTAATTTCAAGTAACATAGGTGAAATTGTTTTACTATTCGTATGTATGCTTATAACACCATTTTTAAGTAGCACATTTGGAATAGACATTAATTTAATTGAACCATTACTACCAATGCATATTTTATGGATAAATTTAGTAACAGACTCGCTTCCAGCTCTTGCACTTGCCGTAGACCCCGCAGAAGATGATATAATGAAGAAAAAGCCAAATAGAGAAAAAGGCATATTTGTAAAATCAAGACTTTGGAGAGTTGCATATCAAGGTATAATGATAGGATTAATTACACTTGCAGCATTTATAATTGGTCTATCAACACCTGACAGCATACTTCCACAAATAGAAGGCTTAAGCAATGAAGAAGTAAAAGTAGAAATAGGTCAAACAATGGCATTCGTTACACTTGCATTTGCAGAGCTAGTTCATGTATTTAATGTAAGAAATCCTAAAAAATCAATATTTAAAACACATCCATTTAAGAACAAAATGTTATTATTGGCACTTGGAGTTTCATCAATGTTAATGATAGTAATTTTAGCAATTCCTGGTTTACGAGAAGTATTCAGCATACCAGTACTTCCAGTACAAGACATTATTGAAATGATATTACTAATATTATCACCAATAGTAATTGTGGAAATAATGAAATTAATCAAATTAAATGGAAATAGAAAGCAAGAAGAATAACTAAACTTTTTTCAGTTTTTTTCAGTTGGGGACGGTCCTAAAATGAAAAAGTTGCTTATGCCAAACAATATATCTATTTTCACATTCTCGGCGCGGGTCGCTGCTTGCTCCAGCTTGAGAATGAAAAATAGATATATTGCTTTGGCTTTTGTCTTTATATTTTTTCGAAAAAGGACCGTCCCCAACTGAAAAAATTTTTGAAATATATTGCTTATTTTTAATTTTTATGTATAATATATTTGTAGAAAATAGCGTTCAACAACAAAATTGTTAAAAGACTAAAAGGGGCAAAGCAATGTATGATTTAATTGTAAGGACAAAAAGATTAAATAAACTAAAAGTTGCACTGGTTATTTTAGTTGTTGTACTAATTATTTTAATGATTTTTACAAGCATAAAATTAGTACAAATGTATAATGTAAGTAAAACTAAATATGCATATGATTTATGGATTAATGAAGTGAATGCTCAAATTTCAGCTAGGGAAGAGGCTGAAAAAGCGAGATTTGCACCATTAAATGAAGAAGAACTTGAAAGATTTAATAACATATATAAACATCAAGATAATAAAAGAGTGTTTTTGACATTTGATGATGGACCTTCAACATCAGTTACTCCATACATTTTAGATTTACTTAAAGAGCAAAACATAAAAGCAACGTTTTTTGTGTTAGGACTTAAAGTAGAGGCAAATCCAGACTTAGTTAAGAGAGAATATGATGAGGGGCATTACATAGCAAATCATGGATATTCTCATAAATATGGAGACATATATTCTAGTAGCCAAGCGGTGCTTGATGAATATAATAAAACAAATGACGCAATAAAAAATGCTTTAGGAAATGAAAATTATAATTCGCTAGTATTTAGGTTTCCAGGTGGTTCAAGTGGAGGACCATATCATGATATAAAGCAAGAAGCGAAGGAATTATTAAAGCAAAATGGAATCGCAAGTGTTGATTGGAATGCACTTACAAATGATGCAGCAGGGGCTAATACAAAGGAAAAAATAATGCAAAACTTCTATAATACTGTTCAAGGCAAAACAAGTATAGTAATATTAATGCATGATGCATCAGATAAAATCTTAACTTATGAATGTTTACCAGAAATGATACAATATTTTAAAGATAATGGATATGAGTTCAAAACAATGTATGATGTAATAGAAAGATAATAATAGTAGCCTATTGCTTTTATGATAGGCTACTAATTTAATATAATAAACAAGTAATTTAAAAAATTATTTTGAATTACGTTTAAAAAATCTTTTTATAGAATTAAATATTTTATTGTACCATTTCTCTTTTTCTATTATAGCTAATGCTTGAGACTGTTCATTTGCTTGAGGCTGTTCATTATTGTCAGAATTAAGATTAGCTATATTATTGGAAGTTGAATCTTCAAAATTATTATTGCTATTGCTGTTTGAAAACAATAAATCAGGATTGTATTTTTTATTGTTTTCATCCTCTTGTTTTTGTAAATCATATTTTTCTTTTTGAATTATTTTATTTCTTTGCTCTGGAGTAGCCCAGTAATCTCTGAAAAAGATTGCTAAAACGACTTTTGCAACATAAGATAAATTTTGCTGATTAAAAGGTTTATTTTCATCTAATTGAAAATTATATGATTTATCAGCATTATCTTTATAATAAGTCAAAATATCTGACGGAATCTTATCAACATCAGTCTTGTCCATATGATTTAAAACAGTACAAACTTCTGTATATGCCATTTTTTGTTCTTTTGTTAAAGTCATAAAAAATTTCATTCCTTTCTGGTTTTAATTAAAAGCACACATAGTTATGAAAACAATTTCTTTCAAACTTTTATTTAAATAAAATCTATATCTAATGGTTGTACTTTATTATTGTTTAATTCTTCTCTAGATTGTTCTTCTTGAAGTTTTGCCCTCGTATCTGACTGCGCATCTAAAGTACCTTTACCAATATCTGTAGTAGTAAATTTTTGTCGAGCACCAAAATCAAGCAATACACTATGATTGAATACATATTGGGCAAGTATATTGTCATAAGAAATTGTGCTCATATTTGGAAAGTAGTCCGATGGAAAATCAATTTCTTTAGTGATTGAATTTCTTAAACTTGCATATTCTTCAGGAGAAGAAAGAACAACTCTAGAATGTCCTAAAATTGATGTTGCCATTTCTGCCATATCTGTTTTTTGCATTATAGGTTTTCCATCAAAATCAGGAAAAGAACTAGGCTCTTGTTCAGTAGAATCTACAACCATTTGCTTAAAATCATTTAAAGATAGATTTACCTTAGAAGATGCTAAAATTTTTTGAGCTTCTAAAGCTTCATTAGTATACTGCATTTCAGTTTCTCCAAATATATCCTTGGCATAATTATTTAATTCTTGCATCTTAGAAGTATCAGTTAATTGCTTGAATTCATCAGGGGTTAAAGTAATTGAACAAGATGCTAGCAATTTTTGAATTGCACTTGCTCTTAAAGTAGGGCTAATAAGTCTTTCACCAGTTGTAATATCAACAAAATCCTTGCTTTCAACGGTTTCCTTAGCTTCTTCCTTTAACTTGTAATATTCAGATAATGAAATTGATGCTGAAGAAACTGAAAGAATATGCTTTGCCTCATCAGATGTAACACCCAAGCTTTCCAAATCAGTTTCATTAGTTAAATTTATATATTCTTCTGCTCCTAATAAAGGCTTAGCACCATCTAGCATAGACTTAGCTTCATATGCTTTATCAGTAGGTTTTGTGGTTGTTTCACTAAAAATTTCTTTTGCATATTTATCTGGTTCAGTCTCATGTGACTGTTTTCTTAATTTTAAATAAGTTGACAAAGTTACTTCTTTCATAAATACCTCAATATATAATAAATTTAATTATTAAAATTATATATTTATAAATATTAATATGTCAATATTTGTTACAAAAACGAAACATTAATATAAGGGTTTTTATAGTAAATACAAAACAAAATGATATAGCGAAAAATAGATGATTAAAATTTTTATAAAGTACTTGACAATATGATAAAAAAAGTGTATATTAAATATTGTTCACATTATTGAACAATATTTAGCACTGGTCTTAGTAACCAATGCGAATATACATATGCGGATGTGGCGGAATTGGCAGACGCGCTGGTCTTAGGAACCAGTACCAATGGTGTGGGGGTTCAAGTCCCTTCATCCGCACCAATGACGTATCTGTTCGAACTAAATTGAATAGATAGATACAAAATCAATCAGAAAATAAAATCTGGTTGATTTTTTTGTTGCCTATAAACAATATAAAAATCATCCAATCGAAAGGATGGTGCAAAAAAATGAAGATAATTAAGCAAGAATTACAATTTGAAGAAAGTCTAAAGCAAAGACTAGAATTTATATGTGAATTTTCTAAAGTTACTCCTACTTTTATTAATGGTAGTATTAGAAAAATTGAAAAAACTAATCTCACATATATTGAACCTCATAGAGTAATTATTAAAAATATTACATTCTTAGTTTTTAATTATTCAAATGATGTGTATATTTCTAATTTATATAAAAAGATTAAATTATCAGAATTAGAAGAATATATAAAAAATATATAAATACCAGTATTTGACATTTCTACAAATTATGATATAATAATTCAAGTAAACCAATTATGTTTATGGAGATGATTATATGATTTTGAAAAAATTGCATTTTAAAATAGAAATTTTACAGAGATGTCATTAGTATTAGTGTGTACTATGATGTCTCTTTTTTGTTAGGAGGTTTTTATAATTGAATGATGAGAAGAAAAAATGTGGGTTATATTTAAGAGTATCTACAGAAGACCAAGCTCGTGAAGGTTTTAGTTTACCAGAGCAAAGAGAACGATTAGAGTCTTTCTGTAAATTTAAAGGTTATGAGATAATAGATTATTACGAAGATGCTGGAATAAGTGCTAAAACTGGTAATTATAGACCAGAGTTTGAAAGATTAAAAAATGATATAAAAGCTAAAAAAGTAAATACAATAGTTGCTCTAAAACTAGATAGAATAACTAGAAGTATTTATGACTGGGAAAATTTAATGACTTTTTTAGATGAAAATAATGCATACTTAGATTGTGTAAATGATGAGATAAATACAACCAGTGCAAATGGCAAAATGATTTCAAGACTTTTAATGAGTGTGAGTCAAAATGAAATTGAAAGGACAAGTGAAAGAACTAAAGTAGGTTTAGCTGGTGCAATTAAATGTGGTCATATTCCCCACGTTGCTCCATTAGGCTATAAACATGAAGATAAAAGATTAGTAATAGATTATTCAACTAAAGATATTATAGTTAGGATATTTGATTTATATTACAATGGATATTCTTATCAGAAAATAAGCAATTTATTTAATGAAGAAAAAGTACTAGGCAAAGATAATTGGAGAGATTCTACAATACAGACTATTCTAGAAAATGAAATATATAAAGGCGATTTTATTCACGGTAAAAGAACTAAACACCCTACCTATTATGAAGATGTAGTCGACCCTATTGTTTCTAAAGAAATGTGGGAAGATTGCCAAGTGCAGAAAAAGAAAAATTCAAGAAGTTATCAAAGAACATTGACATACTTATATTTGCAAAAATTGAAATGTCCTAAATGTGGCAGAATATTAGGTGGAAAAGCTACTACAAAGAAAAATGGTAAAGTTTATTATTACTATTATTGCAATGATTGTAGAATCCAATTTAAAGAAAATATAATAACAGAATATTTCAACCAGTTCATTAGTGAATTAGTAGAATACGACTCTGTTGTAAATCAATTCTTCTTGCCTATGATAAAGCAAAAGTTTGATGAACCTAGAGAACAATTAGAAAAAGAGATAAATAATCAGAAAAATAAACTAGAGAGAATTAAAAAAGCCTATATTAATGGAGTATTTGAATTACAAGAATATAACGAAGAAAGAAAAATTGTAGAAAAAGCAATTAGTGAACTTGAAAATAAATTAGACTCTACAGACTGTGCTGAAGAATTAAGATTCACTCCAAAAGATATTCTACTAAAAAGAGATATTGATTTTATAAACAAAATAAAGCTGGATAAAGAATATCAAGAAAGGACTAAAACTTGGAAAGATTATACTAGAAAAGAACAAGCAGATTTAATAATGAAATATGTTGATGATATTGAACTTACTTTAGTCGGCAATGAAGTAGTTGTTAATCAAATTAACTTTAGAGAGTCAATTTGTAAGCCTTGTCAAGAATTATTTGATAAAGGTTATATTGATACAACTAAACCAGCTATATTTGGTAATGTACTTGGTAATATTAGATTTAGTAATTATCTACCTGAAGAAGAAGTTGGAGAAATAATTATGAGATTAAGACAATACTATGATGTTGGATATACTGAAGCAACATACTATGTAGATAAACAAGTATTCTATTTTAATTTCAAAGAAGATAACTCTGCTATTGTTAGAGTATTTCCTTTAAAAGACTATTACAAATTAGATCCAGAAAATAAAATGAAAACTTATGAATTTGGAATAATATATATTCGTGAAGAAGATAAATTCCAAATGCAAGAAATTGACTCTGCATTTGATTATATACCAGATGAAAGTAACAATAGTGTAATTTATACTAAAGATACTGCACCTATTCCAATAGGTGTTAAGCCAGTAAAATTCTGCGAAAATGATACAGAATAATTGTTGCAACTATTACTTATATATTTTCTTTGTTGCAACAATCAAATTAACGTGGCACGTTTTGTTTTTGCAATTAGCAAAAATGAAAGTGGCGATAGTTAATTTGGATAAAATTTATCTATGGAAGATAAATTTTATTGCCTCGCAGAGCCCCCGAGTTTTGATAGCATGTCAAAACTCATAGGGGGTTAGGACTTATGACAAGGTCAAAGTCCTGTAAAAAATACTTCGTATTTTTATGGAGCCTTCGGCTTAAAAAGAATCTTCAAGGAGGTGCTTTTGATGGAACAAGAATTAGCATATTCATTTCACTTAGGTAGTGATAAAAACAAAAGTAAATTAGCCAAAAGAGTATCAAAAGATAATGTATCTGGTACTACTTCTCTTTCCAATAATGCAATTCAAAATGCAAATGATTTATCTAGAGTTAATAAGCATAATTTAAGAGATTATGATAAAAATAAAGAATTAATTAAAGTAATTTATGGTTCAAATAATATTATAACTGATGTAAAAAATTTGTATTTAAAAGAATTTGAAGAATCTAGGCTAGAATATAACAGCAAGCAAACTCGTGAAGATAGAAAAATCAAAGACTATTTCAAAAAAGTATGTGAATCTCAAAACGATATAGCGTGTGAAATTATAATAGAACTTGGAGATATGGACTTTTGGAATAATAAAGACCAAGAATATAGATTAAAGATGATTGATGTATATAATGAACAAATAAAAGATTTAACTAAATTTGTACCTACTTTTAAAATAGCAAATGCTACAATACATTTTGATGAAACTTCTCCACATATGCACATTGTAGGTGTACCAGTAGTTGAAAATTGTACTAGAGGGATGAAAAAACAAGTTGGAAAAAGCAAGCTATTTACTAAAACATCATTAACTAATATACAAGATAAAATGAGAAATGCTTGTATTAAATCATATAATAAGTTTTATGAAGTTGATACTAGACTAAAAGAAAAACAAAAAGGTAGAAATCAAGATATAAATGTAAAAGATATGAGTAATTATAAAAAAATTAAGAAACAGTTGGACAAGAACGCACAAAAACTTGCTGAGGCAAATAATCAAACAGAAAAATTAGACAATAGCAGTAAAGATATAAATTCAATATTAGATAAACTAAAACCATCTAAACTTAATAAAAATAATAATCTTATTTCAAATGAGGATGTTGAAAAAATCAAAAATTTTACAAAAGATGTAAAAGATATTACTAAAACAGTTAGAAGTGTAAATGACTTAAATATGGCAATTAAAGAATTTGAACATAGTTCTTTTGAAATAGCACAAGAAAATTCTTCACTAAAATATCAATTAGAGTTAAAAACTGATAAAATTAATAAATTGAAAGAAGATTTATCTGCTAAAGATAAGATTATTGATAAATTAAAAACAGAAAAAGAAAAAATAAAACAAGAATTACAGAAATTTAAAGACTTCTGGTATAGAATTATGGGACATTTTCATAAGAGAATTTGCTATGACAAAGATAATAACTATAAAATAGTAAGTGATGACTTATACAAAAATGGTATATTTACTGATGATGAAAATGAAATTGCAAATAATATTGCTAGAAAAATAAAACCGAAAGAAAATATAGAACAAACTATAAATAAAAAGAAAAATAATTTTGAATTAAAGTAAAGGAGTAAGATATTATGGAAGAAAATAAAGTTGAAAATGTAATAAATATAATCAAAGATATGGATATAAAAGATAAATTAAGACTTGGAATATGTCTATCTACTAGTAGTTGGACTAATATTCTATATGATAAAACAGAAATGTATGAGAAATTTGATACTATGCTAAAAGAAATTGATAAAGAATATAGAACTACTCTAATAAATTTTGCAAAGTATAAACTTGTAATGTATACAATGGCTAAGATTATGGAAATGAAACAAACTGAAAGAAATAAAATTGTTTTATATTTGTTTAACAATGTTAATTAGAAAATTTATTATTACTATAGGAAGGTAGCTGAACTATTGAAGAACGTAAGATTTTATGGTATAATTACTAAGATTTAGCAAGTAAGCTAATTAATTTTTTATAATCTCCTTTTGGAGTTAAACATAAAGAACCACTAGCAGCACAATAATTATTGAAGGAGGAATTGGTATGGAAGAAAGACTTAAAAGTACAATGAGGTTTTATCTCTTGGCTACACAACTGAAATATAAAATTAGGAGTGGCTGGGACGAAACACATTGGAATGTGAGTAAAGAAAGAATTGAAAGTATTGCTGAACATGTTTATGGAACGTGCATACTGGCATTAAGTATCGATTCTGAATTTGAAACACACTTGGATATCGGTAAGGTAATAAAAATGCTGGTTCTTCACGAATTAGGTGAAGTTGTCATAGGAGATATTACCCCATTTGACAATGTCACTCTAGAAGAAAAAATGGAAAAAGAACATGAAGCAATCAAGGAAGTTCTAGGCGACTTAGTCAAGAAGAAAGAATACTTTGCATTATTGTTAGAATTTGACGAAAGGAAAACGAAAGAAGCAATTTTTGCTTATCATTGTGATAAATTAGATGCCGACATACAAGCAAAAGTTTATCAGGATATGGGGTGCCAAAATCCCTTAGATAGGCAGGAAAATAATGTTGTTTTCAACAGTCAAAAAGTTCAACAAATGGTGCAAGACGGTGCAAAAACGGCATTTGACATTTGGTATGAATGGGATAGACCGTTATATGCAGAAGATGAAAGATTTTCAAAACTTCTTGATTATATTAAGGAGGCTGATACTCAAACGGACTTTTAATGTAACTCGCAAACAAAATTGTTAAGGAGGAAAAAGATATGGCAAAGCTTACATTTTTTTCTGTCTTAAAAAGCAACTTGAAATGTGCCTTTTGTAAAAAAGAAAATTGCCCCGTAAGGTATATGCCCCAGAGGAAAAAAACTCAGATTTATGATGGTTCACAATATGTTACAAGATGCGAAAAAGATGAGAAGGCACGTGAAGATGCTATGTTGAAAAGACGGCTTCCGTGATATGTAAGTCAGCAAAACAGAATGTATTATATTAAAATGTAATACATTCTGTTTTTGTGAGAATTTTATTAAAAAATACATTGTAAGATATTGCAATTTATAAAAAATATGATATACTTTAATAAATTGATTGATATTTGTATCAATCGTTATGAGAGCCAAAAAGTTGTAAATAACTACTTCGTTGGCACCATTTCATAAAAATAAAAAGAAGAAAAACTCTAGTAAATGCTTATAAATCAACATTTATTAGAGTTTTTGGTTTTATATAGTTTTAACAAAAAAACAAGTAAATTTAATTAAATTTTAAAGAAATTACCCTAAAATTACCACCAATTTTTCGATAAAAATAGAAAAGAGATAAATTATATTGACACGCATAAGTAAATACATTATAATGATATTTAGTCAATAAAAATAAAAAATGGAGGTGAAATTATTGAAAGACATTGATAAAAATAGTGCGTCATTTGAAGAAATAAAACATATTGATGAAAATGGCGTTGAATTTTGGTATGCAAGGGAGTTGCAAAGTGTTTTAGATTATAAAGAATGGAGAAAATTTGATGGCGTAATTCAAAGAGCAATAAAAGCATGCAAAAACAGTAATATCAATGCTTCAGACCATTTTGTCGGCGCCGACAAAATGGTGTCAATTGGTTCAGGAGCAACTAGAAAACAAATAGACTACAAACTAACTCGTTATGCTTGTTATTTAATTGCGCAAAATGGAGATAGTAGAAAAAAAGTCATTGCTCTTGCACAAACATATTTTGCAGTTCAAACTAGAAAGCAAGAAATTAGTGAAAACGAATACCGTTTGCTAACAGAAGATGAAAAAAGATTTTATCAAAGAGATTTAACTAGAAAAGGCAATTATTCACTTAATCAAACTGCCAAAAAGGCAGGTGTTAAAAATTTTGATAAATTTCACAATAGCGGTTATAAAGGTTTATACAATAGAGAAACTGCTGATGACATTGCCAAAAGAAAAGGACTAAGATATAGAGAAGATATTTTAGATAATATGTGCAGTGAAGAACTTGCAGCTAACCTATTCCGCATTACACAGACTGAGTCAAGATTAAAAAGAGATAAAATTAATACGGAGAAGAGAGCTTGTGAAACTCATAATAAAATTGGAAAAATAGTCAGAAAAGCTATTAAGGAAGCAGGCCGGAACTATGCCGGAAGATTTGCCAACGCCAAAGAAAAGTTTAAAGCAACTAGAAAAGGAAAACATTAGAAGTTTACAAAAATAAAGATTGGAAGTGATAGCATGCTCTGTACGGCTAAATAACTGTACAGAGCATTTATTATGTCAAAATTTAATGTCGAGAGTAGTTAATTTTATTAAAAAAATAAAAATATTTTAAACTTTTTTACACACAATAATATCTAATAAAGTATAAAGCAAAAACAAAAGTTTAAAGAGGTACAAAAAATGAATAACAAAAAAATCAAAAAGACAATTTTTATAATAATATTAGTAATTATCATATCATTAATAATATTTACCATTTACTCAATTGCAAATAGTAATAAAGAAAAAAATCCAAATTCGGAATTGAATCAAAATATAGTAAATGAAATAGAAAATTTAACACAAGAAGTAAATGAAACAAATAACACACAAATTAATGAAACAGCAAACGAAATATTAAACAATACTTCAAACAATACCGTAGAAACAAATGTAATAGAAGACACAAGCCAAGATGAAAGTAATAATAGGCCAGCTAAAGAAAACCCACCAGATAGCAATGCAAATCAAGGAAGCTCAGAAAGTAATAATAGTGATGTTAGTGTAAATACTGGCGAATTTGATAGCACAGTAGCATTTATAGGTGATTCAAGAACACAAGGGTTAATAATGTATAATGGCTTAAAAAATGTGCAGGATTATTCATATATAGGATTGATGGTTGATACAGCAGTTACTAAAAAATTTGTAAAAACAGATAATGGTAATAAAATTACATTATTAGAAGATATGAAAAACAAAAATATAAAGAAAGTATATATCATGCTAGGCGTAAATGAACTTGGCTGGTCATATCCGCAAGTGTTCAAAGTAAAATATGGTGAATTAATAGATGAAATTAGAAAAGTCAAACCAGACTGCCAAATATATTTGCAATCTATAATACCTGTTACTAAAAGCAAAAGCAATTCGGACAGCATATACAACAATACCAACATTGCAAAATTCAATGAATATATTAAGCAAGTTGCAAACGAAAAAGGAGTTCATTATTTAGATGTTAAATCTGTATTAGTGGACAGTGAAGGAAATTTGCCGGAAAATGCAAGCACGGATGGAATACATGTAGGAAAAACATATTGTCAAAAATGGCTTAAATATTTAGAAGATAACTCATAGAAGTAAAGATAATAATTAAAAAATGCCATAAAGAGCAGATTAAAATCAAAAAATTACAAATAATATTGTAATAAAATAAATAAAATTAAGTATTGACTAAAGGAGGAAAGTATATATAATATATACGGAATTAATATGAAAAAATATATAGGAATAATAGTAATCATAGCAATATTTGCAATCTTAATAGTTTGTACAATAGTGAGAAGAAATCTAAATGATGATATACAAATAAATGTAGATGAATTAGCAGATAGAATAGCAAGTAGCAGTAGTTTTGAAGATGAACTGGCAAAAATAGATGACGAACTTGCAATTGAATTATATGGCTTCGAAACAAATGGGATAGAAGAGATTGCATCATATCAAGGAAGTGGAGCATCTAGCGAAGAAATACTTGTATTAAAAGTAAAAGATGTAAACGACATTAATAATGCAAAGAAAAAAATTGAAACAAGACTAAAAGAAAGAGAAGAAGCTTTCGCAAGCTATTTGCCAAAAGAAGTAAGCAAAATTCAAAATCATATTTTAGAAGAAAAGGGAAACTATATAATTTTGTGCATATGCAATGATTACAATACAGTAAATAAAGTAATAAAAGATTTCCTAGGATAGGAGCATAATAAATGGCAGCAGTAGCTCAAGAAATACTAATTGAATATATAAAAGAAAATCAAGATAAACTATACAAAATAGCATATACATACACTAAAGATAAAGATTTGTCATTGGATGTTGTTCAAGAATCAATTACAAAAGCCTTAGAACATATAGGCTCATTAAAACACGAAGAATATGTAAAAACATGGTTTTATAGAATACTTATTAATGAATCAATAAAATCTTCAAGAAAAAATAAAAAGCTAGAAGAATACGAACTGTTAGATAATGTAGCAACTGATAAAAAATATGATGAGGAACTGATTGAAAGCATTGACATATACAAAAATATACAAAAGCTAAATGAAAAATTAAAAACAGTTATAATACTTAGATTTTTTGAGAATTTAAAAATTGAAGAAATTGCATATATTACAAAAACAAATGTAAGCACTGTAAAATCTAGGCTTTATAAGGGGATGGAAGAATTAAAAAAGAGTTTAGAAAGGAGTGATTGTATATGAGTATATTTGAAAAAGCCAAAATGGCTTATGATTCAATAGAAGTTCCGCGAGAATTGGAAGATACTGTTAATAGAACAATTCTAGATAGCAATGTGGTTCAAAAAAGAAATGCAGTTAAGCAAAATAGAGTAATTAAGAGTAATAAAGTATTCAAAAATGCAACTAGAACTAATAGACCTTTGATAGTTTTTAGAAGTTTTGCTTTAGCGCTGATTGCTACATTTGCTTTATTTGTGGTATTACTAAATACAAATGAAAGTTTTGCAAAAGCTATGCAAGATATCCCAGCAATAGCAGGAATAGCAAAAGTATTTACGGTTAGAGAATATAAAGAAGAAAATGAGACAGATTTAATAGATGTTAAAGTTCCCGCTATACAAAATACAGGAAATTCAGATTTGGAAAATAGAATAAATTATGAGATTTCTTCAAAAATAAATGATGTTATTGAAGAAGCAAGAACTAGAGCAGAGGAATATAAAAATGCTGTACTTGCAACAGGTGGAACAATGGATGACTATATTCCTACAAGAATAAACATTGATTATAAAATAACATATCAAGACGATAATTTCATATCTTTTGTAATAACAAAGAGTGAAAGTCAAGCTTCAGCATACCAAGAACAATATTTTTACAACATAGATATTCAAAATGGAAAAGAATTAAATTTGAAAGATGTTTTAGGAGCAGATTATAAGCAAATAGTAGATGAAAGTGTTGAAAAACAAATAAATGAAAGAATGGAAAGCAATTCAAACAATATGTATTTTACGAAAGAAGAAGGCGGATTTTCGGGAATTGAAAACGAATATCAAGACTTTTATATAAACGAAAACAATAAAGCAGTAATTGTTTTCCAAAAGTACGAAGTTGCACCGGGATATATGGGGATTCAGAACTTTGAAATTCCTAATGAGTTAATTATTTAAATATAAAATAGTAATTGCTTTTGGATTTTAAAATTAAAATAGTAATTGCTTTTAGATTTTAAAATTAAAATAGTAATTGCTTTTAGATTTGAAAATTAAAATATTAATTGTTTTTTGATTTAAAAATTAAAATTTAATATTTAAAAAGCTTAAGGTTTATGGATAACCAAAAATCCAAATATAACAAGGAGAAATTAGATACAAAAGAAATGGTTTTTAGTAGCATAGTATTTTTATATATTTTTCTACCATTAATGCTTTTAATATATTTTATAGTACCAAAAAAATTCAAAAATCTAGTAATGATAATAGCAAGTTTCATATTCTTTGCATGGGGAGAAATTAGATATATTCCTATTATGCTACTTCTTGCTGTAATGGACTATTGGTGCGGAAATAAAATCAATCAAAACTGGGAAAACAAAAAGGCTAAAAGAAAATATCTGATGATTGATATAACTGTAAATTTACTGATTTTGTTTTTCTTCAAATACGCAGATTTTATTATATCAAGTATTAATGGATTGTTTAGAATAAATATTCCACTACTTAATATACCTCTACCAATTGGTGTATCATTTAATACATTCCAGTCATTATCATATATTATAGATGTATATAGAGGAACAGTAAAATGTGAAAAAAGTTTTTACAACTATTTAACATACACAACATTGTTCCCTCAAATAATAGCTGGACCAATTGTAAGGTATGAAACAGTAGATGAAGAATTAGTAGATAAAAAAATCAGTATGGACAACTTCTCGTGCGGGATGAGAAGATTTATAGTTGGACTTGGAAAAAAAGTATTAATTGCTAATAATGTAGGGGTTTTGTGGAACGTTATTGAAAACGGAAATTTTAATGAGATAAGTGTCGTTCTAGCATGGCTTGGAATAATCTCATTTGCTTTACAAATATATTTTGATTTTAGTGGGTATTCAGATATGGCAATAGGACTTGCTAAAATCTTTGGTATGGATTTTGATGAGAACTTTAATTATCCATATATAAGTAAAACTATTACAGAATTTTGGAGAAGATGGCATATAACTTTAAGTAGTTGGTTTAGAGATTATATTTATATACCTCTTGGAGGAAATAGAAAAGGCTTAGCTAAACAAATTAGAAATATTATAATAGTTTGGACACTTACTCGGTGCTTGGCATGGAGCCTCATGGAACTTCGTTTTGTGGGGATTGTATTTTGGAATAATACTAATTATAGAAAAATTATTTTTGATTAAAATACTAAATAAAGCACAAGAAAAGATTTCAAACTTGGAAAAAAATAATAAAGCTCTAGGAAAAATTTTAAGCATTATTTTAAGTGCATTTTCTCACATATATGCAATGTTTTTAGTTTTAATAGGATGGGTTATATTTGCATTTGAAGATTTTAGTAAAGTAGGAGTGTACTTAAGTTCAATGTTCGGATTGAACAATGTAAGCTTTGTCAATTCAGAAGCAATATATTACTTGCAAAATTATTTTATCATAATTATTGTTGGAATAATTTGTTCAATACCACTTAAAAATATTGCTCTAGAAATAGTTGAAAAGATAAAGAAGATTAAAGCCGAAAAAACTAATGACACAGCAAATATAGCAACAGTAGTAAATAGCGAAGAAGAAATAAAGAAAAATCAGACTGAAAAAGCTAAAAGAATAAGTAAATGGACAGGTATAATTACTGGAGTTTTATGTGTTGGAATTTTAATTATTAGTACAGCAAGCTTAGTAAATAATAGCTTTAATCCATTTTTGTATTTTAGATTTTAAAACTATGAAAATTTAGTAAAAGGCTTTTTGCAAAAAGCCATAAAATAATTTTAATAAAGGATAAAAAATGAAAAATAAGATATTCTTTCTAATATTTGTAACAGTATGGGTAATCATAGTAATACTAAATTTTGTATTACCAAAAAGCGATTTCTCAGAACAAGAAAATAGAATGTATGCTACAATACCAAGATTTTCATTTAAAAGTTTTGTAAATGGAGAATACTTGGATGGTGTTAATGACTATGTAAATGACCACTTTGCTTTTAGAGATACATTCTTAAAAATAAACTCTTGGTGGGAAATAAATGTACTTGGTAAAAAAGAGATTAATGACGTATATGTAGGACAGGACTCATATTTGTTTGAAAAATTTGAATTTGGTGAAGAAGAAAAAACAACATTAAATAGCAATACTAAAATAATATCCGACTTTGCACAAAAAATGAATGAGCAAAATATAAAAACATATTTCATACTTGTGCCTAATTCTATTTATATAAATAGCGATAAATTGCCAGAAAATGTGCAAGCTCCAAATCAAGAAGAGATAATTAACATTGCATATAGCAATACGAAAAATACAGTTAATGTAGATGTAGAAAAATCTTTATTAACTGAAAATAAAAATCAGCAATTGTACTTTAAAACAGACCATCATATGAATAGTGATGGAGCATATGTGGTATACAAAGAGTTTTGCAAATCTGCAAATATAGAAGCAGTAACAACAACTGATTTTAATAAAGTAAAAGTAACAAGTGATTTCTTAGGAACTTTTGATTCAAAAGCACAAATATGGAATCAAGAACCAGATGAAATCTATGTATATCAAAATGAAAACAATATGAATATAAAAGAAGCAATTTATGATACTCAAAACACACAAAGTATATTTAATGAAGAATTTTTATTAACCAAAGACAAATATTCATATTTCCTAAATGGAAATAACAGTAGAGCGATTATAAAAACAAATGTGAATAATGATAGAAAATTATTAGTAGTGAAAGATTCATATGCACATATAATGTCACAATTTTTATGCCAAAATTATTCAGAAGTTCACTTTTTAGACCCAAGATATACTGCATTTGATTATGAACAATATGCAAAGGAAAATGGCATTACAGATGTATTATTTTTATATAATGTGTCAAATTTTGTAGAAGATAATAATTTGAGGAAAATTAGTTGAAATCGCAAAAGTAAATATTTTAAATATTTCTTTCCCTCACAAGAGGGTTCTTTTTCTTTTGCAAATTAGCGAAAAACTATTGACTTGTATGAGCAAAGATTTTATAATGATATTTAGTTAATAAAAATAAAAAGTGGAGGTGAAATTATTGAAAGATATTGATAAAAATAGTGCGTCATTTGAAGAAATAAAACATATTGATGAAAACGGTATTGAATTTTGGTATGCAAGGGAACTTATGCCTGTTTTACAATACTCAAATTGGCAAAACTTCGAAAAGATAATTAAAAAATCTAAAATATCATGCCAAAATAGTGATATTAGCGTATTTGAACATTTTATTGACGTCAATAAGTTGTCGAAACGTGCCAATAATGCAGAAGTTGAGATTAACGACTACAAACTAACTCGTTATGCTTGTTACTTAATAGCACAAAATGGAGATAGTAGAAAAAGAGTCATTGCTCTTGCACAAACATATTTCGCAGTTCAAACTAGAAAGCAAGAAATTAGTGAAAACGAATACCGTTTGCTAACAGAAGATGAAAAAAGATTTTATCAAAGAGATTTAACTAGAAAAGGCAATTATTCACTTAATCAAACTGCCAAAAAGGCAGGTGTTAAAAATTTTGATAAATTTCACAATAGCGGTTATAAAGGTTTATACAA
Organism: uncultured Clostridia bacterium; assembly: GCA_944393465.1. Taxonomy (GTDB): domain Bacteria; phylum Bacillota; class Clostridia; order TANB77; family CAG-508; genus CAG-793. The sequence goes on from CALYAG010000001.1 coordinate 73,368, forward strand.
TGGAGAAACTGCTGATGACATTGCTAAAAGAAAAGGACTAAGATATAGAGAAGATATTTTAGATAATATGGGAAGTGAAGAACTTGCAGCCAACTTATTCCGTATTACACAGACTGAGTCAAGATTAAAAAAGGATAATATACATACTGAAATAGAGGCCAATAAAACTCATTATAATATTGGAAAAAATATAAGAGAAGTAATTGCTAAAAATGGAGGAACTATGCCAGAAGAATTACCAACGCCTGAGAAAAGTTTAAAGCAATTAGAAAAGGAAAACATTAGAAGTTTAAAGCAAAAATAGAATTAAAAATTTAAAAATTTTCACCTTTAAATTACAAAATTGTAAAAAATTAAAATTTAAAATTGCGAAATTTATAAATAAAAAAAATAAAAAAGGAAAAAATAAAAAATGAAAAGTCATATTTGACTTAAAAAAATATTAGGAGGTGAAAATTTATGAAAAATTCAATCAAAATAACAGCTATTTTTGCTGCAATACTTGCAATATTATTTATAGTTCCAAATGCAAGTAAAGCTACAACAAGAGAAGTTACAGATGAAAGTACTTTAATAAGTGAAATAAATTCTGCGGATCCAGGAGACACAATATCTATTCAAAACAACATTACTATTACACAACCAATAGTAATAGCAAAAGAACTTATTATTGAAGGAAATGGGTATACATTAACTGGTAGCGAAGGATGGACATCTACATCAGGAAACCAAACAATGTTTACAGCTCAATTATCTGATGCAAAATTAACTTTAAGAAATATCAACTTAGTCAGAGGACCTAAATATGGTGTTCAATCATATGATGGCGCTACTGTAATATTAGATAATGTTAATATAACAGATTTCAAATACGGTGGTGTATTAGTTAATGGTGGTAAACTTGAAGTAAGAGATTTACACTTAGGACGTAATGGTACAGGTGCAAATAATGGTATAGAAATAGACAAAGGTGCAGCTGCTACAAATAATCCTACACTTGTAATGAATGGTGTGTTAAAAAGTGATGTAACTGAAAACATAGTTAGAGTAGCAGACAATGGTAATTTAAAAGACTTTACAATTGAAAATGCTGAAGGTACAACTAACAAGGTATTTGTTACTGGTGAAGCAGTAGTTTTTACTGATGAATATAACAACGTTATTTCAGAAACTGTACTACCTGATACAGTAACTCCAAATGTTGATAAAGAAAAAGTATTTGTAACAATAGCATATAACGAAGAAACATTAAGAATAGTTGTTAATAAAGATGAAAAAATAACAGCAGATTTAATAGCTTCTCACATTGTATTAGATGAAAATCACAAAATAGATGGATATTTTACTGATGAAAGCTATCAAACTGAATTTGATTTCAATCAAGCTATAACAGCAGAAACAACAATCTACGTTAAAATATCTGAAATACCAGAGCCAGAACCTGCTCCAGAAGAGCCAGTAGAAGAAGAAAAAGATGAAACTCCAAAAACTGGTGTAAACAGCTATTTAGGATTAGCAACATTTATAATTGCTATGGCAGTCGCTGGAATCATTTATACAAAAAAACAATAATCAAGGCATAGATAGATAAATTTGAATGACTAAACGTAGATAAGATTAAGTAAAAAATGTGCTTAAAATTAAAAAACATGCAATAATCTTCCGGCAGTATATTAGTGCTGGGAGATTATTTTAAATAAGATTTAATGGGAATGCTCTGGAACATATATTGGAAGCACCTTTAAAATTTATAATAGAAATAATAACTTTAATTGCATAGACAATTGATATTAGAGAGGTATAGTTGTGGCGAAACATTTTAAGAGTAATAATAAAAAAATAGCGTACATTATTTTTACAATATTAATAATTTTATCAGTATTATATATAATCTATTTAATTATATTAAAAATAGAAGCTAGGCAAGAAAGTAATCTGTTAAATTCAGTAGAAATAGAAAATGTTCATAATGAAATTACTGTGGATATTACGAATCAAGTAGATAATGAAAAATCCGAGCCAGAAGTAACAGAAAGAATGCTAAAAGTAAGAGAACTGCAAAAAGAAAATGCCAATATAGTTGGATGGATAGAAATAGAAGGAACACGAATAAACTATCCAGTACTCCAAGGAGAGGACAATGAATATTACTTAGACCATAATTATAAAGGCGAAAAAACAGCTAATGGCTCAATATTTTTAAATAAAGATTATGATTGGAATTTGCCAAGTACAAATATGCTTATATATGGACATAATATGAAAAATGGCGAAATGTTCACAGATTTAATAAAATACCAAAGTGAAGATTATTATATAAACCATCCCAAAATTCGCTTTACAACTGCAAATGAAGATGCAGAATATGAAATATTTTCAGTATTTAAGTCAAGAGTATATTATAAATCAGAAACGAATGTATTTAGGTATTATAACTTTATAAATGCAGAAAATGAAGAAAAATATAATGAATTTGTAAAAAATGCAAAAGCATCATCTATTTATGATACTGGAATTACAGCAAATTATGGAGATGATTTAATAACATTAATTACTTGTTCTTATCACGTAGATGATGGAAGGTTTGTAGTTATAGGAAGAAAGAGCTAGATTGAAAATTCACATAAAAATACTTGAAAAAACATATAAAATATAGTATTATAAAAACTAGAGAGGTGAACGAAAGTGAAACAAAAATTTTTAAAAGATTTAGGTATAGATTTAGACGGAACAACAGATGAGTTATTACAACAATTTGATTTAAATGGATTTATGGATGAAATATCAGATAATAGATTAAAAGAAGAAAGTCAAAAAGTAGAAGAACTAAAAGATGAGATAAGCAAAAAAGAAAAATAAACTTTTAATACTAAAAGAAAGGGTGTGAAAAAAATGCAAAGGGAGATTACATTAAAAGATTTTGAAAAAACAGTAAATTCAGTTGATGATATTGAACCTTTAATATTAAAAAGAGAAAATAAAAAAGATTTATTAGTAATAAGTTTAGAACAATATCAAAAAGAAATGTTTTTAAATACATTAGAAAAAAGCAAAGAAGATTATAATGAAGGTAAAGTTTATAGTGCTAGAACTATTTTTAAAGGATTAAGGGAAAAATATGGATATCAATAATTATGAAATTGTATTTACTGAAGTAGCAAAGGAAGAGATTGAAGGAATATATAAATATATATCAGAAAATTTATATGAAATTGATGCTGCTAACAGATTAATGCAAAAAATTGAAAATAGCATTTTAAACTTAGAGTTATACCCTTATTCTTGTGTAGAAGTACATATAAAACCTAATAATGAAATGTATAGAAGATTGTTAATTGATAATTTTATAGCATTATATGGCGTTGATGAGAAATATAAACAAGTTGTAATTTACAGAGTAATATACGGCAAAACAGACTACTTAAATTTAATTGAAGAATAGAGAGCAGTTAAAAATGGAAAATGTTAAGAAAAATGACGAATTAATTGTAGATATAATAGATTATGGAGCAAATGGAGAAGGTATAGCAAAAATAAATGGCTATACCATTTTTGTATTGGGAGCATTAAAAGGAGAAAAATGTAAAATACATATTTTAAAAGTTTTAAAAACTCATGCATTTGCTAAGGTTATTCAAATAATAGAAAAGTCAAGCAAAAGAGTAGAACCAGATTGCAGAACATTTAACAAATGCGGAGGATGCGATTTAAGACATATTGCATATAGTGAGACTTTAAAAATTAAACAAGAAAAAGTACAAAATCTAGTAAATAAAATGCTAAAAAATAAAGTAAAAGTAAATGAAACGGTAGGAATGGAAAATCCAACTTTTTATAGAAATAAAGCAATTTATCCAGTAACTCAAGATAAAAAAGTAGGAATTTTTGCAAAAAGGTCACACAATATTATTCCTATAAATGAATGCAAAATACAAACGAAAATATCTCAAGAAATTTCAAAATATATATTAGATAATTGGAAAGATAGTATATATGATGAAGAAACAGGTAAAGGATTACTTAGAAATATAATGGTCAGAGAAGGTTTCAAAACAGATGAGATAATGCTTGTATTAGTACAAAATGGCGAAAAGAATGTTTTTGAAACAAATAGTAAGCTAAAAATAGAAAATGTTATCAAAGAATTTCCTAAAATAGAAACAATCGTAATAAATGTAAATACAGAAAAAACAAATGTAGTACTTTCAAGAAAAAATATTATTGTATATGGAAATGGAACAATAACAGATAGATTGGGAGAATATGAATTCAAAATATCTCCAAATTCATTTTATCAAGTAAATCCAGTTCAAACAGAAAAGTTATATAATTTAGCAATAGAAGGCGCTAAGCTAAAAAAAGATGACATATTATGCGATTTATATTGTGGAATTGGAACAATAGGAATATTTGCTTCTAAATATGTGGAAAAAGTTTATGGTGTTGAGATTGTAGAAGAAGCCATAAAAGTTGCAAAGCAAAATGCAAAAATTAATAATGTAGATAATATAGAATTTATACAAGGAGATGTAGAGGTTGCATTTAACAAAATGCTAGACAATGGCGTAAAACCAAGTGTGGTCATAGTAGACCCACCAAGAAAAGGGTTAGATAGCAAAACAGTTCAAAATTTATGCAATTTGAAATTAGATAGACTTGTTTATGTAAGCTGTAACCCAGCAACTTTAATGAGAGATTTGCAAGTATTAGAAGATGTTTACAAAATAGATAGCATTACTCCAGTGGATAACTTCTGTTATAGTTCACATATAGAAAGTGTGGCAGTGCTAGAAATAAAGGAGAAATAAATATGTATGAGATTTTAGGAATCAAGAATGTAACTGAGAACATATTAAATTTCAATTATGATAAATATTATAGGAAAATGGGTTTAATGTTGAAGAACACTAAGACAGAAAGTGAAAGAAGGCAAATAAAACAAAGTTCAAATGAAGAATTAAATTCATTATTAAAAGATGTAGATATAGATATAGAGGCTTTGAAAAATAATTTTATAAAAATTATATTAGATGAAAAATCTGCTAAATACCTATGGATTTTATATAGCAAGCACCAAAATGGTGAAAATTATATTGACATGTTAAGTAGCATCTTAAAACAAGAAAACAAAGTTATTAGAGGTGGAACAAATACATATAAGATGAACGGTTGGATGGCACATACTTTATATGTCTATCAAATTGTGAATGATAATATTGCAAATAATATAGAAATAATAAATTTTAATGGAAATAAAGAAAATATAAAACAAGTACAGGAGCTTCACGAAATATATAATAAATTAAGTAAAGAATCTAAGTTTTTATTAAAAATATTTGCATTAATTCACGACATTGGAGTTATTGATGGTGTAACATTTCATGATAAAACAGGTGGCAAATATGTAGAAAAGGTTTTAAATGAAATTGGAATAAATCAAGAGGCAATAAAACAAGCAAATATCACATTTGAATTAAAAGATTTTATAAAAATATTACAAGAAATGATAAAATATCACACCTTAATAACGTCTCTTTCATCAGAGGGGAGTGATTTATATGTAGAAAATGAATATAAAAAATTGCTAAAAGAATTACCTAAAAATAGTTATATAGAAAAAGAAATACCATCAATACTATTAATATTAGCATATGGTGATATAATTGCAGTAGATGAAAGTTTAATGGACTCAGAAAAATATAGAAGGATAAAAAATTGTAATAAATTTTTTATGCAAATAAATGAAGGAAAAATGCAAAGAAATAAAGAAGAAGTGGTTATTGAAAGAATATGTGATATTATAGGAGAAAATAAAGTTCAAAATTTAAAATCGAAATTTGATATTATCTTACAAAAATATAATATAGAAAAAGAGCAATTTGTCGAAGATATGTATAATATAAAAATTATGAGATATGCAGGACCATTAATGAAAACATTAAAAGATACTGAAATGACAATAAAAATATTTTATGAATTATTTGAATTAATCAAAGACATTGAAGGAAAAGATGAATTAAAAAACTATACAATTATTTTTGCACCAGATAAACATGAAAACGATTTCGTGGAACAATTTAAAAATGGAAATTTCTTTGAATGTATCAAACAAATGAAAAATACTAAAGCAAAGGAATTTATATATAAAAATATTAATATAAAATTAGGCACTGATTCAGAAGGAAAGTATTTACATATACGAGTAGTTGCATAATAAAAAATTTTTAATCAAGGAGAAAATGTAATGGGAAAAGTCATAAAAATAAGAGAAGTTGGAGACCCAATCCTTTCACAAATCTGTGAAAAAGTAAATCTCAAAAATATTAATCAAGAAATTCTAGATACAATAGATGATTTAAAAGAAACTTTAAGCTTTGGTACAGGACTAGGAATTTCAGCTCCTCAAATTGGTATAAATAAAAGAATAATTGTAGTAGGTGCTAAAAAAGAAAATATTAATTATAATGATGCGGAAGAAATTCCAATAACGGCTATGATAAACCTAAGTTGGAAAAAGCTATCAGATGATACAGATGTACAATTTGAAGGATGCATGAGTGTACCAAGTATTAGAGGAAAAGTAGAAAGATATAAAAATATAGAACTCACTTACTATAATGAAAATGGAGAAAAAATAGTAAAGAAAATAAGTGGATTTTTTGCAAGATTAGTACAACATGAATGTGACCATTTAGATGGGATAGTGTTTTTAGAGAAAGTAAAGGGGTCTAAAGATTTTGCCACAAAAGAAAATATTGAAAAATATAATTTGAGGAAAATTAACTGACTTTTATAGAAAGACGGATTAACATAAATCAAATATGCTTAGTCTTTAATATATAAGTATTGATATAAATAATAAGATTGGAGATAACTATAGTGTTAGATAAAATAATTAAAAGTTGCCAATATGTTGCTAACAATTCAAAATCAGTTAAAATAAATGAAACAAATCTAGATAAATTTATAGGAAAAATTAAGAAAGTAGAAACTATTGAACATTGGTTAGCTTTTTCTCCATATAATTTATTAGATTTACCAACAGAGACAATAATAAACTTTTTGTTAGTATATGAAGCGATAGATTTTTCATTTTGGGGAAATCCTAAGTGGACAATAAATACGGAGAATGGAAAAGAAGATGGAAGCATTGCGTTGTTATATGCAATATTAAAGTACATCAAAGAAAGAAATACCACTGATTTTTCTAATATAACTAAAGAAGAATTTAAAGAGATATTAAAAGGAAATATAAAGATTCCATTATTTGAAGAAAGATATAATATCATAAGAAATGTTAGTAAAATAGTTAATGAAAAAATGAGTGGAAATTTTTATATATTTATAAAAGGTGTTAATATTGATACAGAATTATTTGAAATTATTGTAAAATATTTTCCTAATTTTAAAGATGAAAGAATATATAACGATAAAAAAGTTTATTTTTATAAGTTAGCACAATTATTAACCTCAGATATTTTACATATAAGAGAACAAAAAGAAAAGATAAAAGTGGATTATTCTCATTTAGTAGGGTGTAGCGATTATAAAATTCCCCAAGTAATGCGAGGCTTAGGAATATTAGAATACAGTAATAAACTATCTAATATTATAGATAACAAAAAAGAAATAGAAGTAAATTCAGAATATGAAGTAGAAATAAGAGCTAATATGCTTGTAGCAATTAATTTAATAAAAGAAAAATTAGAAAATAAAGTATGTGCGATTAATGTTAATGATTATATTTGGAGTCAAGGAAGAAATAAAACTATAGAGTTAAAGCCGTATCATCTGACTAGAAATACCAATTATTAAAGAATATGGCTTTAAAAATGAAAAAAGTTGAAGAAATTAGACCAATAGAGATAAACGGAAAACTAAGTTTGTGGAAATTTGATTATAATGCTAAGAGAGAGTGAAAGGTATGTCAGTTGAAAGAAGTAATAAATTGAATAATCAATTAGATTTATGGAATAATTTAAATAAAAATAACACATTGCAAGAAGTACAACAATATATAAAAGAAGTAATAGAATTAAGAGGTTTTTCACATCAAGAAGTAGAAAAAACGATGTTATTACTTTTAGAAGAAGTTGGAGAACTAGCAAAATCAATAAGAAAAAGTTCAACAAATATGGGCATTGATAAAAATAAGCTTAATCACTATGATACCGTTGAAAGTGAAGTAGCAGATGTTTTTATAGTATTATGTAATGTATGTAATAAATTAGATATAGACTTATATAAAGCATTAAAAGATAAAGAACAGGAAAATATTAGGAGAACTTGGAAGAAAGAAAATAAAAAAGAAGGTTAAATAAGATAGAAAAAGATTTGACTATAAAAGAAAATCCTTATATACAACCTGAGTGGCTGTTTCGACAAAGTGCTGGAGGCTGTAGACGAGACTGTCTATGAAGGGTACACACAAGAGATGTCGGCGTTACTCTACAGTATCGCTTACAACGAAGCGGAATTGATGTATATTCTCAGCCGCTTTGAGAAAGAACTTAGCGAGTAAAAAATGAAAGAGAGTTAAATTCTACCCGGAGGGTTGCATGCCTGTTGGTGTGCAGCCCTCCGGGCTTTATATACATTATCTTGAATATAGGCAAAATCTTCGATACTTTACATAAAAAAAGAAAATTATATGTAAACTTGACAAACTTATTTGGCAAATATAAAATTATTCTATAAAATAAAAATTAAGAAAAACTATTATAATTTTAAAATGAAATATTCGAAATTTCATATAGTAAAAACTTTATAGAATTTTATATTTTCACCATAATTGGGGATGGAAAATAATAGGTGATTATAACAAGAACATCTCTAAATGATAAATAAGGGGAATACAAGATGATTTTAAAAAATTTGTTATTAATTTTACCAACAGGATTAATATCATCCATGTTAAAAACATTAAGGACAAACTTAAATGAACAAACAGCAAAATACATAGAAGAAAATGGAATGTACCATTTTACCAAAGACTTAGATACAGCTAATAAAATAATAGAAAGTGGAAAAATCAATCCTTCGAAAAATGCTATAGTTTCATATGGAGTACCAGCAGCATTTTTATTTGCAGGAATTCCAAGTATTGATAATTATTTTAAAAATCTTTCTGAAGGAGCATGGAATAATTTATTATTGCATCCAGACCAAATATTGTATGCAGTTAAGATTAATGCAAAGGAAAATGATTTGTCAGGTTATAAAATGAGAGTGCAAGATGACGCAATAGTTGCAGAAGGTGGATGTATTTTAAAACCGGAACAAGCTGAGGTAAAAGAAATTGTAATAGATTATCTGCCAGATAAAATTGGTAAGAAAAGACTTTGCTTAAGAGAAAGAACAAAAGAAGAAATGCAAGAAGTTACTGATTTGGCACTACTTGGAGATGCACCAATAGCTATTCCAGGTGGAAAATTTCATAATTATATACCAAGTAAAGAATGTTTGGAAGCTATAAAACAAGAAAGAAAAAGGTTAGGATATATTCCCATATTAGACTTAGCATCATCTGTCACTCACGTTGTTGGAATCGAAAATGAAATGTCAATGGGAGCAATTAGAAAGTTAGGAAATAGATTTGTGACATGGTTTTCAAATATAAAAAATGGAAAAATGCAAGCTCTACCACAAGGACAAGAAGAAAAAGGCATTAATAAATTTGAATTAAAAACGCTAGAACCAAAAGAATTTAAAACAAATAGGCTTGTAGAACTAGTAAATGGTATCTCAAATGGAACAATTTCAACTACTAGACCGATATCTAGTAAAGTTTATTCTAATACAATTGTAGGATTAAACAGACAAGGAATTTATCAAAAAGACTTAGCCCAAACTTTTAGTGAATTATTAGGAAGTAGTTTTTATCAATACGCAAAACAAAAAGAAAAATCAATAGATATGGACAAACTATATAAAAGTCAAGGACATGGAATCAATCATAGTAGAAAAGTGGCAATTCTTGCATCTGAAATTTTACAAAGCTCAGGCATGAATTTCGATGAAAAAATGGTAGATATACTACTCACTGCATGTTATTATCATGATATAGGAAGAATTGCAGATATAGGACCACATGCAAAAAACAGTGTTAGAAAATTACGAGAAATGAAACTCTACTTTGAAGACGGGGAAGAATATACTGAAGAAGATAGAAATATGCTTTATGCTATTGTAGATGCACATGAAGGACGAGATTCGGATATCGATAAGATTATGAATAAGTATCATATTTCAAAAGAAAATCAAGATAAGGTCAAATTTTATGCAGGGGTATTAAAAGATGCTGATGCACTTGATAGAGCAAGATTAAGTAATCAATTTTATATGGACTTAAATCCAAAATACTTAAGAAATAGAGAAGCAAAACAATTAATAAACTTTTCTTTTGACTTAGATAACATTAGCAGGCAAATGCCAACTAAAGAATTAATGGAATTAAATCACATAATGGAACCAAAAGAAAATTACTTAGATAGTTTAAAAGTATCAGTAAGTCCTACAATAAGCAAAGAAACTTTAGAAAAAATTCAAGAAGGAAGAGATACAATTAGCACGCAAAAAGATATTGATGAGCCTTAATTGAGTAGGAAACTCGTTTTTTCTATTCAATTAAAAAGAAAGGATGACTTTATGGCTGAAAATCAAATTGTAATATTTGGAGGAAGTTTTAATCCTCCTTTAAATTCACATTTTTCAATTGCTCAAGATTTGCTAAATGAATATAAAGAAATTAATAAAGTTATATTTGTCCCTGTAAATAGCAAATATGAAAAGCCAGGACTTATAAATAATGAAGATAGATATAATATGTTAAAATTAGTTTGCGATAAAAATAAAAAATTTGATGTATCAAGGGTAGAAATAGATAGTGAGAGACCTTTATATACTATTGAAACCCTAAACTATTTTGACAAAAAATATCCAAACAATGAAATTCTATTCCTAATGGGAAGCGATAATTTAAAAGAATTTCCAACATGGAATGGTGCCGATAAAATCTGTGAAAAATATAAATCATATGTTTTTAGAAGAAATGATGACAATATTAAAAATATTATTGAAAAAGATAAATTTTTAAGCAAAAATAAGAACTCATTTGTAGTAGTTTCAAACAATATATTAAATAATTTTAGCTCAACTTATGCGAGAAAAATAATAAAAGAAGATAAAAGTATAAGATACTTGGCACCTGACGAAGTGGTAAATTATATAGAAAAGCATAAACTGTATTAAAAATAGTAAAAGTTCAAAAGAAAAGTAGATAAAATGCTAGCGGTACGAGAAAGGAAAAAATCAGTATGTTAGATAAAGAAAGATTAATAAATGAAGCAAACAAAGCTGTAAAATGGATTAAAGACTTTGTAGAAAATGCAAGAGTAAAGGGAGTAGTAATTGGAAACAGTGGAGGAAAAGATTCTGCAACAGTATTAGCAATGGCAGTAAAAGCATTAGGAAGTGAAAAAGTTATTGCAGTATCAATGCCATGTCATTCTATAAATACAGATTATAATGATGCCAAACTTGTTGCTGAGCATTTTAATGTCAAAATGCTAACTGTTGATTTAACTGATACATATGACGCAATGGAAAAAGAAATAAATAATCAATTAAAAAATGTCGAAGATAAATCAGGTGATTTTGAAAATACATCAAGCAGTATTGAAAACAAATCAATAGTATCTATCTCAAAAGATGCAAGTATAAATATGAAACCAAGGCTAAGAATGACTACATTATATAGCATAGCTCAAACAATGGGATATTTAGTAATTGGTACAGGAAATTTATGTGAGGCAATGGTCGGATATACAACTAAATGGGGAGATAGCAGTTATGATTTTAATCCTATTGCAAATTTTACAGTTGAAGAAGTTTTAGCTATTGGCGAATACCTAGGTGTACCGGAGAAAATATTAAAAAAAGCTCCTAATGATGGATTAGGAGGACAAACTGACGAAGAAAAGATGGGAATAAAATATAGCCAAATTGCAGAAATGATAGAAACAGGAAAAACAGACGAGATGGCTGAAAAAGAGATTATAAAAAGATATTATGCTTCTAAGCATAAGAGAGAAGCTGTACCAGTTTATACATTTGAAAGAAAAAATTATTTGAAAGATAGGAAACCGTTATGAAAAGTGAGATTATAGTAGAATGTTTAAACAATTCTAAAGCAAATCTAATGCTAAAAGTAGAGGACGAAGAAAAGCTTTCTACAAAAGCATATATAGGCAGAAACGGAACAACAGATAATAAAGTTGAGGGAGACGGAAAAACTCCAATAGGAACATTCAATTTAGGAAAAATATTTGGCTTTAGCAACAAAGAAAAAGTAAAAGCAGAGTTTAATATAGATAACTATATACAAATAACTCCAACCATGTATTGGGTAGATGACCCGAACTCGACTCATTACAATAAACTTGTTGACACAAAAGAAATAAAAAAAGACTGGCAAAGTGCGGAGCATTTATGCGATTTTCCTATAGAATATGAATATGGAATAGAGATAAAAACAAATTCTAATAATATTCCTAACAAAGGAAGTGCAATATTTTTACATTGCTCAAATAATAAGCCTACTGCGGGTTGCGTAGCAATACCAAAAGATGATATAATAAAATTGTTAAGATTTATAAAAGGCGAAACAACAATAAAAATAGTACAAGGAGACATATGGAAAGTGTAGCAAAGGCAAAAAGCAAATTGCCATTAGATTTTATAACTGAATTAAATAATACATTTACACCAAGAATTGTAGATAAAATACTTTCAGGAATGTTAGAAAAAAGATACACAACTTTAAGAGTAAATAGTATAAAATATAATATAGAAGAATTAAAAAAATATTTTGATAATATTGGAATTAAATACAAAACAGTTCCATGGTATGATGATGCCCTAATTATATTAAATTCAAATGAAAGCCAAATACAATCATTAGAAATATACAAAAATGGTTTTATTTATATGCAAAGTTTATCAAGTATGCTTCCACCTCTAGTGCTAGAGCCAAAAGAAAATGAAAAAGTACTTGATTTAACAGCAGCACCGGGCAGTAAAACAACTCAGATGGCAAGCTTAATGAACAATAAAGGATATATTTTAGCAAATGAGTTAGATAAAATTAGATGTGATAAGTTAAGATTTAATATAAAAATGCAAGGAGCTACAATTTGTGAAGTTCAAAATGGTAGAGGAGAAGAAATTGGCGAAAAATATCCAAATGAGTTTGACAAAGTTTTGCTAGATACGCCTTGCAGTGGTGAAGGAAGATTCATACTTCAAGATGAAAAATCATATAAAGCATGGTCTACGAAAGAAGTAGAAGACTTAATCAAAACTCAAAAAGGTTTATTTGCAAGTGCATATAAAGCCTTGAAACCGGGCGGTGAAATGGTATATTCAACTTGTACTTTAAATAAATTTGAGAATGAAGAAGTTTTAAATTGGGCGCTTAATCAATTTAATATGGAAATAGTAAAAATTGAAATAGAATTAAAAAACACACTAAAAGGAATTACAAAAGGATATAATAATGAATTAAAAAATGCAATTAGAATGTTGCCTACAAAAGAACAAGAAGGATTTTTTGTCGCAAAATTAATTAAGAAATAATTTGGAATAAACTATTTATTATATAATTATACAAAAGATTAAAATAATACTTATATAGAAATTAATAAAATAATTCAAGAAAGGAAATAAAATAATTATGAGATGTCCTAACTGTGGAAGCACTAATATATCTAGTATTACAGATACCCATACACATACTAAAGGTTTTGATGGCAGTGATGCTTGCTGTGGATATTTGCTATTTGGCTGGCCGGGAATTTTGTGTGGACTTTGCAATACAGGAGATACAACAACTACAACTAGAACAACATATATTTGCAATGATTGTGGAACGAGATTTTAGTTCCAATTGATAATATTTAATGACGGAGAAATATTTTAATATTCGATTTTGAAAGGATTATTAAATAAAAAGCTACAATGAAAAAACAAACAAAAATAAAAACATGGGCGTTTTTTATGCGATTAGGAAATAGATTGGGATGCCATCAAAGAGAAGATAGAAGTTTCTTCATAGGAAAATGGCAATTCCCAATTTGCGCTAGATGCACAGGAATAATGCTAGGTCAAATCATAGCAGTAATTTTGTATTGTTTTAAAATAAAATTGCCAACAATTTTAGCACTCATATTTCTACTTATAATGTTTTTAGACTGGTATATTCAATACAAAAAAATAAAAGAATCTACCAATATTAGAAGACTAATAACTGGCACACTTGCTGGAATTGGTCAAATAAGCATTGTTTTAAATGTTATAATCTACATTGTATCATTATTTGATTAATGTGCATAATATAATATATTTAATAGATAATTCTCAATATACATTCTTCCGCATTTCACTGCGCGGGTCACTATTCGCTCCAGCTTGCACGCTCCACTTCGCAGATACCCCATATGACAAGTCATAAATGCTGTGACTGCTTTCGTTCGCTGAAATGCTCTAGAACATATATTGAGAATTTAACTAAGAAAGGATTATTTATTATGAAATTAGTTGGTAACACTCCAATGATAAAAATAAATTATGAATACAATGGCAAAAGAAAATATTTATATACAAAATTAGAATATTATAACTTAACAGGGAGCATTAAAGATAGAGTGGCAATGTATATAATACAAAATGCCATAAAAACAGGAAAATTAAGACAAGGCACACCTATAATAGAAGCCACAAGCGGAAATACAGGAATAGCTCTTTCAGCAATTGGAGCAAAAATGAAATGTCCTGTATATATTTTTATACCTGATTGGGCGAGCATTGAAAGAATTGAATTAATGAAAATGTATGGTGCAAATGTAATTTTAGTTAGCAAAGAAGATGGCGGATTTATAAAGTGTACTGATTTGGCAATAAAAATGGCAAAAGAGAATGGAGCATTTTTAGCAAATCAATTTGAAAATGAAGATAATTATTTAGCTCATTATGAAACAACTGGAAAGGAAATAGTAGATGAAGTTCCAGAAGAAATAGGCTCATTTGTATCAGGAGTTGGAACAGGCGGAACTTTAATGGGAGCTGGAATAAGAATAAAAGAGAAGTACAATAATAGCAAAATAATAGCAATTGAACCTGAGAATATGCCAATAATATCTAAAGGAAAGAAAATAGCAAATCATAAAATAGAAGGAATAGGAGATGACTTTGTTCCCGGACTTTTAGATAAATCTAAAATAGATAATATTTATTTAATTAATGATGATGATGCAATAAATATGTCAAAAAAATTAGCAAAAGAGCTGGGCTTAGGAGTTGGAATTTCTTCGGGCGCAAATTTTATGGGTTGTGTAATGGAAAATGATAAAAATGCAAAACCAGCCACTACTGTATTTGCAGATGATAATAAAAAATATTTATCAACAGACCTTTTCAAAGAAATTGAGGTAAAAGATGAATATATTTCAAACAAAGTGCATTTATTAGATTATGAGGTTGTCTAATTAAATTTCAAAAAACTCTTTACAAGTTTTAAATTTTGATTAATAATTAAGAAGAAAGTAAAAGAGATTTCAAGGAGACAACATTATTAGCCTTTTGACTAAAGAAAGGGATGGAAAATAAAATGCGCGAAGCAAAAGCTAGAAAAAAGAAGAGAAATGTTAAAAATATTATATGTGTTATATTAATTATTATATTGCTTGCGATGTTAGTTTTGACTTTGTACATAGATAAAAGAGATGTATCAAAAGAAGTTTTTTCCCCAATACAAGCATGGGCAGAAATTGCTCCAACTATAAATGTGGATGATGCAATATATTTAGAAGAAACAGAAAGCGAAGAAGTTAAAAATTTAATTTCACAAATAATGAGCAAGAACGGGTTGAACTCAAGTAATTTTGGATTTTTCTTCTATAATATAAATACTAGGGAATATTATTTCTATAATGAAGATAAATATTTTACAGCAGCAAGCACAGTAAAAGTGCCAGTCGCAATGCTTTATTATGATAAAATAAATACAGGTGAAATAACTGAAGATGATACATTATTATATAAATCAAATGCGTATGAAGCTGGCGCAGGAGATGTTACTTCAAAGTATAGACCTGGCTCATATATACCATATTCAGTTTTGCTTGAAGAATTAATAGTAGATAGTGACAACACAGCAAACAACATTCTTATAAGCAATATTGGTTGGAAACAATACAGATATGATATAGCAGAATATTCAGAAAGAAGTCTTTCAAGCACATTTTATGGCTCAAATGTAACTTGTCCCGGATTTGCATATGATATCATCAAATACTTATATAATCATTCTAGTGAATATACTGAGCTTTTAGAAAATATGAAAAAATCATCTTATGGAAAATATTTAAAAGAATATCTAGATTATGATGTAGCACATAAATATGGTAGTTATGGCGGATATGTTCATGATTATGGAATTATATATGGAAAGCAAACTTATTTAATGGGAGTGTATACAAAAAATAAAAATAATGCACCAACTTTGATTGCAAGTATTGGAAAACAGGTAGTGGATTTGGTTGAAGAATGTCAATAGGGACGCTCCTTTTTGACACTATGTCACAAAGTCAATAGTGATGCTCTTTTTTGATACAATAATTAAAAATACTTAATATTTAATTCAAAATTAAGTATACCAATTAAAAAAGAAAGGAAACAAAAAATGGAACAAGAAATAATAGAATTATTAAAAAGTACAAATAGAACAGGAATGGATTTTTTAATTAGCTTTTTACAAAAGTCAGACTTTTTTAAGGCACCAGCTAGCACAAGATTTCACGGTAGCTTTGAGGGAGGCCTCGCTAAACACAGCATGAAAGTATATGAAATATTAAAACATAAAGTAGAAACATCAGTAAAAGAAATAAATGTACCAAATGAATCATTAATTATAATAGGATTACTTCATGACATATGTAAAGTAAACTATTATAAAACAGATTATAGAAATGCAAAAAATGCGTTAGGCGTATGGGAAAAAGTACCTTATTACACAGTAGAAGATACAATACCATATGGACATGGCGAAAAATCTGTTATGATGCTTTCAGAATACATAAAATTAACAAACGAAGAAAAATACTCAATAAGATGGCATATGGGTTATACAGAACCAAAAGAATTATATACAACAATAGGCGAAGCATATAAAAAATATCCAATAGCTCTTCTTACACATGAAGCGGATTTGGAAGCAACATATTTTTATAATATTTAAGGAGTGTGTCAATAGGGACGCTCCTTTTTGACACTGTCAATAGGGACGCTCCTTTTTGACACTAAAGGCAAAATACCAATACTAGGAAATGTAACAAAAATGTAATAAAAAATTACTTGACTAAAAATAAGCGTACGTATAAAATTATAAATAATTAAATCTATTTGCATAAATAGTAAGAGTACATTGAAAATCTAATATTCAAAAAGAAAAAAGTATGTGTATGAATACTATTTGTGAAAATGGAGATAATTATAACAAAAGCAAATAATAAATGGAAAGCAGGAAACAAAAATAGATAAAAACAAAAGAAAGGAGAATTCTAATGGAGAACGGAAAGACAAGTTTGAATATTAGAAAATTGAAAAAGCAAGTAAAAGGTATTACATTAATAGCGTTAGTCGTTACTATCATAGTCCTTTTAATCCTTGCAGGAGTAGCAATAAGCCTTACAATAGGACAAAATGGAATATTTAGTAGAGCTCAAACAGCAGTGAATACATGGAGAAACGCAGAAACAAATGAACAGTTGGCAATGGGAGAGTTAGAAGACTGGATGGATGGTTACATGAACGGAAATGGTGGAAACCAAGGTGGCGGTGACCAAGGCGATGAAGTAATAGTAAATACAGTAAAAATACCAAAAGGTTTTTATTATGTAGGTGGAGCAAAAGATACTGGACTAATAATATCAGATAATCCAGCAGACGAAAATAAATATTCATCAACTAATTGGTCAGACCAAGCCAACATACCAAGTGGTTTAAATGCAGAAACAGGAATAAATAATGTACAAATAGAGCCAATAGTAGGTAACCAATTTGTATGGGTACCAGTAGAAGACTCAAGTAAATTTCAAACATATGATGGATATGCCTACGGAAAAATACAGAGTGAATTTTTTAGTGAAATTGGACAGAGCGAACTTTATAATTTTGAAAATTGCTTAGAACCAGCACCAGAAGGAAGTAGATATGAGGCAGAAGAAAGCGAATATAATTCAATGAAAACAAGTGTAGAAACAAATAAAGGTTTTTATGTAGCAAGATTTGAAGCAAGTGAAGGAACAGGAAGTAAAGCAGAAAGTAAGCCAGGAGTAGAACCATGGAGATATATAGCATGGGGAAATAGTATGACAGAAATAGGAACAGAAGGAGCAGTAGCAAAATCACAAAATATGTATACAGATAAAAATACTTATGGAGTAACAAGTACATTAATATATGGAGCACAATGGGATGCAATAATGAATTGGTTAGACCCAAAATACTCAACAGCAACAGCAGAAGATCCATGTGATGCAAACTCAATAGTAGTAAAATCAGAATATGGAAACCACTCAGGAGATATAGCTAATTCTGGGGCATATGAAGACGATAAATTAAAAAATATATATGATTTATGCGGAAATTTAGGAGAATGGACAATGGAGGCTAGCTCGAGTGACGATCGAGTTGGTCGCGGTGGCTATTTCGACGGTTCCGGCTCAGAGAGTCCAGTGTCTACTCGTGGCAGCGGCTATCCAGACAGCGACGACCTCAGCATCGTCGGTTTTCGTCCAGCTTTATACTTGTAAAACTGAAAGCTAAAGTCGCTGTACTTAAACTATAGATAAAATAGAGAGAAAGCTGGAAATTTGAACATTGAAAGACCTTAACGACTTTAGACGTTAAGTAGGAATTTTTTTAAGATAGCTCAAACATACTTGTATGTTTGAGGGAGAAGAAAAAAATTCCACTAACGTGGCGCCACTAACGTGGCGCTTTTTTTCGCTTTTTCAAGCGTAAAAAAAGCGTCGCGTAATAACAAATTTAATAAAAAGGAGGCGCAAAATGAATTTTTATAAAATGCTAGATATAATTCAATCTAAAAATGAAGGTAGAATTGTACTATGTGATTTAGGGTGTTTTTATATTACTTCTGGAAGTAATGCTCTATTATTAAATAAGCTCTTGAAACTAAAATTAATATGCCAAGAACCCGGAGTATGCAAAGTTGGATTTCCAAAATCATCATTGGAAAAGTATACAAATTTACTTAAAACTTTAGATTATGGTTATATTGTTTATGATTTTGATAGCGAAAATAATGAACTAAAAATAAAAGATAAATATGATGGAAAAAATTTTAATGATATTCAAAAAAGAAATAATGGTTGTACCAAATGTAGATTTAACAGTAATAATAAAATGAAAGAAGACAAGTATTTAATAGCAATTTCTAAATTATACAATATGAGTATTGATGATATTTTAAGTTATTATTAAACTAAAAAGCTATGAAAAATAATGTCAATGGTAAGTATAGTTTAGAAGGGAATGAAATTTACAATGGCAAAGAAAGATGAAGAAAATAAACTACTACTAATTCCTAAATCTGAAAAATATGCAGAATATATAATAGATTTAATTATAAAATTACCTAGAACCGAGAAATTCAGCATAGGAAATGAATACAAATCATCTTTATATAAAATGCTAGAAAGAATAATGTATATAAATAAAATGAGCAAAGAAGACAAAAGTAAAGTAATAGTTACATTAAATGAAATTGATGCATTACTAAATACTCAAAGAATTTATCTAAGAATAATGAAAAAATATAAATGGATAGATGAAAAGAAGTTTAATGTAGCAATGAATTTAATTTATGAAATAGGTAAAATATTAGGAGGTCTTATAAAGTACTATGCCAAAAACAATTAGAAATGTATATTATAAGAATTTAACTTATGAAAAACTTTTAAAAGCTCATTTAGATGCAAGAAAAGGAAAAGGTAGTAGAAAAGAAATAATATTATTTAATTTGAAACAAGAAGACTATATTAAATGCTTGTTAGAAAAAATAAAAAACGAAACATATAAACACGGTGGCTATACAGTATTTTATGTAGCAGAGCCAAAACTAAGAAAAATAGAAAAGTCTAAATATATGGATAGAATAGTACATAGGTGGCTAGTAGATAATATATTAAAACCATACTTTATACCTAGATTTATACAAACTACTTATGCTTGTATAGAAGGTAGAGGAATGCATAAGGCGTGCCTAGATATGCAAAAAATGATGAAACACTGTACAAGAATATGGAATAATTATTACATACTGAAAATGGACATAGCTAAATACTTTGATAATATAGATAAGAAAATATTACTGGATATATTAGAGAAAAGAATAAAAGACAAAGATGTAATGTGGCTAATAAACGAAATACTATATGCGAATAAAAGAGAAAAAGGACTAGAAATAGGAAACTATACTTCACAAATGTTTGCCAATATTTATTTAAATGAATATGACTGGTATGTAAAAAGAGATTTACATATAAAGTATTTTAGTAGATACATGGATGATAGTATACTACTAGTAAAAACAAAGAAGGAAGCTATACAAGCATTAGAAAATATAAAAAGATTTTTAAAAGAAAATTTACACTTAGAACTTAATAGCAAAACTCAAATATTCAAAAGCTCGCAAGGAGTAAATTACTGTGGATATAAAATAAATGAGTATAGGCTAAAAATAAGAGATAAAGGTAAGAAAAAGCTAAAAAAGAAAATAAAATACTTAATATACGAAATAAAAAATGGAAAAATGACAAGTAAAGATGCAAAAAGATATTTAGCAGGACATTTAGGATATCTAAAAATAGCAAATACAAGAAATTTAAAACTAAAGATATTTGAAGAATAGTGCAGTTTTTATAAAAAATTTAAATTTTCCTAAACAACAAAATATTGGACGATTGTTAAGATAGAAATAGGGATAAACTATAAGGCTAACTCAAGTGACAATCGAGTTAATCGCGGTGGCAATTTCAACAATTCCGGCTCAGAGAATCCAGTGTCTAATCGTAACAACAACAATCCAGACAACGACGACAACAACAACATCGGTTTTCGTCCAGCTCTAATATTATTTCAGATTATATATTTCAAGGAATATATACAGTAAGATATTAGATATTAAAGGAGTTTATCCCTTCCTAATATAGGTAAACATGTATCAATAAGATTTATGTTAGTAGGCTAAAGTGCGAGTATATAAATCTTATGATTTTAATTTTGAAAGGTAGAATACGATGAATATAGTATTTTTAATAATAAAAGTAATAGATTTCAAATATAATTTTTTACTAAAGAAAAAACAAAGTGCAATATGCAGGATAGATGGAATTCTAAAAAATAATTCAAAAATAAGATTAGTTGCATATAATGAAACAGCCGATAGATGTATGAAAATACTAAAAAAGGGCCAATACTACTTCATTCAAGGACAATTGTCAATAGAGATGGCTTTGATTGATAAGATTATAGAAATCTAACTGCGAGCTTGTATGTTCGTAGTTAGAGCTATTGTCATGAGAGGTATATTTTTTGAAAAAAGGTTAAAAAAATTGCAAATTATCTATGGTAAAAACTCAACTTCAATGTTATAATAAGAATAGTGATAAAGGAGAGTGAGTTTTATGATGCATGAATTTGTAACCTATGCTGATGGAACATTGGTAGTATCATCAGATATTCGAAAAAAAGAAAATGGAGAAGAATACCTAATAGTTTGTTTCGAAAGGCCAAGAGAAAATGGATTTGATACAATAATATTTGAATTACCAAGTTATAATGTAGTGAAGAAAGACGGGAATTTTACTGATGAAGAAATTGCAATGTTTAAAACAGTAGTTGAAAGAGGCGCAGGATATTTCTTCGATGTAGCCAGAAATGGAGGAATACAAAGTGCCTAATCTTTTTAATTATTTAGGATATACAATATTCTTTTGGGCTAATGAAAATTTTGAACCAATACATGTTCATATTGCTAAAGGAAACCCTACTGCAAATTCTATTAAATAATTACTTCTACATTGTTACTGAATGGAAAAATTTCTATGGTGTAGAAGACGTTAAATTTTATTGCTAATAGAATAATGAAATTATAAAAAAACAGGAGAAAAAATGAAACACAAAGATACTCTTGATGAAGTAGTTAGTCTAGTAAATAATTCAACAAACGGCTATTATCTAGCAGGAGATGTTAGAGATTTACTTGTAAGTAAAAAATTAAACATGACTTTTGTAGCAAAAAATTTAAGCTACTTAGTAGAAAATATTTCGAGTAACAAATTTGCAAGACTAATGAATTTTATTTCAATGGAAGAAGAAGTAAGCAATTCAATGCTTCAAAATATAAGTGCATTTTTAGATAGATTTAAAAAACGTGACATTTCAGATAAAGATGTGGAAATATTTTTTGAAGCTTTTAAATGTTTGCCAAATAGCGACAAATATTTAAAGTCTAACTTAGGAAAAATAATAGATTCTGTGAGTGGTGGAGTTTTATTTGAATTATCTCCTGAATTAAAAAGCTGTCTATAAGATTTGCTAAAAAGATAGATGATAAAATAAACCAAAACCAAGACGAAGTTTGTAAGCATATACTAATAAAGAGTTTAAGAAAAGGTACACAGAGTGCGAATATTAGTTTAAAAGATATAAATGATTATTCTTTAACTTTGCAAATTTTACTTAGAGAATTGTTGAATAGTGAGAATAAAAGATTTTCGGATATGAGAAAAGTTGGCGCAGGCGTATATAGCAATGTATATCAAATGGGAACTAAGATAATAAAAATAGGAGCTCCAAGGCAAACGCATAAAATACCAAATCATAGAAGAATTTTGCAACCAATTTTTATATAAAATATATAAAGAGCTTAGAGCAGATGGAATTATATGGGGAGACCCTAAAATTGATAATTTAGGAGTTCTAAAAAGAGAGAATAAACCAACTCTTAAAGGAAAAGATTTTTACGTAGCACCTAATTCAGTAGGCTTTAGGTCAGAGATTTTCCCTAAACCATTACAAAGAGGAGATTTTGTAATTACAGATTTAGATTATTTGTATTACGAGAATGATAAAAACAAGAAGGTAAATAAAAATTCGTATGTTTTAGAGTTTGAAAGAAGATATAGAAGTGAAGCTGAGCAAGAAATCAAAATGAAAGAAAATATGAGGAAAAAAGAAGTAGATACAATAAAATTGAAGGACGAAGAAAACAGACAAGAAGATAGATAAAAACATTACTAATATCTAAAGTTTAATTTATAATATGTTTAGGTTTAGAAACATATTATAGTGTTTCTATTTTGAATAATATCACAAAATTTTACAAATAATAATATAATAATATTGACAAATGTAATACAATGTATTACAATAATAAAAGAGAGGTGATATTATGACTATTTCGGTAAGATTAAGTGATAAAGATACAGAATTGATAAAAGCATATGCAGATATGAATAATATTTCTTTATCAGATTTAATAAGGAATGCGGTATTAGAAAAAATAGAAGATGAATATGATTTAAAGGCTTATTATGAAGCTATTGAAGAATATAAGAAAAATCCTAAAACTTATACTCTAGATGAAGTAGAAAAGGAGTTGGAGCTTGGTAGTGAAATATAAAGTAGTACTGACAGAAAAAGCAAAAAAACAACTAAAAAAATTAGATAAGTACACATCTTCATTAATAATACGGTTGGCTAAGAAAGAATATAGAAGGCTGTGAAAATCCAAGATTACACGGCAAGGGATTGATAGAAAATAAATCTGGACAGTGGAGATACCGAATTGGAGATTATAGAGTAATATGTGAAATACAAGAAAAAGAAATAATAGTTTTAGTACTAGAAGTAGGGCATAGAAGAAGCATATACAATTAAGAAGTGTCAGAAATGGCACTTCTAAAAAATGCTTCTTATTTTCTAAAAAAATCCATTGCATTAAATTTAAAAGTATGATATATTAATAACGGCTTGAAAAGCAAATAAAAATAAATGGAGGTAATAATTATGGAATTAAAAGGTTCAAAAACAGAGAAAAACTTAATGGAAGCATTTGCTGGTGAATCACAAGCAAGAAATAAATATACATATTTTGCAAGCAAAGCAAAGAAAGAAGGATATGAGCAAATAGCTGCTATATTCCAAGAAACAGCAGACAATGAAAAAGAACACGCAAAATTATGGTTCAAATTATTAAATGGTGGAGATATTCCTTCAACAGAAGAAAACTTAAAAGCAGCTGCTGAAGGCGAAAACTTTGAATGGACAGATATGTATGACAGAATGGCTAAAGAAGCTAAAGAAGAAGGATTTGACAAAATTGCATATCTATTCGAACAAGTTGGAAAAATAGAAAAAGAACATGAAGCTAGATATTTAAAATTATTAGAAAATGTAGAAGAAGGTTTAGTATTCTCTAGAGATGATGAAAGAATATGGAAATGCAGAAACTGCGGACATATAGTAGTTGGAAAATATGCTCCAGAAGTTTGCCCAGTTTGCAATCATCCAAAATCTTTCTTTGAAATAAAAGCTGAAAATTACTAATAAAATAATTACTATGATAAATAGCTAATTAATTTCAGAGTAATTAAGCTTTAGTTAATAAGTTACTTAATATTCATAAAATTTTAAAAGCCAGTTGAAAAGACTGGCTTTTTGTATTATAATTTATAACGTAATGTATGATTAAGGAGGAAAACAATGGAAAAAGAAAATTTGAAAATCAAGGGAGTGTATAAACACTTTAAAAATAATTATTATATACTAGAAGATGTTGCTACACATAGTGAAACAGGAGAAAAATATGCAGTATATAGACAACTATATGGTAATGGTGAATTATATATAAGACCACTAGATATGTTTTTATCAGAGGTAGACAAAAATAAATATCCAAATGTAAAGCAAAAATATAGATTTCAATTACAGAATACAGAAAAGAAAAACGAGTTACAATAAAGAGGTTAAATTTATGAATATTGGTTTCACCATTGGAAAATTTGCACCTTTGCACAAAGGGCATGAAGAACTAATAAAAAAAGGCATAGCTGAAAACGACGAATTCTACATTCTAATAAATGATACAAATGTAACAAATATTCCAATTGAAACAAGAGCTAAATGGCTAAAAGAGCTTTTTCCTAAAGCCCATATAATACTTGGAAAAAATCCACCAAAGCAATATGGTATGGATGAAAAATCAATAAAAATTCAAACAGATTATTTAAAAGATGTTTTCAAAGATATACCAGTAACTAGATTTTATTCAAGTGAAGAGTATGGAAAATATGTTGCAAGAGATTTGGGAGTAGAAGATAGAAGAGTTACAAAACAAATTCCAATAAGCGCTACATTAATTAGAAATGATGTAGACAAAAACAAAGAATTCCTTGAAAAAGGGATTTACAAAGAGTTTAAAATTTTAGAAAGGAATTAAATCGATGCAAGAAAGAAATGTTTTTGATATTTTAGAAGAAAGAAGATATGTTGAACAAACAATAGACAAAGAAAATTTGGTCAAACTATTAGAAAAAGAAAAAATACCATTTTACATTGGTATAGACCCAACAGCAGATAGTTTGCACGTTGGTCATTTCGTATCTTTAATGGTATCATCATATATGCAAAAATCAGGACATAAACCTATAATCCTTGTAGGTGGAGGAACTGCAACAATTGGTGACCCATCAGGTAAAACAGATATGAGAAGAATGATGACAAGAGAAGAAATCAACCACAATGTTGAATGCATCAAAAAGCAAATCAGCAAATTCTTAAGTTTTGAAGGCGAAAATGGAGCCATCATTGTTAATAATGCAGATTGGCTATTAGACTTAAAATTTGTAGACTTTATGAGAGAAATAGGCTCATTATTCTCAGTAAACAAAATGTTAGCAGCAGAATGTTACAAAAACAGACTAGAAACAGGTTTAACATTCTTTGAAATGAGTTATATGCTTATGCAATCTTATGACTTTTTACATTTATATCAAGAATATGGTTGCAAGCTCGAAATAGGCGGAAATGACCAATGGTCTAACATAATAGGTGGAGCAAACTTAATTAGAAAACTAGGTCATGATGATGCTTTTGCCTTAACATTCAAACTTCTTACTACAAAAGAAGGAAAGAAAATGGGTAAAACAGAAAAAGGTGCATTATGGCTAGATGAAAATAAAGTATCACCATATGAATTTTATCAATACTGGAGAAATATTGATGATAAAGATGTAAAAACTGTACTTTGCATGCTTACATTTTTACCTATGGAAAAAATAAATGAGCTTACAAATGTTGAAGGCGAAAAAATAAATGAAGCTAAAAAAGTTGCTGCATATGAAATAACAAAATTAGTTCACGGCGAAAAAGCTGCAAAAGAAGCAGAAGAAGCTTCAAATAGTTTATTTGGTAGTGGTACAAATACAGAAAATATGCCTAGTTGTGATGTAGAAGATGGATGCACAATATTAGATGCTATAATTTCAGCTGGTTTTGCACCATCAAAAGGACAAGCAAGAACACTAGTTGCTCAAGGCGGAATAAGCATTAATGATGAAAAAATTAGTGATGTTAATTACAAAGTAGCTAAAACAAATTTCCAAGGCGATGTAATTTTGAAAAAAGGTAAAAAAAGATTTTGCAAATTGATTATAAAATAGGAGGCTTTAGTATGCTTCATCAAATGAAATTAAATGATGACCCATTTGAAAGAATAAAAAATGGAACAAAAACAATTGAATTTAGATTGTATGATGAAAAAAGAAGAAAAGTAAAAATAGGAGATAAAATAGAATTTTCAAAACTTCCAGATTTACAGGAAAAAATACTTGTAGATGTGCTAGACTTATATACTGAGCCATCTTTTGCAGAATTGTTTGAAAAAATATATAAAGATAGAGAATTAGCAAAGCAATATGCAAATGCTATGTATGAAATTTATTCTCCTGAAAACGAGAAAAAGTATGGAGTTGTAGGAATTAAAATAAAACTAGTAGATAATTGGTTTAGATATACTTACAACAAATTAGTCAGGGACAAAATTCCGGAAAATATAGACAGTGAAAATGGTAGAAAAAGCAAATACAGAATTTTAAATGACGATGAATACCTAAAAGAGCTTAATAAAAAGGTCATAGAAGAGGCTAACGAATTTGTAGAAGAAAATAGCATTGAAGAACTGGGAGATTTAATGGAAGTTTTAAATGCCATTATGAAATTAAAAGGTTATAAAATGGAAGATGTAAATATTGCTATGAAGAAAAAAGTAGATAAAAAAGGTTCTTTTAATGACAGAATTTATTTAGAATATGTAGATGAAAAAAGTAGAAACCTGGAAGAAGAAAAAGAACTGAATAAAGATTTTAGAAAATAAAATGTAAGGAGCATGAAAAACTCAAGTAAAAAACTTAGGAGATGATTTTTGTGGAAAACACTAAAGAAGAGGTAAACATAGCCGAAATGTACGGCGAAGAATGTACATTACCAAAAGAAAAATTTATAAAAAAATATAAAGTCAAAGAAAATGGACTTACATCAAAAGAAGCAGACAATTTAATAAAAAATATAGGGTTAAATGAAGTAAAACAAGCCAAACCTAAAAGGTGGTACAATTATCTTTTTGAAAGCTTATTTTCTCCGTTTAACTGTATACTGATGGGAATTGTTTGTATCTTAATTTATACAGATATATTTTTGCCAGAAACGCCTAGCTACGCAAATATAACCGTTATAGCAATTTTGGTTACAGCCAGTACATTACTAGATTTCATTGAAGAATACCGTTCTAACAAGGCGGCAGAAGATTTAAAAAAGATGGTTGCAACTACTACCACCGTAATTAGAGATGGTAAAGAAATGCAAATACCAATTAATCAAGTAACAATTGGTGATGTAGTTATTCTTTCTGCAGGAAGTATGATTCCGGCAGATTTAAGAATAATTGAAGCAAAAGACTTATATGTTGGACAATCTTCACTAACTGGTGAATCAGATAGTGTTCAAAAACAGGTAAACTCTGAAATTTCAATTGACGAAATAGACAATATATCAGATTTAGATACAATATGTTTTATGGGAACAACCGTTGTATCAGGTAGCGCAAAAGGTGTTGTTATTAAAGTTGGTGACTCTAGTTATTTTGGAAAAGTTGCACATACAATATCTAATAATAAGCCTAAAACAGCATTTCAAAAAGGAATTGAAAACATTAGTAAATTGCTAATTCACTTTATGTTAGCAATGATTCCATTAGTATTCCTTCTAAATGCTTGGAAACACGATATTGTAACTGCTTTTACATTCGCTGTTGCAATTGCTATTGCAATCACACCATTACTTTTGCCAGTCATTTTATCTTCAAGCCTTTCAAAAGGCGCAGTTAGAATGTCTAAAAAGAAAACTATTGTAAAAAAGCTTGATGCAATACAAAACTTTGGAGCTATGAATATTTTATGTACAGATAAAACTGGTACATTAACAGAAGATAAAATAGTTTTGGAAAAGTATTTAGATGTAAACGGAGAGACTGACTTAAGAACTCTAAAATATGCATTTTTAAATGCATACTTTCAAACAGGATTGAGAGGAAATATAGATGAAGCAGTAATTAAAAAAGGCCTTGAAAATCAATTATATGAATTAAAAATAAAATATAAAAAAGTAGACGAAATTCCTTTTGACTTTTCGCGTAGACGTTTATCAGTTATAGTTGATGATGGAAAAGAAAAGCAAATGGTTACAAAAGGAGCCGTTGAAGAAATATTAAACATTTGTACAAAGATTGATTATAAAGGTCAAATTACAGTAATAACTAATGAACTCAAGTACAACATTGCAAAAATGTGCACAAAACTAAATGAACAAGGATTAAGAGTAGTTGCAGTATGCCGTAAAAATGGAATAGACGAAAATAATCATTTTACAGTTGCTGATGAAAAGAATATGATACTTGTAGGCTTCATAGGATTTTTAGACCCACCAAAAGAATCTGCTAAAGAAGCAATTAAAAAGCTTAATAGAGCAGGAGTACGAGTAATAGTTTTAACAGGTGATAATGCAGAAGTAACAAAGTGCGTATGTGATAAAGTTGGAATTAAATCTAAAGAAGTTATTCTAGGAAATAGAATAGATAAATTAACAGATGTTGCTGTACTTAGACTACTTAGAAAAAATAGCATATTTGCAAAACTATCACCAATTCAAAAAGCAAGAATTGTAAGAATTTTAAAAGAAGCAGGAAATGTTGTTGGTTATATGGGAGATGGAATAAACGACAGCCCATCATTAACAAATGCGGATGTCGCAGTTTCAGTTGATACTGCTGTTGACATAGCGAAAGAGTCAGCTGATATAATACTTCTTGAAAAAGATTTGAATGTACTTCATGATGGTGTTACAGAAGGAAGAAGAACATTTGTAAACTTAATGAAATATATAAAACTATCTACAAGCTTCAACTTTGGAGAAGTAATGTCAGTAATAGTTGCAAGTATATTCTTACCATTTTTACCAGAAACACCTATACAATTGCTTGTAGAAGGACTATTGTATGACTTTGGTCAGATGACATTACCTTTCGATAATGTAGATAAAGAAAGTCTGCAAAGACCAAAAAAATTAGATATAAAAAGTTTAAAACATTTCATGCTATTTATGGGACCAGTTAGCTCAGCCTTTGATATAGTGGTATTTATTGCATTATGGTTTTTCTTTAATGTTAGAGATGCAGCTACATTCCAAACAATTTGGTTTAGTTATAGCATAGTTTCAAATTTAATTGGTATGCACATTATAAGAACAGCTAAAATACCATTTGCACAAAGCAATGCACATAAAGCAGTATATATTTCATCAACATTGTTAATTATAGTAGGTTTAATTGTACCATTTACACCTTTAGGTGCAATGATTGGATTAGTTCCAATTGCAGGTAGATTTATTGCTTTAATCTTTATAGTAACTTTACTTTATTGCTTTGTGGCACTATTTGCTAAGAAGATTTATATTAAGAAATATAGAGAATGGATTTAAAAAGAATAAAAATCATTTGATGAAAGTTAAAAGCTTTTTCAAATGATTTTTTGTGTTTTTTATTTTTGTGGACACCTTCCCAAAACAGCTCGATATTTATTAGAAAAATTGATGCAAAATTCTTTTATTGACAATATCCAAAAGTATGCAAAAGTTGAAGATCCTTTGAGAGAACTTTTGTTAGATTATGCTACCTAAAACCAATATTCCCATATTATCATTATAAATTTTATCAAATTGTGACATAGGGAGAGGATTGGTTCCGAGTCCTGCTTCAATAGTATATCCGGGTCTATTAAATTGCATAATAAACCAATCTTTAAGACCAGCATTTGATGACTCCGGAGGAGTAGAACTTAAAGTATATCCACTAACTTTACTAAATATTTTACCGATTTCTGCTGAATCTTGAGGTAAATAATTTGAATACCTCCAGAAAATAACTTCTCCTTGAGTATGGTATGCCAAAATAAGTCTAAAATTATGCTTTAGAGTAAAGTTATAAATTGCCAAAGCCTCAGGCTCTGTAAGAGGACCAAAACCAACAAAATCTCTTGGCGCAGGTCTGTTAAATCCTTGTGCAAATTTAATTTCTCTTGCTTCAGTCCAACCCGCAGGAAATTGAAGATTTAAGTCTACACCATTATAATTAGCCTTCCATCCGCTTGGAAAAGGAATAGTTGGAAATTGGTCAGCTATTTGCTTATAATGCATATAATCTTGTGAACCCTCTCTAACATTTCCCGTAACTAATTCTACGCCATCAGGGTTAAGTAAAGGTACAATATAAATAGAAGATGTATTAAAAATCATTTTTGCACTATGTTCAAATATGTGATCATCTCTAACATAGGCATCGCAAAAATCTTCAATAAATTTCATAAGTACATTTGTTGTTATATATTCATTTGCATGAATTGATGCGCTATACATAACCTCATTTTGACCTGTTCCAATGCGCACACTTTGTATAGCTCTTTTTTGTACACTTTCTCCAATTGTTTCAATTTGTAAAAAAGAATATTTATCTTTAAGTTTTTTTAAATCTTCTTGTAATCGTTCATATGTATATGGCTCTTTTGTATTAACTATTTGTACATTATTTCCCATTATTACCTCCATTTTATCATTCATTCTCATTATATAATATTGTAATTTAAAATTTTTGATACAAATAATTTTTTAATATTGATTAACAAGTAATTAGAGCAGAAAAAGATAAAAAACAAATAAAATTTGAGAAAATATCTCAAAAAAGATTGATATTTTATAAAAAATAGCATATAATAAAATATGAGAGGAGGATAATCAAAATGTTAATAAGATTCAGTTTTAAAAATTTTAAATCTTTTAAAAATGAAAACTGTTTAGATATGGAAGCTACATCATTAAAGGAGCATGAATATAATGTTGTAAAAACAGAGCATATTAATCTTCTAAAAGTAGCAGCAATTTACGGTGCCAATGCGAGTGGAAAAACTAATGTATTACAAGCTTTTGATTATATGAAAAAAAGAATATTAGTAAGTGATGACTCTAGAAAAAACTCTCATATAGATGAAGACAATGTATATAGCTTTATGATAAATAATGAGCCAATTAGTTTAGAGGTCGAGATATTAGCCAAAAACAATAAAAGATATAAATACGGTTTTGATGTATTAAAGGATAGTATTGCCTCAGAATGGTTATATGAAAAGAGAATTAATAAATACTATTTAATTTTTGAAAGAGAAAAAAATAATGTTACCATGAAATCAAACAGCAAAATATCAGGACTAGCGAATATTGATGAAAGAACTTTATTTTTAAATATATATAGCAAAATAGATAAAGATAATGAAGATTTTAATAATGTTTATGATTGGTTTGTAAATGCAAATTATTTAGATTTAGGAAATCCAAGATTTGAGGATTTTATAAATACTAGAATTTCATTAAAAATATTAAGTGATGAAAAATATAAAAAAGAATTGTTAAGATTTATTAAAACATTTGATTCTGGAATAGAAGGAATTAAAACTACACCTAATTCTTTAGAAGAAGTACAAAACAACAATAGAGTAGTTAAAGTTGAACTAATCCATAGAAGAGAGAATAATGAATTAAAAGCATTACCTTTAGAATTAGAGTCAAATGGTACTAGAAAAATGTTTCATTTATTCGATTTCTTTATAGACGCACTAAAAAATGGAATGGTGTTATTTATTGATGAATTAGATGCAAAATTACATCCATTATTAACAAGATATATTATTAATTTATTCCATAATAGTGAAACCAATATAGGTAATGGACAGTTAATATATTCTACTCATGATACAGTAAACTTAAATAAAGAAACATTTAGAAGAGATGAAATTTGGTTTACTGAGAAAAATAGAGATGGTGTATCAGAAATGTATGCTTTATCTGATTATATTTTAGATGATGAAGATGGAAATAATAAATCTGGTAAAAAAGTTAGAAATGATGCAACATACAACAAAGACTATTTAACTGGAAGATATGGTGCTATTCCAGTTTTAGAAGAATTTGAGATAAGCCATGAGAAATAATAATGTTTCAAGGAAAGACAGATTAAGAAGTAAAAGGCAAGCACCTGCCAATTACTTAATTGTGTGTGAAGGAAAGAAAACTGAGCCTAATTATTTTAATGGCTTAAAGAAAAAGATTAATGAGAGGTATGGTAATAAAGTAGATGTTTTAATACCAAATATTGAAGTAAAAGGAACTGGAAGAAATACCACAGATTTAGTAAAGTACACTCAAAAATATGTCAATTATTCAAGTAAAATATATGGACAAGTTTGGGTAGTGTTTGATAAAGAAGACTATAATGATGAGCAGTTTAATAAAGCAATAGAAAGTTGTGATTATAATGCTTGCTGGTCAAATCCAAATTTCGAACTGTGGTTGATAGCACATTTAAAGAAAGTAACCAAATATATTTCTAAAGATGATATATTAAATGAACTTGGCAAAGAATTTCAAAAGAATGGATTATGAGAATATAATAAGAATGATACTAACATCTTTGAAAAGGTTACAAAGGATGGTAAAATACATAATGCAATTAGAAATTGCGAATATATGGAGAATCTTAATAAAGATGGACAAGCATCAGCAAGAAATCCAATGACAAAGGTTTATAAAATTGTTGATGGATTGAAGGAATATTTGGAGTAGTTTTACAAAAGAAAAGCAAAGTATGAGAGTAATTTTATATTACAGGATTATTTTGCTTTTCCATTATATCATGAAAATAGGAGATGAGTATTTAAATGAGTAAAAATGATAAAATAAAAATGCAAAAAATAATATATTTTGATGAGGAATCGGTAACAGATTATGTACAAATAGTTGAAGGAGGAAAATTAGAAAAAACAACAGAATTGCTTAATGGAACTGAAGAAAATCTAAATGCTAAAACTAAGGCATCTGGTTCTGCTGGAATTTCTGGAGTTTTTAAAGCAATATTAGGACTGGAAAGTAAAATAGATGCTAGTTTAGACTTAGGTACATCTTTAAATGCAAAAAGAATGGCAAAAAACATATTAAAGAATACTATATTAACTGATTTTATAAATATATTAGAAAAAGAAGATACATGTATTGAAAACTTTAAAAATTATGAAATATTTGTTGAAAAAGATTCATTATCATATATTGTTATGATATCTCCATATATGACAATGTTAGGAAAGAGCGGTGGAATTAAGGCTGGTGAATTTGACCTTTTCATAGATAAGATTGATAATGCTATAAAGGCAGGAAAAGGATATTTTGAGTTTGTAGGGGAAAAAAATGAAGAAAAAGTGGTGTTAAGATTTAATATTGAAGCATTTAAGAATAATTATAAAATATCAGATTTATTAAAAATGAATTTAAGTATTTATGGAATAAAGGTTGGTACTACAACTTTAGAAAAATTAAATATTAATAATGAATTAAATTTAGATGAAAAAATAACAATTGGTAAAGATAATCCTTCTTATATCAAAGAATCTGATAAGCAAGACGAAGTGGATGAAGAGATGAAAAAAGAATTAGATGTATATGATGTGTTATTAGCAGGAGTTGAAAAAAATGATTGATAGAATTGTAATTTTTACAGGTTCAAAAAGAGATTTTGAAAATTTAATAAGTGATGAAATTCAAAGAAATGATGAAATTATTACATTTATGGAGTTAATTCAATATTATAATAAACAAATAAAACAAAATGACTCTGCAAGTCCAAATGGATGGATTGCTAGAAAAAAACATATAAAAAATTGTATAGTTAGAGCAGATGACTATGCTAGTGTACTAGAACATGCGATTAGTAATTTTGTAAACATAATAACATTAAATAGTGATATTGAAAACTTATTTATACATAATCCACCTAGAAGAGTAGTACAATCATTAAATTCAGAATATTCTGATATTATGGAGTTTAAAGGTTCAAAATATGAAACAATAAATAGAAAAAAACTGAAGAGTATATACATAAAGATGAATGAAGATGTAATTGGTCAAGAAAAATGTAAAAAAGAAATCACATCATCATTATATAAATTACTTACTAGACTAAAAGATAAACCAATTGTGCTATTATTATATGGTCCATCAGGAGTTGGAAAAACAGAAACAGCCAAAAGTATAAGTAAATCTTTAGGAGGAAATTTACTAAGAATCCAGTTTTCTATGATGCAAAGTCAAGAGGCGTACAATTATGTTTTTGGTGGAGAACATTCTAGAAGTAGTTTTGCTAAAGACCTACAAAGTAGAGAGACAAATATAGTACTTATTGATGAGTTTGATAAAGTTAATCCGATTTTTTATAATGCATTTTATGAAATGTTTGATGAAGGAAGATTTGTCGATACTAACTATGATGTAGATTTGAAAAATTGTGTATTCATTTGTACAACTAATTTTAATAGTAAAGATGAAATAAAAAAATATTGGGACCTGCAATGTTTTCTAGAATTGGTGATTGCATTAAATATCAAGAATTGAACAAAGATGAAAAAGAAATAATAATTAATAGATATTTTAATGAAATTATTTACAAATTAAAAAAAAGATGAAAAAGAAATTATAGAAAAAACTGATATTAAAATATGGTTTTTAAAAAATGTAGATAGATATGATAACATTCGTATTCTAAAAAATAAAATAGAAAAGGCGATTTTTGAAACTTTAACTGAAAAAATTATTTTAAATTAAATGGAAGAAATAACGAGATTGCAAAACTTTCTAAATAGATTGCAAAACTAGTTAATGGCATATATATTGAATTTCTATAGTTTTTATAGTATAATATGCATGACAAAGATTTTCTTTGTCGTACGAAATCTTTCCTATATAAGGGAAGATGTATAGGAGGTGCATGTATGCACCGCACCAAAAACTTGTGGAAAAGTGGAACTTCCACACTTGGGTAGCCTATACCGTGAAAGTGTCTCTTAGAAGATACACCCAAGTAAAACGGCTATAATAGTGGTTCGATTCCACCTGACCCCTTTGCATGTGAGTATATACTATTAGTAATGACGAATGAAAATGGTATAGAGGATGTAGCAAGCAGAGGGGTCTTGCTTTATATTAGTTAAGCAAATAAACCAAAATCATATGTCTAAAAATTAATTCACAAATCATTGACACTCATTAATTTAATATATATAATTACTCCATTATATGGAGGATTAAATATATGTTTTTTCAAATTTTAGCATTAGTCATATTAGTATTATTCAATGCATATTTTGCAGCAAGCGAAATGGCTTATATCTCACTAAATGACAACAAAATTGCAAAGCAGGCAAAAGAAGGAAATAAAAAAGCAAAAAAAATAAAGAAAATGCTAGATAATCCTAGTAAATTTTTATCTACAATTCAAATTGGAATAACACTTGCAGGTTTCCTATCTAGTGCATTTGCAGCAGATACATTCGCAACAAAACTAGCACCAATACTTAATTCATGGGCACCAAGCTTAGGAATAAACTTCTGGCAAACATTTTCAATTATAATTATTACAATAATATTATCTTTCTTCACTTTAATATTTGGAGAATTAGTTCCAAAAAGACTAGCAATGAAATATTCAGAAAAAATTGCATTTGGAACTATAGGATTTATTAGCTTTATTTCTGTAATAGCATCACCTTTTGTAAAATTATTGAGTGGTGTAACAAACTTTATTTCAAAAATATTTGGAGTAAGTGAAAACGAAGAAAAGATTGTCACAGAAGAAGAAATAAGAATGATGATAGATGAAGGCCAGCAAAAGGGTACAATAGAGAAAGACGAAAAAGATTTAATTAATAATGTATTTCAGCTAAATGACATTACTGCAAGCGAAATTATGACACATAGAACAGAAATATTTGCAATAGAAGTTAATGATAATTTGTATGAATTATTGGATAAAATTGATGAATATAAGTATAGTAGAATACCAGTATATGAAAAATCAATTGATGAGATAGTAGGAATTTTATTTTTAAAAGACATTTTAAAAGCTGTTAGCAAAGGAACGAAAATAGAAATTAGACAAATTATGAGAAAAGCATATTTCGTACCGGAAACAAAACCAATTGATGAATTATTTAGAGAAATGCAAACCAATAAACAGCAAATGGCAATTGTACTAGATGAATATGGTGGAACATCTGGATTAGTGACAATGGAAGATATATTAGAAGAGCTAGTAGGAAATATTTTAGATGAGTATGATGATGAAGAAATAGAATTCAAAAAAATTGATAATAATACATATATGGTTGAAGGCAGTATGCCAATGTATGAATTAAGAAAGCTTTTGGCAACAAACTTTCCTGATGGAGATTATGATACTTTGTCAGGTTACATTATAGAGATTTTAGGAAAAATTCCTAGTGAAGGTGAAAAACTTACAGTAGAAGATAATAAATTTATTTACAATATTGAGGAAGTTGAAGATAATACAATTAAGTGGGTGAAAATTGAGAAGAAGTTAAATACGAATTCATAGCTTATCTTTTTTGTTAAAAGCTACAATATATGTTCCTCCGCATTTACTTCGAGGTTTCGCTATTGGCGAAAACTCTCGCACGCTCCGACTGCGCTTCTATGATAAAGACTTATCTTCATCGTGTCCTAAGTCAGCTCCGCTCGCTAAAATCTCTGGAACATATATCGTAACTTCTAAAAATAGACTAGCTGTGAATTATAACCAATTTGCCAAAAAAACTACTTGCAATTTCACACAATATATGTTATTATAATAAAGGACTTTAACTTAGCTTAAGGAAAACACACCACTTTAGCTCAGTTTAAGCATAAAAATTCAGGAGGTGTAATTATGACAAAGGAAAGAAAAGAAGAAATCATTAAAACTTATAGAAGAGATGAAAAAGACACTGGTTCTCCAGAAGTTCAAATCGCTCTTTTGACAGAAAGAATTAATGATTTAACAGAACATTTAAAAGTTCATCAAAAAGATAACCATTCTAGAAGAGGACTTTTAAAGATGGTAGGAAGTAGAAGAAATTTACTTAACTACTTAGCAAAAAAAGATGTTCAAAGATATAGAGATATCGTATCAAAACTTGGACTAAGAAAATAATATTTAAGAGCAGGCGTTTTGCTACTTATTGTGCTACGCCTGCTTATTAACGCTTAGGAGGTTTTATGTTTAAAGTTTATGAAACAGAGTTAGCAGGAAGAAAGCTAACAATTGAAACAGGAAAATTTGCTAATCAAGCAAATGGAAGTGTCACAGTTAGATATGGTGACACAGTTGTAATGACAAATGTTACAGCATCAAAAGAACCAAGAGATGGGGTAGACTTTTTCCCATTATCAGTAGATTATGAAGAAAAGCTTTATGCAGTAGGAAGAATTCCAGGAAGCTTCAATAGAAGAGAAGGAAAACCAGCAGATAAGGCAATTTTAATTTCAAGAGCAATTGATAGACCAATAAGACCATTATTCCCACATGATTTTAGAAATGATGTATGCGTAGTTAACACAGTACTTTCAATGGACCAAGATTGTAGCCCAGAAGTATGTGCAAATATTGGTACATCTGCAGCTCTTTCAATATCAGATATTCCATGGGGTGGACCTACAGCAGCAGTTCAAGTTGGATATGTAAATGATGAAATAATTATAAATCCAACAGAAGCTCAAAGAAAAAATAACAGATTAAGATTAACAGTTGCTGGAACTGAAGAAAAAATTACAATGATTGAAGCTGGAGCTGATGAAATACCAAATGATATTATGCTAGAAGCAATTAAAAAAGCTCATGTAGAAATCAAAAAACTTTGCCATTTTATTAAAAACATAAAAGATGAAATCGGCAAGCCAAAATTCGAATATCAATCATTTTCTATTACACCTGAATTCTACAAAGCTGTTTGTGATAAATTTGAACAAGCTATGTATGAAGGCGTACAAGAGCAAGATAAAGAAATAAGAAATGACAATGTTGACAAAATTGCTGAAGAAATCAAAAATTTAGCAATTGAAATGTATGGTGAAGACGCAGAAGAGGAACACGCATTTGATATAGCAACATCAGTTCACGACTTAGAAAAAGCTTGTGTTAGAAAAATGATATTAAAAGAAAATAAAAGACCTGATGGAAGAGAAATTGATGAAATAAGACCACTTCATGCAGAAGTAGGACTTCTTCCAAGAACACATGGTAGTGCACTTTTCTCAAGAGGACAAACCCAAGTATTATCAGTAGTTACACTTGGAACAAAAGAAGATGAACAAATACTAGACGGACTTGACACTGAGACAAGCAAAAGATATATGCACCAATACAATTTCCCAGGCTATAGTGTTGGCGAAGCAAAACCATCAAAAGGACCTGGTAGAAGAGAAATAGGACATGGGGCTTTGGCAGAAAAAGCATTAGTTCCAGTAATTCCAAGTGCTGACGAATTCCCATATACAATAAGAGTTGTATCAGAAGTCCTTGAGTCAAATGGTTCAACATCTCAAGCAAGTATTTGTGGAAGCACTTTAGCACTTATGGATGCAGGTGTTCCAATTAAAAAGCCAGTAGCTGGAATTTCTTCAGGATTAATAACTGACCCAGAAAATCCAGATAATTATATTGTACTTACAGATATTCAAGACATTGAAGACTTCTTTGGAGATATGGACTTTAAAGTTGGCGGTACAAAAGATGGAATTACCGCTATTCAAGTTGATATAAAAATAGATGGTCTAACATATGATATAATTGAAAAAGCATTTGAAAGAACAAAAATTGCTAGAGATTATATTATAGACGAAGTTATATTAAAAGCAATTCCAGAACCTAGAAAAGAACTTTCAAAATATGCACCAAAAATTACTACAACAGTTATTCCAGTTGACAAAATAAAAGATGTAATTGGAGCTGGCGGAAAGACAATTAATAAAATAATTGATGCAACAGGTGTAAAAATTGACATTGAAGAAGATGGACATGTTTGCATTTATTCAAATGATACAGAAAATGCAAATAAAGCATTAAAGATGATAGAAGACATCACAAGAGAACTAGAAGTTGGAAAAGTTTATGATGGTGTAGTAACAAGAATAGCACCATTTGGAGCTTTTGTAGACCTAGGCGGAGGAAAAGAAGGATTACTTCACATATCTAAAATTTCTAGTAAACACATAAACAAAGTAGAAGATGTTCTTAGCGTAGGAGATGAAATAAAGGCTAAAATTACAGAAATAGATCATCAAGGCAAAATTTCTTTAAATATGCGTGATTTAGAACAGCACGAAGAATAAAAAACTTTAGGAAAAAACCTAAAGTTTTTTCAGTTGGGGACGGTCCTTTTTTGAAAAAAATAAATAAAAGTCAAAGCAATATATCTATTTTTCATTCTCAAGCTGGAGCAAGCAGCGACCCGCGCCGAGAATGTGAAAATAGATATATTGTTTGGCTTAAAGAAATAATTTTCGTTTTAGGACCGTCCCCAACTGAAAAAAATGTTTCATTTTTATTGTAAAACAAAACTTTATGTAGTATAATATAAATGGAGAAATTTTGAGAAAAGAGGAAATATTAAATGCAGTTTTTATACTTTATACAACAAGCATTAATATGGATAATTACAATATATTGGATATATCAACTAATAATAAGTGTTTGTTCACTTATTACTTTAAAAGAAAAACCTTTTTTAGTTAATAAAAATCATAAGTTTTTAGCTATTATTCCTGCCCATAATGAAGAGGCGGTTGTTGGAAACTTAATTGAGAGTTTGCAAAAACAAAATTATCCTAAAAATAAATTAGATATTGTTGTTATTGCAGATAATTGTACAGACAGTACAAAAGATGTTGCTGAAAGTTATGGTGTAAAAATTTTTGAAAGGCATGAAGAAGATCCTGCCAAAAGAACCAAAGGAGATGCCCTTAGTCTTTTTTTAAACACACTTTTAGCAGATCCTAAAATGGATTATGACGCGTTTTGCGTTTTTGATGCAGATAATATTGTAGATTCAAATTTTATATCTGCAATGAATAAACATTTATGCCAAGGCGAGGAGGTTGTTCAAGGCTACAGAGATATCAAAAATCCTACAGATAGCTGGATTGCATCAGGTTATGCAATATTTTATTGGACCATGAATAGATTTTATCATTTAGCTAGATATAACGCAGGCTTATCGCCACTAATAAATGGTACAGGTTTTATGGTTAAGTTTGATGCCATAAGACCAACAGGTTGGAACACAAATACCCTTACCGAGGATATTGAATTTTCGTTAAAAAGAATTATTCAAGGTAAAAAATTAGGTTGGGCAACTGATGCTATTGTATATGATGAGCAACCAGTTAAATTTAAACCATCTTGGTCACAAAGGTCTAGATGGACAATAGGACATATTCAATGTTTACAAGAATATACCAAGCCACTTGCCAAAGCCGCATCAACAAACAAAACACTTATGAATTTTGATGGACTTTTATATATGCTTGGCAGTATTCCAATGTTTGTTATAACAATTTTACTTTTAGTTTTAAATGCCATAAGCTATTTATTTAATGGTATGACAACTCCAGACTTTATAATGAACATTGTTAGATATATAGTTCCAACATTTTTCTTACCAATACTAACAGCTCTTATAATTATGATTATTGACAAAAAGCCAATAAAAAAGATGTGGAAGGGACTTCTAATGTATCCAATTTTCTTAGGCTCATGGCTTCTTATCAATTTCAAATGTTTATTTAAAAGAGATACAACATGGGAGAAGATTGAGCACGTTAGAAATGTTAAGATTGAAGACAAAAAAATTAATCAAAATTAGTACATCCAAATCGCATTGGATGTATGCTCTTAATATGTTAGAAAAGTTGGCTTTGCCACATACCACGAGTTTATGGCAACTTGTTGTAATAATGAATTTGAAAAATTCAAAATGCGAGGATGTTTAAAATGGAAGAAAATAAAAGAGAGAATGAAAAATACATGATTATTATTAAAAATAAAAATATTTTAAAATATGTACATATTGCATTAATAATTCTTGGAGCCATATTTGTTTTACTTTCAAATTTCCATACATCAATATGGTTTGACGAAAGTTATTCTGTTGGAATTGCAAGCCATAGTATTCAAGAAATATGGTCAATAGGAAGTAATGATGTACATCCAGTATTATATTACATAATACTACACTTTGTAGGCTTGTTTACAGGAAATAGTATTTTAAGTTATAGACTTATTTCATCAGTTTGTATAATAGTTTTAGCAATTTTAGGCTATACGCATATTAGAAAAGATTTTGGAGAAAAAGTTGGAATAATTTTCTCTTTCTTAGTTTTGTTTATGCCAGTTGTTTTGGCGTATAGTGGCGAAATAAGAATGTACACAATGGCAATGCTTTTTGTAACAATTATGGCTATTTATGCTTATAGAATTTACAAAAGTGGTGTTAGCAACAAAAACTGGGTAATATTTACTATATTTAGCTTAGCGTCTTGCTATACCCACTATTATGCTTTAGCTGCTGCTTTTGTAATAAATATTGCATTATTTTTATACTTTTTAATAAATAATATTAAGCAAAAAAATTATGAAGTTAAATACAAAAAATATAGTGGTAATTTAAAAAGAAGCATAATTTCAGCCATAGTACAAATTATTTTGTACTTACCGTGGTTAGGAACATTAATTTCTCTTACAGTTGGAAGTAGCAAAACTGGTTTTTGGATAGGAAAGCCAGATTTTATGCAAATTTTTGAATTCCAGTTTACGGGAAATTTAGACAGTGTATATTTAGTCAGAAATTTTTCTTACGTATTTTCTGTAATAATTTTATTATACATAATATTTTTAATTATTAAATACTGGAAAAATGCTAAACCTGCAAAGATTGCTTTAATTTTATATGCTGCTATTATTTTATTAGTTGGAATTTTGTCAATAATTGTAACGCCAATTTTATATGCAAGATATTTTTTAGTTATAACTGGCATTTTACTATTAGCATTTGCTTATTTAATGGCATTAGATGAAAGCAAAATTAGAGTATTTCTTATTTGTACACTAATTGTTATAGCATCTTGTATGACAAATATAAAATTAATTCAAATTAATTATGATAAAAGCAATAATGAACCATTAGAATTTGTACAAAATAATATACAAAATGAAGATATTTTCTTAATAGATAATAGAGGCAGTGGATTTGTAGTATCTCAACATTTTAAAAATAATGAATTATACTTTTGGGATGTAGAAAATTGGAATGTTGACGAGGCTTACAAAGCATTTGGTAATACAATTCATAATTTAGATTCTTTACAAGATTATACGGGAAGAATTTGGGTTATTTCAGACAACCCAGAGTTTTTGAAAAAAGTTGTTGAAACTTTTGGAGAAGATAAAGTAGAAGTAAAAGATGAAAAGTATTTTGACACACAGTACAAAACATATAAGTATGATATAAGTCTAATAATAAAGAAAGGAATTTTATGAAAAAAGACATAAAAGTTTATGCTTTTGTTGGACCATCTGGTACTGGTAAAAGTTATAGAGCTCAAATGGTAGCTGGTGAATATGATATTAAATATATTATTGATGATGGAATTTTAGTTAAAAATAATGATATAGTAGCAGGTACATCAGCTAAAAAAGCACCTACAAAAATTGAAACAATTAAGAGAGCTTTGTTTCAAAATGAGGAGCAAAGAAAAGAAATGGTCAAGGCTTTCAATAAGTTAAAGCCTAAATCAGTTTTAATACTTGGTACATCAGATAAAATGGTAAAAGAAATAGCAAAAAATCTTGAATTGCCTCAAATAGAAAAAACCATTTATATAACAGATGTAGCAACAGAAGAAGAAATTAATAATGCAAGAAGAGTAAGAACCACCGAAGGCAAACATGTTATACCTGTTCCAACATTTGAAATAAAAAAAGACTTTTCAGGATTTTTGCTAGACCCACTTCAAATATTTAAATCAAAGGGAAGTGGAGAAAAGCCATATATATCTGAAAAATCTATTATAAGACCTACTTTTAGTTATATGGGAAATTATACAATATCAGATACTGTATTTAGACAAATTATTGAATACATTGCATCAAAAACAGATTCCATAACTAGCATAATTAGAGTAAGAGTTAATAAAACTGAAAACGGACCTTCTATTTATGTGGAAGCAGAAGTTAAATATGGATTTAATTTGATGACTGAGCTAAAAAAGTTCAAGGAAAAATGTATTAGAGAAATTGAAAGACAAACAACCATGAATGTGGTGGAGATGAAAGTTATTGCTAAAAAGCTTACTTTGCCAGATT
Source organism: uncultured Clostridia bacterium (assembly GCA_944393465.1). Classification (GTDB taxonomy): domain Bacteria; phylum Bacillota; class Clostridia; order TANB77; family CAG-508; genus CAG-793. The sequence continues at coordinate 117,349 of CALYAG010000001.1, forward strand.
TGTTTGAAAAGTAAAATAAAAAATCAAAAGAAAGGAAAAATTAAAATGTCATTTATTGTAGCAGTTGATGGACCTTCTGGAACAGGAAAGGGTACAATTACAAAATTAGTTGCAGAAAAATTCGGCTTTCAATATTTAGATACGGGAGCAATGTATAGATGTGTAACTCTAAAACTTCTTAATGAAAAAATAAGTATTGAAGATACAGAAAAAATAGAGAAAATTTTAAAAGACATAAAAATAGAACTTGATGGAGATAAAATTTATTTAGACGGGAAAGATGTTTCTAGGAGAATAAGGGAAGAAGATGTTACAAATAATGTATCTCAGGTATCACATATTCCAATTGTAAGAACTAGTATGGTTGAGCTTCAAAGAAGAATATCAGAAGGGAAAGATGTTATTTTAGATGGTAGAGATATTGGAACAAATGTATTCCCAAATGCAGAGGTCAAAATTTATCTTGACGCATCAACTGAAGAAAGGGCCAAAAGAAGATTTAAGCAAAATCAAGAAAAAGGCATAGATATTCCATTTGAAGAAGTAAAGAAAAATATTGAATTTAGAGATAATAATGATAAAAACAGTACTGTTGGAGCACTTAAAAAAGCTGATGATGCTGTTTACATAGATACAACAAAACTTAGCATAAAACAAGTAGAAAGAAAAGTTGTTAAGGTTATAAAAAAGAAACAAAAATTAGTTAAAAAAATAGAAAACGCATATGTTATGACAAAAGAAACAGGTTTAAAAAGTTTTACTAGAGGATTTGTTAAAGGCTTTTTAGGATTACTATACAGAATAGTATACAGACCAAAAGTTGTTGGGTTAGAGAACTTTCCTAAAGATGAAGGATTTATTATATGTTCTAAACACATAAATTATTTAGATGCGGCAGGGATAATTTTACTTAATAAAAAGCCTATAAGATTTATAGCAAAAGCAGATTTATACAGATTTGGGATACTATCATGGCTAGGACATTTATTTAATATTATTCCTGTAAAGAGAGATAGTGGAGATATTAATTCAGTAAAATTATGCCTAAAAGCACTAAAAAATAAAGAGGTGCTAGGTATATTTCCAGAAGGAACAAGAAAAGGTTTAGAAAAACATATGAAGGTTAAAAACGGAGCAGTTTTCTTAGCAGAAAAGGCAAAAGTAAAAATTGTTCCTGTTGGAATACAAGGTTCATTTAAACCTTTTACGAAAATAACATTTAATTATGGCAAGCCAATTGATATACATAGTTTCAAAAGTGATGATCCAGATTGGTTAGATAAAGCAAGTGAAAAGGTAATGGATGATATCATTATGTTGACAAAGGAAAAAGTTTAATATATAATATAATAGTTATAAATTATAATTGTTTAGTATAAAAATATAGTTATTTCAATTTTATGATATATTAAATAATTAATAAAAGCAATTTTTAAAAGGAATGGTAAAATTAATGAATGAAGAAAATATTTCTTTTGAAGAATTATTAAATAATTCAATGAAGAACGAAAAACTTGGAAAAGTAGTTGAAGGAACTGTTATTAGCATTACAAAAAATGGTGAAGTAATAGTTGACTTAAATTATAAAGCTGATGGCATAATTCCTAGAGGTGAGTATTCATATAATCTTGAAGAAAATCCTTTAAATGAATTAAAGCCAGGAGATAAAATTACAGCAGATGTCATTAAACTTAATGATGGTCAAGGAAATGTACTTTTATCTTGTAAAAAGCGTAAAAGAATTGAAGCCAGAAAAGAATTTGAAGAAAAAGTTAAAAATAATGAAACCTTTGATGAGACTGTTTTAGAAAAAAATGATAAAGGATTAGTTGTAGATTATAAAGGAATAAGAATATTTATTCCTCATTCGCTATCTTGTAATCAAACAGAAAGAGTCAAATTTAGAGTAATTGAATATAATCCAAAAGAACATAGAATAATTGGTTCAGCAAAAGTTTTACTTGATGAAGAAAAGAAGAAAAAAGAAGATGAATTCTGGTCTACAGCAGAAGTTGGCAAAACTTACAAAGGTGTTGTTAATAGCATTTGCTCATATGGAGCTTTTATAGATATTGATGGAGTTCAAGGATTACTTCATGTGTCTGAAATGTCTTGGGAAAGAGATGCTAACCCAAATGATATTTTAAAACAAGGGCAAGAAATTAATGTTAAAATAAAGGCATTGGATAAAGAAAATAAAAGAATGCAACTTATTTATGAAGAAAAAGGCGAAGATCCTTGGAAAAAGGCAAACTACAAAGTTGGCGACATAGTAAAAGTTAAAATTAAAAAATTAATGCCTTTTGGAGCATTTGCAGAACTTGAAAAAGGAATTGAAGGCTTAATACATATTTCACAAATTTGTGAAGAAAGAATCACTAAACCAGAAGAAAAACTAAAAGTCGGACAAAAAGTAAATGCAAAAATAATAGATGTAGATTTAGAAAATAAAAAGATTGAACTTTCTGTAAAAGAACTTGAAGGTACAAGCAATGAATATAATAGTGAAGAAGATAATAACAAATAAATTTAATTACGCACAAAGCAATGTCAAATATAAATTAGAGAATTGAAAGAAAACTTTCAATTCTCTATCATACTGTAAATCTAATTAGGGGGAAAATAAAATGATAAACGAAAAAATAAGAAATATAGCAATAATTGCACACGTTGACCATGGTAAAACAACATTAGTTGACGCATTATTAAAACAAAGCCATGTATTTAGAGAAAATGAACAAGTTGGAGAAAGAATAATGGACTCTAATGATTTGGAAAAAGAGAGAGGAATCACTATTCTTTCAAAAAACACATCAGTAATGTATAATGGAGTAAAAATAAACATTGTAGATACTCCAGGACATGCTGACTTTGAAGGTGAAGTTGAAAGAGTTTTAAAAACAGTTGATGGTGTTTTACTTGTAGTTGATGCATTTGATGGACCAATGCCTCAAACAAGAGAAGTTTTAAAGAAATCTTTAGCACTAAATTTACAACCAATAGTTGTAATAAATAAAATAGATAGACCAGGAGCAAACCCACTAAAAACCGTTGATAAAGTGCTAGAATTATTCATGGACTTAAATGCAACTGATGAACAATTAGACTTTCCTGTTATATATGCATCAGCCAAAAATGGAATTGCAAAAATGAATTTAAATGATGAAAGCGACAACATCACATGTATATTTGATACTATTATAAATTACATAAAACCACCAAAATGTGAAATAGATGGACCAATGCAAATGTTAGTATCTAACATAGACTATGATGATTATTTAGGAAGAATAGCTATAGGTAGAGTTGAAAGGGGAACAATAAAAGCTGGTCAAGCAGTTAGTATTTGCAAAGAAGACAAGACAACTCAAGGAAAACTTGCAAAACTATTTACATATGAAGGACTAAAAAGAGTTGAAGCAGAAGAAATTAAAGCTGGAGATATAGTTGCAGTTTCTGGTATTCCTGATATAAATATAGGTGATACTATTTGTGATTTAGATCATCCAGAAAAAATCCCATTTGTAAATATAGACGAACCAACAGTTTCAATGACATTTAGTGTTAATGATGGACCACTAGCTGGTAAAGAAGGAAAATTCGTTACATCAAGACATATTAGAGATAGACTATTTAAAGAACTTGAAAGAAATGTTTCATTAAGAGTAAAAGAAACAGATAAAGCAGAAAGTTTTGAAGTATGTGGTAGAGGAGAATTACACTTATCTATATTAATCGAAAATATGAGAAGAGAAGGATTTGAACTTTTAGTATCTCGTCCAAAAGTTATATTCAAAGATATAGATGGAGTAAAATGCGAACCGATTGAAACACTTAGCGTAAATGTACCAGATGACAGTGTTGGAAATGTTATAGAAAAATTAGGTAGAAGAAAAGCGGAAATGATTAATATGGAACCAGCAGAACCAGGACATACAAAAATAGAATTTGACATTCCAGCAAGAGGACTTATAGGATACAGAACAGATTTCTTAACAGATACAAAAGGTGAAGGAACAATGTCAAGCGTATTCAAAGATTACGAACCATATAAAGGAGAAATTCAATCAAGAACAAGAGGTGTGCTAGTAGCATTTGAAGCAGGAACATCAATCACTTATGGTCTATATAATGCTCAATTAAGAGGAGAACTTTTAATTGGACCAGGTGTAGAAGTTTACGAAGGAATGATAGTAGGTATAAACTCAAGAAATGAAGATATTTCTATAAACGTATGTAAAGAAAAACACTTAACTAATACAAGAGCATCAGGCTCAGACGATGCACTTCGTCTAGTTCCACCACTAAAAATGTCACTAGAACAATCAATCGAATTTATAGCAGATGACGAGCTAGTTGAAGTAACTCCAAAAAATATCAGATTAAGAAAGAAAATATTAGACACAAAAACTAGAGAAAGACAGGCAAAGAGAGCTCAAAACGACTAATATTTTATCAGTTGGGGACGGTCCTTTTTCGAAAAATTTTCAGTTGGGGACGGTCCTTTTTTGAAAAATTTTCACTTGGGGACGGTCCTTTTTCGAAAAATTTTCAGTTGGGGACGGTCCTTTTTTGAAAAAATTTTCATTTAAGGACCGTCCCCAACTGAAAAAAGATAGGAGAAAAAATGAATCTAGAAGAAATAAAAGAAAAAGCACTAAATGAGCATATTCCAATAATAATGGATGACACTTTAGAAGTAATTGAAAATATTATGAAAGAAATAAGACCAACAGCAATTTTAGAAATAGGAACAGCTGTTGGCTATTCTGCTATATGTTTTTCAAAGTTTCTTGAAAAAGGTGGATTTATTGATACAATAGAAAGAGACAAAGAAAGAATAAAAGAAGCCAAAGAAAACATAAAAATTGTAGAAGAAGATAAAACCATAAATATTTTAGAAGGGGATGCTGTTGAAATTCTTCCAACTATCAATAAAAAATATGATATGGTATTTATAGATGCTGCAAAAGGTAAATATCCATTTTTTTTAGAGCAAGCTCTAAGACTTATAAAAGATGATGGAATAATATTTGCAGATAATATTTTATACAAAGGTTATGTTATGAGTGATTATAATAAGCATAAACAACGTACTGCTGTAACTCATTTACGTGAATATATAAAACTTACAACAGATAATCCTAAACTAGATACTCAAATCTTGGAAGTAGGAGATGGATTAGCTATAACTAGGTTAAAAAATAGCTTGAAATAATATATTGAACATGATAAAATGTTTTTGTAGAAATTGTTTAAATTGGTAATCTGCTATTATATCTACTTGATTTGCTTTACAAACTAAATGATAGGAGATAAAAACATGGAAAAACTTATAGAACTTGCTAATGCAATAAAATACATTAATGTTGTTTTTGGTGTGTTCTTTGTTATTCTTGCTTTTGCAATAGTTTCTTGTTTTAAACAAAACAATAAGGCTGATGCTTACGAAATACAAAAATGGATTTTCTATATTGGAGTTGTAGCAATTATATTGGATATTATTTGGACCGTTATAGGGATATTTAACGATGTCTCAATTACTATACCCATAGTTTGTATTGTAATTTGGGTGTTTATTTGTTTGCTATCTAAAAAGTAATAAGCAAAGAAAGCAGATAACCAATTCAAAAAGAAAACTTTTTCTTCCCTCGAAAGAGGGGATTTTTTATTTTATAATATAATGTTGGCAATAATTTGAAAAAAATTTTTATATATTTATATAAAGGTTGTGTATTGTGGAACAAATAATATGAATATAATAATAGATACTTAGATATAATATTAATATAGAAAATAAAACTGAATATAAACAGACAATAGACCAAAGAAAAAAATATAAAATAACTTATAATGAAAGATATGTTTTTTGTTTAATTAATAATTAATATAAAACAATTAACTATATAGAAAGAACTTACTTAAAAAATGGTGTAGCTTTAAACTAAATATTTAGCTTGAAGCTACACCATTAAATCATACTTGTTGCATGTCCGAACTTAAAACGTAAAGCTTAGTTATCCTTTGGGCGAAAAATTGTAAACAGTAATAACAAATAAGTGCTTAAATATCTAATAGTATAGCAATTTTGGCATTGACTATCAAATATTATAATGATATTATTATCCAAAAGAATTTTGTTTAAAGTTATGGAGTTAGTAATGAATGATAATAATTTAGAAAAGATTCTAAAAGAAAGCTATGAAATTCAAATAAATGATATAACAAAAAATTCTGACTCTACTGATGGTAATGTTTATTTAATTGAAAGTGAAAATAGCAAATACATTTTTAAAATCTATGATAATTTGGAACATACACAATCAATGATAAACTTACATAATTTCTTAAATGAAAACAATTTCTATGTACCTAAAATTATACCAACAAAAAATAAAGAATATTATAAAAAATATGATGATAATTACATTGTAATGTATTCTTTTTTAGAAGGTAGTCAATTAAAAAATAAAATTCAAACAATTGAAAGTGAAGCCATTTCAAAACTTGCTAAAGAAATACGTAGACTACATGACTTAACGGTTAATGTAAATTTTAATTTAAACACGATTGAATTTAATATTGGACAAGAATTTGAAAGAAAATCAATTTTGCATTTTGATTTAACAAAGGATAATATCTTTATAAATAAAGATAAAATTGGGTTTATAGACTTTGATGATGCAAAATTCGGTCCATCAATATATGATGTGGCAATAACAATATCATTATTATTCTTATCCAAAAACAGAGGAGCCGAATTGGATAAAGTAAAAATATTTATTGAGTCTTATTATGAAAATGACATCCAAAATAAAGAAATTGATCTACCATATATAAAAAATATTGCATTAAAGTGGATTGACTATATACTTACCCAAAATAGTTTTGATACTTCTACAAATGAAAGTTTTGAAGTAAAGAAAAAACTGATAGAAGAATATTTATAGAATTAACAAATTATAGGAGCTATTTATGAAAAAATTGAATTTAATATTAGTTTTGAATAAAGAAGAAACAAAAATACTAATGTGTAAAAGAGAAAAAGAACCATATAAAGGTCAATATAATCTAGTAGGTGGCAAAGTAGAAGAAAATGAAGATGAGTTAGACGCAGCATATAGAGAATTGCAAGAAGAAACAGGAATAACAAATAAAGATATTTTACTAACTAATATTATGAATTTTCAATATAAAGTATTAGACAAAGAATTAGAAATTTATATGGGCAAATTAAATAAAGACGTTGAGTTGATAGAAGAGATAAATAAACTATATTGGATAGATAAAAATTCTAATTTTTTTGACACAAATAAGTTTGCGGGAGAGGGAATAATTGGTCATATTATAGAGCAAATTAAGACGTATAATATTAAATAAAAGAAATCTATTGACAATACGTATAATACGTAGTATAAATATAAATGGTAGGAGGTTAGAAATGAAAGTTATTTATCCAGTATTATTTTATGAAGAAGAAGATGGAAAATATTCAGTATTTGTACCAGATTTAGCAAAAGCTTTAAATTGCAGTGCATCTACATGTGGAGATAATTTGGAAGATGCAATGGATATGGCACAAGATTTAATTGCTGGATTAGTATTAGATTCAATTGAAGAAAATGATAAAATACCAGAAGCTAGTAAAATAGAAGACATATCTTTTGACGAATTTGAAAAGTGGTTAGATATAAAAGATTGGAACTATGTGTCGAGATTTAAAACATATATTTCAGTGGACATAGGAGTATATTCAAAGAAATGGAGTAGAGAGCTAATTAAAAAAACAGTAAATATTCCTAAATGGGTAAATACTAAAGCAGAGGAATTGCATATAAATTTTTCCAAAACACTAGAAGAAGCATTGCTAGAAAAAATTTATAAAAAATAAAATCTGTTAAATGAAAAAGCGTTGAACTTTTTTAGAAAATGTGTTATAACAATAATGAACGGTATCCAAGAAACTTTTTAAGTCTTGGGTCAGTCAAGGAAGACCTAGAATCTTTTATAGATTCTAGGCTTTTTAGGTAAAAATTACATTGACTAAATATTTCAGTAATGATATATTATAAGAAACTTATGAAAACAGAGATGGGGAGGTTTAATAATGCATTTAGATGTTAAAAATAAGGAAATTAATGATTATTTACGTATTTTATGTAAGGATATTCCAGACTTTTTATTCGATTATGCTAATGTTAAAGAAATGCAAAGGCTAAAAGGAATAAGCATGGTGTCTGCATGCGAACATACGAAACTAATTCCATTTAAGTTCTTTCATACAAGATATGAGCATAGCCTTGGAGTTGCGCTTATCGTTTGGAATTTTACTAAAAGTAAAAAACAAACTATAGCCGGTCTTTATCATGATATTGCCACGCCAGCCTTTAGCCACGTTGTAGATTATTTACATGGTGATTATGAGAAACAAGAAACTACAGAAGATTTAACAGAAAAGATTATTAAAAATTCTAAAGAGATAACAGCGTTACTAAAAAGAGATAATATTTCGATTAATGAAATAGAAAATTATCATATATATCCAATTGCAGATAATGATAGTCCAAAATTATCAGCAGATAGACTTGAATATACTTTAAGTAATGGCTTAGTAACTCAAGACGCTTTCTCTTTGAACTCAATTGAGAGAATATATAAAGACTTAACAATCCTAAAAAATGAAGATAATGAGGATGAACTAGGATTTAAAACTTTAGAAATAGCTGAAGAATACATTGAAAGAGCAAGTAAAATGTGGCATTTATTTTCAGGTAATAATGAAAATAATATTATAATGCAGTTTTGGACAGATATATTAAAGAAAATGAATGAACTTAATTATATTACAGAAAAGGATTTGTATAAATATTCGGAAAAAGAAATAGTTGACAAAATAAAAAATTGTCCTGATGACAATATAAGAAATGCATTTAGCACATTTGAAAATGCTACTGAGATTGGAAGAAGTGAATCAATAGTTAAAGATAAATATTGCATTTCAATAAAGTCCAAAAAAAGATACACAAACCCATTAGTTTTAATTAATAATAAACCGATAAGAGTAGAAAATGCTTCTGAAAAAGGAAAAAATATCATAGAAGATATAAAGAATTTTAAAGATAGTACATATGCATTTTTAAATCTTACTTTATAGTCGTACTTTTTACAAAATAATTTTCAGTTGGGGACGGTCCTAAATCGAAAATTTTCATTTAAGGACCGTCCCCAACTGAAAAAATATGTTAAAGTAATTTCAATTTTTCATTGACTAAGAAAATTCATAATGGTATACTATCAAAGTAGAAATATAAAAAACATTTTAAGAGGAAAATTATTTATGAGAAAACTAAACGTATCAATTATTATTATTTCAATTATTTTAATATTAGGATTAAATACAGTTTATGCTGCAAATACTACTTCTACAAGAAGTTCAAGTAATTTAACAAATGAATCTGCGGAAACAAATGAATTAAGTGAAGAAGCTATTAAAGAAGCAAGAGCAAATAAAAATTTAAGCTCTTTGGAAGTAGAGGGCTATGAATTAAGTCCTTATTTCAATAAAAACAACCTTACATATACAGTTATTATTCCAAATGATGTTACATCTATCGAAATAAATGCTGAACCTGAAGCAGAAGGAGCTATCGTTAGAATATCTGGAAACACAAGACTTACTAAACAAGAAAATACAGTTACTGTAAGAGTTACAGCAGCAGATGGTACATCAAAAGCATATTCAATAACAGTACTAAAAGTTCCAGAAGTAAACCTTAAATTAGATAGTTTGCAAATTGAAGGATTGGAGTTAAATCCAGTATTTGATGAAGACACATTTTATTACACTTCATCCTTAATTGATACTGAGCTTACAAACCTTAATGTTAATGCAGTTCCAAATGATGATACTGCAAATGTTGAGATAATTGGTGCTGACAAACTAGAAGATGGAGAAAATTTAATCAATATAATTGTATCTAATGATGATGAAACAACAATTTACCAAGTAAATGTTGATGTAGATAAGTTGGGCGAAAAAGAAAAAGAAGTAGATAATGTAATAACAAGGGTTAGAAAAATAATAAATTATGCATTATGGGGATTTGCAGGATTTTTATTATTTATTGTCCTTATCCTAATAATTGTGCTTATTGTTAAAATCGTTAAAAGAAAAAAATATGGAGAAGATGAAGAATAACATACTAAAGTTTAGGCAATATTGTCAATTTGTGAATTGAAAAAACTGAAATTTTAATTCAAGGAAGTAACTTTAAGAAAATTTAAAAGAAACTAAGGAGGAAAACAAAATGATAAAAAAAGTTGCTATTTTAGCAAATGGTGGAGATGTTGCAGGGCTTAACCCTGTTATAAGAGCCATTAAAAAGACAGCAGAACAAAATGGCATTGAATGCTATGGATATATTGATGGTTTTAGAGGCCTAGTTGAAAACAAATATATTAGGTTAGACGGAAACCCTATAGCCTCAGGTATTTTGCCTAAAGGTGGCTCAATAATCGGTTCATCAACTAACACAATAGTTTTTAATTATAAAGTAGAAAATCCTGATGGAACAGTTGAGTACAAAGATTTATCGGATTTATGTATTGAAAACTTTAAAAATGCAGGATTTGATTGCTTATTTACATTAGGTGGAGATAGTACACAAAAATCAGGAAGAGACTTATTTGTAAAAGGTATGAATGTAATAGGGGTACCAAAGACAATAGATAATGATGTTGCATGTACTGAAATTACATTTGGATATAATACAGCTGTTTCAGTTGCAACAGAAGCATTAGACAGACTTCATACAACAGCAGAAACACATCATAGAATAATGTGCCTAGAAGTTATGGGGAGATTTGCCGGATGGATTGCCTTAGAATCTGCAATAGCTGGTGGTGCAGACGTTGTTCTTATTCCTGAAATTCCTTATGATATTAATAAAGCAGCAGATGCCATAAAGAAGAGAATATCAGTTGGAAAACAATTTAGTGTTGTTGTTGTATCAGAAGGTGCAAAACCAAAAGATGGAGAAGCTTCAACTTACAAAGCAAATATAGATAATGGCACTGGAATAAGTGTTAAATTTTCAGGAGCTGGTGAAAGAGTTGCAAAGGAATTAGAAGAACTTACTGGACTAGAGGCAAGATGCACAACGCTTGGCTATATGCAAAGAGGTGGTACGCCATCAGCTTATGATAGAGTTCTTTCAACAAAATATGGTGCCAAAGCCATGGAACTTGCTATGCAAGGTATTTTTGGAGTTTTAACAGTTATAAAAAATGGTCGATTAGACTATGTGCCACTTGAAGAAGTTGTAGGTGAAAATAAAAAGCTTGGCGCAGTTGAAGGTGGCACAAAAGAAAGCAATGTTAGATTAGTAACGAAAGATTGTGAACTTGTAAAAACAGCAAGAGATATTGGAATTAGTTTGGGAGACTAAAATTGCTAGGTGCACAAATACATTAAAAATCGTAAGGATGTAATATGAAACAAGTCGAAATTACAACTAGAGTGAAAGATTCTCTAGAAAATATTGATAAAATTCTTAAAGATAAAAATTTTAAAATAATTAGAAAAAGCCGAATAGAAGACGTTTATTTGAGCAATTTAAAAAATAGTTTAACGGTTAATAATATTAACGATATTTTATCCAAGAGTATTTTAGTTAGATACTTAGATGAGAATGGAAATATTTATAAGAAAATTACATATAAGGATAAGAAATACGTCAATAATGTTCTTCAATATGAAGAAAAGATAAATATATCAATTGATAATACCCAGAATGCAATTAAACTTTTTGAGAAGATTGGATTTGAAAAATTAGTAACAGTTAAATACGATTGTATAGTATACAGTAATAAAAAATTAGAACTGGCTTTTCAAAATGTTGAAAATCTAGGGTTACTATTAGAGTATGAAAATAAAAATGACTTTGATAATGCTACACAAGAGTTTATTAATAATGAAAAAACAAATATGTTACAAGAAATACAAACTCTTGGAATTAACGTATCTGATGAAACAGACATAAGAAAGGCATACGAATTGCTAAAATGAAGGTTTTTTAGAAAAATTAACAATTTCTCTTTTCAATTGATAAGTGTTTGTGGTAAAATAACTCATAAAAAACCTCCATATTTTTGTTTAGTAAAAGTTTTTGATTGTTAATTATATTATACCAAACAAAAGAGGTTTTTTCTTCATTTTAACAGAAATGCAATAATTATGTGGATAACTTTTTTCTAAATTTTTAAAAGATCTCGAAACTTAAATATTTGCTATTTAAGTTTCGGGATTTTTTTACATTTTCACGAAAAACATTGATAGTAAGCAGATTTTTAGTATACTTTTATATTA
>CALYAG010000002.1 GCA_944393465.1 uncultured Clostridia bacterium
TCTTCATTTTAACAGAAATGTAATAATTCTGTGGATAACTTTTTTCTAAATTTTAAAAAAATCCCGAAACTTAAATTGACTAATTATTGACGAATAATGTCGAATATGCTATTATTATGGCATAAAATATATTTAAGGGGAGGATTTATTATGTATTCATCAAGCTATTCAAGAAGTTTAGCAAGTTCATCAAGTGCAGTAAACTCATCTATTTGGATAATAGTATCATTAGTACTTGCTGTTGTTGGTGGAATTTTGATTTACTTCTTATTTTTAAGTAAGAAAAATGAGGGAAAATTCAAAGGATTTGTTGGTTGGCTTTATGATTTCCTATCTTTTAAGAAAATGTTTATGGAGACTTTATTAAAAATTACATATTTAATATTTGCATTATACATAACACTTTCATCATTTGCATTTATAGGAACCAACTTCTTAGTATTCTTAGCATACCTAATTATAGGCAATGTTGTTGTAAGAATTATATATGAATTTTCTTTATTACTACTTGTTATTTGTAGAAATACAACTGACATAAACAAAAAATTATCTAAAAAAGATAAAGAAGATAAAAAAGCTTAATATTCTAGTAAAAGAAGGCTCAAACATATAAATTGTTTGAGCCTTCTTTTATTTACGTCTGAGACGCATCAGTTCCTCCAACGTTCAGCATAAGAGAATTCTCACTGCTTTAGTCAACTATAGCTAATTTAGCGAGCTTTAGCTGTAAGTATCTACAAGTATAAAGCCACACGGAAACCGATGTCGTCGTTGCCATCGCCGACTGGACTGTTGTAGCTACGCATAGAAGCTGGTAAGCTCGAGCCTGGAGCGGGGTAAAATCCTCCACGTTGAACTCGACAGTTGTCCGAGTACGCCTCCATTGTCCATTCTTCTACATTTCCTGCTAAATCATATATATTTTTCATTCTATAATCATCACTTGAACCACAAGGTGCTACTTGATTTTTCCATGTATTTGTATTTTGGCTTTCATTGTAGTTTCCTTTTCCCTGACTATTTTTTACGTATGAACTATCTTGGCAATTTGGGGTTCCTATTGTTGCATTTGTTATATAATTTGGATCTATAAAATTCATTATTGCATCCCATTGTACTCCATATATTAATGTACTTGTTACACTTGTATAATTATTTGCACTATCAAAATTTCTAGATATTTCTACTGCTCCTCCATCTGTTCCAGTAGTTTCTTGCATTTGTCCATTTGCCGACCAAGGAATATTATTATATGGATTTACTTGGTTTTCTTCTGTTCCTTTTTTTATTACTATTACTCCTGAAGTATCTTTTCCTACTTCATATCTTCCTACGTAAAAGCCTCCATTTTTATATACACTTGCATACATTGCTTTTGCTTCTTCTTGTGTTGTTGTTGTTTCTGTTAAGTTTGCATTTTCTCCCTCAGCATTTGCTTCTCCACAAAAAGATAAATATGAATCTTTACTACCATTCCAATACCCTTCTTGTCTTTGAAACACCTTGTTAAAATTTTCTTCTGATGAATTATCTACTGGTATCCATACGAATTGGTTTCCAATTAATCCGTCTGCTGGAACTATTTCTTGATTTTGATATTTTGCGTCTGCTGGGTTATCTGATATTACTAAGCCTGTATCTTTTGTTCCACCTACATAGTAAAAGCCATTTGGTATTGGCACTCCGTCTACTACTGTAGTTCCTGTTTGGTCATCACCATTGCCGCCACCTTGGTTACCGCTATTTCCATTTTCTCCTAAATAGTTTCCTATCCAGTTTCCTAATTCTCCTAAAGCTAGTTGCTCATTTGTTTCTGCATTTCTCCATGTATTGGCTGCCTTTTCTGCTCTACTAAATATGCCATTTTCGCCTATTGTAAGATTTAAAGCTATTCCTGCAAGAATTAGCAGAACAATTATTGTAACGACTAACGCTATAAGTGTAATTCCGCTTCACTTGCTTCTTTAGATTTTTCATCGTAATTTTGTTTTTCTTTAATTTTTTTTCTTTTAAATTCATAATTAAATTCATCCTTTCGTTTGTTATAGTTTTATTTGATTTTCCTCTGGGGACGTAACAAAAATAAAAATCTTAACGATTTTCCTTTGGGGACGGTCCTAAAATGAAAATCAGTAGATTTTCATTTTAAGACACGTCCCCGACAGAAAATCTCCTACAGAAAATCTTTTTACACACAAAAAACTATGCTAATTAGACAATTTTAAATACGTCTAAAAAGCATAGTTTTACCTCTATGTTTGCATATTTTTATTTGGTTAAATTTTACAATATATATACAGCCGCAAGGGTTTCAGCGATTTCCATATAATTCATTCTCCCTTTTCTTTTGATTTTTATTATTTTTTTCAAATTAATTTTTGTTCATAAAACTTTGAAATTCACATTTTTATTTTACACTTACGCCTATTTTTAGTCAAGCAATTTTATATTACATTTTTATTACAAATTCTTTCATAACTTTAATACCTTGCACATATATTTTAATAAATTTATGTGTAAGGAGATGTCTTATGGAAAACGATTCAAATAATACCTCTAATGAGGAGTTTACAAAAGTTGATTTTAAAGACGGAACTCAAAATTGCAAGAATTTCTTTTCTTCTTTTTTTAGTAATCCTATAAAAACTCTAAAGAATATTAGTGAGTCTAGGCGCAATTTATTTTTTAATACTTCTATTATTATACTTCTCGCTTGGGTTTTAATTATGTTTTTGCACGCACTTTTAGGAAATGTGAATCACACAAATGGTTTGTACATTTTTTTATCTGCTATACGAGATTTGACTATTCCTATAATCTCTGTAGGTTTTTTGGCTTTAATTATCTATTGTATGGCACCTAATAAAGATGAAAAATGTAGTTTGACAAATACAATAACTGCAAGTATTGTTTGCAAAATTCCTATTATATTTGTAAGCCTACTTTCTCTTATTACTTTAGTATCTGACAAAGCTTATATTATTATAAATCCTATAGCCTATTTTTGCATTGCAATTAGCATTTTATTAACATATTTTGCAGTAAAATTTTTGTATAAAGAAAGCGAGGATTTTAAATCTTTTAAGAAGTTTATGGTTGTAGAAGGTATATTTTACGGTGTTTACTTGATTTTATCTTTTTTAGGAATTTATATGGTGTAACTTGGGCTTTTGTTTTCACAAAGATACTACCTAAAGTTTACAAAAATTTCTTCCTTTTCTATTGAAAAATTTTGCTTTTCCATATATAATGTAGGTGAAATTAGAGTTGTTTACTTAATCTAAAAACTACTTTGATTTACAAATACTCGTTCAATAGAAAGGAGAATTTTTATGAATTTAAATATTACAGGAAAGGATTTTGAACTAACAGATTCTATTAAAAATTACATTACTGAAAAGGTAGGAAAATTAGAAAAATACTTTGGTAGTGATTTTGATGCTGTTGCTACTCTTAAAATAGAAGGAAATAACCAAGTAGCTGAAATTAGAGTTAATATAGCAAGTGAAACTTTTAAAGCTGCAACTGCTAGCAAAGACTTATATGCTTCAGTTGACAAAGATATAGAAATACTTGAAGGACAAATTAGAAAAAGCAAAACTAAAAAAGATAAGCAAAACATGGTTGAAACAATTAGAATGAACAATCAAGTAAATTCTGAAAGTACAGATGAAGATGGTGAAATTATAAAAACTATTTTCTATAGCATTAAACCTCTTACAGCAGAAGATGCTAAATTAGTTCTTGAAGGAGACGCTAAGAATAAGTTTTTACCATTCATTAATGTAGAGACAAATCAAGTTAATGTAATTTACAAATTAAAAGATGGCAAGAATTTTGGTATTCTAGAGCCAGAAAATTAGTGTATTATAAAGGGGAAGATTATATCTTCTCTTTTATTGTGTCTTAGATTTTTTATCATGCACTATTTTTCTATATGTTTTATTCGCATCAATAAAATTATATGTATTAAATAATCGGAGGTAATTATGCAAAAATACGATGTAATAGTTGTTGGTATGGGACCAAGTTCAGTTTTTCTAGCTTATGAACTTGTTAAATTAAATAAAGCTAAAAATATTTTACTCATTGAAGAAGGTAAAAAAGTAGAAAATAGAGTTTGCCCTATTGAGAAGACTGGTAAATGTATTAAGTGCAAACCTTTTTGCAACATTACCAGTGGCTTCTCTGGAGCTGGTGCTTTTTCTGATGGTAAGCTTTCATTGTACAATCCTGAAGATGATAACATTTATATTGGTGGAGAACTTCACGAATACATAGGTGTTGAGGAAACTAAAAAATTAATTGATTATACAGATAGTATTTATTTAAGTTTTGGCGCTGATACTAATTTGAAAGGTGTTGATTATAAAGAAGAAGTTAGCAAGATTTATAAAAAAGCTAAAAAGGAGAATCTAAATTTAATTAGTATTCCAATAAGACATTTAGGGACTGAAAAAAGTCATGAACTTTATGGCAAAATTGAAAAATTTTTAACAGATGATAATAATGTAAATATGATGTTTAAAACTATTGTTTCTGATCTAATTATTGAAAATAATAAAGTAAAAGGTGTTAAAGTAAAACCTTCAAAAGATATAGACAATGATGTAGATTTAGAAAATATTTATTCAGATAATGTTGTTTTAGCTGTTGGTAGAAAAGGAGCAAATTGGCTTACTAATATTTGTGATAAGCATAATATTAAAACTGCCCCAGGCGTTGTAGACATAGGAATTAGATATGAGCTTCCTGATGAAGTTATGAAAGACATTAATAAGTATATGTATGAAGGCAAATTTATTGGCAGACCTGAACCTTTTAGAGATAAAGTTAGAACTTTCTGTCAAAATCCTAGTGGCTTTGTTTCTACTGAGGTTTATGATAATGATTTAACTTTGGTTAATGGCCATTCTTATAAAGATAAGAAAAGTACTAATACAAATTTAGCCATACTTGTATCTCATCATTTTAATTATCCTTTTGATAAACCAATTGAATACGGAAGAAATGTCGCTAAAAATTTAAATGAATTAGGCAATGAAAATGTTGTTGTTCAAAGACTTGGCGATATTTATAGAGGTAAACGTACATGGCCTGAAGAATTAGAAAATAACAAAGTCGAGCCTACTTTGAAGGCTGCTGTTGCTGGTGATATTACTTTTGCGTTAGGATACAGAACAATGACTGATATTCTTCAATTTATACGTGAAATGGATAAGGTCGTTGAAGGATTTGCTGACCCAAATAATTTACTTTATGGTCCTGAAATTAAATTTTATAGTAATAAAGTGGATATTGATAAGAACTTTGAAACAAGTGTGTCAGGCTTGTATTCTATTGGTGATGGTGGTGGTTTAACTCGTGGTCTTATGATGGCATCTTGCTCTGGTGTTCATTTAGCTAGAGTTTTAGCAGATACAAAAATAAAATGATTCTAACTAGAGTTTTGGCAGAAACAAAAATAAAATGATTCTAGCTAGAGTTTTGGCGGAGACAAAGTTAATATAATTTCGATAGGAGTTTTTGTAAAAACTCAGTTAAATAATTTTTCATATTCAAAAATAAAAACACCCTTAGATTGGGTGTTTTATTTATTTTTTAACTAAATATTTTTGCAACTATGTATCCGCAAATTATTCTGCTTTTTTAGTTGTCTTTTTTGTTGTAGCTTTTTTTGGAGCTTCTTTTTCTTCAGTAGCTTCAACCTTTGCTTCAGCTTTCTTTGCTGGAGCTTTTTTAGCATCAGCTTTTACAGCTAATTTGCTTTCAAGTCTTGATTTTTTTCTTGAAGCTGCATTTTTAGAAATAACTCCTTTTGAGCAAGCACTATCTATTTTACTTTTTGCTTTAGATAATAATTCTACAGCTTCTTTATCTCCATTGTTGTTAGCTGTTTCATATTTCTTTATAGCTGTTTTGCATTCTGATTTTATCATATTATTTCTTTTTGTTTTTGTTTCTGCAACTTTAACTCTCTTTATAGCTGATTTGATATTTGGCATGTTTTGCACCTCCCTTTAGTGTATTAAACTATAACATATGATATTATACCATGATTTTTCACATATGGCAAGGGGTTTGGGAAAAAAAAGTTTCACTAAAAGAAGATACTAATATGTAATTAGTACCTTCTTTCTATTATAAATATTTCATTCACAAAGTTAAGTTAAACTAAACTATCTTAATTGAGATTCAGCTTGTTGAATTAATTTCTTAACCATGTTTCCGCCTATTCTACCAGCGTCTCTTGCAGATATATTTCCATTATAACCATCTTTTAATGAAACACCAACTTCGTTAGCTACTTCATATTTGAATTTGTTAAGAGCATCTGCTGCTTCTGGAACTGCCTTGTAATTGCTGTTTGAGTTTGCCATTACGTTCACCTCCTAAAAGTTTTTGTTGAAAAGTATGTTTTCCTTTTCAATATATATGATGCTCATTTATTTACTTTTTAAACTGGTAATTTGTGGCGGTTTTGGCTATTGTTTCTTTTTTATTTTTTGTAAATTTTTTATTATTGTTTGATATTTTTATTATGCTTAATTTTAAAAAATTTAGCCATAAATTATTTATATAATTTATGGCTTTTGATTATTTTTTTAATTCTTCTATAAACATTTCATTTAGCATTTTTGGATTTGCTTTTCCTTTTGTTTGTTTCATTGCTTGTCCTACTAAAAAGCCTAAAGCTCTATCTTTTCCAGCTTTATAATCTGCTACTGATTGTGCATTTTCTGCTAAAACTTTTAAGACAACTTCTTTTATTGCTCCCTCATCTGAAATCTGAACCCAACCTTTTTCTTCAATTATTTTACTTGGCATTCTAGGATTTTCAAATAATTCGTCAAGCACTTTTTTACCTATGCTTGTGCTTATTGTTCCTTTATTTATTAATGTTACCATTTCTGCTAATTCTTCTGCTGTAAATGGTATTTCTTCCGGCTCCATTTCTTTTTCGTTTAATATTCTTGCTATATCTGAATTTAACCAATTACATACTGATTTATAATCATTAGCAATTTCACCTGCTTTTTCAAAAAAGTCAGATAAATATTTTGAAGCTGTTATACTATTACTATCTTTTTCAGAAAGTCCATATTTATTCATATATCTTTCTTTTCTAGATTCTGGCATTTCTGGAAGTTCTTTTCTAAGTTTTTCAATATATTCATCAGAAAGTTTTATTGCTACTAAATCTGGTTCTGGGAAATATCTATAATCTTGTGAATCTTCTTTGTTTCTCATTGAGAAAGTTCTTCCCTCTAAATCGTCCCATCTTCTTGTTTCCTGCTCTATTGTGTTTCCATGCTCTAATTCATATATTTGTCTTTCTTTTTCATAATCAATAAGTCTTGTTATTGATTTAAAAGAGTTTATGTTTTTCATTTCTGTACGTGTACCAAAAGGCTCACCTTTTTTATGTACTGAAACATTGACATCTGCTCTATAAGAACCTTCTTGCATTTTACAATCTGATACATCTATATATTGAAGTATTGATTTTAATTCTTTCAAATATCTATCTACTTCGCCTGTTGACCTAAAATCTGGCTCTGATACTATTTCAATTAATGGCACACCGGCTCTGTTTAAATCTACTAAACTTCCTGCACCAAATTCATTATGATTTAGTTTTCCAGCATCTTCTTCAATATGAATTCTTAAAATTCTTATTTTTTTAGGATTGCCGTTGTCGTCTTCTATTTCTATATATCCATGGTTGCAAAGTGGTTTATCAAACTGTGATATTTGATATGATTTTGGTAAGTCTGGATAGAAATAATTTTTTCTATCGTTTTTACTATTTTTTTCTATTTCACAATTTGTTGCTAGTCCTGCTTTTACTGCATATTCTACTACCTTTTCATTTAAAACTGGTAATGCTCCTGGAAGTGCCATACATACAGGGCATACATGTGTATTTGGTTCTGCACCAAATTCGGTTGGACATGAACAGAATATTTTTGTTTTTGTTGATAATTCTGCGTGAACTTCTAGTCCAACAATTAGTTCGTAATCTTCTACTGCCATTTATTTTCCTCCTTTTGAGTTTTTGCTTAATTACTATAATCTTCTAATTGTTTTCTTTCAGTTGAGAAGCTATGATATTCTTCTTTCATTACTCCTCCTAATTATTTTTTGAATGAAGGTTTATGATTTTCTCTGAATTTTATCTCTTGCTCAAATTTGTATGCTACATTTAGTATTTTTTCTTCTTCAAATCTATTTCCTATTAACTGCATTCCTACTGGCATTCCATTACTATCTACTCCGCAAGGAAGTGAAATTGCTGGAACACTTGCAATATTTATTGATACAGTACAAATATCTGCTAAATACATTTCAAGTGGGTTATTGCTCTTTTCACCTATTTTAAAGGCTGTTGTTGGTGATACTGGAGTTAGTAATACATCGTATTTTTTGAAAGCCTCGTCAAATTTATTTTTAACAAAAGTTCTTACTTTTTGCGCTTTTTTGTAGTATGCATCATAGTATCCTGAAGATAATACATAAGTTCCAAGTATTATTCTTCTTTTTACTTCGTCTCCAAATCCTTCTGTTCTTGAATTTACATATAATTCTTTAAGTGTTGTGTAGTCTTTTGCTCTATAACCATATCTTATTCCGTCAAATCTACCCAAGTTTGAACTTGCTTCAGCACAAGCTATAATGTAGTATGCTGCTAATGAATACTGCGCTACATCTAGTGATGTTTCTTCTACTATTGCACCTAGTTTTTTATATGTTTCTATTGCTTTATTTAACTGTTCTTTTACTGTTTCGTTTATTCCTTCTCCAAAGAATTCTTTAGGTACACCTATTTTTATTCCTTTTATATCTTTTTCAAGATTTTTTGTATAGTCTTTCTTTTCTATATCATAAGATGTGCTGTCTTTTTCGTCATGTCCTGCAATTATGTTTAAAAGCATTGCATTGTCTTTTACATCTTTTGTTATTGGTCCTACTTGGTCAAGTGATGATGCAAATGCTACTAGACCATATCTTGAAACTAGTCCATAAGTTGGCTTTAAGCCTACTACTCCACAGAATGCTGCTGGCTCACGAATTGAACCACCAGTATCACTTCCTAATGCCCATGGTACTAAATCTCCAGCAACTGCTGCTGCTGAGCCACCTGATGAACCACCTGGAACTCTATTTAAATTCCATGGGTTATGTGTAATTTTTATAGCAGAATTTTCTGTTGAGCTACCCATTGCGAATTCATCCATGTTTAGTTTTCCAAGGCTTATTATTCCTTCTTTATTTAGTTTTTCTACAACTGTTGCATCATAAGGTGATACAAAGTTTTCAAGCATTTTTGAGCTACAAGTTGTTTTAACACCTTTTGTGCATAGGTTGTCCTTTATTCCTATTGGAATTCCTGCAAATTGTGATGTTTCTTTATTTTCTTTTCTTTGCTTATCTATTTCAGCAGCTTTCTTTTCAGCATCATCTATTGTAAGTGTTACAAATGCACCTACATCTTTTTCTTTATCATTTATTCTGTCTATGTAAGCCTTTGTTATTTCTTCTGATGTTAACTCATTTGATTTAAGTTTTTCTACTAACTCGTGTACTGTAAGATTTGTAATATTGTCCATTCCACTGCTTCCTTTCTTTAAGTCTTAGCACTTATTCTTTCCAGTCTAATAACTCTTTTAATTCTTTTTGAACATCTTCTAATTCTCTACAATTATCTATGTTTACTACATGAATATTTTTATATTTTTCTTTAATTTCATCTGCTAATTTTAAATATTCATTTTGTTGATTTACACTACTTTGTTTTTCAAATTTTGTGTATTTTACCTTTGCTTTTCCAGCTCTATCTAGTCTTGTAACATATTCATCTTCATTTCTTAAGTATAAGGTAATATAATAAATATCAAAATCCATCTTTGCTAATCTATCTAATAATTTATTATATACATCTGTAAATGAATATTCTTTGAAACCTAATCTACAATAAACTTCTTCTGTAAAAAAAGTTCTATCAAAAATCAAATTTATACTTTTATTTTGCAATTTTTCTATATAGTCTATTAAGTCTTCGTACATTTCTTTTGCTTTTTCTTTTCCCTTTTTGGTCGTATCTGCTGTTCCACTTAGTCTATATAAATTTGTATATGGTATTGCTTTTCTGATATAATCTGTTATCGTTGTTTTTCCTGCCCCTTGTGGTCCTTCAACTATTATTATTTTTGAATTTGCCATTTGTTTTATTCCTTATATTATAATTTAGGTTTTAGTAAGTTTTACCTATAAACTTTTTATCTTTTAACAAAATACTTTTTTATAGCTCTTTAATTTAAAACTTTTGGTATTTTGAACATATTTCTTTCTTTTTCTGGTGCATTTTCCATTATGCCTTCTTTGTTATCAAAATCAATTATTTCATCTTTTCTAAATACATCTGAGCTATCATTTGCACCAATTGTTTCATCTAAGTTCTTTAAATCTACTGAATTTAATAACTCGGTATAATTTAATATGTCTTGTAAATTGTTTAGGTATTTATCTACTTCTTCGTCTTTTATTTTTAAATCTGCTAAATTTGCAATGTGTAATAATTCTTCTTTACTAACTGTCATTTTATTTTCCTTCCTTCAATTATTAAAATCTTTGTAAATTCTTAATTTTTTTGCGTTATTTAATCTTAGTATAAAGGTCTCTTGATTCTCTATGACTTAAATATTTTTATTCACTAAGTATTACTCGAAAACTTGATAAATTTGAGCCATATTCCCCCTCTTCTTCTGATGCAAATATACCTGCTGTGAAAAAGCTGTAATTTCCTCCACGAGTAAAAAATGCATTTTCTTGTACATCAGAAAATAGAAAAGGATTATCATTATCCCAATTTATTCCTTGTCCGACTATATATGTTTCTTTAGTAGCATCTCCTGTTTTTCCTACGTCATATAACATAGAATCATAATTCTCACTTCTATCTTCACTATATGCTGTGGCATATTTACTGCTTAGTCCATTAGAATTTACAAAACTATTTTCTTCCCCTAAGCTATTCAATTTTGTATTCCAGGCAGCGACATACTCATATGCTCCTCCTGACAAATCATATATTCCATATACATTTCCTGTTGAGCTTGATTTTATTCCATTTTCAGTATTATATTCATATTTTGGAATTAATTCATCGTTGCCATCTTCTTCCACAAAATATCCTGTTCTCATGCTATTACTTGTTGCTACATTATATCCATTTCTTCCATATTGACTATATGTTAAATAAGCTGTTGCTCCCCATTCGCTATTTTTCATTAGATGACTATCTAGTCCATTTAAATTTCCATCTGGGTCTCCATTTCTATTATATCCTTTTGCAAAGTCATAGCTATTTGAAACACCTTCTGTAAGATATTCATTGTTAGGTATTATCCTTAATTCTTCTTTTGAACCAGAAGTTGCATATTTTCCTACCCATATTCCAGCCAAGTCACTATCCCAACCCCCATGGGTATAATCATTTGTATTATCACCATCATCTGAGAAGTCATTCATAAAAGCAGGATGTACTATATAACTTTTCCCATTATATTCTACTGTTTCAATTCCTTGTTCAAGGCTTCCGTTAATTGCACTTCCATCAATTTCCGTAACTGGCTCTTCCTTTGAATCTACTAATCCTCTGCCATCATAATATCCAGTTGGCTCATTACGGTCTGGAGTTGCATAATAAGTTATTCTATATGCGTATCTTGGAACCCATACAAAATAGTTTCCTTTACCGTCTATTGCATTTGCCCATTTGCTTGTCGTATTCTCATTTGTGCTATTTATTGATGTATAACTATACCAAATATTGTTTGCATTATTTGTAATATCATTTGACTGATGTTCTTCATAATTTCCAGGTGTTCCTGTCCAATATACAGGAGTCATTCCACCTAGATGACTAGCTGGTGAATTTGGTTCATTTATTACATTGTTATCTGTGTCTAACCAAATTACCTCTATTCTTCCATATGCTGTATCAAATTCAATTTGTTTGTCTTCTTCTGATATTTTTTCATATATCTCATTCATGTCTCCATCATATGCATTTGCAATTCTCTGCGTTTCTTCTAGCTGTGCACGCCTTCTTGATGTAGTATAAATAAAGAAACTTGAAAGTAATATAACTATAAAGAATATCGTTACTACTACCACCATCGTTACAGAACCCTTTTCATTTTGCTTCATTTGTTCCTCTCTTTCTTGTGATTTAAAATCACTCTTTTCACTATTATAACAAATAATTTATTTTTCTACTTTCTTTTTAGTCTTACTACTCTTCATCTACTTTTTTTGCTTTATTCTTTGTGTTTGTCGCTTTTGTTTTAGAACTTGCCTTTTTAGTTGTTTTTGTACTTGCCTTAGTCTTTTTAGCTGTTTTAGAGCTTGTTTTTGTTTCTGTCTTTTTACTTGATTTAGTACCAGTCTTTGTACTTGTTTTACTGCTGGTCTTTTTCGCTCTAGTTTTTCTTGTCTTGGTTTTGTTTTCTTCTTGTTCAGGTTCCCACTTTTCTCCTGGTTTTGGTTTATTCCAAGATATATAGTTGCAAGATTTTGGGTTATTCTCACAAATATAGTAGTTTTTACCTCTTTTTGTTTTTCTTACATGTACTTCTCCTCCACATACTGGACAAGGTACATCTATTTTTTCCACAAATGGTTTTACATTTTTACATTCAGGGTAACCTGGGCAAGCTAAGAATTTGCCATATTTTCCATATTTAACGACCATCATTCTTCCACATTTTTCACATGGAATATTTGTAACTTCTTCTTCTAACTTCACATGTTCTAATTCTTTGTCTACTTTTTCCACTTCTTGTTCAAAAGGTGTGTAAAACTCTCTTATAACTTGCTTCCAAGGTTCTTTTCCTTCTGCAATCTCATCAAATTGATTTTCTATATCTGCTGTGAATTCTACGTTTATGATTTCCTTGAAATTTTCTGTCAATAACTTATTTACTACCTTACCTAAGTCTGTTGGTACAAGTTGCTTTTGTGCTTTTTGAACATATCTTCTATCTAATATTGTTGATATTATTGTAGCATAAGTACTTGGTCTTCCTATACCTTTTTCTTCTAGCGCTTTTACCAAACTTGCTTCTGTATATCTTGGTGGTGGCTCTGTGAAGCTTTGTTTTGCATCTAGTTTTTCTTTTTTGACCTCTTCACCTTTTGCTAAATCTGGCATATGGCTTTCTTCGTCTTCGTTTGATTTATCATCTCTATCTTCTACATATAATGTCATAAAGCCTTTGAATTTAAGAGTTTGTCCACTTGCTCTAAAATTATAACTATTTGCATCTATATTTGCAGATATTGTATCATAAACTGCTGGTGCCATTTGACTTGCAATAAATCTATTATAAATTAATCTATACAATTTGTATTGGTCAGAAGTTAATGAATCTTTTATTTTTTCAGGCTCTAAGTCTATATATGTTGGTCTTATACCTTCGTGCGCATCTTGTGCTCCTGCTTTTGTTTTGTAATACCTATTTTCATAATAGTTTGCACCATATTTATTTGTAATATGCACTTTTGCAGCAGCTCTTGCTTCTTCTGAAATTCTTGTTGAGTCTGTTCTCATGTATGTGATTAAACCGACAGTTCCTCTATCAGCTACTTTTACACCTTCGTAAAGACCTTGAGCAACTTGCATTGTTTTTCTAATAGGAAAGCTTAGTTTTCTTGAAGCTTCTTGTTGCATTGTACTTGTTGTAAATGGTGGTGCTGGTGTTCTTTTCTTTTCACCCTTTTTTACATCTGTTACAATATATTTTGCATTTTTTAAATTTTGCAAAATTTCATCTACTTCTTCTTTTTTATGAAGCTCTATTTTTTTGCCGTCTTTTCCGTAAAATCTTGCTATAAATTTATCATTATTTTTTGAAAGTGTAGCTAAAATGTTCCAATACTCTTCTGGTTTGAAATTTTCTATTTCGTTTTCTCTATCTACAATTAGTTTTACTGCTACTGATTGTACTCTACCTGCTGATAAACCTCTTTTTACCTTTTTCCAAAGAATAGGGCTTATTTTGTAACCTACTATTCTGTCTAATACACGTCTTGCTTGTTGTGCATTTGTTAAATTCATATCTATTTTTCTAGGTTTTTTCATTGAATCTTTTACTGTTTCTTTTGTGATTTCATTAAATGTAACTCTACAAACAGCATCTTCGGGTATGCCTAAAAGATACGCCAAATGCCAAGCAATAGCCTCTCCTTCACGATCAGGGTCGGTTGCAAGGTAAACTACTTTTGCATTTTTCGCATCTTTTTTTAAGCTATTTATTAAATTTGCTTTACCTCTAATGTTTATATATTGAGGTTCAAAATCATGTTCTACATCTACACCTAGCTTTGATTTAGGCAAATCTCTAACATGTCCCATTGAAGCAACTACTTTTACATTGCTTCCTAAGAACTTTTTTATTGTATTTGCTTTTGAGGGAGATTCCACTATTATTAGCTTGTCTGTCATTATTTAATTTCCTCTCTTTTTATTCTTAATATCTTTATTTTTTCAGTCTGTTATTTTAAGTATTTTTAATTTTACTATTTTTTCAGCCTGCTATTTAAGCGGTTTTAAGCCTTGTTATTTTTTATATTTTTAATTTCTTCATAAATTTTGTCTTCTACATTTTCTGTAGATAGCTTGTGAGCATTTTCGCCCATTTGCTCTAAAGCACTTCTATCTTTCGCTAATTCGTTTATTGTAGCATTTAAAGCCTCTGCTGTCAAGTTTTTATCTAGTATTACTTTAGCAGCGCCTTGTTTTTCTAAGACTCTTGCATTATATTCTTGATGATTTTCTGCTGCAAATGGAAATGGTATAAATATGGCTGGCTTTCCAACGTTTTCAATTTCTGTAACTGTCATTGCTCCGCTTCTTGAAACAATTAAATCAGCTATATTCATTATTTCTTCCATATTATATATGTATGGCATTACTTTTATACCTTTTAATTTATCTATATCTATATTTTCTTTTTGCAAATCTTGTTTTACTTTTTCATATTGTTCTGGTCCTGCTGCCCAAATTATTTGATAATTTGTATTCATTTTGTTTTTTATAATATTTGTCATACTTATGTTTATACTTTGAGCACCTTGGCTTCCTCCAAAAACAAGAACTAAAGGTCTAATGTTGTCAAAGCCAAGTTCTTTCTTTTTATTTTCTATTTCTTCTTTACTAAAATTTATTTTCTTTACTTTAGTTGGTGTGCCAGTAAAGACTATTTTTTTTGCTTTTGGCAATCTATTTTTTGCTTCTTCAAATCCCACTAAGATTTTTTCAGCATTTTTTGAAAGCATTTTTGTAGCTACTCCTGGAAGTACATTGCTTTCGTGAATTATATATGGTATTTTTAATCTTTTTGCAGCTGTGCATACTGATATACAAATATATCCACCAGTTCCAATTACTAAATCTGGTTTAAAATTTTTAAGTATATTTTTAGCCTCAGTAATAGAATGAATAGTTTTTGCTAATCTTTTAATATTTTTAAGGCTTAACTCTCTGGAGATTCCATAAGAATCTATTGTTTTTAATTCATAGCCAGCTCTTGGAACTAGGTTTGTTTCTAACCCTCTTTTTGTTCCTATAAATATTATTTTAGAATTTGGTTCTTCTTTCATTATTTTATTAGCAATTGCTATCCCGTGGGTTTATATGCCCTCCTGTTCCAGCTGCTGCTATTACAACTTTCATAAAAGCCTCCTTTTTTTCAGTTGGGGACGGTCCTAAATCGAAAATATAATTTATATAGCCAGCAATATACTTCTTGATATTTTAGATGAGCGAAAGCGACGTAGGAGCTTAAGCGAGACGTGCAAGCTGGAGCAACGCGACCTGCGCAGCAAAATAGGAAAGAAGTATATTGTGGCTTAGTAGCAAAAGTAAGATTTTCGTTTTAAGACCGTCCCCGACTGAAAAAATTTTCGATTTAGGACCGTCCCCAACTGAAAATTTTCTATATTTTCTTTGCTGACCTAGATATGTTCATAAGTATTCCCATTGATGCTAGCAGTATAACAAGTGAACTTCCACCATAGCTTAAAAATGGTAGTGATATACCCGTATTTGGTATTGAATTTGTTACAACTGCAATGTTTAAAATTACTTGTACAGCTATTAATGCTGTTATTCCTACCGCAATTAAACTTCCAAAGCTGTCTTTTGCTCTTAGAGCAATTAGTACGCCTCTTACTATTAATACTGTAAATAGTGCTAAAACTATAGCACAACCTACAAAACCTAGTTCTTCTGCTAAAATAGCAAATATAAAGTCATTGTGTGCTTCTGGTATGTATAAATATTTTTGTGTACTTTCTCCTAAGCCCACTCCAAATAGTCCGCCTGACCCTATTGCATATAGTCCCTGAACTGTTTGATAAGATGTTCCACTTGTATTTGCCCAAGGATCTAACCAAGCTAATATTCTATCAGATCTAAAGCTACTCATTAGTTTATCTTTTACAAATGGAAAAGCTATTGCACAAACTCCTAAAGCTCCACCTGCAAGGCTAAGTAAATATCTTATTTTGCAACCACTCATTATTATCATAATTACTGTTACTAAACCTATAATTATACCTGCGCTTAAGTGATTTTGTACAATTAATAAAATTATAATAGGTATACCTACTGCTATAAGTGGCTTTATGCAAGATTTCCAAATGCCTTCTATTTTATTGTTTGGGTCACTGTAATATCCTGCAACCCAAATTATTAAACCTATTTTTGTAATTTCTGATGGTTGAATACCCATTCCTATATATATCCATCTTCTTGCTCCATTTGCCCCTGAACCTATAACTGGTAAGAGTACAAGAAATAATATGGCAACTGAAAATACGTATATAAGTTTATAAAAATGTTTATATATTTCATAATTTATTTTTGATAATACTATCATAGCAATTAAACCAATAACCGCTGCAATACATTGTGTTCTAAAGTATGTATACCAGTTTCCCGATTCAGCTATTGCTGATGGGCTACTTGCAGATAGCACCATAACTAATCCTAATGCAACAAGCATTAGAACAACAATCAATAAAGGTAAATCTACACGATTACCAGATTTTAATGAAGATAAATTTACTTTGTTTTTGCTTTCTTTTTGTTTAGCAAAACCTTTAGTTTTTGATGTTGCCTGCATTTACTCATCATTCCTTTAAATTATTTTTAATTAATTTGCCTTTTGTGCTAATTAATTAGTAAAAATTTATATTAATTAGATAGCCATTATTCCAACCATACACATTATAAGTGTTATTAAGCTAAATATTGAAACTATTTTATTTTCTTTCCAACCTGAAAGTTCAAAGTGATGGTGTATTGGCGCCATTTTAAATAATCTGTTTCCTGTTTTTTTGAAATATGCTACTTGCAAAATTACAGATAATGTTTCTATAACTGGTATGATTGCAATTACAATTAATAATAATGGTAATTTTAAATATAGTGCAATTCCTGCTATGGCTCCTCCTAGAAGTAATGAACCTGTGTCTCCCATAAATACATGAGCTGGATGAAGGTTAAATAGCAAAAATCCTAAAGCTGCGCCTATTATAATACATCCAAATATTGTTGTTTCTTTTATGTCCCATATAATTGAAATAACAGTCAAGCAAGTAAGTATTATTGTTGTAACACTTGTAGATAAGCCATCTATACCATCTGTTAAGTTTACTGCATTTGTAGTAGCAAGTATTACAATTACTGCAAAAGGTATATATAGCCATAGTGGAAGTGTTATATATGTTTTAACAAATGGTATGTATATATCTGTTCCATTGTCAAAGTTAAATACTAACATTACCACATATGCAACTGCTATAATTAATAAGCCTATCATTTTTAGTTTTGGGCTTAGTCCATCTGTATTATGTAAAATTACTTTTTTAAAATCGTCTATAAATCCTATTAGTCCAAATCCTATTGTAACAAATACCATAGGAAGTAGTCTTGTTGCTATTTCTGGTTCATCCTTAGCATAATCTATGTATAAAAATGCACTAAGTAAAACTATAGTTATTATTAATATAAGTCCTCCCATTGTAGGAGTTCCCTTTTTCTTTAAATGCGATTGTGGTCCATCTTCTCTTTCTGATTGCCCTACTTTTAATTTTCTAAGTATTGGTATTACTATTAGTGATATTACTGTGCTTGCAGCAAAAGATAATAATAATATCTTTATTTGAAAACTCATTTGTTATTCTCCATTTCATCTATGATTTGTGCAACTATTTCTCTTTCATCATAATGATGTTTTACATGATTTATTTCTTGGTATGTTTCATGACCTTTGCCAGCTAAAACTATAATGTCATTTTTATTTGCCATTTTTATAGCTTTTCTTATAGCTTCAGTTCTGTCAACTATACATTCATATCTGTTAGTTGTTTTTTTGATGCCTTCTTCAATTTCTTTTACAATTGTTTCTGGGTCTTCCGTTCTTGGATTATCTGAAGTTATTATTGTGTAAGCAGCTATTTTGCCTGATATTGCGCCCATTAAAGGTCTTTTTGTTTTATCTCTATCTCCACCACATCCAAAAACAGATATTACTCTACCTCTAGTATATGATTTAACAGCTTGTAATATGTTCTCTAAGCTTTCTGGTGAATGAGCATAATCTATCATAATAGTTAAACCAAGTTTGTTGTCCACAAGTTCACTTCTACCTGGTACTTTGACTGTTTCTAGGGCTGATTTTATGTTTTCTGTTGAGCAGCCTAATTTTTCTGCAACTGAAATTGCAGCTAAACTGTTGTAAACACTAAATCTGCCAGGTATGTCTGTTTTTATTCTTTCATTTTTTCCATTTACTTTAACTCTAAAATCTACATATGAATTTGTTATTGTAATATCTTTTGCAAGCATATCACATTCATTATCTATACCATATGTTTTAAATATGCAATTTGGAGCAAGCTTTGGTACTCTAATTGTATTTATATCATCAACATTTATAAATCCATATTTACACATTTGAAATAGCTTAACTTTTGAATTAAAGTAGTCTTCCATATCTGGATGCTCTTTTTCGCTAATATGGTCTTCTGAAAAGTTTGTAAATATTCCTATGTTAAAATCTGTGCCATCCACTCTATGTAATTTTAAACTTTGTGATGAAACTTCCATTACGCAAGCTTTGCAACCGTCTTTTAACATTTCTGCAAATAGTCTTTGTAATTCAATGCTGTCTGGAGTTGTTCTATCACTATCTTCTATTTTTCTACTTCCTGAATATTCAGCAATTGTTCCAATTAAACCTGTTTTTATTCCTTGCTTTTCTAAAATTGATTTTATCATAAAAGTTGTTGTAGTTTTGCCTTTTGTGCCTGTAACACCTATAACTTGCATTTTTCTTGATGGGTTATCATAAAAGTTACATGCTGCATAAGCTGTGGCTATTCTTGAGTCTGGAGCTGTAATTAAAACTACATCTTGAGGAATATTTCCCATTACATTTTTTAGTTCAGATTCATCAATTAAAATAACTTTTGCTCCATTTTGAATTGCTGACTCTATGTATTTGTGTCCGTCTGTGTCAAAGCCTTTTATGGCTATAAACATATCTCCCTCTTTTATGGTTCTAGAGTCTGTACTTATATTGTTTACCTCTACATCTAAATCTCCTTTAGCTTTTAGTCCTTCGATTCCTGCTATAATATTTTTTAAATTCATAATTTTTGCGATAAATTAAGTAAGCTTTATACTAAACTTAATGTATCTTCCTCCTTATTAATATTTGCCGTAAACTCAATTTTTCCTTTTTTAGTTGCCATTTTACTTTTGCCTTAAATAATGGCATTTTTTTCCTTTAAAAAAGTTACGGTTTATCATCTTATTCAATTGCCTAAAATGATACTTATTCTATTATATAACTTATTTTATTAAAAAAACAAGATTATATGCGAAATAATCTTGTTTTTTTGGAATAAAATTTAATCAATTAGCTATAAATAGTAACAATAAAATTTAGTTTTCATTACTTCCAATTATAAATCTCTAATTGTTGTTTAAATATTCCTCCGTCTTCGCGTGAAGTTGTTAGACGCAAGTTTTCATTTTTTTGTACTATTTTATTTACTCTCCATAGTCCAAGACCATGACAGCGCTTGTCTTTTTTGGTTGTAAAACCTTTTTGTTTTAATTTAGATAAATCTAGTAATGTATTTTTGCAAGGATTTTCTATTATTACTAAATTTCTATTGTTGTAACTATCTTTTAGAAATTTGATGTAGATTTGCTTGTTTTCACACTCTTTGCTCGCCTCTATTGCATTATCTATTAAAATTCCAAGCACTCTACATAGCTCATAAATTTTAATTTTTAGGCTATTTAAGTTTACATACACTTCAACATTTATGGTTATACCATACTTTTTGGCTTCTATATATTTGTTGTTAATTATGTTATAGATTGCAGGGCTAGATTTTGCAAGGCTTTCAAAACTTTCTGAATTTTTTATTTCTTTGCAGTCACATATAAATTCGTTATACATATGAGTAAGACCATCCATGTCTTTTGCAGCAATGTAACCTCCCATGCCTTGCATAATGTTTTTCATATCATGCCTAAAAGATTGCATTTCGTCAAAGCTTTCTTGAAGCCTAGTATTGTTTCCTTCTAATTTACTAATTTTGCTTTGCTTCTCTTGTATTTGTATAGTTTTATTTATGCTTATTACAGTTATTAAATAATAACAAATAACTAAAATAATTGCTAAAATATAAATTGCAGTTGGCAATATTTCAAACATATTAAATAAACTTATTTCATTTATTAGAATTAATACTGACGAAACAGCACTTACTTCTATAATTTGATTTTTGGCTTTTTGATTAAAATTTTCTGGAACAAGTAATTTTATTTTAAATTTTTTTGTTAAAAAATATACGAAAGCATAAATTAAAATGGCTAAAATTCCTGTTAAAGTAAACACAAATATATTGTTTGAAACTTGAGAAAATAAGTTTGTTTGATTTATTTTTGCGCAAATTAGGTTTGCGCTAGTAGACATTACAAGATTTATTTCATCTAGAATTATAAGTTTTGTGAATTTTAAATTTAAGACAAATTTGTAGATTAGTGTTTGGGCTATTAGCTCAATTATTATTGAATATGGCATAGGCGTAGCCATTCGTATAAAAGAAACAAGGACAGTTTGAACCATCCAAGTTCTTTTTATATCTTCTTTATTTATATTTAAAACATTTACTAATATTTTGTTTTGTAAAGCTATTGCTATGCCTGTGTAAATTAGTATGCTTATGCAAATAATTAAAGCATTGCTAGATAATAATGCAATATTCATATTCTTCTCCCCTGCTATCCATTTTTTACCATAGTCAATATGATATTACTATTTTCGACTTTTTGCAATAGTTTTTGACAAATTTTTACAAAATTTATTCTAATAAGATTAATATATGAATCTTACAAAATTTATTCTAATATTTTAAAATATTCATCTAATACTATTCTTTCGTATTTGTCCCCACATAGTATACTGTCTTTTTGATATTGAAATCCTGATTTTGCATAATTATCTTCTTTTATTTTATTTACATATTCCATATATTCTTCTATTTGGTCTTTATTTAAAAAGAATGGTTTATTTGTGTAAATAAAATGTACTACTTTTATATCATCTAATTTATAATTATTGAAAGTAATATAGTAGTCAATATGTGGGAAGAAAAGATTATATCCTACATCTAAGTGCAATTCTTCTTTTGTGTCCCATGATGGGTCATATTCTTGTAAAACATCTTGGTCACCAATTGACTCTTTCTCATCTATTATTTTATCTATTATTTTGTAAAATGAAGGTAACACATTTTGTTTTGGTTCTATAACCATTAGCCCTGAAGTTAGTTTTGTCCACTCTTTGCTTACAGATGGGCCATATCTTCTATCTATTGTTGCAGACATATTCTTTTTTTCAAATAATTCATCTATGTTTTTTCTTACATACATATCACTATCTAAATAAACCAATTTATCAAATTCTGTTAGTTCAAATAGTAATAATTTATCAAAAGTATTTGTCCAATGAGAAAAGCTGCCTTTTTCATTTTTAGCTTTTATGGTTTCTGGTAATTCAATACTTGGCTTTTTTATGATTTGTATGCCATAACTTTTTATTTTTTCTTCATCTTGTTTTGAAATATTGCAAGTTACTAACATTGCTAAAGGATATTTTGCCCCTACATTTTTTAAAGATTTTGCAAGTGCTAGTGCTCCTTTTAAATACTTTTCTGTACTTAAAACTGTTATATAAGAGTAATTATTCATTTCAAAATCTCCTCGTCTTATTATTAATTTAAAATCTTTTATAAAACTACAATTTTATTCTATTTATTATTTACAATGTACTTTCTAACCTCACCATTTTTTAAAGTAATAGATTCTAAGTCTTTATTGGCTGGAAGGCCATTAAAATAACAATCTATGACTTGCGCTACTCCCGCATGTGTTACTAATACAACACTTTTATTTTTATATTTTTTAATTATGCCATCCATGCAATTAAAAACTCTTTTAAATAGTGATTGTATAGGTTCTACATTGCAAATGTTATAATTTTTATCATAATCTAAAAGCATTTTTATATTACAATCTTCTCTATTTGGTTTACCTTCCATATCTCCAAAATTTCTTTCAATAAGCTCCGGTTCCACCATAGGTTTTACTCCTGTAATGTTACTTACATATTTAGCTGTTTCTTTGGCTCTAATTAGTGGAGAAACTAAAATATCATCAACATGAATATTTTTAAATTTTTCAGCAGTTTCTTCTGCTTGTTTTATTCCTTCGCTATTTAAAGGTATATCTTTTCTCCCTTGAAATATATTTTTCACATTGTAATCTGTTTGTCCATGCCTTACTACATAAATTTCCATAATTTTCTTCCTTTCTTGCTCGAAGGAAAAACACAGGGAAAAGATATTTAACCTTATCCACCTTGTTTTTCAAGCATCTTATTTACCTAACAAATAGAAAAACTTTTTAAAATACAACTCTTTATTTTTTTCTACATAATCTAGTTCTTTTGGTTTTAGCCCATCTAAACTGCTTTCTAATTTAGAGTAAACTTCATTAAACTTTTTTTCCAGTATGTTTTTTACTTTTTCTTTATCCTCATATTGTGAATTATAAAGTTCTTCTAATATTGTGCATAAAATTCTAAGATACCTTACTAAACATTTGTCATACAAGTACCTATTATTGTATTCTTTAAAAAATTGTTCATAATTATCAAATACTTCTAAAGCCTCTAGTCTGCCTATCGAAAAGTCTTTGTGCATTAAACTATTTTTTCTTTGAACATAATCGTATAGCACTTTTTCTGTTGAAACTAATTTATGTATTTTGTTAAATAGCTTATATGTTGTTAAATCATCTTCATATTTTTTTCCAACTGGGAATCCAATATCATCAAATAACTCTTTTTTGTATAACTTATTCCATACAACTATTGACTTTCCTGTTATATATATTTCTTCACTGTTTATTCTATTTAAAGCTCCTAAAGAGTCTGTGGTAATAAAGTCTAAGTTATTTATATTATCAAATTTGGTTTTATTATTAAATAAATCTTCGTCACTTATTTGAACTGAAGCACATTCAGATATATCTGAATTAGTTTCTTTTAATAACTTGTATAGACATTCGTAAAATTCAAGTGAAATAACGTCATCGGAGTCCACAAATCCAATATATTTGCCTGTAACAATATTTAATCCAGCATTTCTAGCTGCTGAAAGTCCCTGATTTTTTTGACTTAATAATTTAATTCTTTTATCATTTTTAGCATACTGTTCACAAATTGCTTTTGAACCATCTGTTGAGCCGTCATTAATTATAATAATTTCTAAATTTTTATATGTTTGATTTATTACACTTTCTAATGAATATGGTAAAAATTTTTCTACATTATATACAGGTATAATTACTGAAATTAGTTCTTTATCCAACTTTTAACTTCCTTTCATAAAATTTTAAAATAGAGCCATGCAATCATGGCCTACTTTTTTTATTTTAATATGCTTGTCCTTTTTAATATGGCTCTAATTATTTCTGTAGACATTTTTGACATTGTTTCATTAGTTTTGCGGTCATGTGATGTATTGATGATTTTTCCTATATTTAATTCTGTTACTCTATAACCTTTATTTATAACATCAAGTAATATTCCTATATCTACTCCATAGTCCTTTTCTAAAGTTAATTCCTGAAGTATACTTTTTCTTGAAGCTATCATGCCACTAATTGGTTCAGTAAACTTATACATATTTGGATAAATAAGATTTAATAGTGGTTTAACAACTATTTCTGTTACTGTTCCCCCTACAGTTCTGTCAAAAGCTGATTTTACAAAATCTGTTTTGTTTTCAATTATTGGCCTCGCAAGCTCCTCTACTATATTTTGGTGTTCATATTTAACATCTGCATCTAAAAAAACTATAACCTCATTTTTGGCATATTTTATTCCATCTTCCATTGCATATCCTTTGCCTTGACAGTTACATCTTTCTACTCTTGCTCCATTTTCTAATGCAATTCGTTCTGTTTTGTCCGTACTTAAATTGTTAATAACTAATATTTCATTTACTAAACTACATTTTTTTGCTACCGCTATTGAATTTGCTATATTTGCTTCTTCGTTAAATGCTGGTATAATTACACTTATAGTCTCCATAAAATTTCGCCCTTTCGTTTTCTTTTTAAATTTGTCCTAACATTAATATTATACACCTTTTTTCGACATTTAGCAACAATTTGTTGTTCTTAAACGATAATCTATCAATGTTGTTAAATTGGACCGTCCCCTTTGACAACTTTTTTCATTTTAGGACCGTCCCCAACTGAAAATTATTTTCGATTTAGGACCGTCCCCAACTGAAAATTTTATTTTGCAAATAGGTTATTTTTTATTATTGTATCTGACAAATATATTTCATTTTCCATCTTTTCTTGAAGCCCTGCTAACTCTTCTGTTTCTGCTATTTCTTCCTTGGTTTCTCTGTCATAATAAATATCATTTATGCAATAGTATTTGCTCGTTATAAAGCCTAAGCCCTTTATAAATGAATAATCTTTATCTGAGAAAATGCTTGTCCCAATAGAAAAATTATCTTTTACTCCTAGTAAATCTAGTATTGTAGGCTTTATATCTATTTTAGACACACATCTAGTTATTGTCTCTCCTGTATTTACATTTGGTATTTTTATGGCAAATGGTACATGCACATCCTTTGTATGATGATCAAAATCTGTATATGTATATCCATTTTTTCCATACAAGCCTAGTAAGTCATCTGATTCTATGCCTGAACCATGGTCTCCATAAACAACTATGATGCTATTTTGAGCAAGTCCTGTTTCTTCTAAGCCTTCTATAAACTTTCCAAATGCATAATCTACAAAGTTACAAGATAAAATATAATTTTTCAAGTTTTCATCAGTCATATCTGCGATATCTTCATCTGTTATTGTAAGTTTTTCTTCTAAATTTGATGCCCCTGTTAAGTGGAAAGGTAAGTGAGTTGTAACACTAACTAGAGTTGTGCAAAATGGTTTATCATATGAGTTCATTATATTAACCGCTTCTTCTAAAAAGCCTTCATCAGAGTAAAAATCTCCAGCTCTTTCTATATTGGGGAATTTTGAAATGTCATTATATTCATCTATATGATACCCCTGATGGTAAACTGCATCTCTATTCCAATATGTGCTTGTATTTGGATGCATAAATGAAGTATAGTACCCTTCATTTCTTAAAGTAGTATATATATCATTCCACGTATTTCTATAATATTTTTGAAATACATACCCATTCTCTAGTGAATATAATGAATTTTCCATTTCGAACTCAGAATCTGCCGTTGTTCCTAAGCCTTGATTATACATATCAGTACAAGAAATATTTTCATTAAAGAATTTGTTTAAATTTGGCATTATTTCTTTTCCATTTATTTGTTTTCCTATAATGTATTCGTTTAAGCTTTCTAATTGCAATATAATAACATTGCTTTCTTTTGCTATACCGGTATATTCTGTTTCCTTTGTTTTGTCTTTTGCATTTTCTTCATAAGCATTTTCTAGTTTTTGTTCATCAATTTCTGGCTTACTTATCAAACTAGAAAAATAGTCTTTGGCATCTTCATAGTGATAATAATATATTGACGTGCTTTGCACAATTAGTGATTTGTTATATCCTTTTGATTCATATATGTCATTTATGTATGTATTTATCCAATATGAGTTTAATATAATTAAGCCTATTATGATTATTATTTTTAGAATTCTGTTTTTATAATAAGTCCTTCTAAGCTTTTTATATGAAAGTATGCTTAACCCTGCAACTATTATATTATCTAAGAAAAATATGGCAACATTTTTAATATTTATTAGCAAAATTATGCCTTCACCTATCTCTTTTCCATATTGTAAGTTTCCTATTTGATAAAGTGATAAAAAATTTGTCGAATAGCTATAATATAAAAAGTTTGCATATATAATAATTGTGGAAATGAAATATACAATATTCAAATACCAATATCCAAATTTGTTTTTATGATTTATTGCTGGGCACATTATTAACATTGATGCACTAATCAAATACCATATTATTTTTGGCTCATATGTTAGCCCTATTGTATAATTTAATAAAAGCCCTTTATATGCAAGTAATAAACTGCCAATTATAAATATTAAGTTGTTTTTTAGTATGTATAATAATTTGTTTTCTTTTTTTACTAATATAAGTGCTTTAGGTTCTCCAGCTATTCTGTTTTTTGTTTTTATACGTTTAGGTTTTGATTTTTGCTTTAGATGTTTTTGCTTATATTCTCTCTTTATTTTTTTACTTCTTTTTGCTACTTCCATTAGTCCTCCACTTACTTCGTCTTTCACTGCTTACATATTTTATCACAATTTTGCGCCAAAGTAAATATTATGTAAATTTTTTATTTAAAATATTTTTCTCAGTAACTATAAATTACTTTTTCTAACTTCTAAATATGGAAGTATCTCACTAAAAATTTGACCTGCAACTGGTGCTGCAACTCCTCCTCCTTGATGTCCCCCTTCACCTGTAGGATTATATAATGTAATTAATACAACAACCTCAGGGTCTTCTATTGGAGCTGTTCCAATAAATGATGTTACGTATTTTCCTGTATTTACTCCATCTTCTGATGTTCCTGTTTTCCCACCAATTGAATAGCCTGCTACCTTTGCATTTTTTCCTGTTCCTTCATCTACAACTGTGTACATCATGCTTAATACGCTTTTAGCTGTTTCTTCTGATATTACTCTGTCACCATGAATCGTTTCTATATTGGTAACTTTTTTGTTTCCGTTTTCATCAACTTCTGTGTTGCTTATTATTTGTTTTACAATTCTAGGCTGTGTATAAACGCCTCCATTTGCTATGGTAGATAGCATTGTTGCCATTTGTATTGGTGTTACCTCAAATCTTTGCCCAAATGCAATTGTGCCAAGTTCTACTGGGCCTACTTTTTCTTCTTTTAAAAATATTGAATTTGCTTCTCCGTGGTAAGTCTATACCAGTTGTTCTAAAAAAGCCAAATTTATTTAGATATTCATAATATTTATGAACTCCTATTTTTTCTCCAAGGCCAATAAATACTGGGTTACAAGAATTCATTAAAGCCTGCCTTAGACTTTCTGGTCCATGTGGCCTGTAATATCTCCAGCATTTCATTTTTACTCCAGCTACATCTATATAACCAATGCATGTAAATTCTCCTGCTTTATCTGTTGTAGTTATTCCTTCTTCTAAAGCTGCTGAGGCTGTTACTAACTTAAATGTTGAACCTGGTTCATATGTGTCAGATATTGCTTTATTACGCCAAAGACTTTGCATTTTTGTACTTTGTTCTTCTTTTGGCAAGCTTTCATCTACTGCAAATGGGTCATTTAAGTTGTAGTCTGGATAACCAGCTAGAGCCAAAATATCTCCAGTTTTAGGGTTCATAATAATTACATTTCCACCATCTGTGCACACGTTGTCAATGCAAGCCTCTTTTAAATATTTTTCTGCTATAGCTTGAATGCTAGCATCTATTGTTAAAACTAAATCATCTCCATCTTGTGGTTCATTATATTCTTCTGGATTATCTTCTATTGTGCCACCTGATGCATCTGTTACTTTGCTAATTGAGCCTGCTTTTCCTTTTAAATAATCATCATATTTTGCCTCTATGCCATTTAGTCCTTGATTATCTGAGCCACAAAAACCTATAACCTGTGATGCCAAATTATTTAATGGATAATATCTTTTAGAATCTTCATCTATATTTATTCCTTCTGTAATATTATTTTCTTCCATCCACTCTCTTAAAATATTTGTCTTTTCTTTATCTACTTTTTTAACTATTGTTTCAATTGAAGAACGTTTTTTTACTCTTTTTAAAACAGTATCATAATCTAGTTCAAATATTTCACTAAGCTTTTGAGCCACCTTTTCTTTGTCTTCATCTTTTATATGAGTTGGGTTTACAGTTACAGTTTCTACCGTACTGCTCACAGCTAAAACTGTTTTCCCTGTAGCATCATATATTGTTCCTCTTTTGGCATTTACAGCTCTATCTGATGTTTGCTGAGCATAAGCTTTTTGTTTTAGCTCATCACCTTGTACAAATTGTATGTAGCCAATTCTTGTTAGTAATGCAACCATTATTATTACTGATAAAAATATGGTGTTTTTCATTCGTTTACGTACGCTTAATCTACCAATCATTTTGCTTTTCCTTTCCTTTTTAAAATTATATTAAACTGTACAAAAAAAAGACCTAAAAAGGTCTTTTTTTATATAAAGTCTCCAATATATGTTTTGTAGCAATATTAACTTATTATTTTCCAAATAAATCATTTAGTAAAGCCTGCCACCAAGTTTCGTCTTCTTCAGTTTCAACTTGTTCAGTACTTGACTCTACATAGTCTTCTTTAGGTAAACTAACATATACTTTTTGGCTATTGTCCAATTTTTTCATTCCTAATTTTTCTTTTGCTTGTTGTTCAATATTATTAATATTTGTACCTGTTTCAATGCTTAATTGCAATTGAGCATTTTGCTTTTGCAAATCTTGTAGTTGTGTTTTCAAATTTTCTTTTTCCGCAAACTTTGTATTTATTAATGAGTAACGATAACTTATGGTTAATAGCACAGCAAATGCTATGACTATTTCAAATACATATTTAACTGTTTTTCTAGATTCTTTAACAGCTTTATTTTGAGCTTTTTTAGACTTTTTTTGTGTATTTGTTTTTTTAAGATTTGGTCTTTCATAATCTGGATCAATTTTTCTAGGACTTGTTTCATATTCATAATAGTCTATCATAAGTTATCACCTCTTTTCTTTTGATTTTTATAGTTTTCTTATATTTTTAATTTAATACTTTTTAATTATTTGACTAACCTTTTATTTGTATTTTTAATTAGCCTTTTCTTTTCTTTCAAATATTCTTAATTTTGCACTCTTGGCTCTTGAGTTTATTTTTAATTCTTCCTCGGTTGCTTCTATAGGCTTTTTATTTATTATTTTTCCAAGTGTTTTAGCTCCACACACACAATATGGAAAGTCTTTTGGACAAGTACATTTTCCTTCTGCATCCTTGTATGCTTTTTTTACTGCTCTGTCTTCTAAAGAATGGAATGTTATAATGCATAATCTTCCACCTGTTTTTAGAGAGTTTATACAATCTATTACTGTATTATAAAGTGGTTCTATTTCATTGTTGACTTCTATTCTAATTGCTTGAAATGTTCTTTTTGCAGGATGTCCATCCTTGCTAAACGGCACTGATTTTTCTATTATTTCTGCCAACTCTTTTGTTGTCTCTATTGGTTTGCTCTTTCTTGCTAAACAAATATTTTTGGCAATACGCCTTGAATATCTTTCTTCTCCATATGCATATATCAAATCTGCCAAAGTTTCTTCTTTATATTTATTAACTACATCATATGCTGATAATTTTTGGCTTTTATCCATTCTCATGTCTAACTTATCATTACCAATATAGCTAAATCCTCTTGATTTTTCATCTAGTTGATATGATGATACACCCAAATCAAGTAATATGCCATCAACTTTATCTATACTTAAATCTGATAATATATTTTTAATATCATCATGATTTCCATGTATTAACTTATAATTTTTATAATCTTTTAAATTTTCATTTGCTGCTTTAAGTGCTTCTTCGTCTCTATCTATTCCAATTAAAAATCCATTTGATGATAACTTTTCTATTATTTTTTTACTATGTCCAGCTCCTCCTATTGTTCCATCTACATATATTCCATCTGGCTTTATATTTAGCCCTTCGATTGTTTCATTTAAAAGAACTGGTATATGCTTAAATTCCAATTAATTTCTCCTTAATCTACTAAAACTTATGAATGATATTCTTTTAGTTAGTACAAGCAGTTGGCTATAAATAGCCAACTGTTTTGCTTGCACTTAATTTAGTTATCTTTTGTTTGATTTTGGCATTTTTCTTTTGTTAAAATTCCTTTTTTATATTTTTGAAAGGAAAGGAGATTGATTATCTTTTGTTTGTTATCTTTGGTAAAAGTTTTGCTAACTTTTCGTTTGTATATTTTACTTTTTCTTTAGTAAAATATAAATTATCCTATTTGGGATCTTATCTTTTGTATCCTTATATATTTTCTTATGTGCACTTATTTTTTGTCTTATGTAAATTGTTATCTTTGGTAAAATTTATATAAACCTTAGTAGGATTATATACCAAGCATTCCAAGGTTTGCCATATTTTCGGCAATTTGGTCAGCAGATAAGTTTTCTTCACTATTGTAAGCTTTCCATTTGTCCTTGTTCCAAATTTCTATTCTAGTTCCGACTCCTATAATCACGGCTTCTTTTTCTAAATTTGCATATTCTCTTAGGTTTCCGGCTATAAGGAATCTTCCCTGTTTGTCTATTTCACATTCTATAGCACCTGATAAGAAAAATCTTACAAAGTCTCTTGCATTTTTGTTTGTAAGTGGAAGCGTTTTTAGTTTTTCTTCAAAGTTGTTCCATTCATTTTTTGAAAAGCCAAACAAGCAACCGTCTAGGCCTTTGGTTATTATGAATTTTTCTCCTAGGTCTTCTCTTATTTTTGCTGGCATT
Source organism: uncultured Clostridia bacterium (assembly GCA_944393465.1). Taxonomy (GTDB): domain Bacteria; phylum Bacillota; class Clostridia; order TANB77; family CAG-508; genus CAG-793. The sequence goes on from CALYAG010000002.1 coordinate 31,213, forward strand.
ATTAATCTACCTTTTACGTCAAGAGAATGTTCATATTCCCCTATTAACAACTTTGATTCACATCCTTTTCACTTTGTGGCACTTTGCACCACTTTTCTCCACTTCAATAAAATTGTAATACAACGAAAAAAAAAATGCAATAGCTTTTTTGAATTTTTTTAACTTTTTCAAAAAAGTTTTTTGCATTTTTGTTATAAAACTCCAATATATTTTCTGGAGCATTTCAGCGAACGCAGACGACGTAGGAGCGGAGTGGCAGCGAGCGAGAGTTTTCGCGAATAGCGAAACCTCGAAGCAAATGCGGAAGAATGTATATTGGAGACCTTATTATACTATTTTATTTTTAGCTTTATCATAAATTTCTTCCCTATTTTTTCTTCTATCAATTACATATGTACTTCCCCATATTGTTTTTGCCAAATGTTTTACTGCAGCACCTGCTTCGCCTATTTCTAATGTGTTTTTAAATCTATCGTTTGTAACCTCTACAACTCCTATACTAATTGTTGTTAATGGAAATGGTTCTATTAAACCTTTTCTATTTTCAACTTCTAAATAACCTCTTTCTATATCTTCTTTTGTAAAATATTTTACAACTCTTTTATCAAACTCAGCAATAATATCTTGACATATGTTTTCATAATCTTTATCCTCAACAAGTGCAACAAAGTCATCTCCCCCAATATGACCCACAAAGTTTCTTTCATTTCTGCCCTTTTTAAGCACATATTTAGTAATAATATTTGCAGTAAGTTTGATTATTTCATCTCCATTTGAAAAACCATAAGTATCATTGTATGCTTTAAAATTATCCAAATCAATATACATCAATGCGTATTTTTCGCCCTTTTCTAGTCTTTCTTGCATTTCTAATTGTATTTGACTATTTCCAGGAAGCCCTGTTAAAGGGCTTACTGTTCTATTTCTGTTTAAAAGTTTTATAAGGTTCATTATTGTATAGTATAAAATATCGCAATTTGAAGGATATTTTAAGCAAATTTCTACATCGTTTTTTAGTATTTCTATAATATGCTCTTCGTCTTCTGATGGTGTTAAAACTATTAGTGGTATATTTGAATTTTGTTGTGCATCCTTAATCTTTTGAAAAATTTCTTTTAAATCAGAGTTTATTTCATCTTCATTTATAATACAAATGTCTGGAATATTTTTTAATTTTTCTTTTATTAATTTTACACTTACATTTTCTATATCCACATTTTGTTCTTTTTTCATAATTTGTTTAAGTTTTTTATAAAGTTTTTCTTCTTTATCATTATCTATTAAATATATCTTTTTCATAGCTTTATCCTTTCAGATTTTATAGGGTTACTGTAAATGATTGCTCTTCTGATAGTCCATTAATATTTGTTACTGTAATTGTTATTGTATGCTCACCTGGTGTTATAGGTAAAGTTGCTTGTAGTTCTTTTAAATTGTCTACATCTGATTCTGATGTAACACCATCTACAGTTATTTCTATTTTGTTAATACCTTCATCATCTTGAGCATCTACTACCAAGTTTGTACCATCTGCACTTACTGTAAATGTAGGCTTATTTGCTCCTTTTATATTCTCTGTTCTTGTGGCTGTATTTCCATCAGCATCTACTGCGACAATAGACAAAGTATTTTCGCCTTTTTGAACCTCTATGCTAGTTTTTAACACAGTTTTATCTGTGCTTGCTCCATCTATATCTACTCTTGTAGGTGTAGCATTGTTCCAACTATATGTTAAATAACTCATTTCAGTTTCATCTGTTGCTGTTATATTTAGCATATTTCCAGATACACTTATTTCTATTGTAGGTTTTGAGGCATCTTCTTGTTCATTTATATATTGTTTTTGATACTCTGTTTTATTACCATAGTAATCTATAACTGACATATTTAAAATGTTATTTCCTGTTGGTATTTGTACTGTTGCCTCAAGTTCTACTGTACCATTTCCTTGTACTGTTGTTTCTGTGCCTTGGTTCCACCTGTAATTTAAACTTTGTATTGGCATGTTTCCAACTGCTCTAATGGTTACATTTGAACCTATAGCATTTGCTGTAACATTTACAGTATCTTTTAAGCTAGGTTTTGAGCTAATAATTCCATATGTTGCATCTCCTATAAGTGTAAATCCAAATAATATTATGAGTATACAAAATACTCTGGTTATAGATACTATATTTGCTTTATCACTTGGCCTACCATAGTTTATTTGCTTTTCTTTTTTGGGCTTTTTCTGCTTAGGTGGTTTTGAATTTGGCGTTTGTGATTGTTGCATTGACAGTATTTGATTCATAATTTATTGTTCCTTTCATTAAATTACGTATTTTTTAATTAGGAATACTCCTCCTGCAATTATTGCAAGTGTTCCAGCGGTTAAACCAATGTATAGTGGTGCGCTACCTGTTACCATTGTTAAGGCTACTGGTGCAGTGTCTATATCGTCTTCTCCTTCAACTTTGTTGTTTGGAACCGAATCTATATCTGGTGTTCCGCTTTCATTGTAGTCTTCGCTTATTTCTGCTGTGTTTATCATTACTCCCATGTTGTCTTCATCATTTACCCATGTTAGTATTACTTCTACTGTTGCACTTTCACCTGGCTGTAAGATTGTATTTTTTAATTGGTCTGTTACTATTTTTCCATCTACTTCTTTCCATAATGGGTTATCTGCTTGGTTAAATTCTAGTCCATCCGGAATGTAGTCAGATATTTCTGTTGCTGCTCCTGCTATTTCACCTTCGTTGGTTATTCTTATTTGATATTTGAATTTGATTATTGTGTTGTCAATTCTGTTTTGGTTTAAGTCAACTCTTACTACTGGTTCTGGATCTTGTTCTGCATAATGTCCTGTGTCTTTTACTTTTTCTTGTCCATCTTCTATTAGTATAACTTGGCTTACCCATTTTCTTAATGCTAAATCAAAGTATTGCACATAGATTTTTTCTATGTCTTGGTCGTCTTCACCTTCGATCCATTCATCTGGGGTTGAATCTATGTCTTCTACTTCGTCTCCATTTTCATCTGCATCTTCACTTATTTCGGCTTTGTTTATTATTATTCTGTCAGATGTATTTGGCTCTGTTACTCTAAATGCTACTTTTACGTCTTTATAGTCCGGTGTCTCCATTGTATTTTTGTCAAATGCTTGTATTAAATTTGCACCTTCTGTTTCTTCTTGAGCTTTTGATAAATAGTCTGTTCTAATATATACTGCCTCTTCTGCATTTTCTGTTACATTTCCATTTGCATCGTACATTACCCATCTGTATTCTTGGTTTATCTCGTTTTCTGGTAAGAATATTAAGCCTTCTGGTACATCATCTTTTATTTCTTCTGCATATCCTGATAGCTGTCCTTCATTATATATTCTTATTGTATATATTACTATATCGTTTTGGCATACTCTTACTGGGTCTTTTGTATGGTTGTATGTGAAGCTTGTGATTAATTTTCCATTTTCATCTTCTGTTCCATATTTGCTTGTGTCTACTTGTGGCACCCTACTTGTTATTTCTTCTTCATTTACTCCTGTGATGAATTTTCTTAATGCTAAATCAAATTGTTTTAATATGACCTTTTCAAAATCGTCATCGTCTTCTTGTCCTGGTATATATTCGTCTCCTCTTTCTATTTCTTCATCACGGTAGTTTGGCAAGTCTTCATCTGATGGTAAGTTTACTTTGTTTTCGTTGTCTCTATCTGTTAAGTCTAAATCATTTCTGTATTCTGTTATTTCTGCTATGTTTGTGATTTCTTTTAAATATGCTGCTGTGTCTTTTACTTTGCATTTTATTTTTATGTCTGCATAGTCTAGGCTGTTTCCTCCATCAAATGCTTTAAGTAAAGTGTTTCTTAAATAGTCTGTTTCTATTGTTCTTTCATCTGTTTGCGTCCAGCCATACTCTTTGTTTAACTCATCATTTGGTAAGAATTCTAGTTCTGGTGGTAAATGGTCTACTATTTTTTCTACATATCCATCTACTTCTCCTTCATTATATACTCTTATGGTGTATGTTACTTCATCGCCTTTTTTTACCTCTACTGGGTCTTTTGTATGATTATAATTTGCTGTTGTTTTTCCATTTAATAGTGGGCTTGTATCTACCTGTGGCTCTCTATTTGTTATTTCTCTATCATTTACTCCTGTAATGAATTTTCTTAAAGATAAATCAAAGTATGTTGGAAGCATTACTAATTCTTCATAGTCATCATCATCTTCATAGCCTTTGCCCTCTTCTGATGTTCCTGGGTTGTAGTTATTTTTTTCTTCTTCTGTTAGGTCGTTTGGTGTAGAATCAATGTCCTCTTTTCCTCCCAAAATGTCTTCTGCGTCTGTTATTTCTGCTACGTTCTTTAATGAAATATTTGTATCACTTGCTTTTCTTACTACTCTACATTCAACTTGTACATCTTGGTAGTCTAAACCACTTGACAATCTCGTTTGTTCATTTTCACTGTTTGTTTCATTTTCTGTTATACTATTTTCTTCTACTCCATTTTCTTCCTCATTATTTGCTGTACCTTTTATTAATTTGTCTGCCAAGTATGTTGTTTTTATTGTTCTTCCGTCTTGTGTCCAGCCATACTGTGCATTTATGCTACTTTCTGATGCTGGTACTAGCTCTAGGCCTTCTGGCAAATAGTCTGTTATTTCTTTTGCATATCCATCTATTTTTCCTTCATTGTAAATTCTTATTGTATATCTTACAATGTCTCCTGTTTTTACAACTAATGGTGTTTTAGTATGGTCTTTTTCTGCTGTTGTTCCTTCATCAAATGTACCATTTCCATTTGCTACATTTTGAGCCTCTTCATCACTTATTTGTGGCTCACGACTTGGTGTTACCTCTGTTCCATTTATGTGTGTTATATATTTTCTTAAGGCCAAGTCAAATGGTTGCTTTTTGTTTGTAATAGTTATTATTATGGTATTTGTTTCTTCATCAAATGACCAATTTGCATTTTGTGATATTGCTTCTACATCTTTTAGTGCATACTTTCCATCTTTTATTGTTGAATATGCTTCTAGTTCAATTGGCTCTGTAAGTATTGCATCATATCCTGTAGGTGGTGTTATTTCAGTAATTGATATATGATAAAACCTTTTTTCATTATAGATTGTATTTGTTATATTTATTTCTCCATTTGCATCTGTTGTGTATGAATTAGCTATTGATTCACTATTTGATTCAGTTGATATACTCCTTTCCTGTATATTTTCAGCATATATTTCAACCCTGAATGTTGCTCCTTGTAACTTTTTACTTAGGTCATTTTCATCTTGTTTTATTATTTTTAAATGATATGACCCTTCCACCTTTTCATTTGGTACTGTTACTTCTACTGTTAATGCCCCAGAATTATTTGTTATTCTTACATCATCATACTGTGTTCCATCATCTACTGATGCTTCTACATTTCTGATTGTATATTGTCCATCATTTTCTGCCTTATTTACTCTTAATGTAATTGTTCCTTCAAATGATGAATATTCATCTGGTGCCTTAATTTCTCTTAATGTTATTATATCTGGTGAAGTTACATCTGTTATGTTTATATTATTTATTGATATTTCTCCATTTTCGTTTGTTGTAACTTGGGTTTCTTCTCCATCATTTACTTTTACTGCAAATATGGCTCCTCCAAGTTTTTCGTGTGTAATTGTATCTTCTTTTATAATTTTAAAATTATAGTTTCCCGTTATTTTTGTATTATTTATTGTAATATTTACTGTATTTACTCCATCTTGACCTTGAGTAATAGTTACACTTCCGCTTTCCACTAAACCATTATTTATATTTGAAGTAACTGATTTTGCAACATATTTTCCGTTTTCTTCTCCTTTAATTATGGTTAATGTAATTGGTGTATTATTTAATACATATCCATTTGGAGTTCTTATTTCTGTTATTGTTATTGTGTCATTGTTTGTAATATTTGTTATATTTATTCCGTTTATTGTTATTTCTCCATTTGAATTTGTTGTGTATGTTTGTGGTTGTCCTCCATTTATACTAATTGTAAAAGCTACATTTTCAAGTAATGTTTTAGTTTCTGCATCTTGTTTTAAAAGTCTTAGGTTATATGAGCCAGTAGTTTTTGAGTTATTTACGGTAATTTTAACAGTATTTACACCATTTGACCCTGTTTCTATTTTTACACTTCCGCTTTCTACTAAGCCATCATTTATGTTTGAGCTTACACTACTTGCCACATATTTGCCATTTTGTAATGACTTATTTACTGTTAGTGTTATTGGTGTGTTATTTAGTACATATCCATTTGGAGCTGTTATTTCTGTTATTGTTATTGTATCTGGTTTTGATATATCTGTTATGTTTATTCCGTTTATTGTAATTTTGCCATCCGCTTTTGTTGTGTATGGTGCTACTTCTCCTCCATTTATGCTAATATTAAATACTGCATTTGCTAAGACATTTTTATTTGATGAGTCTTGCTTCAAAAGTTCTAAATCATAAGAACCCGTAGGTTTTGGCAATGTTACTTCTGAGTTTGAAGAGTAATTTTTATTTACTGTATCTATTACTACAACTGGTTGATTTATGCTTAATTCGTTTTCTCCAACTGTCCACATTAATGGTGTTGTAACCCTCGTGCTTACGGAAACAGTTAGTTTAACTTTTTCAATGTTTGTACTTATTGGCACTGAAATATAGAAATTATTTCCTACTGTAGAATTTATTTTGTCACCTAAAGTAGCGCCTAAAGTAACCTCATTCATATTTTGATTTAGTATTTTTACATTTTGCAAATCATTTGTACCATCTGTCACTGTTGCTGATAGAGTATATGCTGTATCATTATTTTTTTCTAAAGTATATGGTCCTATTATATAATTATTTTCTTCTATTTGCACCTTTACAGTGTTTGAATTTAATGTTACTGGATTTGCTGTATTTGTCTCATAAGTATATCCATCCCTTACTGCATTTATGGCTCCTTCTACCAAATATGCATATAATGTATCTATTTCATTTCCAACATATTCAAATCCGTATTTATCTAATATATCTTCGCCATCAACTTTTAATTCTAGTGAATTTGTATATGGGTTGTGGTATTCGCCACTTGGATTTGTAAAATACCATATTGCTACTTGCTCTACTACTTCTACAATATCTTTTACTGTATTTGTAGGTATGCTACCATTTCTAAGCTTACTACTACTCCATATTCCCGCTCTTTCTAAATATTCATCCATTGTTTCTGCATTTGGGTTATATATATGGTCTAGTACCCACACTAATTCGTTGTATGTTGTTGTATCACTTGGTAATTGATTTCTATATGCACCTGTTATAGAATTTGGATTTTTTATATCAAAATATTGTGTATATCCTATAACTGTATTATCATATGATTCAGAGCCAAATCCTGGTCCTGCCTTTAAACAATAGATTACTGTTCCATCATCGTTTTCCACTGTTCCAGATTGATTATACTTTACTATTTTAAAAACATTTTTATTATTAAATTCATATGTTCCCGTTGCCCTTGCTGTTGACTTACCTTTTAGTCCTAAATATAGTGGTCCCCCTGATTGTGCATTTACTATATTTGAACATAAAAGTAAAGCTGTAATAATTATTGAAATTATAATTAATAGCTTTGGCATTAATTTTTGTTTCATTTGCTTACTCCTTATATTTTATATTTGCAAAATATTTTTATTATAATATATATTTTTTTGCATTTTTATTTATATTATACTATATAACAAGAAGATATTTTTTTCAACATTTTTTAGCAAAAAATTTTACATTGGGGACGGCCCCAATGTAAAATTAAATTACGTATTTTTTAATTAGGAATACTCCTCCTGCAATAATCACAAGTGTTCCAGCTGTTAAACCAATGTATAGTGGTGCGCTACCAGTTACCATTGTTAAGGCTACTGGTGCATCGTCTATATCATCTTCGCCTGGCACTTTGTTATTTGGAACCGAGTCTATATCTGGTGTATGGCTTTCATTGTAGTCTTCACTTATTTCTGCTGTATTTATCATTACTCCCATATTTTCTTCATCATTTATCCATGTTAATATTACTTCTACTGTTGCACTTTCACCTGGCTGTAAGATTGTATCTTTTAATTGGTCTGTTACTATTTTTCCGTCTACTTCTTTCCATAATGGGTTATCTGCTTGATTAAATTCTAGCCCTTCTGGAATATAGTCAGATATTTCTGTTGCTGCTCCTGCTATTTCACCTTCGTTTGTTATTCTTATTTGGTATTTGAATTTTATTATGGTGTTGTCAATTCTGTTTTGGTTTAAGTCAACTCTTACTACTGGTTCTGGATCTTGTTCTGCATAATGTCCTGTGTCTTTTACTTTTTCTTGTCCATCTTCTATTAGTATAACTTGGCTTACCCATTTTCTTAATGCTAAATCAAAGTATTGTACATAGATTTTTTCAATATCTTGGTCATCTTCGCCTTCGATCCATTCATTTGGAGTTGAGTCTATATCTGTTACATCTTCGCCTTCGCTATCTGCATCATCACTTATTTGTGCTTGGTTTATTATTATTCTATCTGATGTATTTGGTTCTGTTACTCTAAATGCTACCCTAACGTCTTTATAGTCCGGTCCATCCATTGTTTCTGCGTTATATGCTTGTAATAAATTTTCGCCATTTGTAGTTTCATTTGATTTAGATAAGTAGTCTGTAACAATATTTACTGCACTATTTACATCTTGAGTTACATTACCATTTGCATCTAACATTACCCATCTGTATTCTTGGTTTACTTCGTTTTCTGGTAAGAACACTAATCCTTCTGGAATATCATCTTTTATTTGTTCTGCATAACCTGACATTGTTCCTTCGTTGTAAACTCTAATCGTATATATAACAACATCATTTTGACATACTCTTACAGGATCTTTTGTGTGATTGTATGTGAAGTTTGTAATTAAATTTCCGTTTTCATCTGTCAAACCATATTTGCTTGTGTCAACTTCAGGTTCTCTATTTGTTATTTCTTCGTCATTTACTCCTGTGATGAATTTTCTTAGAGCTAAGTCAAATTTTTGCAAAATAACTTTTTCAAAATCATCGTCGTCTTCTTGACCTGGTATATATTGCACTCCTGAATTGATTTCATCATTTTTATAATTTGGTAAATCATTATCTGATGGTAATACTACATCCCTAACATTATCTCTATCTGTTAAATTAGATTCATTACTGTATTTTGTTATTTCTGCAATGTTTGTTATGTTTGTTAATGTTGGAGCTGTGTTTACAACTCTACATCTAATTTGAACATCTTTGTAACTTAAGCTATCTGTACTTGAGTCAAATGCAGGAATTATATTTTCCACATCATTTTCTCTAGATAATATATTTGTTCTAAGTGTTCTTTGTGTTTCGTCAGATGTATCAATTATCCAACCATTTGCTGCATTTAATTCATCATCTACTATAAACTCTAGGTATGGTGGTAAATGATCAACTATTTCATCTACGTATCCATCAACTTGTCCTTCATTGTATACTCTAATTGTATATGTTACTATGTCTCCCGCTTCAACACTTACAGGATTTTTTGTGTGATTGTAGTTTGCAGTAGTTTCTCCTGCTAATAATGGGCTCACATCAACCTGTGGAACTCTATTAGTTATTTCTTTATCATTTACTGCTGTAATGAACTTTCTTAAAGACAAATCAAAGTATTTGCCAAGCATAACAAGTTCTTCATAGTCATCATCATCCTCATAACCTTTGCCTTCTTCAGAAGTTCCAGGTAAATAACTATCTATTTGAGTTTGTGTTAAATCTGCTGGATTAGAGTCTCTGTCTAAATTTCCACCTGTAATATCATGTGCTTCTACTATTTCTGCAACATTTTTTAAAGAAACATCTTGTTCTGTAGGGTCTTTTGTAACTCTACATTCTATTTGTACATCTTCATAGTCTATAGTATAATTTCCATCACTTGGATCTTTGTCAAAAGCTGAAATTATAGTGTCTTTTAAATAATTTGTTATTACCATTTGACCTGAAGCAGTACTTCCATCAGCTGCTACTTGAACTAATGAGCCTTCATATACTTGCCAACCATATTTAGTATTAGTAGTGCTTTCACTTGGGTCTACTAATTCTAGTCCATTTGGTAAGTAGTCAACTATTGTATCAGCATAGCCATCTATATCACCTTCATTGTAAATCCTTATTGTATAAATTATTTTATCTCCCTTTTCTACAACCAAAGGTGTTTTTGTATGTGTTTTTGTAACTGTTGTACCATTGTCAAAATCTGCTGTTCCTGTAGCTAAAGCTCTTAGATCGTTTTGTGTTATAACAGGTTCACGACTTACCTCTACATGTGCTCCGTTTATAGATGTAATAAATTTTCTAAGTGCTAAGTCAAATTCTGGATTTGTTATTTGTATTGTGCTAGCATCTTCGAACTTTTGCTTTTCTCTTGAAATTATTACAATAGGTTGATTATAAGCTAAATTATTTGCACCTACTGACCAAAATGTTTGTATAGTATTATAATATTCTGCACTAACTTTTAATGTAGCAGATGTTATATTTGATGATATAGGTATGCTAATGTAAAAGTTACTTCCTACTGTCTGTTCTATTTTTTCTGCTAAGGTATTTCCTAACTGCACTTCTTGTTTGTTTGAGTCAAGAACTTTTGCACCAGCTATAGTTCCTGAGTTACTGTACAATTCTGCATTTAATGTATAGTCCGTATTTGATAATTCTTCTATTTTGTATGGTCCAAGTATATAGTTTGAATTATCCATTGTTAAAGCTACTGAATCTTTAACAAAATTGATTGGTGATGTTCCAACACTAGAATCTTCATAAGTGTATCCACCTTCTACAGCATCTATTGCCCCTTGTACTAAATAACTATAAATTTGATCTATTTCATTATCTACTAGGTCTAAGCCATATTTATCAGTTAAGCTTGTACCATCGACAGCCATTTCAAGTGTTTGTGTTGAATTGTTGTGGTAATCTCCTGAAGGATTTGTAAAATACCATATTGCAACTTGTTGAATACATTCCAATATATCTTCAATTGCATCTCCATATGTTGCTGTATCTCTTAAAAAGCTGTCTTCTGAAACTCCTGCATTGTTAAGTAAATTTTCTTTTGATTCATTTGCTAATTCTATTTCATCCGATGTAGCTCCCTCTTTAGCTGGAATGTATAAGTGGTCTAATACCCAAACAAGTTCATTATATGTTGTAGTGTCTGTTGGAAGCTCCTCTCTATATGGTGATTCTATTGAGTCTGGGTTTTTCATATTAAAATATTGTGTATAATTTACTATTGCATTTTGATATGATTCAGAGCCAAAACCTGATCCAGCTTTAATACAGTATATAGAATTATCTATTAAGCTTGTTCCTGTACTATTGTTGTATTGCACTATTTTGAATATATCTTTTGAATTAAAAGTGTATGTTCCAGTTTTTCTTGCTGTGGAATTTTCTCTTAGTCCTAAATAGATGCCATTTGCATCACTTACAGCAAAACTACTTGTAGTTAAAGCTAAAACAACTATTAAAATAATACTTATAATTACTCCTAATTTTTTTGTCATAATTTGACCTCTCTTTAAATATTTTTCTACAATTTATATTATAATATAAAATATATGTAAAATCAATATTTTCGTTGTATTTCAAATGGAATTTTCGGTTGATTTTTTATTTTTAGTTATGTGTTTTGATTATGCATAATGGTATTATTTGTAATTAAAACTAATTTATTCTAAATTTTTTCATTGTTTTAAAATTGGAAAAAATTTAATTTTTGCATTTAAGACTAAAAAACACCAGTAAACTGGTGCTTGTTTGGAGGCGACACCCGGATTCGAACCGGGGATCAGAGTTTTGCAGACTCGTGCCTTACCACTTGGCTATATCGCCATTAATAAATTATATTCAAATTGTGAAGTAATAGTACCAAAAACGCTTAATATTTGTTAAAAAAATAAACAAACCTTTTGCTTTAAAAAAAGGAAGCCCAACCTTGAAATATAGGCAAAATCTTCGATTTTTCCTATATTATAAAATAATTAAATGCAAATGCATTACGGCTTTCAAAGCGAGATTTGTTTTAATGGAGCGGGAAGCGGGGCTCAAACCCGTGACCTTCGCCTTGGCAAGGCGACGCTCTATCAACTGAGCTATTCCCGCATTGGTACGTTATTTATCATACCAAATAATTACTAAAATGTCAAGTGGTTTTTTCCATTATTTTTATTGTTCCAGAGTAAATTTTAGCAATCAACCCAAAATAATCTAGTATTCCTCTCTTTTTCACTTCTTTTTCTGCTTTTATTTCTATTTCTTCTATTAGCTCATCTCCAACTTTTACGGTTATAGTGCCAATTCTTTCATTTTCTAAAACTGGTGCTTCTAAAAAGCTTACTGCATTTATTTCTATGGTAGGTTCACAATCTGCTGCTAACTGTTTTATTGGTATCTCATCTAGTTTTAACTCTAAACTGTTTGCTGCTTTATCTACATATATTCTATTTTGGTTTATTTGTTTCCACATTGCAAATTCTTTGCATACCATTTCTTCTACATTTACTGTATAAAATCTTTTATATGCATATTCAATTAATTTCATACTATCTTTTGCTCTATCTTTTCTTGTATCTGCTCCAAGTACTACAATAATCAAGTCCATATCTCCCCTTTTTACACTTGTTACTAAGCACCTTCCTGCATTATTTGTAAATCCTGTTTTTACTCCATATACTCCTTCTACATTGCCAAGCAGCTCATTCGTATTATTTATTTGCATTGGGCTTCCATTGATATTTATTGTAGCAGTTTTTGTTTTTACTATTTTGGCAATGGTTTCGTTTTTTAAAGCATAGTCTGTTATTTTTGCAAGTTCATATGCAGTGGTATAATGATTTGGATTGTCTAATCCATGTGGAGTAACAAAATGAGTGTCTTTAAGCCCCAATTCTTCAGCCTTTTGATTCATGAGTTTAGCAAATTCTTCTACGCTTCCTGATGTATGTATTGCAAGTGCCACAGCTGCATCATTTCCTGACCTTAGCATTAGTCCATATAGCAAATCTATTACTGTTATTTTGTCATCTGTATGAAGCCCAAGTCTTGATCCACCTGTGCCCGCTGCTTTTGCAGTTATTGTTACTTCATCTGATAAATTGCAGTTTTCAACTACAATAATACTGCTCATAATTTTTGTGGTCGAAGCCATTGCAGTTTGCTTATTTTCGTCTTTACCATATATACATCTTCCAGAAAGTCTATCATACACTGCATATCTTCTTGAATTTATTGTTGGCTTTGTATTAGAAGTAGCCCCCGCTTCTATTTCTTTTTTTTCATTTTCTTCTATAACTACTTCTTCTATTTCATTTGCATCATCTGCAAAGACCGGAAAAGCTGATAATGTAAATATTAAAATTATTATAAAAAAGATTTTTATTACCTTTTTTGGCATCTAATCATTCCTCCATTTAGCCGTTTTTGTTAAATAAACTTGATTTTTCCTATTCAAGTATTGTTGTTTTTTGTTAAATAAGAAAACTTGATTTTTCATATTCAACAAAAAATCACCTATAACATTTATATGTTATAAGTGATTTTTTATGATTTTTATATTTTACCTATCTAAAGTTATATTCATACTATATGTTAAATTAGCGTTTTCTGTTGCTCCTTCTTCTGCTAATTCTTTATCAGTTCCAAAAAGTCTAATCAAATTTAATTTTAACTCTTTGGGAGTTTTTCCATCATCATAATATTTATCAAAAAGTAAAAAATAACTCATTGTTTTTCCAGGTTCAATAATAATTGCATTATTAATCAAGTCCAAAGCTGGGCGTTCTTGATCTCCAAGATTAAGTGTTATCTCGTTTGCGACCGCGCCATTTCCTATTACTAAATATCCATCAGTTTTATTTGTTATTTCTACTGCGTATTCCTCTCTGTCATAGCTCATATTTTTATACAGTACGGCGACTTTTAAGTATTGATCTTCACCTGTTAAATTGCTAAAATTAACTTTTCCTATATAACCTTGATTTGAAATCTTCATTACATTATTTTCTTCTATTAGTGCTATTTTTTCTCTATATGTGTTATATCCACCAGTAGTTCCTGTTGAAAGTATATCATCTAATATATTTATATCATAAATATATACATCACCAACATTTGAATAATTTTGTATGTTATATATTTTTTTGTTAGTAAATATTCCATCAACATATTCAATAAATTCATTTAAACTATCACTATACACATACTTTTGGCAATCAGTTGTAAGCAAATCATATGCTTTTTGATATTCTTTATTATTGCAATAGTTAAAAAATGTATCTATAACATTACTTATATTTTCTTTTTTGTTTTCAGGAATTTTATCTCCATTATCCATGACTGGTAAATCAGGATTATATGTGTTAATAATTACTTGTTCTTCTGGAAGATTCTTTAAATACATATTTAAAATTATAACTGCTATCCAAATAACTGCAACTATAATTACAATTTTCCAATATTTTTTCCAAAATTTTCGTATAGCTAATAAAATTTTTGTACCTAGCTTCATTTTTCCTTCCTTTTTATTAAATGAATATTTTTATAAATAATTTATTCCATTACTTGGAATGATAATTTAAAATCATTTATGTCATTTTCTATTATTACTACTTGTTGTTCAGGAACATCAGTCTGTGTAGAATCTGTTAAAGGATTTCTTAGTTTAACTTTTAAAATAAATATTGTACCCTCACGATCAATGCCTGTATATTCAACTGCAATATTATTTGGATAATTATTTTGGCAATATGCTATAAATTCCTCTAAAGTTGGAAAGTATGACTGTTTAAAACCATCATAAAGTAAATTATAAGCAGATTGATAATCTTTACTTTCTATATAAGAAATGTATTGTCCAAAATATGTTTCCATACGTAATCTCTCACTTAAAGAAGCTATTTTATTCGTCCTGTTTTCTTCGTCCACTTCATTTGAAACTGTTGCATAATTTGTGTTTATTTCTACTTCTCTATTTTCGTTTGAAATTTCATTATTAACTATTTCATTATTTGAAATAGTATTATCTTTTCCAAAATAATTATTGATAAATACAATTAAGTTTATGGCTATAAGTAAAAGTATTATAATAATTAACACTATGTATACAATTTTCTTTTTTTCACTCATACTATTTTTCCCTTTTTTAATAATTACAAAATTAGTAATTTTATATATTTTAGCTTATCACTCCAAATCTCACCAATGGAGTAACACTTTCATTATTTGCTAAATATATTTTTAGTTCTATAGCTTTGTTATTTGAATAATTAAAAGTCACTTTAAATGTTGTATATCCATTATCATCATCATTATATGTACTAATATCTGCAATACTATTTAAATATGTTACTCCAGAAATATTTGCGACATGATAAGTTTGGGTAGCTATTTCTAAAAAATCATTAGCAGAATATATATGCATGTTATTTATATCTTCTATATTTAAATCATATATTTGTAAAATATTATTGATACTTTTTCTAGCAGTTAAATTATATATTTGTTTTACATAAGTATTGATAAATTTATAAAATTCTTTTTCTATATAATTTTCATTAACATTCCCTTTATATCGTTCCATTATGGTATCCAAGCCTGCTGGGACAATAATATTTTGTTCAATATTTGTATTTTCAGTTTCATTTGTGCTTGTATAATTTGTATTAAATAAAGTATTATTAGTTATATTTGCTTGTGCTATTTGCTCATTATTTTGAATGTTAAAATATATTAATTGAGCAACTAATAATATTATTAAAATTATAATTACACTAAATAAAAATTTTTTCATATACTTTCTCCAATTTTAGTCAATTAGTTTTCGTCATTTGCCACTGTCTCAAATATTCCTAAACGAGTTCCTTTATATGTAGGATACATATATGTTTCTATATCATCTACTATTGTTTTATTCATATCATATAGTAATATTCTCATATCTTCACTGGTAGCTGTTCCTATTTGACTACCAGCTGTTACATCATCTCCAACTGATACACTTGGATTAATTCCAGTAAAAGTCATTTGCATATCTAAAACTATATCTTTATCAACATCCAAATAGTCCGTTCCAAATTTTTCTTTCAACGCCTGTGCATTTCCATCCGAAATAGTTTTAAATTTAATAGTTATAGAATTTCCATCAACACTTACAACTTTTGCATCACCTGGAGCAATAATTTTGTCACCTTCTTTTACAGCTGTACCATTTTCTAAGTAAATTCCATATTCATTTTCTTTTTTTACTATACCATTTGTAACAAGTTCTTCATTATCATCGCCTTCTTCCGTATCACTTCCAACTCTTTCTACAGGCCATAATAGTACTTGTGTAAGTGGTTTCATAAAATCTTCTTTAGTAAAGTATCCCAATTCTATTACTAATTCTTTTAGCATTCTATATACAGACTCTGCCTCTATAGAATGAACATTTTCTAGTATTGAGAATGCAGTTAGTGCATCTTGTTTGCTTTCATTTCCATACTGGTCTACGGTAACAAAAGTTACTTCTTCTGGCTCAACTTTCATATCCATATCATCCAATGGAATAGTTGGATATGTCTCTCCCTGAAATGTATATTCAGAATCTGAGTTTTCGGCTGCCTTTGCATTAGCTATTAGCTGAGCTCTTGCTCTTGTTCCATCATACCTATAATATTTTCCTGGGAAATTATATGAATCTCCCCAGCCTGTTGTTCCACTGCCTCCTTTAAATAATGCAACAATTACATCGTTTGGTCCCTCAGCTTCTGGTTCTGCAAGTTGATAATATACTCCCTTTGCATTAGTATATGTGGTATCCAAAATTATGCTATCCCCATTTAATTTGGTATCAGATAATGGGCTATCTTCGTCTTCTGTAGTAAATTGTACTTTCTTTTTTGCCTTTCCAGCTGTTCCATATTCAAATAATATATCTTTATAATACCAATGCCTAATTACAGACTCTATTCTAGGTAAATATGTTTTTGATTCTTCCGCTCCTTCTTTCATTAAATTCTTCAATTCTTCAAGTTGTTCTACTGTTATTCCTGACAAAGATGTACTATTTAATAATGTCTGAGCTGCTGCCACTTCGTCGCTGTTGTCTAAATCTACAACTGGTAAATATTTATTAAATTCTGTATTAGTTGTAGTAGTAGGGCCAGGAATTGGAATTCCAACACCTGGTGTTCCCGCTGGTGTCGATGGCGTTACTATATTCATTGTTACATTAAATTTACTATATGTTTGTCCTAAAATATCTTCTTCTACTTTTCCTAAGTCAAATCCTAATCTTAATTCATCAGCCTTATAATTTTCTTTAGTTTTACTTGTTACGGTTGAACCTTCTGTAGCATTTATCCATTCCACTGGTGTAGAATCGCTAGTTGAATTGAGAATTTTGATAAAGGCTTCATCTAATTTTCCAGCATTTTCGAACCTAGCTATTTGTTCGTCTGTCATGTTGAACATTACTTTCATATAGATCTTCTCAATTTCTGTTTGTGAAATTTCTGTTCCATCTTGTTTTCTATATATAACTTTGAATGTTGACTGTACCTCTTGTAATTCTATATTTACTTTTGTATTAAATGCGTCGCTAGATGCTAATTCATATGTCAAATCGGGCATCATTGTTGCCAAATGTAATGCTAAAAATAATTCTATAGGTTTGCCATATATTGATGTCCAATCTGTCATATCAAAATATAATACATCATTAATTCCAATTGATAAATCATTATTTATACCAATTCTATCCGCTTGAATTTTTAGTAATTTTTTATCTCTATCAATTGTTACCTTAGGTCCTGTCCCTCCAGAAATTGGAGCATCATAAATTGAACCCTCGAGAGTTACATTTATCATACCCTCAGAATATATTTTTCCATTTAGCCCAGTTATTCTATCTGCATTATTAGCATCTCCAGTAAACCATGCTAATATATTGTTACTAGCTCCTTGAACAATTCCGTGAAGCCATCCAACTAGACTCCATGTACTTAATCTGTACATAGCTTCATTTTGAGCAATATAAGTTTGTAAATAATTTCTACTAGAATCTAATGGAGTAATTCCTATAATTTTTGAGTTTTTAACTCCATCAGTATTTTCTACATTAGGGTCATCATCATATTCATATTTTGCATCTGCAAATCCATAGCCAACTACATCATATCCCATATCTTCTATTTTTTGTGCTAAGTTTATTTGATCTTGCTCAGATACACTTGCAGTAATTTCCCCACCAACTGTTATTCCAACTATGCTTGACCATAAATTTTGTCCAAAAGCCTTAATACTTTCAATAAATGTTCCTGGTAGTGATGTAAAAAAGCCTATGAATCCTATAATTAAAATCACTATTACAATAATTAGTCCAATTGTGCCAATGGCAGGAATTTTTGTTATAACTTTTACAATAAGATTTACTGCTTTTTTCCCTTTTTGTACTTTTTGTGCAACTCCCTCCTTAGGCTTTGCTGCATTTTTTTGTTTTTCTGCTCCTGTAGTATTTACATTATTATTATTTTCTGGATCCAACTTTTTTATCACCTACCTCATCTTTTTATAGTATTAACTTTATTTGCCATTAGTAAAACGATTTCCTCTATTAATTTTTCCTTTGTATCTTTTTGGTATTATAGTTTCTCTTATAGTTCCTCTTTGTACTCCAGCTACATTCTGTTCTACTTGAGTTGTTGCATCATCAAATGACATACCAGCATTTATATATCTATCTTGTTCATTACGTATCATATCATAATAATCTTTTTCATATGGCTTTACAGCTTCATCGCCATTTAATAAAGCTTTTGTATGGTCTCTTATCCAGTTATCATCTTGTCCAGCGTAAATATTTTCTAGGTTGTGGTAATCTTTTGCAAACGATCTTAAATTTGCATTTTCTTCAAATTTATCCATTGAACCACCAACCATCTTCATACCTGATGTAAATCCTGTTATTCCAGTAGTTAAATTACCAGTAGCTAAACCTGCTGCTCCAAGAAGAATTCCACCAGTAAGTTTTGCTGTACCTTTTAATGCTGTTCCAGTAAGTCTTGCTGCACCTCTTAATGCTCCTCTTGCAACATTTCCAATTGTTGAACCCGATTTTTCATTATCATATGTTGATGGTGTGCCTTCATTAGATTGACCACTTGGTGTAGTTGGTGCATTTGCTAATTGTGCCCCATTATTATCTTGAGTTGTTTGAACACCTTGAACACCTTGAGCACCTTGAGTTCCTGCTGCAAATTTATTTTGATTTGCCACATTATTATTGCCATTTTGATTAAATGCACTTCTACTAGCATATCCTTTTACTTTACCACCACTAGATGAAGCAGCTTTTGATACCGCTCCTATTGCAGTTGTTACTAAAGCTGCCTGTGCAACCGTTTTAGCCACACTATTTCCTTGGAAATGGAATATTTCCTTTATAATATCTTCAGCTTCAAATATAAAGACTACCATAATAATTGATACTACAACACTCGATATATCATTTAAACTCATAGATTTTATAGCTGTTTGCACTAAGGCGAGATATATTATACAGTGAAATGGCTGTAATAAAATATTATACACAAAATTTTTAAACCATGTATTTAATGCTTGTGACTTTCCATCTCCCATTCTATCCAAAGAATATGTAACAGTTATTAATGGTGATATCATTACCAAAAATGCTATTGTTACCATACGTTTTACGTAAGAGCAGAAAAATATAAAAGTCATTACCACAAGCATTACATATATGACTGTATAAGCTAGCTGAGCAGTAAATGAAAAAGCATTACTCAAAGATATGGCATTATCAAATGCTTCATTCATTACGGTTTGGCTATTAGTTGAATTATTTCTTGCAAGTTTCAATACTTCAACTAAAGCGTCATTTATGTTAATTATAAGAATCATAATATAATGTAATACAAATAGTAATACTAAACTTACTACCCAGTCAGATAGCATTTTTTTATATTTTGCCTTTTCTTCTGCAACAGAAGAAATTGCCATTCTTATTCCAACATATAAAACCATAACTGCTAATATAACTGCTGCTATATTTCTAATTGCAACATACCAAATTGCTATTTGGTCTCTAATATTATTTATTGTATCGGCACTAGCAATTGAACTAGCAACATGCTGAAAGAAATTTACTTGTAATATAGGCACTTCATTAAAGAAAATTTGGTCTAGTGAAATATTTATAATTCCCATTATCGCACGTGCAATAAGCAAAGGTAGTAGTTTTAGAATATAGAACGCTAATCCAACTATACCATTCATTATTGTGCCAAGATTTATTCCTCCAGAACTGTTGTTATTATTATTTGTATTACTTCCAGATCCAGTAGTTCCCCCTGAATTGTCTGTATTTGTGTTAGTATTTCCCTGGTCTGTTGTTCCATCATCCCCAGTTTCTGGTCCTCCAGTTAAAGCTGCTATATCAGGTGATATAGCCTCTATTAATCCATCAGTCATTCCACTTAAAGATGCTGTACCATTAAATGCTTTTGTTAGGGCATCTATTGTTCTATCATATTCATTTGCAATGGAACTGTCATAATTTTTTTCGTACTCTCTAATTATTGTTGAATAATGAGTATCAGCAGAAGATTGAGCAGTTTGTTTAATAATCTCTTCTGTCATGCCTTCTACTCCCTCATTTACTTTAGAATAGTATTTGTAAAACATATTATAAATTAAGTCTTTAGTTAATATATCACTGTTTGTTCCTGTATCATTATTTGAGCCTTGATTATTAGAGTTTCCAGAATTTGAAGAACCTCCACCTCCGGAATTTGAAGAACCTCCTCCAGTTGTTTGTATTTTATTAGGTATATCTGCTAATTCTACTATTTTATCTAGGCCTCTTTTATATACAGGTGCCAATTCTGCTGATTCTAAGGCTTGTCTTAATGCTCCTTCGCATCTTTTAACTTCGTCAGTTTCTGTACTATTAGCATATTGATTATTATATTCATATATAATAGCGTCACCATAAACATCAAAAATATCATTTGCAACATCTTCTGCAGTCATTCCTGCAGGTAAGCTTGCTCCATATGAATTTAATGCATAGTCATCACTATTAATATAGTCTACAAATAACTGTTTCAAAAAGTTCTCATCTACTGTTAAAGTGTTTGCTGCCCTAATTGAATTTGTTAAGCTTGTAATTAATATAAAAGTAATGGCAATTAATAGCGTAACTCTTTTTAATAATTTTTTAATCTTCATATTTCACCTCTTTTATAGTCCTTGTAGGAACTTATTTGCTCCTCTATAACTTGTTTTAGCTTTGCTTTCAAAGTCTCCTATAGAGTTGTCTAATTTAAATAGTTCTTTTGTAACATCTCTATATTTTTTATCAACTGTGCTATCTGTAACTGTATTCTGTATTACACTAACAATATCATTGTTTGTATATTTGATTTTATTTTCTAATTCATTATCTGGTGTATTTACAAATTCACTTTTCATTCTATATTGTGCTTTCATTTTATTTTTTAATAGTAACATTTGAGATCTAAGATTGCTTTCCATCATATTTTGTGTATGTGAATCCATTTTTATTGAAGATTTTAATTCATCTGTTATTTCATTAATTATATCATTTATTGAATTATTATCAATAGCTTTAATTTTATTTTCTTCTAAATAATCTTTTATTGTATTTTCAATTTTCTTCTTGTTACCAGCCACTAATATTTGGGTAGCAGAGTCTTTATATCTATTAAAATCATTTTCGTCGGTATTTTTCTTTAATTCTTCTATTTGTCCTCTTATATTATTTTCTTTCTTGCTTATATTTTCAAGCAAATCAACAGCCTTATAATTTTTATCTCTCTTTTTGGTGTATTTTTTAGTTTTATATTCTATGTCATTTTGGGTCTCAACACTTCCATCTTTTCCTGTAACATAATGTTTTTTATGTAATTCATCACTTTTTAAGAAGTTATAACCTGCTGTAGCCATTCCAATTCCTAATGTTGGCTCCACTACGGTCATTGGTATAGCTAATATAGTACTTAATGAACCAACAGTTGCATTTTTTATCAATTTAAAATTAGCTTTGTATCTCTTTTTTCTATTTGAAGATATACTATTCTTTAGCTTTCTAGCTTTTACTCCAACAATTCCTTTTTCTCTTGAAAGCTTTCTTAT
The DNA here is from genome assembly GCA_944393465.1 of uncultured Clostridia bacterium. Taxonomy (GTDB): domain Bacteria; phylum Bacillota; class Clostridia; order TANB77; family CAG-508; genus CAG-793. The sequence goes on from CALYAG010000002.1 coordinate 53,458, forward strand.
TTTTGCTTGTTTTTGTAAAGCAACAAGTCCAGGTGTTTGTCCGCCTATTTCTATTTGATTATTAGCAAAATTCTCTACTCGTGTATCTATCCAATTTAAAGCATTATTTTTCATTTCGCCTATTTGAGGAATATTCTTGTCAATTTTTTTACCAATACGTTTTCCTGTTTTTGCAACAGTTCCAACAGCCCCCTTGGCGATATTTATTGACGTACTAGCTACTTGTCCAACAAACATTGCTCCTGCAAAAGTTGATAATATTTGCTTTCTTTCCTCTCTTGCATTTGCTGCTTCTTTAGCTAAGCTTGAACGTCCGCTAAAATTAAATATATCTCTAAATATTTCATCTGCATCCAGCATAAAATTCATAAGTATTAATGCAATAATAAAGCCTATTATAGAAGTAAACGCAAATTTTAATGCAGAAGTCATTAAAACCGTGTATATTATTGCATGAACAGTTTGTAATAATACATTTAAAATAAAATCATATAGCCAACTACTAAAAGATGAACCCTTTTTTCCCCTTGTACAATCTATTGCATATTTTGCACCTATAAATGGAGCTATTACAACTAATATTAAAATAGTAAAACTCCTTTTAATATAAACCCACAAAAATTTTAGCCATATAATAAATAGTACTATATACATTATTGTTGCTGGTAAAGAAACACTAAATCTAAAATCATATGCCCTTGTTCTAATAGTTTCATAAATAGAGTCTTCTTCATATCCTGATGAAGCCATTATATTTTGTGATGTTTTTTCTAATATGGATACAAAACCATTATTAGTGTTTATTGTAAGTATCATTATCCAATGTATAACAAACACTATAACTAGAGCTTGAATCCATCCAACAAGCATTGTTTTATATTTAGCTTCATCACTAGGTATTGTTGACAAAGCCATTCTAATTCCTATGTATATAATAATAATTGCTAATGCTATTACTACTATATTTCTAAAAGATACATACCAAGTAGCAACTGCAGTCCTTATAATATCAACAGCACTTCCTTGATTTACAGGTTGTCCACCAGCTGTATCTGAAAAGAAATTTATATCTAATATTGGAATTCTATTAAATATTATATCTTCTATTGTATATAAAGGTTCATCATTGTTTGCAGTATTGCTTGTTATTTCTCTTCCTAAAAATTCTATGCCAAAGAAATTAGCTGTATCATTTACAACCTGACCTCCATTTCCCTCAATAAAGTTATGATCAGAATTGTATGTTTCTACTTGTCCTCCCTTGGAGGTAACTGTATTCATTGTATTTGTAACTATGTTACTGCTAATAAGTCCTTGTCCATCTTGATCTGTTGAATCATATGCCAAGAATATTCTTCCACCATAGCTACTTAATGCTTGATTTGGATAAGATGCATCCATTTGTGTGTAAAAGTCATTGCTTAAGTTAAAATTGAATGATGCGCCATTAGCATGCAAAAAAGAATATCCATCTGAACCATCACCATTAGCTGGAGCCCATAGAGCAACTGCTTCTATACTATAATCTCCAACTTGTGTATACATTGAAGCTAATCTTCCACCCATACTATGTCCAGTTATTCCTAATCTGTTTGTATCTATATCATAGTTTGAAGTCATATATGTAATTGCACTATTAACATAGTCATACATATTTGTAAGAGTATAATCAGTTTGTGGTGCACTACTTTCTCCACAACCTGGCATATCTATCGTTATAGCTGCTATTCCATTTTCCGCTAAAATAGATCCTAATTGAAAAAAATGTTTTCCGTCTCCTTGTCTGTTTCCACCAAATCCATGACACATTACTACAAGAGGCCTATCATCTGTTGTATTATTAGGAACAAATATTGTAGCATGAACATCATAAGATGTATTTCTAGGAGAAAAAGTAACATCTTTATTTGTAACTGTGTATGTTTTATTGTCTGCGTAGTTATTACTTCCTGTGTTTTCATTTTCTGTGTCACTAGCATTTACAAAATTGCAAGGAAAAATGATTATAAAACTAATGATTATAATTATAATAGTTTGTAATTTATTAAATTTAAGTTTCATCTATTTCTCCTTGTAACATATTTAGATTTTTAGGATAAATCTATAAACCAATTTTGTTAATTTAGTCCATGTAAAAACGAGTTTATTAAATTTTGAAATATTGATACATATCCCAATATAGGAGCTTTTATTAATGAAATAATAATTCCTACTAAATAATCCATAAATCCGCTAATTCCATCAAATAACCACTTAAATATATCTACCTGCTGTTCATATATAACTGTTGTTGGCATACCATCAAAAGTAAATTGGTCAGCTATTATATCTAAATCAACCATAATTCCTGATGTATCTCCTGAACTATCTCCCGTTCCTCCTTCTGGCAATGTAACACCACCTTCTATTGGATCAAAATGCGCTCCATCTATGGAAACGAGCCTTGCAGCAGCGTTATATGTATAATGTCCATTAAGTGCTCTGACTTTTAATCCTCCATTTGGCTTTTGAGTAGAACCTTGTCTAGTTTGCCACATATCAACAACCTGTCCATTTCCAACATATATTGCTACATGGTGTCCGTCCTGTAACAATTAATATATCTCCTGGAATAATTTCAGATATGGGTACAGATTGAAATCTTTTATCCTTTATTCCACTTGTAGTAACAAAACCACTACCATAAGCATCATTACAATCCATTTTAGTTGCTCTATTAATAGCAAAAGTAATCCAACCAACACAATCAAACGAATATGTTTTTCCTTCTGTATCTTGTGAATAGTATGTATCACCTCTCTTTTGGGCAATCATTCCTCTATTTGTCTCAGGATCTATTTGATACTGCCAATTTCCATCATAGTCACAATCTTGACTGTGTTGACTTTGAAAATTTAAAGCAAAGTTTGCAATATTTTGCCTTCCTTGTTCAACAGTCATAGTATTATTACTTCCACCACCAGCATCTACAGTAGGTATATCAAATCTAGCATAAACTTTTTTAGGAATATATGATAACAAAATTATAAAAATTATTAGTAATAATATTAATATTTTTTTTATTGTTTTTATTAATAATTTCATCCTTTCCTCCTAAAAATTTATGCTTGTATTGTCATAATATATTGTTCTATTATCTATATTTGTAATATTAAATTTTCCATTACCTTTTATAATATTTATAAGCTCTTTTGTTTCTGCATTGTAGATATATATACCATCATTACTTACGCCAAAAATAAATATTGTTTCCCCATAATTTATCATACTGGTTAAATTATTTATAGTTAATATGGAATCCATTTTTCTTTCATCTCTAGAATAAAACTTATAAGTATTATCAATTTTTGTAACTGTATATTCATTTGTTTGTACAAAATACCCTTGGTCATATGAATTTCTATTTATATAATTTTGGTTAGCTCGATAGCTTTCCTCACTATAAACTAAATTATTATCTAATTTTGTATAAATATTTGCAGGAATTTTCTTTTCTTCTCTAACATCATCAATAGTTAAATCTTCTGTTATATATCCTTGAAAATTACTATATATAGTAATTCCATTATTGTTTTTTGTTCCAAATGTTACTTCAAATCCTTGTAAAGGATATTTGATATTTATATAATTTTCCTCTGATATATATCTTGAATAATGTGGATAAAGATTTGTTAGTCTATTTAAAAAAGTATTCATATCTCCAGTAGTATTTAAATCTGTAACTAATTTTCCAAAAGCCTCACTATCTTTTTCATTATATTTATCTAACTGATATACAGATATTTCATTTTCAGAAAAAAATATATAAAAATATTCACATTTATATCCAATAACTCTAGTAGCATTATTAGGGTCATCATAAGTAGGCTCACCAATTAAATTTATTACTTCATCTAAATTAGTAGAAGTAGTGATATTTTCCAATATTTCATTATCATATTTCGGTGTAAATACTATATTAAAAATTTCACTTCCAATTTTTCTAATTTTATATCCTTCATCAAAGTATATTTCATAATTATCTATATCATCATCCTTTGTTCCTAAGTTTACATTATTATAAATCCAATTTGCATTTATAATATTTGCTAGTATTGGTGACGTTATAGTTAATGATGTTAAAGGCTCATTTTGATAGTTGTCTATTTGATAATTTGTTTTTATATGTTCCCAATATTTGCTATCGTCATTTATTGTATAAAGTGATACTTCTTCATTTTCATCAAATTGTATTTTTACTAAAATATTTTTTTCCTGATCTATTAGTCTAAAATTTTGACCTTTTAAAAAACCTGCTACATGACTTATAACTATTTCATAAAGCCCTTGGTTTATTGTTCCATCATCATTTATAGTTGGCTTACTAAAATGCAAGTAAATATCTTTTTCATATCCTTCTTCACTAGAATTTTGCATTGAAATAAACTCATGGCCATCAAACTCAATTAATTTTTCTACTGAAGAAAAGTCATTAATTGATTGTTTTGGTTTATTTTCTTGTATTATTGAACCTATAATAGCTATTATTATGATGATTATAACTATGCTTAGGAAAAACAATATTTTTTTTCTTTTCATTCTTATTTTCCTTTTCCTATTTTTATATCTTTTAATCCTTTATCCACTTTTCCGCCACTAATTTTTAAAGCACTTTTTACTATTTTTTCTGCGTTATCTAAAAATACTATAAATACTATTCCTAAAACAGGGAAGGTTGTAACTATTGCGCCGGCAGAATACATAAATACTACATATATAACAAGATGTATTGGTTGTATAAAAATCAATGACATCATACTTTTTGTCCAATTATTAAAGGCTTGCGCTTTTCCATCACCAATTGCATCTATAGGATATGTCAAACATATTAATGGTGATATTATTGTTAATATAAAAACCTTTAATACCCTAAATAAGTACATAACAAAGAATTTTATCTCATAAAAAACCAATACACATAGTAAAACTAAGTAAACTAATTGTGTCCACAAATCTCCATCAGCAGTATCTTTTGCTAAGCCAGTTAACATTGAAGTTTCTATGTCTGTAGTAATATTATTATTTGATACTGATTTACTGATAAATTCAACAAATAAGTTGGATATTTTTATCATTAATAGTGTAAGGTATGGTAATATAAAAAGTAATATTATACCAATTAACCAATTCATAAGCATTTTTTTGTATTTTGCTGAGTCTATTGAGTTCGAAGCAATAGCCATTCTTATTCCTACATATAAAAGAACGACAAAACATCCAACTACTGAGATATTTCTAATTGCCACAAACCACACTGCAACATTATCTTTTAGTTTGTTTGAAAAGTCTGAGTTTGGTCCTGTAGGAGTATCCTCAAGCATATTTATATCAAATAAAGGATATTTATTTGTTAATAAATTTCCTATTGTAAAATATTCTGAAGGCTGTACTCCATTAAATGGATTTCCTACTTGATTTGTTACAATTGCACTTAAAACTAAATTTATTGTATCTGGAAGTATTGTTCCCAAATCAGTTAAAGAATTGGCTAATGTATCATCTTGAGATTCAGACATATCTATATCAACTTGCTCTGTATTAGAAGAAGAGTCTGGATCGTCAGATGTAATTGTTGCTTCTCCTTCTGACAATTGATTAAATGCTTCACCCGGATCCGTAGAACTTTGTGGAATGTCAAAAGTATGGTCATCCAACGCCAATACATCAGTAGTAGCAATCAGCATTATCATTAAAGTAATTATTATTATTACTAAAATTGTTTTCACTTTCTTTTTCAATTAAAACACCCCATATTATGCTTGCTGTTCCTTTAATTTATTTATATTTGTTTCTATAAATTCAAATTCTTTCTTAGTTGGTACAATCTCTATTATTGCTGTTTGCTCTCCTACTTTAAATAATCCTTGTCCTCTACTACATGTAGTTAAAAAGTCTGCCTCACCATCACTTAGTTTAAATACTTCTTTTATATATTGTATTTCTGATTTATCTTGTGCTAAGAATAATTTTGTATCTGAAGATGTTAAAACGGCTTGTACTTCTGATTTTTCATAGAAGTCTTGGAATCTTTGTGATACAACAGCTAGTGAAACATTTCTTTTTCTGGCACGTCTTGCCATTTTGTTTAAGAAGTCTACTGCTTCTGGATATGGTAAAAGCATCCATGCCTCATCAACTAACACACGCTTTTTACCAGCTTTTGCTTTATCTTCACTGTTTTTCTTAACATATTTTTCCCAAATCCAAGAAAGTAATATTTGCTGTGCCAAAGGTCTAGCAAATCTTTCCTCTAGATTTGAAATATCTAGGTTGATAAATGATGTTCCTTCTAATAGGTCAAAGGTTGATTGTCCATCAAAGTATGCCATCTGGCCATTTAGTTCTCTTACATATTGTTTCATAACTTTTACTAAATAGCTATAGTGAACTCTATAGTCTGGGTTTGTATTTTGACTAGCATTTTGAACTAATCTTCTATACCATGTTCCTATAGTAGGCATTCTTTTCTTAGTTCTTCCTAAGTAATTATTTTGAACTATTCCATTTATGTTTCTTTCGTATAAAGAATTTACATCATTTGTTATACCAAGAGCCGCATATTCTTCTGCGGCAGCTTCTGCTATAATTTGTTTTGTTACTTCATTTACATCTTCACTTCTTGTACTACCTCTTGCCATTGTAAGAAGAATTTGAGTAACGTCCTCTACTTTGTTTTCAACATTAAGTACTACCTTTTCACGACCAGTTATTTCATCTCTAGTTATTTCTGGCTCTATATCAAATGGATTGATTATTGTATTTGAGCTAGGTGAAATAACAACATTAAGTCCACCAAGTGCATCTGCAACAACTCCGTACTCACCTTCGGCATCTAGAGCTAAACTTTCTATTCCCATAAGCACTGCAGATCTTGCAATTAGCGTTTTTATTGTAACACCTTTACCAGCACCAGACTTACCGAATATAACCATGTTGTAGTTACTAAGTGTTGGGCTAAAGTTGTCATAAAGTATTGGTAAGCCAGTTTGTCTATTAAAACCTATTGGTATACCATTTTCGTGACCAACATCTGCATTAATAAAAGGAAACACTGTTGCCATAGATCTACGATCAAATGTATGTACCTTTCTAATTTTATCTTCACATAATGGTAAATTTGATTTAAAAGCATCTTCTTGCATTGCCCATGCTGTTTTCATACCTGTTAATGTTTTGGCCATTTCTGAAGATAATAATTCTGTTTGTTTATCTAAATCTGCTATACTATATGCAAATAATGTACATATTATTGAAGCTTCAAATAATTTGTCTAGTCCACTTGCAATTGCGTCTCTAAGTTCTTCTGCCTCTGCTCTTTTTTGAGATAAAGAGCTTTCCCTATTTATTTGTCCTCTTTCTTGTGCAACTATTCTTTCTGATTCAAGTTCATTTATTGTTCTATTAAGTTCATTTTGAGATTTTGCCTCACTAATTGGAGTGATGTAAACTGATACATTTATATCCCCGAAAGTGTACATACTTCTAAGTAATTGTGGAAACGTACACATTCTAGGCAGTGTTGATACCAACATGGACCTAGCATATTTGCTAGTACTTGAAATTATTTCTAATCTATTAGTACTTGTTGCATCAATTCCAGATGGTGCTATTAAATCTTTCAAATCTTTAACATTATCAACAAAACTTCTTGAATTATTATTTCCAGTGTTTGAACTTTGTTGCTTATTCTTTTTTTTCATCATTCAAAATCCTCCTATTCTTTAGTTACACATTCTTCCTTATTACTCTTCTCTTTGGTTTTTCTTTTAGTTCTTCTTCAACATTCGCATTACTTATTTTTCTTTTAGTTGCTTCATATAAAGGTTTGCTCATATCGTCTTTGTACTCATCAATGATATCTAATGCTTTTTCTTTTATTTTTCTTTCTTTATTTCTCTTTTCGCTTTCTTCTCTATCTGCATCTATTAAGCTCTTAGATGCAAGTCTAGCTGCACTTTCTTCAACTTGTTTTTCTATTCTAGCCTTTTTCTCTTCAAATACGTCTCTAGCAGTAGAATATAATTTATCATATTCAGAATTTAAAGCATTTCTAAGTGTAAGTATTTCTGACTGATCTCTATTATATGCTACATATAAAAGTTCCATCAATTCTTCTGAATTTAGAATTTTACCAGTTACCTCAGCAGAAGACAAAGCTCTAATTAAAGTTTGAGCTCTTGTGTATAGCTCAGAAAAAGCTATATCGTCTATTTCATCTTTTGAATAAGTACTTGTATCACCAAATTCAGCTGTATAATATGAAATTATAATATATGTTCTTTGTTGTAATATGTTTTTACTCTCACTTAATCTTTCTGTATAATCTGTAATAGACTCTCCATATTCTAATATGTTTTGCTTTCTTTTTCTTTCGAAACTTAATTTAGCAACTGCATCATTGTTTCCATTTCTATTTGCATTGTCTATTTGTGCATCAAGTCTTGCCACTTGATTATTTACTTCATTTATTCTTTCATGGAAGCCATTTATTAAGTTATCAAAATTCAACTTTCTTGTTTGCACATATAGTTGTATTGAAAAACGTAATGTATTTAAAAATTCTATAAATCCAGCTTCAACAGCATTTTTTTCATCTTCAGAAAGCAAATCATAATTGATTCCTTTACATTCGATTACCATTACATATTGTTTTCTTCCTTTTCTAACAATCATGTTGTCTAAAACTTCATCAAATTCCATAAATTTGTATATAGAATCTATAGACTTTCCATCGCGAGTTATTAAATTCTTTTGTTCATCATTTACTTCCTGACTTTTAATTTTTATTTCATCATCTACTTTTGGTTCTTTTTTTCTTCGCATTTTTAAAATTAAAATTGCTGCAACAAGTCCCAATATTAATATTAATATTAATATTCCAATCAAAATCAAGTTAAGCATTTGAACTATATCCATAATTATTTATCCTCCTTTTTCTTTTGTTTTTCAGTTTTTGTATTTTCATTACTTGATAAAGTAACTTTTTCTATTATCTTATTTACAGACAAATTATCTAATGCACTTTTATAATCTGGTTCTTTTCTTGGAACAGCATATGAATAAACTTTATTATTTTTCTTAAATAAGATATATCTCTTTATAATGTCATCAATAGAGTCGCCTCCAACATTTTTGGCTATTTTTGATGTACCATTTGTAGGCATTTTTACAGTTGCTACAATAAAGCCTATTAATGCAAATAAAGCAATTAATACAATTCCTATTATAGGTATTTTTAAAATTACCCCTAATAAGAAGTAGAAAATCAATCCAATAAAGGCTCCTACAGCGGTAAAAATTAAAGATTTAGCAGTGAATATGTATAATATTCTACTTTCACCTTTCAAATTGTTACTTGGTATGTAATAACTTCCCATAATTACTTTCCTCCTATGTTTATGCAAATATTGAATTAAATAAGTTTATTATTATTGTAAATATTCCAACTCCACCATATATAACTACTGTAGCAATTACCAATCCTATTAGTTTTTGCTTAACATTTGCTTTTCCTTGTGGGTCAGCCATCATATACTGTATACCTAAGTACATATAGGTTATAACTAAAACTACAGATGCTATTCCTACTAATATTTGTGCAATTGGTAATAGTATATTCCATGCTTCATCAGTAGATATTATTGTTGACGCACTACCTTTACTAATAAAATTTTCTCCTGAGTCTTTTATATTTTGTAATGCAAATACTTTTTTGTTTAATGTTAATGCAAGTATTGTGCTTACAGAAAACGCTGTCTTTTTTAATAATCTTTTCATTTTTTTCTCCATCATTCAAATTTTATATATTACTAAAAGCCATATTTCCTATTATTCTTACTAAAGAACCTGCTGCAAATAAAATAATCGCTCCAGCCACTAAGTATATTAGTTTGCGTTTAAATTCTGCTTTAGCTTCTGGTGCCGCCCACATATATTTTACACCAGTAATTATTACTAAAATAACAGCTGCAGTATATAAAATGATTTGAGCAACCCATATTATTCTTCCTCCAATTTCATTTGTTGCAGCATCATTAGGTTGATAAGCTGATGTTAAATTTGATGGCAGACTTATTGCGTAGGTTTTGCTATAAAATAATAGTAAAATAATTAGTAGTATAAATACAATTTGTGCTATTTTAATAAAAAGCATTTTTTTATTTTTCATGTATTTTAAAACTCCTTATTGTGTTTATTTTTCATCTATTATATTATACAATTTCAAAACATATATTGCAAGCTTTTTTTTTATTTTCCTATCCAATCCTTTACTTTTAATTATTTTGTAATATTTTGTCGATTTTGGAATGACAAAAATCTGCAAATTATTTCAAATTATATTGACTTTTTTGTAAATTTATGGTATTTTTTTGTTTAGAAAGTATTATTTTTATAGAAAGGATTTTTATATGTTAAATAGTCAAATTAATGAATTAAGAGAGGCTTTAAATTCAGCCATACTAAATAATGAAAATTATGATAAGATTTACAAAATTAGTATAGAGTTAGACGAGTTAATTGCCAAATATTATAGGGATTCTAAAGTAAAAAGTACAAATTTCTGTCAAAAATAGTAAAAAATTGTTGACAAGCATTTTAATTTATTCTATAATTTATTATAGTATTATTAAGAGGAGGAGTTTTATGAATATTAAGAAAATATCAAAAGTTATATCAGCAATTTTAATAATATCTACAATTCTATGTGCTTTTAACATGGTTCTTGCAAATAGTACAGGTCCTGATATACCTACACCAACAGAACCAGGTGGAGCTACAGATGTAAGCAATGTTGCAGGTATGGTTATATATGTAATCCAAATTATTGCATTTACTGCAGCAGTTATAATGCTTATATTCTTAGGTATTAAATTTTTAACAGCCTCACCAGAAGGCAAAGCTGAAGTAAAAAAATCTGCTGTTATATATGTAGTTGGTGCTATATTATTATTTGCAGCAACTGGTATATTAGGAATTGTTAGAAACTTAGCTGGTAGTATTTCTAGTACATCTGGCTCATATGTTACATAATGTAATATATAAAATAGGCTTTGTAAAAAGCCTATTTTTTATTTTTAATATTTATATTTTAGATTGCCCATTATTTTAAAAGTAAAAATCGCAAAAATTTATTTTTTTCTTATAATTGAAAGTGCTGACATTTCTTCTTTAAATAATTCTTTTTGTATTTTGTTTACATAGTCTAAAGTTATTTTACTAAATGCATCTACAAACTCCAAACTATTTATTCCCCTCATACTATCTTGTAAGAACATTCTTCCTATTGTTTCTACATCATCATATTCCGATACATATTCACCATAAAGAGCTTTTTTATTTCTTTCAAAGTCTTCCTTGCTTACTTTTTCTGTTTTTAATACATTAACTATTTCTTCATTTATTTTTTCTGGATTTTCTGATTGTCCACCAATTACTATATGTGAATACTCATCTGCAAACTCATCATAAAAGTCCAATGGTCCCATAAGTAAACCATTATTATATAAGTTTTGGTAAAGTTTTGAGCTTTTGCCTATTAAGCTATTTAATATTATTTCTATAGCAATTTGTTTCATTACATTATTTTCATTATCAAGTACATCTCTATATCCAATCATAAATAAAGGAATATTTACTTCCATGTTTTGTTCTTTGAACTTTTTATTTATTGTTAGCTCTTTTTCTGGGTATATTCTTTTTATTTCACCCATTTTTTCTTTTGGAAGTAATCTCTTTTTTACTTCTTCAACTATTTTTTCTGGCTCAAAGTTACCACTTATGCACATTGTCATATTAGATGGATGATAAAATGTATTGTAGCAATCATAAAGTACTTCTTTTGTAATGTGGCTAATTGATTCTACAGTGCCTGCTATATCTAGTTTTACAGGGTTGTTTTTATATAAGCAATCCATTAAATTAATGTATAATTTCCAAGCAGGCTCATCATCATATCTTCCTATTTCTTGGCCAATTATGCCTCTTTCCTTTTCTACGTTTTGATCTGTAAAATATGGATGTTGCACATAGTCCATAAGCTCATCTAGGCCTTCATAAAAATTATTTGTTCCACCAAAAAGATATGCTGTATGGTCATTTGTTGTGTAAGCGTTTGCATCTAATCCTAAAGACATTAATTTGTACAAACTATCTACACCATTTTCTTGTTCAAACATTTTGTGTTCTAGGTAGTGAGCAACTCCATCTGGAACTTTTATCTCTTTGCCTGTTTTTGGCTCTATAAAATGATTATCTATTGAGCCAAACTTTGTTCCCCATATGATGTATTTTTTATTTGTATTTGGCTTTGGAATAATTATTATTTTCATTCCATTGTCCAAAGTTTCTATATATACACTTTCTTTTATTTTGTCATTTTGTATTTTTTGCATTATTCTTCTCCTTTCGTTAAAAAATAAATCGTATCTTCTTTTACTTTTTGTGCTACTTTTATTACATCATCTTTTGTAACTTTTTTTATCATTTCTTTATATTCGGTTACACTTAAGTTTTCTTCAAATAGGTTTTGGTCAAAGTAAAAAGTTATCATATCTTCTTTTGACTCTTCTATAAGTTCTATTGATGAAACTATGAGTTGTTTTGCTGCATTAAATTCATCATCACTTATTTTGCCATTTTTCATATCTTGTAATTGTTCTTCAATTATTTTTACTGCTTTATTGTAATTTTCTATTTCTATACCTGTTTGAATTAAAATTACATTTTTTCTTCTAATGTATGAAGAACCTGCAGAATACGCCAAACTAGCCTTTTCACGCACATTTTGGAATAGTTTAGAATTTGCACCTCCACCTAAAATAGTATTGTACATTGACACTGCAGCCTTATTCTTGTCATCTACATCCAAACCAATTATTAACTTGCCTTGAGTTACATCTTGTATTTCATTTACAACATTTGGCTCGCTTGGGGCTAAATGCACATTTGGTATTTGAGGTATAACTTTACTTGATATTTCAGGCACTTTTACGTTATCTATGTTATTACCTGTAATATATAAGTCTATTTTGCAATTTTTTAATAGATTTTTATAATATTCATATAAATTTGTTTCATTTATGCTAGCTAAATCTTCTACTCTTCCATATTTGTAAATAGAATAACTTTCATCTGCAAACATATTTTCTAGGCATCTTTCTCTTGCATAAATAGCTTTATTGTCTTTTCTTGACTCTATTACTTTTTGCAAGTTTAGTTTTTCTTGATTCACATATGTTTTGCTAAATGCTCCATTTTCTACAAGTGGATTAAACACTATGTCTAGTAATAAATTTACACCCTCCTGCAATAAATTTTCATTGTTTAATGTATATGTGTTTTCTAAAGTTTCTAAGTAAAATTTAAGTACATGGTAATTGCCTAGCTTGTCTACTCCACAGTTAAAACCTGCTCCATAAAGTTCCTCAAGCCTTTTTGCAATATCTTCCTGAGTTTTTAAATTATTAGTTCCTCTTCTTAAAACTGAAGTAAGAAGTGCATTTTTTGTGCAATTTTCTTTTGAAAGTGGAACTGTTATAAAAAGAGCTGATAAGTTTGTTTTAAATTTATTTGATTGTAATTTTGTTATTTGCATTTAAATTCATCTTCCTTTCTTTTGATTTTCTAATATATTCCAATTATCTTATTCTACTTAAGGTGGATATTTCCTTTATTTAGTTTTAATCTTTTTAATTTTCTGTTTCGTAAATATCGAATTTATTAACTTGCCCTACATATTTGCAATTTTGTTTTATATAGTCTGCCACATCATACGCAAATTGATATATTTCTTTTTCATCATCTGTTTCGTGTAAAAGCAATATTTGTGTATTTTTTAATTCTTTTATTTGTTCTATTAAACCTTCTTCTCCCTTGCTTCCTAGGTTGCCTCTTAGTGGTAAATCATAATCTCCATTGTCTAAATCATTTAAATAAAGTGAAATAAGTGGAGAATATGTTGAAAGTACAATTGTATTTTTATCATTATTTTTAATGTAATCTCCAACTGTTTTTATTGTTTCTTTTGTCTCATCATCAAGCAGAGCTCCATAAAATGGGCTATCTTTAGGTATACTATTTACCTCGTAAACATAATTCCACATATTTTTAATACTATTAGCTAAAAGTACTATAGCTATACATAATATTATTGTATTTATTATAGTTTTTATACTTTTTTCTTCCATAATTGGACTTATTAAAAAATCTATTATATACATTAGGCTAACTATGGATAATATGCTAGCCAAATATACGTGATATATATTTATAATTGGAATAATTATTATATACGCACATATTGAAAATGCTAAATGCGTTAGCATGTGATTTATTATTTCTTTTTCATTTGTCAAATTCAAATTTGATTTAATCGCTTTTATTGTAATTATTGTTGTCACTAGCGTCATTATAGGTAATAATAGGAATAATAGTATAGTAAATATATTGCCCTCAATATTCCAATTGTTGCTTCCAAATTCTCCAATTCCCAGTATTGTATAATCTATAAAATTATATAAATTGTTTTGTAAATATAAATATGCTAAAAATGTTAACAAAAGTATAAAAGCTGTTAATAATTCTTTAAATAATGATTTTATGTCTTTATTTATAATTTCATATACTACAATTGCTATAAAATAACCTGCTCCAAGTTTTTGATATGTTAAAAATACTATAAATAACATTATTCCTTGAACTATGCTCTTATATGTTCCTTTTTTCATTTTTAAAATTAAGAAAAATCCTAGTAAATAAAAAGCATATGCCAATAAATTATAATTAGCACCACCTGATATAATGTTAGATATTAATGAAATTATTAATAATGTATAAAGCAATGAAAAACGTTTATTTATTTTTAACTCTTTTAAAATTACATAGCATAAGAAAAATGTGAATGTTGCGATTATTAGATTAAATGTTCTATATACAAATATATTTTCTCCAAATATTTTTATAATTATAGATGAAATGTAAAAAAATAATGGAGTTATTATAACATTGTTATCCTTGTATATAGTTAGTCCATTTGCTAATTTATATGAATTTAAAAAATTGTATGATTCATCTATATTTGATAATTGTACATTATATACTCTTGCAAGCATGGCTATTGCTATAAGTATTAGTACAAATATGTTGTCATGTTTTTTTACAAAACTTACTATGTTTTTCACTTTTTCTCTTATTCCTTCCTAAAACCTCAATTATCTTCCAAGCAGACTGAAAAAAGGGCGTATAAAACGCCCCTCCAATTAAAACTTTCTTTTTCTAGCTGCTTCTGATTTTTTCTTTCTTTTTACACTAGGTTTTTCGTAGCATTCTCTTTTACGAACCTCTTGTAAAACACCATTTCTGGCACATTGCCTTTTAAATCTTTTTAAGGCATCTTCTATATTTCCATTATTAACTTTAACCTCTGACATAATATCCCCTCCTTCCAGCTATTCACTATTGTATGGGATTATTGGGATATCTCCCTCAATACCTATTAATTATACATTATATGCTATGTGGTTGTCAAGTGGGGATTTGTAAAATTTTGCAAAAGCTAATTAATAATGTCAAGCATATATTGTGTTTTGCCTCTCTATTGAACCAAATCGTATGTTCCATTGCTCTGTTCTTCCACAAGGAGATTAGATGGTAGCATCACTACGGGACGGACGCTGAACGAGCCAAGCTCTCCGGAACCATGAAACCGAGGTAGAGGTCGAGTAGCACAAGTTGTTGTCGTCCGTATGCGCTCCGCCAGCGCCAGCGCTGGCCACATTGAAGTAAACGCCGTCTGAGTTCACGTCGACCGAACGGGAAGCAACCAGATACTCGCTATAGTAGGTGTCTTCTGTGTTTCCGCCCCAAATATAATGCAAATTTTCTGTATTTATATTTCTTGTTTCTATTGGTACATCATCACCACCTGTATCTGCTCCACCGTAATAATATGTTCCATCATACCAATCACAGTAATAATAATACCAATCATTATCAAAACTTTGTGGATTACTGTTTGGGTCTTTTTCCCAATAATCTGTGTCTGCTGCACTTTCACTTGGATACCAATAATCTACTTGCTTTTCATTATAATTTTGTGTTCCACAAAATGTATAACTATCCCACTCCGGCTCTGTAAATCCTGCTACATAATTTATGTCGTCCATTGTTATACTTCTTGAATTTACTGTTCTACCTTGAACACTTCCTCCATAATCATCACATACATCATTTAAATCATCTTCATATGTTAGCCATTTTTCTACACTTCCATATAAGTCAAATTGATTATCTATTGGAAATTCTGTTGTTATTAATATATTTTCTGATGAATCTTTTCCAAATACTATCCAATCTTTTTGGCCATTTGATGAATATGTTATTTTTTGTCCTATCATATCATCTGTATAAACATCCGCAAATGTAAGTTCTCCATCTTCGTTTCCGGAACTTCCACCATTTTCATTTTCGCCTAAATAGTTTCCTATCCAGTTTCCTAATTCTCCCAAAGCTAGTTGTTCATTTGTTTCTGCATTTCTCCATGTATTTGCTGCAGTTTGTGCTCTACTAAATATGCCATTTTGTCCTATTGTAAGGTTTAAAGCTATTCCTGCCAGTATTAAAAGGACAATTATAGTTACTACAAGGGCTATAAGCGTTATACCTTGCATACTTTTCACTACTTTGTGTAATGTAAGTTTACTGCCATTTCTTGAACCTTCATCATTAATGTTAAAACTTTTGTTTTCCATTGTTTTTTTCTCTCTTTTCTTTTGAATTTTTATTCCAACTTTGGTTTTTATTCTATATTTAGAAAATTTATTTGTCAATGAATTTTTTATTTTTTCCATTCACAATTCACAGTTGACTTTATTTAATAAAAAGAGTTAATACATGCTATAGAGCTTTAGTATAAAATTTTACTGTAAATTGTATCATTATCTTACTTCCTTGCTTATAACTCTTTCTTTCTCATACAATCTTAAAATTTCAACTGGGGTGTCTTCTTCGATTGTTTCTTTTGCATCTAATATTCTTTGATTGTATGAGCCTCTAAATCTTAGTTTTGGGCTGGTTTTGTCCATTTCAAACTTACCATCTACTACTATGTCAAAGTATTTTATTAGTTCTTTTGTTGTAGGGTTTTCTTTTTGCATTTTATCTACTATGTCATTTTTAAAATCAAATCCAGTATAGCACCAAATTGTTTTATCTGGGTACTTTTCTTTTACTTGTTTTACAAGATTTAAAACTCCTGCTTGGTTTTGTGGCTCTAGTGGCTCTCCTCCAAGGAGGCTTAAGCCCTCTATGTAGTCGTGGTTCATATATTCTAAAACTTTATCTATTTCTTTTTGAGTAAATTCATTTCCATAGTTAAAGTCCCATGCGCATTCGTTAAAGCAACCTTTGCAGTGGTGTGTGCAACCACTAACAAATACGGAAACGCGTACACCTTCGCCATTTGCTACATCGACTCTTTTTATATCTGCATAATTCAACTTATTTTTTCCTTTCTGTAAAAAATTTTACCTATCTGTTGTAAAATAATTGTGCTTTTGACTAGGCAAACAAGCAAGAAGGCCGGAGGTGTGCTTTTTTGCACATTGAGGACCTTCAAAGCGCAGTTTAACGACGTCAAAACGCAATTATTTTGCAACCAGTTACAAGTGAAGTACCCTTTGTTTTATCTCCTTCGTCTTCCCTGCATTCCAGAAATTCTCTCCTAAATATCCACAAGTACGTCTTACGACTGTCATTTTGCTGTGGTCTTTGTTTCCACAGTTTGGGCATTCCCATTCATTATTTTCATTTATTTTTATTTCTCCATCAAAGCCACATACATGGCAATAGTCAGATTTTGTGTTAAATTCTGCATATTGAATATTATCATAAATGAATTTTACAACGCTTCTTAATGCTTCTAAATTATTTTGCATATTTGGTATTTCAATATAAGATATTGCTCCACCTGAAGATATTTTTTGGAATTCACTTTCAAATTTTAGTTTATCAAATGCATCAATTTTTTCTCTAACATCTACATGGTAAGAGTTTGTATAATATCCTTTATCTGTTACATCTTTTATTGTTCCAAATCTTTCTTTGTCTATTTTTGCAAACTTGTAGCACAAACTTTCTGCTGGTGTGCCATATAGGGCAAAGCCTATATTTGTTTCTTTTTTCCATCTGTCTGTTGTTTCTCTTAAGTGTTTCATTACTTTTAGTGCAAATTCATGACCTTTTGGTTCTGTATGAGATACACCTGTCATAAGTTTCGTCATTTCATATATTCCAATATATCCCAAAGATATTGTTGAATATCCACCATAAAGTAATTTATCTATTTTTTCCCCTTTTTTCAAACGAGCTATCGCTCCATATTGCCAGTGAATTGGGCTTATGTCCGATGTTGTTCCTACTAGCGCATTGTGTCTACACATTAAAGCTTTTTTGCAAAGTTCTAGTCTTTCATCAAGCAATTTCCAGAATTTTTTTTCATCTCCATTTGCAATTATTGCAACTTGTGGTAAGTTTATGCTTACAACACCTTGATTGAATCTGCCTTCAAACTTGTAGTTTCCGTTTTCATCTTTCCAAGGAGATAAAAAGCTTCTACATCCCATTGGACTAAATACATTGCCCTCATAGTTTTCACGCATTTTTTTAGCAGAAATGTAATCTGGATACATTCTTTTTGCTGAACATTTTACTGCAAGCTCTGTTAAATAGTCATATTCTCCGCCTGTTAAATTGTTAAAGTCATCTAAAACATAAACAAGTTTTGGGAATGCTGGTGTTACATTAACTCCGGCTTCATTCTTTATGCCTTCATATCTTTGTCTTAGTACTTCTTCTATTATCATGGCATTTTCTTTTATGTATGGATCATCTTTTTCTAGGTGCAAGAATAGTGTAACAAAAGGTGCTTGTCCATTTGTGGTCATAAGTGTATTTATTTGATATTGAATTGTTTGTATTCCTGATTTAAGTTCATATTTTAATCTGTCTTGTACTAGGTCTTCTATTACATCTTGTGAAAGTTTATTTTTATATTTCTTTTCTATCTCTTCTTTAAATTTATCGTAGCTTTTTCTTAGGTATTTGCCTAAATGTATCATATCTACTGATTGTCCACCATATTGGTTACTTGCAACAGTTGCTATTATTTGAGTAGTTACTGTGCATGCTACTTGAAAACTTTTTGGGCTTTCTATCATTTTACCGTTCATAACAGTTCCGTTATCTAGCATGTCTCCAATATTTATTAAACAACAGTTAAAAATTGGTTGAACAAAATAGTCTGCATCGTGAAAGTGCAAAACGCCTTCATCATTTGCTTTAGATATTTCTTCTGGAAGTAGTAATCTTCTTGTTAAATCTCTTGAAACTTCGCCTGCTATGTAATCTCTTTGTGTAGAAGCAAGCATAGTGTTTTTGTTTGAGTTTTCCTCAGCTAGTTCTTTATTTTCATTTCTTAGTAATTTCAAGATTGATTCATCTGTTGTATTAGCCTTTCTAACTAAAGCTCTTGTATATCTGTATACAATGTAATGTTTAGAAAGCTCATATTTGTCAAGTTCCATTAGCTTTTTTTCAATAATATCTTGTATGTCTTCTACAAGAATTCTTTTTTTGTCTAATTCCTCTACATACTTAATTATTCCTTTTATTTCTTCTTTAGTAGCTCTTTCTTTTGGTCTAACTTCTTTGTTTGCTTTTTCAATTGCTATTTGTATTTTGCTCCTATCAAAATCAACAACTCTTCCGTCTCTTTTTATTACTTTCATTTTGTCCCCCATTTCTGCTTCATCAAAAGCTTCAATCAGTTGTATTTTAAAGCTACAATTTTTATTATTTGTTTTTGCAAGTTGCGTTTTCTAATAATTATGTGCATTAAACATTGCTTTTAAAACCATTCATATCTTATTCTCAGATTTCTTAAAAGTCAAATCATTTTCCCATTTATATATGTTTATCTTTTATGTTTCTGTGCCAATTTTTTGTGTATTTTTTGCTAGTTACAAAATTTTTGTCATTTTGCCTTTTTTATTTGTTCTTTCTAATTTTTGCGTATTTTTATAGGGTTACAGACCTAATATGACATTTTGATTACATTTGCTAAGTTAACGCAAAAACAGACGATTTTTGCAATATTTTGCTTTAAAAATCGTCTGTTTTTTATATGAATTTTAAATTATGTTTCCTTTTACTTTTATGTTGCATCTTATGAACTCTGTTATACAGTTTTGTGTTTTATAAATTGTGTTATGCAACTTGTGGCTTTATAAATTATATTATGCAATTTTGTATTTAACTAAAAAACATTACTAAGCTTGCTTTTCTCTAGCTTTTACTACTAACCTATCTTGGCCATAATTAGTACAAGTAATTAGAGTAATTTCTCTTTGACCATTTGTAATTTGGCTTGTGCAACTTACATCTGTTGGGTCAACAACATATCTATTGTAAACCTCATAAGTTACCTTATTTCCGCTTAAATCTGTTAAAGATATTTCATCTCCAATTGCTGCTCCACTAAGCTTTCCAAACATTTTTCCGCTTCTGTAATTATGTCCTACAATACAGTAATTTCCAACCTTGTTTGGATTTGGGCCCCAATATTTACAAAGTGATACTTTTAGCAAAGCCTCCGACTCTTCTGAAAGAACTGGGTAATTAATTCCTAATTTTGGATAATCAAGTATTGCTTCTGTTTGATATGTTTGTCCATCTTCTGTGGTTACTTCTGAATCTAATGTGTTTGTTGTGGTTGTAGTATGCATCTCAATTATTGGAACTTCTTCTTCCGTAGGCTCTTCATCTAATGCTACTACTATAAAGTTATCCTCTACTGTTGTTTGGTCATTCATTTGATTAAGTATTTCACGTGAAATTGATTCTTTTTGGCTTTTATCATATTCTGCTACAACATAATATCCGGTTAGAATTATGATTAATACTATGCATAGTATAAAAATAACTTTATATGTTTTTCTTTTTCTCTTAAGTTCTGGTGTTACATATACTTTTTCCGATACTAATATTTGATTCATAATTCCTCCCTTCTAAAAATTTTTTGCACTTTTATTTTGTAAGTTATCTTGCATTTTACTATGCTTTAAGGTTTGGCTTTCTTAGTCCAGTACAATATTTGCAAGGCAAAATGTGCATGCTGAAAGCTTCGCTTTCTTTAACGCTCTTATATAACTTTTTCTTTATTGGACTTGTCAAATAAATTTGTAATCTCTGCAAATTGTTCTAAACTTAGATTTTCTCCTCTTGTGTTCTCTTCTATTTTACACTCTTTTAGTATATTTTTCAACACTTCTTTGTCAATTATACTTGATAGCGAATTTAAAATTGTCTTTCTTCTTTGAGTAAAATTTGTCTTTATAATGTCAAAAAATAACTTTTCATTGTTGACTTTAACAGCCTTTTCATCTTTTTTTGTTATTTTTACAATAGAAGATTCTACCTCAGGAGATGGTATAAAATATTCCTTTGGCACATTTGCAATTATTTTGCTATCTGCATAATATTTTACATAGTAAGTAATCGCTCCTGCCTTTTTTGTACCAGGCTCTGCACATATTCTTTCTGCTACTTCTTTTTGTATAAGTATGGTTATGTCTTTTATATTGGTATTAAGCAACTTAGTTATAATAGAAGTAGTTATATAATATGGCAAATTTGCAACGACCTTGGCTTTTGGGGCAATTTTGTCTATGTTTACGTGTAAAATATCATCTTGAATAATTTGCACATTATTGTACAATTTAAAACGTTCTTCTAGAATTTTTACCATTTTGGCATCTAGCTCAACTGCTATAACCTTATTAGCCTTTTCTGCCAAAATAGCGGTTAATGTTCCAAGTCCTGGCCCTATTTCAATAACTGTATCCTCCTTGGTAACATCTTGTGCGATTGTTTGCAAACTTTGTTCATCAAATAAAAAATTTTGTCCTAATCTTTTATTGGGATGAACATCATATTTATTCATTATGTATTTGGTTTCTTCAAAAATGTTCATTGTTATCCTTTCTTTTTTCAGTTGGGGACGGTCCTAAATCGAAAAAATTGTCAAATGAGGCGGTTTGTCAAATGTGACGGTTCTATTGACACTGCTTGTCAAATGGGATAGTTATAATTGACTCTGTTTGGCTCATACATTTTTTCGATTTAGGACCGTCCCCAACTGAAAAATTAGTATTGTGTTGTGTTAGTTTCTTGTTGCAAAGTTACATTTATTACTGTGCCTTCGTCAACACTTGTTCCTGCGATTGGA
The DNA here is from genome assembly GCA_944393465.1 of uncultured Clostridia bacterium. Taxonomy (GTDB): domain Bacteria; phylum Bacillota; class Clostridia; order TANB77; family CAG-508; genus CAG-793. The sequence continues at coordinate 75,779 of CALYAG010000002.1, forward strand.
TCTTGTGCTATTACTATTCCACTTCCTGTGCTTGCTATGTTTAAGTTCTTGGCTTTTAGCATTATTTTAGCTTGTTCAAAGGTAACACCTTTTAGGTCTGGAACTGTTTGTGATACTCTTTCATCATTGCCTTCTACATATAGCTTAACTATGCCACCTTCTGTTAAGGCTGTTCCTTTTGGTGGAACTTGTTCTTTTACAATATCATCTGCAGATGCATTTGTGCTGTATTCTAAGCCTGCTGATTGCAATATTTTTTGAGCCTCTGCAACTGTTTTGTTAACTACATCAGGTGTGTTAATTGTTTGTGTTGTAGTTGAGCTATTTGAGTCATTTGAAGGTATATCTAAGTATGGTAATACTTCTGACAATATTTGAGACACTGCAGGAGCTGCAATACTTCCACCAAAGTGGTTTGAAGCTTGTGGGTCATATAGTGTAAGTAAACATACTACTTTTACATTTTCTACTGGTGCAATTGCTATAAATGATGCTACATATCCTTCTTCTGGTTTGTCTGGATTAGGTTCAGATGTACCTGTTTTTCCACCTATAGTGTAACCTTTAACTTGAGCATAACTTCCGCCACCTTCTTCAACAACAGACTGCATTATGCTTTTCATTTTGTCTGCTGTGTCTTCTGATATTACTTGTCTTACCTCTTTAGTTTCAACTTTTGTTATTGTACCTGTTTCTGGATTTTCTATTTGTTTAACAACATGAGGTGTAACTAGCACGCCATCATTGGCAATACTTGATACTGCTGTTATTAACTGAAGTGGTGTTATTGTGAATCTTTGTCCAAATGACATTGTGGCAAGTTCTACTGGTCCAACATTTTCTTCTGCCCAAAATGAGCTTGTTCCTTCACTAGGCAAGTCTACGCCAGTTTTATCAAAAAATCCAAATGCTTTTAAATATTTATAAAATGTACTTACACCTATTCTTTGTCCTAGCTGAATTAATGCTGGGTTACATGAATTTTCTAGAGCATTTCTTAAACTTTGACTTCCATGTCCAGCTGATTTACTACAGTTTATTTTTCTATCTGCTACCATTTCATATCCAGAGCAGAAAAAGTCTCCTTGTGTATCTGTTTCTACAACGTTTTCTTCTAAGCCTATTGAAGCAGTAATAGTTTTAAATGTAGAACCTGGCTCATAAGTATCTAATACAGCTCTGTTTCTCCACATTGAGTAAAGTTTATTTGTTTGGTCTTGTTGAGAAAGCTCATCCCATCCTTTGCTATACCATTCATTTGGTGTATATGGATCATTTAAGTTATAATCTGGATATGTTGCCATTGCTAATATGCTGCCATCTGAAGGATCCATTATTATAACATTTCCGCCTCTAGTGCATTTGTTTTCTTCAACTGCTTGCTTTAAATATTTTTCAGCAATTGTTTGTATATTTGAGTCTATGGTCAAATAAATGTTGCTGCCATTTTCAGGTGCTATGTATTCCTCGTTTTGGTCAGGTATAGCTTCTCTTGTAACATCTATTGCTGTTGTAAGCCTGCCAGATGTACCTTTTAACACATCATCATAGCTTAGCTCAATGCCATCTAAGCCTTGATTGTTGCTACCACAAAAACCTATAACATTTGACGCTAAGTTGTTGTATGGATAATATCTTTTAACATCTGCATCAATGTTAACACCAGCTTTTGCTTTATTTTCTTCTAGCCATGTTTCAAGCTCTGAAACCTTGTCTGTTTCTACTTTTGAAACTATTGTTTCTACACTATTTGAACTTGTAAGTTTTTTGTATACCTCTTCTCTGTCTAGTTCAAATATTTCAGACATTTTATCTGCCATTTTATTTTTTAGTTCATTTGTTGCTTCTTCATCTGTCTTGCCATCTTTACCTTTTGCCTTAATGTATTCTGGATTTACTGAAATAGTATCTACATCAACACTTATGGCTAGTGCCTTGCCTGTAGAATCATATATTGTTCCTCTTTTTGCACTAATTAATGTACTTGAAGTAGACTGACTGTACTCTCTTCTTTTTAGTTCTTCTCCATCTACAAATTGTAGCCACGCAACTCTACCTAGTAAAATTACAAATATTAATAGTATAAAACCAAATACTATTAGCATTCTTTTTAATTTTATTATAAATTGCTTTTGACTATTTATTGAAACCACATTGTTTTTATTTGTTTTTTCAAATTTATTTGACATTTGTACTTTCCTTTTCTTTTAAGTTTAATTTTATTGCCTTAAATTTTTTCATAGCGAGCAAATTTCTTTTAAATAAGAGTTTTAAATATTTAAGGTTTATGTAACTAAAATTTATTTATAATATTACAATTATATTCTACAAGAAAAGTGCAAAAAAATCAATGGAAATTATGTGAATTTTCATTTATATGCACAATAAATAAGCACAAGTAGAAGATTCTTACTTCTATTTGTGCTAGGTTATAATTTGATTTTATCATATGTATTATAATATTCTATGCACTCTGTAATGATTTTTCTAATTCACTAATTTGTTTATCACTTAAACCGGTGCATTTTTTTATAACTTTTTTATCGCATTTTTCTTTTAACATATTTATTGCGACTTGACTTATTCCTTGTGTACGACCTTTTCTTCGTCCAATTTCTTCTCCATGTTTTCTTACACAATATCTGTCATATTGCTCTAGCTTTCTACTTTCGTATAAATCTCTTTCTTTTGAATCTGCTAGTACTTCCTCTACTAACTTTAATGCTTCTTTTACTTTTGGTTCATCTAATCTTGCCATTTTTTTCTCCTTTCCGCCAGCTATTAAGCTAAGCCATTGTTCTTTTTTGGTATATGTTTTATCTTTTTTCCTTCTATATTTAGGTAATTCTATAAATTCTCCCAAAGCTAGTTGCTCATTTGTTTCTGCATTTCTCCAAGTGTTAGCTGCCTTTTCTGCTCTTTTAAATATTCCATTTTCACCTATTGTAAGGTTAAGTGCTATGCCAGCTAATATTAGTAAAACTATGATAGTTACTACTAACGCTATTAAAGTAATACCCTGCACACTCTTTTTAATTTTCTTTAATGCAAGTTTCTGTTTTCTAAATTAAATTTGTTTGCTTCACTTTCATCTAAGTTTAAACTTTTTTCTTCATTTACTCTTGTTCTTTTCATTATTTCCCCCATTTCTTATGTATTTTGATATAAATATTATTAGTTTCTTTAACTAAATTTATACTTTATCTTTAGTTCACCTCCCTAAATTTTATAAAATTGTATTTATAAAGTAACTTTTGTTTTCTCGCACTTGTATTGTAACACTAAAGAAATTCGTTGTTTACTATTTTTATGAGTTATTTTTATAAGAGTTATTAAAATTGTTAGGTTTGATGTAAACTATATGTATTGAAAAAGCTTGACTTTGAGTAAATTCAGAAAGGAATGTATTTTTAGATGGTAAAATTAAACGTAAAAAAATTGTTAGAGCAAAAGAAAAAATCTAAATACTGGCTATTTAATCAATTGAATAATGTTGGAAATATTAGCTATAGTAATTTTAATAATCTTGTAGAAAATAGAACTGGCTCAATTAAATATTCTAATATTGAAAAGCTTTGTAAAATATTTGATTGCAAGCCAAATGATTTATTTGAAATTACTGATGAAAATAATTAGTTTTATAATATATAAACTTTAATTTGATTTTAAATACGGTCTTTAAAAACTTTTGCTCTTACCATCTAAGTAAGAGCATTCCTTTATATTTCGTTTTCTAACTCATCTCGTATTAAATATCCAAACAAAAATATTTGCTTTTCTATTTCACTTTGCATTTTATTTTGTGTGTCCCAGTATTCTTCAAATAATTGTTTTTGTTCATTGCTAAAATTTGAGTTTATTCTGTTTTCAATATTTTGCCTTTCTTGCTTTAGTTCTTTATATTCTTGAGTTTCTACAAACATATCTTCTTCAAATTGTTCAAATATTTTTAATAGTAGTGGAAATTTAGATGTATCTATTTTTTGAGACTTATTTGTTCCTATGATTTTATCAAAGTTTTCTATTATTTCTTTTTCATTTTTCATTTGCTTTTTCCTCCTAGTATAAGTTTTCTTTTGCATATTATGTGTATTTTTATATTGTTTATACGCATTTTCGTATTTTTATTTTAAAAAAGTTTGACTTTTACACAAAATAATTGTATAATAGCTATAGGAAATGAAAAACCACAAACGTGGTTTGCCTATGTAGAAAAACACATCTACAACGGTCAAATTGACAGATGTGTTTTTTTGGTTATTTTTGTTTGCTAATAATAATTATTAAATAAACTATTAGTGCAAACGTAATGATAGTTATTCCAATTAAAGAATAAAATAGTATGTATATAATTGTAAATAAAAATGATGTCTCTATCATACGCCTCACCTCCTTGTCGGAGGCAAACCACATCTGCTTATTTCCACTTCCTATGCTTACTAGTATATAATACTTTTTATTAAATGTCTATACTTTTTACTAAATTTCGTATATTTGTTGTTTTTAAAAACTAGCTTTATACAAAAGCTAGTTTTTGTGTTGGCTGCTGTCAATGTGGACACTCCTTTTTGACATTTGGTCGTGTCAAAAAAGGGGATGTCCCCAATTGACAACCCCAAATTGATATTTATTCCCCCTCGAAAATCTGGTCAAATTCTTCTCCAGTGATTTTTTCTTTTTCTACAAGTACTTCGGCTACTCTGTCTAATTTATCTCTATGAGCATTTAATATAGATTTTGCCTCCCCATAAGCATGATCTATTATTTTCTTTACTTCTTCATCAATTACACCTGCTGTTTCTTCTGAGTATGATTTTTCATGTCCCCAATCTCTGCCTATAAATACTTCGTCTTGGTCTGAGCCAAGTGTTATGGTTCCTATTCTATCACTCATACCATATTTTGTAACCATAGATTTTGCAATTTGAGTAGCTCTTTGAATATCGTTGCTTGCACCTGTTGAAATATCTCCAAGTACTATTTCTTCTGATGCTCTACCACCAAGTAATGATACTATGTTTTCAAGCATTTCTGTTTTGGATATAAATGATTTATCTTCTGTTGGTCTATACATTGTATATCCACCAGCCATACCTCTTGGTATGATTGATATTTCGTGTACAGGGTCTTGTGTTTTTAAGTATCTACTTACTACTGCGTGACCGCCTTCGTGGTAAGCAACAAGTCTTTTTTCTTTGTCGCTTCTTACTCTTGTTTTCTTTTCTGGACCCATAGTTACTTTTACCATGGCATCTTCTATTTCGCTTTCGCCTATCTCGTGCTTTTCTCTTCTTGCTGCTAAAAGTGCGGCTTCATTAAGCACGTTTTCTAGGTCAGCACCTGTAAAGCCTGATGTATTTTTTGCAATAATGTTTAAGTCAACATCGTCTGCTAGCTTTTTCTTTCTTGCATGTACTTCAAGTATTTGTTCTCTAGCTTTTACGTCTGGAGCTGGAACTACTATTTGTCTATCAAATCTACCCGGTCTTAATAATGCTTTATCTAGTATGTCCGGTCTATTTGTTGCAGCTAAAACAATAACTCCTTCATTTGCAGAGAACCCATCCATCTCAACAAGCATTTGGTTCAATGTTTGTTCTCTTTCGTCATGTCCTCCGCCAAGGCCTGCTCCTCTTTGACGTCCAACTGCATCAATTTCATCTATAAATACTATACAAGGAGCATTTCTTTTTGCTTCTTCGAATAGGTCTCTTACTCTTGATGCACCAACACCAACAAACATTTCTACAAAGTCTGAACCACTTATTATAAAGAATGGCACTCCAGCTTCTCCTGCAACTGCTTTTGCTAAAAGTGTTTTACCAGTACCTGGCTCACCTACTAAAAGCACACCTTTTGGTATTCTTGCTCCCATGTCTGTATATTTTTTTGGATTTTTTAAGAAATCTACTATTTCTTGTAGTTCTTCTTTTTCTTCATCTATTCCTGCAACATCTTTAAATGTTACTTTGTTTCTATCATTTGCACTTACCATTTTGGCTTTGCTTTTTCCAAATGGCATTGCTCCTTTGCCTTGTGACTGAGGTCCACCTATAAATAGCATAAACATAAGTATTAAAAGCACAATTGATGATATTGGAAGTAATAAGTCAGATACGATTAACCAAAATGATTTATCCGCTTCTGTTACATTGATGGTGTTATCATTCATTGATGTATTTAGGTTTTCCATTAAGTTATCTACACTTGGAATATTTACATTTTTTATGTTAGAGTCATTTTTTAATTTTACCTTTGCAGATTCTCCACCATATGCTATTTCAATGTCTGTAACTTCTCCCTCTTCTATTTTAGAAAGTAATTCTGAGTATGTAAGCTCGTTGTTTGTTCCATTTAAAATTGCTGGTATTATGAATAATAAGATTATACCTATTACTAGCCAAGCTGCTAATGTTTTTATACTGTTTCTCAAAGCCGTTTCCTCCTTAAATAATAATTAAAAGATTATTGCCTTCTTGTAGACTAACACATAAAATTTATTTATGCAATAGTTTTTCAAAAAGATTTTACGTTGTAAACGTTGGTAATACTGAGCTTTTCCTACGGAAGTTTATGGTAAGGGTATAAAAATTATTTTTTTATTTTCTATTAAAATTTTTAAATTTTTGTTTGGATATATGTATTTATTTCCGACGTTTCGTTTGCACATTTTAATTATGTCATCTACATTGACTTTTTCTATATTTCTAGCACTTCCAAGCGCTTTACTAATTGTATATAAAATTAGGTTTTGTTGCATACCTAAGTCCAATTTTTGGAACGCAGGTAGGTCTAACTCTATTTTCCCTAGGGATTCATTGTCTACTTTGCTTTTTGTTTTTTGTAAAGAACTCTCACTATTATTTTTCTCCCCATTTGTGTTAGGTGTTTCTGTTGCTATCTTATTATATATATTTTCTACTTCGTTTTTTATGTGCATATTTTGTACCTTTACTATTTTAGATAGGTTACTTAGACTTTGCACTATGTTTGGGTTAAGTTCTTTTATTTCCGGTAAAATTTTGTTACGAATAATATTTCTTCTATAGATATTTTCTTTATTTGTGCTGTCTATTCTTGGCTGTAAGTTGTTTTTAGTGCAATATTCTTCAATGTCTTCTCTTGTGCAATTTATTAAAGGTCTTATGTATTTGCCATATTCCTGTGCTTGTATTCCTTCTAAGCCTGTTAGTCCAGAACCTCTTACGATGTTTAAAAGCATTGTTTCTGCATTATCATTCATATTGTGTGCAATTGCTATTTTATTTGCATTCTCTTTTTCTGCTACTTCATCAAAAAAGTCATATCTTATTTTTCTTCCAACTTCTTCTGTTCCCTTCTTTTGCTCTTTTGCAATTTTTTCAACCTCAGCCCTTTTTACATAGCACTTTATACCCATTTTTTCGCACACGTTTTCCACAAATTGTTCATCTTCTGTGGAATCTTTACGAATTAAATGGTTTATGTGTGCACAAATGAGTTTAATGTCTAAGTAATCTTTGTATTTATTTAAGCATGTCAAAAGAGTAATAGAGTCAGGGCCACCTGAAACCCCAACTACTATTACATCTCCTTTGTTTATTAAATTATTTTCTTTAATTGTATCTAAAAAGTTTTGCTCTAATTTGTCTAATCTTTTTGCCATGAATTATCCTCTCTAATTAGTTTGACGCCGCCAAAATTGTAATTATTGTTCAACCTACCCATTGTATTTGTTTGCAAACTTCGTATAACTTGGCATCCACAATAGCTCTACTGTACCTGTAGGACCTGCTCTATGTTTTGCAATTATAACTTCTGCAATATTTTTTGCTTCTGTTTCTGGGTTATAATAATCATCTCTATATAAAAACATTACTATATCGGCATCCTGTTCTATTGAACCAGATTCACGTAAGTCCTGAAGCATAGGTCTATGGTCTGGTCTTGCTTCTGGTGCACGAGATAACTGCGAAAGTGCTATAACCGGTACGTCTATTTCTTTTGCTAAAATCTTTAAAGATCTACTTATTTCGGCTATTTCTTGCTCTCTACTTTTTGTATTTCCGCTTCCTTGTATAAGTTGTAAATAGTCTATTACTACTAAACCTATATTTTTTTCAAGCTTTAGCTTTCTGCATTTTGCTCTTATTTCTGCTATGTTTATGCCTGCACTATCATCAATGTATATTCCTGCTGATTCTGAAAGTTCTCCTGACGCTATTGCTAGTTTTGACCAATCTTCATCACTAATATCGCCTTTTGCAACCTTTTCGCTGTCTACCATTGCTTGAGAACATAGAATTCTGTTTGCACATTGTTCTTTTGACATTTCTAAGCTGAATACTACTACTGGTGTATTTGCGCTTACTGCAGCATATGTTGCAATATTTAAAGCAAATGCTGTTTTACCCATAGCAGGTCTTGCTGCAATTAGTACTAAATCCGATTTATGGAATCCTGCTGTTTTATTATCCAAGTCTATAAATCCTGATGCAACACCTGTTATGTGTTGTTTTTGATTATACAATTGTTCTAATTCTGTAAATGAATCTACTAAAATATCTCTAATTGAGCTATAACCTTTTTGAGATTTTCTTTGCATTAGGTCAAATATTTTCTTTTCCGCATTGTCCATAAGAACCTCTACTTCTTCATTTTGGTCATATCCAATTTCGATAAGTTCATTTGCAGTTTTTATTAAGCTACGAAGTATTGATTTTTCTTCTACTATTTTTATATATTTTTCAACGTTTGCTGTTGTTGGAACTTTATCTGGCAGTGTTGCTAAATATTCTAGTCCTCCAACTGGCTCTAATTTTCCAAGTGATGTTAGCTCGTCTTTTAATGTGATAATATCTATTGGTTCAGCTTTGGCATAAAGGTTCATTATAGCGCCATATATTGTTTTGTTATCTTCTCTGTAAAAGTCTTCTGGCTTTAAGACCTCTATTGCTGAAATTACTGCATCTTTATCTGTAAGCATACTTCCAATAACAGCTTGCTCTGCTTCATCATCGTGTGGTGGTACTTTTCCTAACTCCATGGTTTAGCCTCCAATTATATGTATTTTTAATTTAGCATTAACCCCTTCATATAGTTTTAAATCTATGTTGAACATTCCTGTTTGTTTTATTGTTTCTTTTAAGTCTATTTTCTTTTTGTCAACTTTAAAATTGTGTTGGGCTTGTAACTGGTCTGCTATTTCTTTTGCAGTAACTCCGCCAAATATCTTTCCATTTTCTCCAGCTTTTACTTGAATTTTAAGTATTATTTTTTCAAGTTTTTTTGCCAATTCTTCAGCTTCTTGCTTTTCTGTCATTTTTCTATGTTCTGTTGACTCTTGTTTTGATTTAAGTTTTGCTAAGTTTTGATTATTTGCTTCTACTGCTAATTTTTTTGGTAATAAAAAGTTACGTGCATATCCATCGTTTGCATTTATAATTTCATCTTTTTTACCTACACCTTTTACGTTTTCTAACAAAATAACTTTCATAGTATTATTCTCCTTTCTCGCTTTTCTAAATACTTATAAGCAAAACACTCCTTGAAATGTGAAAAAGTGTGTATTTGAATTTCATTTTTCAAGTACTTTTTATATGTTTCAAATAAAATTAATTCTCTATCTCATAAAAATACTCATTTATTCTGTTAATTAATTCTTGCTTTGCATCTTCAATGCTTATGTTTTCAAGCTGAGCTCCGGCTAAGGTTATATGTCCACCGCCACCTAATTTTTCTAGTATTAATTGAACATTTATGCCACCTATAGATCTACCTGAAATATATATTTTATCTCCTGTTTTGCCAAGTACAAATGATGCAGTTATGCCACCTATTGTAAGTAGTTCGTCTGCTGCTTTTGCTGCTATTATATTGGCATTTTCATCATCATTTTCGTAAGTAGATATAGCAATTGAGTCATTTACTATTTCAGATCTTGATACTATGTCAGATATTATTTGGTAAGTATGAAGGTCGCTTTGGAACCATTTTTTTACTTTTATAATATCTACACCGCATTTTCTAAGATATGCTGCTGCTTCAAATGTTCTAACACCTGTTTTGAAAGTAAAGTTTTTGGTGTCTAGCATTATGCCTGCATATAAAGCTTCTACTTCAATTGGTGTTAATTCTATATCTAATTGAGAATATTCTAGTATTTCAGTTACAAGTTCAGATGCTGATGATGCATACACTTCGTGGAATGTAAGTATAGCATTTTCAATATAATCTGTACTTCTTCTGTGGTGGTCTACTACCACTATTTTATTTACTTTTTCCAAAAGTTCAGGTACTTCTACATAACTCTTTTTGTGAGTATCTGTTACTATTAAAAGTGTATTTGGCTTAACGCTACCCAATGCTTCTCCTTTTGTTATGAAGCAGTCTGCGTATTCTTCTGTTTTCTTAGCCTCTGTTAAGAAATTATCCAAGCCAATTCCTGTAGTTTCGTTAACTATTTTGGCATCTTTTCCAAGTGTTTTTACAAGTCTATATAGACCCAAACTTGAACCAATTGAGTCCATGTCTCCATTAACATGACCCATAAGTATTACATTGTCTGCTTCGTTTATAAGCTCTTTTAAAGCATGTGATACAATTCTTGCTTTAACTCTAGTTCTTTTTTCAACCTCTTGAGTTCTTCCACCAAAGAATTGGTATCTTCCATCCATTTTAACAATGGCTTGATCTCCACCTCTACCTAAAGCAATATCTATAACTGTTCTTGCAGACTCAGCTTTTTCTGCATTGTTACTTCCATCATCAGAAAAACCTATACTTAGAGTTGGTTGTGTTATGTCTGGTACATCAATGTCTTTAACCTCATCTAAAATGTTAAATTTGTCTGCTTCTGCTTCTTTTAAATATTTTTGCTCCATTATGCAGAAAAATGTATCTCTATCTGATTTAACTATTAAACTATTGTATTTTGCAGCCCAATCATAAATGTATTTTTCCATTTTTGCTATTAATTGTGGCTTGATTTCACTAGAAATTCTTTGGCTAATTTCTTCATAGTTGTCTATCATAATAATACCAATGCAAATATCTGAATCTTTTTGCTCTTGCTCTAGCTTTTTTTGGTATGTTTCATCTATGAAGTAAAGAATTGTTGTGTACTCTTGTTCTTTTTGATGCATTTTATGTGATTTAACATATGAGCCAAGTACATTATACATTTTATTTTCTATTTTTATATTTGTGTCAATTGTTCCTCTAATCTTTTCTTGCTTATTATCATCTGAATTTTCGATAGTAAGTTTTATACTTCTAACTATTTCAGATAAGTATTCATTCATATTGATGTCTAGGTTTTCAAATTCAGTAACAAATTTTTCACTCTTCCATATAACATTACCATTTGTCTCAACAATGGCTAGTGGAAAAGGTGAATTAATTAATGTGGTTTTTGCTGTTGTGTTTACATTTAAAGTTAAGTCTTTTAGTTGTTTTGAAAGTTCTGCTTTTCTTTTTTTGTTTGTCCACAATGTATACCAAATTATTAAAGCATATATAATTATACTTGGTAATATTAGCCTAAAGTTTAGTATACAAATTGTAACTAAAAGTAAGGCTATTATTATTAAATATATTTTTGTTCTTGATATTAGCGAGTCCCAATTTTTTGAATTGTTATTCGGCATTTTTCTCCCCAATTTCTGCATTATTGTTATATTGGTTTATACAATAATACAATTTATATTGTACTAGATTTTTAGGGATTTGTCAAACCGATTTTTCAGTTGGGGACGGTCCTAAATCGAAAAAATTGTCAATTAGAACCGTCCCAACTGACAACGGACATTTTTTCGATTTAGGACCGTCCCCAACTGGAAAATTTTCGATTTAGGACCGTCCCCAACTGAAAAAAATAGCAGACCTTTTATAGTCTGCTATTTTAAATTATATCCACATTGATGGTTCTTTTTTAGGTTCTTTCTTTTCTTTCATAGAATCTTGCAAGCTTTCTCTATCTGCACCTGATTCAGTTTCTTCGGTGTTTATGTGTGTATTTTGGTATCTTGCCATACCAGTTCCTGCTGGTATTAATTTACCAATTATTACGTTTTCTTTTAAACCTATTAGGTCATCAGTCTTTCCTTTGATGGCTGCTTCTGTTAATACTTTAGTTGTCTCTTGGAATGATGCTGCTGATAAGAAGCTGTCTGTTGCTAAAGCTGCTTTTGTTATACCAAGTAGTATTCTCTTGCCAACTGCTGGTCTTAAGCCTTCTGCTTCTAGTTTTTTGTTGATTTCTTCTAATTCATTTATATCTACTAGAGAGCCTGGAAGTAAATTGCTGTCTCCATTGTCTTCTACTCTAACTTTCTTTAGCATTTGTCTTGCTATAACTTCTATGTGCTTGTCGTTAATATCAACACCTTGGTTTCTATATACTTTTTGAATTTCTTGTACTAAGTATTCGTGAACTCCTTCTGGTCCTTTGATTGCTAAGATTTCGTTAGGGTTAATTGAACCTTCTGTAATTGGGTCACCAACACCTATATGGTCGCCATCTGCAACACATAATTTAGCACCAAATGGTATTGAATATGTTTTAGCATTATCATCAGATACAACTGTAACTTCTTTCTTCTTTTTAACTTCTGAAATTTTGATTGTACCTTCGATTTCTGAGATTATTGCAAGTCCCTTTGGTTTACGAGCTTCAAATAGCTCCTCAACTCTAGGAAGACCTTGTGTAATATCTGCAACACCTGCAACACCACCAGAGTGAATTGTTCTCATTGTAAGCTGTGTACCTGGCTCACCAATTGATTGTGCAGCTATTGTTCCTACTGCTTCACCAATTGTTATTTTTTCACGTGTTGCCAAGCTCATACCATAACATTTAGCACAAATTCCGTGCTTTGTTTTACAGTTTAATGGAGAACGTACTTTTACTCTTTCTATTCCAGCGTCAACTATTGCTTTTGCTTGTTTTTCTGTTATAAGCTCATCTGGAGTAGCTAGTACTTTTTGTGTTTTTGGATCTCTTATTTCTTTTAGAGGATATCTTCCTACTAGTCTTTCTTGCAGACCTTCAATTACTTGATTTCCATCTTTTATTGCATATACTTCAAGTCCTTCTTCAGTTCCACAGTCGTCTTCTCTTATAATTAAGTCTTGTGATACATCAACTAATCTTCTTGTTAAGTATCCAGAGTCAGCTGTTCTTAAAGCTGTATCTGATAGACCTTTACGAGCACCATGGGCAGATATGAAGTATTCTAGGGCATCTAGACCTTCACGGAATGATGACTTAATTGGTATTTCAACTGTTTTACCAGTTGTACTTGCCATAAGTCCACGCATACCAGCAACTTGTCTTAACTGGCTTATATTACCACGGGCACCTGATTTTGACATCATGTATATTGGGTTTAAGTCATCAAAGTTCTTTTGCATTGCATCTGCAACTTTGTCTGTAGCTTTTTCCCATATTTTAATTACATTGTTGTATCTTTCATTATCTGTTATTAAACCACGTGCATATTGTGCTGTAACTTTGTCTACTTCTTTTTGTGCTTCTGCTAAATCTGCTGCTTTCTCTTCTGGTACTTTAACGTCATCAATTGATACTGTCATACCAGCTGTTGTACAGTATTTGTAACCTGTTGATTTAATGTAGTCAAGAAGTGTTGCTGTTCTGTCTAGTCCATGTACGTCTATACATTTTGCAATTATTTGTTTTAATTGCTTTTTAGCTATTGTAAAGTTTATTTCTGGTTCAAATTTATTTTCTGGTTTGCTTCTATCAACAAAACCTAAATCTTGTGGTATACCTTTGTTGTAGATAATTCTACCAACTGTAGTAACTACCATACCATGATCTATTTCTTTTCCATGAGCATCATATTCTGCCATTCTTACATGTACTTTTGCGTGTACACCTAAGTCATGGTTTGCATATGCCATTTCAGCTTCATCTGCTGATGAGAAGTACATTCCAGCACCTAATGTTCCTTTTCTTATTTGTTCTTCATAAGAATCATTAGGGTCAGCTTCAACATCCATTGTTAAGTAATATGCACCTAAAATCATATCCTGTGATGGTTCTGTTATAGGTTCACCATCTGTTGGCTTTAATAGGTTGTTTGTTGAAAGCATTAAATATCTTGATTCTGCTTGTGCTTCTGGTGATAATGGTAAGTGAATAGCCATTTGGTCACCATCGAAGTCTGCGTTAAATGCTGTACAAACTAATGGATGTAATTTTATAGCTCTACCTTCTACTAATACTGGTTCAAATGCTTGAATACCAAGTCTATGAAGTGTAGGAGCACGGTTTAACATTACTGGGTGGTCTTTGATTACGTCCTCAAGAACTTCCCAAACTGCTGGGTCTAATCTTTCTACCATTCTTTTTGCATTTTTGATGTTATGAGCTAAGTTTCTTGAAACTAATTCTTTCATAACAAATGGTTTAAATAGCTCAACAGCCATTTCTTTTGGAACACCACATTGATATATTTTTAGTTCAGGTCCTACAACTATAACTGAACGTCCTGAATAGTCAACACGTTTTCCAAGTAAGTTTTGACGGAATCTACCTTGTTTTCCTTTTAATAGGTCTGATAAAGATTTTAATGCTCTTCCACCAGCACCTGTTACAGGTCTTCCACGTCTTGAGTTATCTATTAAGGCATCTACTGATTCTTGTAACATTCTCTTTTCGTTTCTTACAATGATTTCAGGTGCACCTAATTCTAGTAATCTTTTTAATCTGTTATTTCTGTTTATAACTCTTCTGTATAAGTCGTTTAAGTCTGATGTAGCAAATCTACCACCGTCTAGTTGTACCATTGGTCTTAAATCTGGTGGTATAACTGGTATAACATTCATAACCATCCACTCAGGTCTGTTGCCTGATAACTTAAATGCTTCTACTGTATCTAATCTTTTTATTATTTTTGCTTTCTTTTGCTCACTTGCTTTTACAAGTTCTTTTTTTAATTTTTCTGAAAGCTTTTCTACATCAATTTCTTCTAGTAATTTTCTTAAAGCTTCTGCTCCCATTTCAGCTTTAAAAGAGCCTACTCCGTATTTTTCTTCTGCCTCATGATATTCTTTTTCACTTAAGATTTGGCATTTGTCTAAGTTTGAAGTTCCTTTGTCTGTAACTATATATGATGCAAAATATACAACTTTTTCTACGGCTCTTGGTGATACATCAAGCATTAAGGCTATTCTATTTGGTATACCTTTAAAGTACCAAATGTGTGCTACTGGAGCTGCAAGCTCAATGTGTCCCATTCTTTCTCTTCTTACTTTTGATTTTGTTACTTCAACGCCACATCTATCACATACAACACCTTTGTATCTGATTCTTTTATATTTTCCACAGTGGCATTCCCAGTCTTTTACTGGTCCAAATATTCTTTCACAGAATAGACCATCTTTTTCTGGCTTAAGTGTTCTATAATTAATGGTTTCTGGCTTTTTAACTTCGCCTTTAGACCATTCTCTTATTTTTTCATCTGATGCTAATCCTATTTTAATCTTGCTTAAAGATTCTAATTCGTCCACTTATTTGGCCTCCCTTTTAATTATTTGGGTGCTTTGTCCTTTTTCAAAGCATATACACCGCTGTTCATAATATTTTGCTATGCTTTGAAAAAGTTTAAAAGCTATTAAGTTAAATTTTTATATTAATATTTACAGTTAATTTTATCTTTATAAAAACATCAAAATGTATACTGGTGCGTAATTGTAAACTTAATTAGTTGTAAATAATTGCTTACTCATCATAATTTCCATCATCATATGAATCATTATAATCATCATTTGAATAATCATCTGAAATTAGTCCATCATCTGACTCATCAGATAAATCACTGAATAAGCTATCATCAGCCTCAGACTCTTCGTCTTCTTCATCTGCTTCAGTATATCCGTCTTTTAGTTCATTTTCGTCAATAACTGTTTCTTCATTTGGTTTTGTATCATTATTTACAACATTAAAGTCTACACCGTCGTCTATATCTTCTTTTAGCTCTATTTCTGTGCCTTTGTCAGAATATAGTCTAATGTCTAGTCCTAATGATTGTAATTCTTTAACTAATACTTTAAATCCTTCTGGTACTCCTGGTTTTGGAATGTCCTCTCCTTTTACTATTGCTTCATATGTCTTTACACGTCCTACAATATCATCTGATTTTGTTGTAATCATTTCTTGTAATGTGTAAGCAGCACCATAAGCTTCTAGTGCCCAAACTTCCATTTCACCAAATCTCTGTCCACCAAATTGTGCTTTACCACCAAGAGGTTGTTGAGTAACAAGTGAGTATGGTCCAGTTGAACGAGCATGGATTTTATCATCTACTAAGTGGTGTAGTTTAAGCATATACATAACACCAACTGTTACAGGGTGATCAAATGCTTCTCCTGTTCTACCATCATAGATTGTAGTTTTACCATCTTTAGATAAGCCAGCCTCTTCAAGTAACTCTTCTATTTCTACGTCTTTTGCACCATCAAATACTGGTGTTTCAACTTTCCATCCAAGGGCTCTTGCAGCCATACCTAAGTGAACTTCTAGAACTTGACCTAAGTTCATACGAGAAGGTACACCCATTGGGTTAAGTACTATATCTACTGGAGTTCCATCTGGTAAGAATGGCATATCTTCTTCTGGTAATATTCTTGAAATAACGCCTTTGTTACCATGACGGCCAGACATTTTATCACCAACTGATATTTTTCTCTTTGTAGCAATGTAACATCTAATTACTTGATTTACTCCAGGGCCTAATTCGTCTGAATTTTCTCTTGTAAATATTTTTACATCAACTATTGTTCCAGCTTCACCATGAGGTACTCTTAATGATGTGTCTCTAACTTCTCTAGACTTTTCACCAAAGATTGCTCTAAGTAGTCTTTCTTCTGCTGTAAGTTCTGTTTCTCCTTTTGGAGTAACTTTACCTACTAATATGTCGCCTGGTCTAACTTCTGCACCTATTCTTATAATACCATCTTCATCTAGGTCTTTTAAGCTGTCCTCACCAACGTTTGGTATATCTCTTGTGATTTCTTCTGGTCCAAGTTTTGTATCACGACATTCACAATCATATTCTTCAATGTGAATTGATGTGTAAACATCATCTTTTACTAGTCTTTCACTAATAAGTACAGCATCCTCGAAGTTGTAACCTTCCCATGTTGAGAAAGCTATAAGTACGTTTCTTCCAAGTGCCATTTCGCCATTTTCTGTTGATGGTCCATCTGCGATTGTTTCGCCTTTTTTAACCTTTTCTCCAACAGCTACTATTGGTCTTTGATTTATACATGTACCACCATTTGTTCTCTTGAATTTTAATAGTTTATATCTATCTAATTCATTATTTTTATTTCTTATTTGAATTTCGTCACCAGTAACCTTTTCTACTATACCATCTTCTTTAGCTGAAACTGTAATTCCAGAGTCTTTTGCTGCTCTGTATTCCATACCTGTTCCAACTATTGGAGCTTCTGGTTTTATAAGTGGAACTGCCTGACGTTGCATGTTTGAACCCATTAGAGAACGTTTTACGTCATCGTGCTCTAAGAATGGAATCATAGCTGCTGCAACTGATACAAGTTCTTTTGGAGATATTTCAACATAGTCTACCATATTCTTTGGAACTTCTTTAATTTCAGTTACTTGTCTTACTTTTATTCTATCATTTACAAATCTTCCTTCGCTGTCTACTGGTTCTGATGCTTGGGCTATAATGAATTTGTCTTCTTGATCAGCTGTTAAGTAGTCAACTTGGTCTGTTAATTTGCCTGTTTCTTTATCTACTTTTCTATATGGAGCTTCAATGAAACCATATTCATTAATTCTTGCAAATGAAGAAAGTGCTGATATAAGACCAATGTTTGGTCCTTCTGGTGATTCAACTGGGCATAGTCTACCATAGTGAGTATAGTGAATATCTCTAACCTCGAAACCTGCTCTTTCTCTAGTTAAACCTCCAGGTCCTAATGCTGAAATTCTTCTTTTATGTGTAAGCTCAGAAAGTGGGTTTGTTTGATCCATGAATTGTGATAATTGTGAGCTTCCGAAGAATTCTCTAATTGATGATGATATAGGTTTTGTGTTGATTAATGCTTGTGGTGTGATTGAGTCTAGATCTTGAACTGTCATTCTGTCTCTTACAGTTCTTTCTAGTCTTGCTAAACCAATTCTAAATTGATTTTGTAAAAGTTCACCAACGCATCTTATACGTCTATTTCCTAAGTGGTCTATATCATCTATTTTTCCTAATCCATGATATAGGTTAAGTAAATAGCTTATTGATGCAACAATGTCTTCATTAGTAATATTTTTTGGTACTAATTCTGACATTCTTTCTTTTATAACATCATGTAGCTTAGATTCTTCTGTTGTATCTAGTATAGATTTTAGAACTTGGTAATTTACTAATTCTTTTATATGTAAATCGCTTAAATCTACTGATACAAAGTTAGTTATATCAACTGTTCCGTTACCTATAACTGTAACCTTAGAGTCACCTACTTTTAAGTTAACACTGTTTATGCCTGAGTTTTGAATTTGTTTTGCTACATCTGCAGAAATAACATTGTCTTTTTCTACAAATATTTCACCAGTTTCACTGTCTGAAATTGTGTCATAAGCTATTCCACCAGTAATTCTTTCTGCTAGGCTTAATTTGCCATTGAATTTGTGTCTTCCTACTTTTGCTAGATCATATCTTTTTGGATCAAAGAATAATCTGTCGAACAATGTTCTAGCAGCATCTACTGTAGGCAATTCACCAGGTCTTAATTTTCTGTATATTTCTATAAGAGCTTCGTCTGGCTTTTTGATAGGATCTCTATCTAAAGTTGCTTTTAGTAATGGTTCATCTCCAAATAGAGCCAATATTTGCTCATCTTTTTCAAAGCCTATTGCTCTTAAAAGAGTAGTTACAGGAATTTTTCTAGTTCTATCTACTCTAACATAGAATACGTCATTGTTATCTGTTTCGTATTCTAGCCATGCACCTCTTAAAGGCATAACTGTTGAAGTAAATAGTTTTTTACCTGTTTTTGTATCCATTGTGTATGCATAATAACAACTTGGAGAACGAACTAACTGGCTAACTACAACTCTTTCTGCACCATTTATAACAAATGTTCCTGTATCTGTCATAAGTGGGAAGTCGCCAAGATAAATTTCTTGTTCTTTTATTTCTCCTGTTTCACGGTTAAATAATCTAACTTTTACGTGTAGTTTTGTTGAATATGTAGCGTCTCTTTCTTTTGCTTCTTCTACTGTGTATTTTGGGTGTTCGTCCATACGATAGTCTAGAAATTCTAGAACTAATTTGTCTGAATAGTCTACTATTGGAGAAACATCTTTTAGAACTTCTCCTAATCCTTCGTTAATAAACCAATCATAAGAATCTTTTTGTACTTTGATTAAATTAGGCATTTCTATAAAGTCGCCTATTTTTGAAAAAGATTTTCTTACGGTTTTTTCATGTTTTACGTCTTTAACTTTTACCAAAGGTAATCCCCCCTAAATAAATTTAAGCAGACTTTTTTGTTTTGCTGATTTGTAGAATAAATGACTTTTACATTTTTTGTTTAATGGGCTAAGCTTAAATTATTTTGAAGTTAAAACATTGTTCTCTCGTTTTGCAAAATAATAAGCTATAAAAATGTAAAAGCAGAAATGAACAAAACTTTTGCGTACATTTTGCTTAAAAAGTCCTTCTTGCAATATACCGCTTTATAGGTATTCCGGCTCCTGCTCTCTAGTCAAAATACTTATACGCCCTGTATATTCAATTCCTCTTTTTAAGCAATTTACATAAATAAAATTATAGAAGGCAAAAGAAAGGTAAACCGACAGCTTCAGTCGATTTTACCCTTCTTACTATTTTCAATTATTTAATAATTAACGAATTTATCATCTATTAGCCCTCTAGATTTTATTTCCGTACATTTATATACTTTTATTATTATACAGCTTTTTGTAAGGGCTTGTCAAGGTATTTTTTGAAAAAGTTTTTTAAATTTTTGCATAGCACATATGCAATTTTTGCACATGCGCTATTTTCATTAGTTTTTGTCTTTATTAAAATTCAATTAATCAATTGTCGTTGATGTTCTTCCTGTTCCAATTACCGCTTCTAACATTGCTCTCCAAGTATTGCAACCCACTATGCCATCAACGGTTAATCCGCTTACTCTTTGATAACTTCTAACTGCATTTAATGTTTGACAGCCAAATACTCCGTCTAAGCCTCCTGTTTTATATCCTAATGTATTTAAACAATCTTGCGCTATAAGTACATATGAGCCTCTTGAATTGCTCCTGATTATAGGAAAACCTCCTGTTGAGCAAGCTGGAGTCCCGGCGGCGTTTATCAAAATGTACCCATGTTGGTGTTAAACTTTTTGGTTCTACATATGACCATACATTTGAATTTAATGCACTTGTATATAATTGTGCCCTTCTTGCTACTGTTAATGTTTGCCCAGCGTCGAATGCTAAACCTGCATAGTGTTGTGAAAAATTGCTGTGACCGCCTTCCCATGGTCTTTTGAAAGCATACCCAACCGGTATAGGTGCGCCGAACGCATATCTTTGGCTATTCCATGCTTGCATACACCTTTTTTCAGTCCATAAAGTAGGACTCTTGCTTGATCCTCTGAATTCGCCTACTGTTAATGTTCTATTTGTAACATAAGGCATAGCTTCTTTTTCTCCTCTGTAATATGTTTCCATCCTATTTGTGTCATTATTATACACTTTTATTTTTGCCATTTTCGCATTCCTCCACAATATATTTTCATATTTTATGCTATGTTAATTTTATTTAAGTTGTTACAGTTCACGACTATTATTTATAGTAATCGTCGTTTTGAGGCTTTTTGTGACCTAAGTCAAATGAATTGCAACAATTTATCTTCTTAATTTTAAACACTCACCCGGATAAATCAAATTTGGGTTTTGAATTCGATTTAGCATTACTATATTTGCTATCGTTGTGTTATATCTTCTAGCAATAGAATACAAAGTATCTCCTCTTACAACTTTATAGCAAGTGTGACCTAGTTCAGCTTCAATACCTTGTGTTTTTATTACAAGTCTTTGCCCAGGATATATTAAATTAGGATTTGAAATATTATTTTCTCTTGCAATTTGAGATACTGTTGTTCCATAATTTAACGCTATTCTACTTAAAGTGTCTCCCCTTCTAACAATATAAATTAATTCTTCTAATGGATCATCTCCTCCTCCAGATGTAGTTATAGGCACTTTTAAAGTTGCTCCAGCATATATAAGATTTGGATTTGGTATATTATTTATACTTACTAATTCTTGAACTGTTGTACCATAAATTCTTGCAATTTGTGACAGTGTATCTCCTCTTACTATTGTTATTGTTCTATAATTTCCAGTAGGCTCTTCTACTTCTGGTAGAATTTCACTTGGCTCATTACTTCCATTTATAAATATTTCTTTAGTAAACTTATCCCTATCAACATATCCGTTTATTCCTGCAATTTCTCCCATATCTGTATATTGCCAGCCAATATATGTGCTCCATTTTCCATTGTCTTGAGGACTACTTACACCATATTCTGCTACCCAAAGTGGATAATTTGCTATTTCTTCATTCCATATAGTTCTTGCTGTATATGTATTACTATAAATAACAACTGGTTTTTGAGTTAATTCTTCTAATCTTCTAATAAAAGCCAGTCCTATGGCATTTATTTCATTATTGCTTAAATTTCCAAACTCTTCAAAATCCATTGCTAGTCTGCAATCTACTTCTTTTCCTGCAATTTTTGATGCAAAAAATTGCGCCTCTTGCCTTGCCTCTTCCTCGCTTCTTGCAGTTACATAGTGATAAAATCCTATTTTAAGTCCATTTGCTTTTGCATTTTTGTAACTTTGTTCAAATGTTGGCGATACGTAATTTGTTCCTTGTGTTGCTTTTATGTATACAACTTGTATTCCGCTATTTGCAACTTCTGCGAAATTAATATTTCCTTGCCAATTGCTTACATCAATGCCTTCATATATTTCACTTGATGCTGGTTCTATGGCTTCAACTTTTGAAATTGAAATTTGAAGTACGATTATTATCATTAAAATTATTGTTAATATTTTTTTCAAAATTTTCCTCCTTTCTATTATATTTTATAAAGTACGCAAAAATTATGTTACAGTTTGGTAATTTCTATAATAAATAAAACATTTGAACCAAGAATAAAATTCGTATTGGGACTTTGTTTATAATTTCACCAATCTCTAACATAATTTTAATTTTTTGTTAAAAATAATTTTTGAATAAATTTAAAAAATTTGCAAAAAATAAATATATATTTTGATGAAAGGAAGGATAATTATGGCTAATTTAAGTAAAGTAGAATTACAAAACTTAAGACATTTTATTGGTTCTTCTGATACTTGTTATGCAAAATTAAATCAATATGCAAGTACAGCTGTTGACCCACAAATAAAACAGCTTTTTACTAAAGCTGCTCAAGATAGTTTAAATACTAAACAAACACTTATGACATTTTTAGAAAACTAAATTTTTTAGTTTTTCTTTTCGTTTTAACAAATTGTTTTAAATGATTTACTAAGTTTAATTTTTTAGAAAGGAGATTTTTTATGGACGAGAAAACAATGGTTAATGACATATTAGAAAGCACAAAAGCAAGTCTTTCTAGTTATCAAACAGCAATTTCTGAAACTGAAAATATGCAATTAAGACAAACTCTTCAACAATTAAGAGATGGAAGTGAAAACTTTCAATATGAGCTTTTCAAAGTTGCTAAATCTAAAGGATATTATAAACCTGCTGACCCAGCAGACATGAGTGAAATTCAAAAAATGGCTAATCAGTTTAATTATTAGTAGATTATTCCTTATAAGGTTAGCTATGGAATATAAGCTTTCTCTATGTTTAAACTGTGCAATGTTGTTTTTGCTAAATATTAAAAAATAGATTTTCTTATTTAGCAAAAATTCCCGAAGCCTTGTTACTAGGCTCCGGGGCTTTTTATTTTTTAATTATATATGTAATTTTGTGGATCAACAGCTTTGCCGTTTACTCTTATTTCAAAATGTAAATGATTTCCTGATGATATACCTGTTGAGCCTACAGCTCCAATAACTTGACCTTGTGATACTGTTTGTCCAGTTTTTACGTATAAGCTACTGCAATGTCCATATAATATGCTAACTGAACTTGTTGATTTTATCATTACACAATATCCATATCCAGAATATCCATTTCCATTTGCACCAAATCCCGCAAAAGTAACTGTTCCAGATGCTGCAGCTTTTATTGCTGTTCCTTTTGGTGCTGCTATGTCTAACCCTTTGTGATTGTCTCTTGATCTTATTCCAAATCTTGAGCTTATTGTTCCAGATACAGGCTTAACTAAAGATATACCTAAACTTGTTGGTACACTTGGTCCTGTATATGTTGCTTTGGGTATTGTTTTGGTTTGTGCAACAACAACTTTCTTTTCTTTGTATAATTCTGAAACACAAGTTTCTACAGTTTTGTATTCAGCTTGCTCTGTTGAATATTTTTCAACAATTCCAAGTTTTTCTGCATTTGTGCTTTTTTTATCTTTTAATTGATTTACAGCAGATTCTGCATCTGCAAATGTTTTTACATATGCCTTTTCATCTTCGTCTTCTGTTATTGCATAATACTTATAATATGGTGTTCCTGAAGATGTAACTGTGTTAAATATTTCATCATCATTTGTCTCAATTCCATTTTTTAAAAGACATGCTGTGTATTCAGGCATCTCTTTTACTTCAACAAATGCTACATTATCTCCATCTCCAGTATTTATGTAATCATTAATTCTTTTTTGTAAAGCTACTTTATCTTGTGTATATCCTATTATTTCTCCATTTAGGCTTACACTATATGTTTGCTTATACGTTACTTTTATTATTCCTAATATTAGTACTGCTGCTATAACTAGTATTATTAAAATTTTGATGATTTTTCTAAAACCAATTACAACTTTTTTTAAACTACTAATTTTAACCACCCTCCAATTATTTATTTATATATTTATAAGTAGTCTCTTTAATTTCTCCTAAATTTTATATCATAAATATTATGATTTGTCTAGTAGTATATATTGGTAAATGCTCGTAGCCGTAGTGATTTGTGGTGATTGGTAGATTTATTTTTTGTACCATTGTGCTTTATTTATTATAAAATTTCGTATTTATGTAATCTAATAATTTAGCGTAAACACCTCTAAAATTTTTTAGACAAACTCCAAATACTAGGAGTTATAAATATATAATAGGTCTGCATGAAGTATCTTGATTACTATGTAAAGAATCATTATATTGACGAAGACTTGGATAAGAAGTGACTCTTAAGTAATAGGCTCCTCTACTAATAAAATGTCTACTTCCATAATTGCCTGTTTCTGTAGACCATTCATATGTATTTCCTGCCATATCATATATATTACACCTCACATCATACTGTGTTCCTGAATGCGATTCCCCGCACCTTGCAAGTGAACTTTGTAATCTTATTTGTCTTGAATAATTTGTATCACCACTAAAATTTTGTATAAATACTATCGCAGTATCCCAAGCATAACTATTTATTAAATCGCTTTCAAAATTACCACCACTATACATTCCTTGGCATAAAGTTGATGCTTGTGGCTGTGTTATATAATTATATGGATATATTCCTGTTTTACATGCTATTGGGTTATTCGTTCCAGAACTTGTATGTTGACTGTTTGTAGCTGTTACATCTCCTGCTTCATATCGTCCTATATAGTAACCTTTACTAGCATTGGTTTTCTTAATAAAATCATTTATATTCTTTGCAATAGAATTTCCATAGCTTGAATCATGGTTTTCGGCTGTATCTTCTGTATCTGAACCTGAATATGGGGTTGGTGTACCATCTGTACTAGAGAAATCATACCTACCTAATGTTATTTCCGTTGAGCTTCCGTTATTATCTGTTTTTACACTTCCAACAGGCACCCAAACAAACTGGCTTCCTCTTGTATTGCTGTTTCCTGCATTTACATCTTCTATTACAACTCCTCCTGTTACTGCTGTTGCTGAGTCTGTTGCTATTTTAAATCCCGCTGGAACTTTTACACTATTTCCATAATCATCAATTAATGTTGTATTTTCTTCAAAAGTTTTTTGCGACTCTTTTCCATGTGCCACTGTTACTACTTTTGTTCCAGTTATTTTTTCTCCATTTACATATCCAGTCTTTCCCCATACTATGTCTTCTGGGGTTGCTGTAGCATCCGAAGTATCTAAAACTTCCATTTTTCCTGTTATTCCACCAATTGTTATTCCATTTAATATATAATTAGATATCAAACTAGACCCTGCATTTGCAGTTGTAGCTGAATAACCTTCACTTGCAACTTGGTTGTTGTTTTTTATTATATTAGCTGTAATTATTATGGCTAGTATGGTAGCAATAAGTATTATTGCAATTGCTCCTATTAGTTTTTGATTTTTGACTAGTTTTTTCATAAATTTTTCTTCTCCTTCCATTCTTCTTAGTTTTTTAGGTCCATATGGCCCGTCAACATAAAGTGACAGTCAAGGATTTTCACTTTATAGATGATACTGTCAACAAGGATCGTCCCTATTGACATTGACACTGTCAACAAGGAGCGTCCCTATTGACACTATTGACACAAAGTATAAAAAAGCTACATACTTTAAGCAAATTTTTCTTTGCTTAAAATACATAGCTTCGCTACGTTCACATAAAGTTATTTCATTAAATCTTACGATATATATATATATATACAGCCTCAAGGCTTTCAGCGTTTTTTGTCATCAGTTTACGCTCCTTTAATTTTTCTTAATTATATATTTTTCATAAATTATTTTCAATTATTTTACCTTCTTATTACTAATTTATCAAATTTGCTGTTTATGTAACCTTCTAATTTTTGCATAAATACATCTCCTTTGATTTCTTTTTTAGCAACCATATCTAATCCTTTTTCCCAGCTAGCTGTTAGTTTTGGATTTAGCATATCTGGCATTGACATTTTTACAATATCATAAATATATTCTCCTTTTTGAGTTGGTGTAATTATCTGCGTTTTTGTATTTATTTGAATATATTTTATTTTTTCTAATTTTTTAATTATTTCTGCTCTAGTTGCACTTGTACCAATTCCCGCACCTTTTATTTGTTCTCTTAATTCTTCATCTTCTATGAGCTTTCCTGCATTCTCCATTGCTAGAATTATAGAGCCTGAATTATATCTACTTGGCGGTGTTGTTTCAGATTCTTTTATTGTATATTCTTTAACATCTAACTTTTCGCCTTTTTTTACATCTATGTTTTCCACATTTTGTTCGTCTGTTGTGGATTTTTTTAATACTGTTAGATATCCTTGCTTTGTGCAAACTTTAGTATTAGCATAAAACTTTTCTCCGCCAACATTTACTGTAATGCTCATTTTATTAAATTCTGCTGGTGGATAAAATATTGCTAAAAATCTTTTTACAATTACTTTGTATACTTCTTTTTGCAAATCTGGCAAAGAGTTTAGATTTTCATATCCTTTTCCTGTTGGAATTATAGCATAGTGGTCTGTTATTTTGCTATCATTAACATATTTTGTTTTTACCAAATTTGTAGAAAATTTTTCTTCTTTCATTTGTTTTATATAGCCTTGAACTTCTTCGTCTTTATAACCCGAAGCAATTCCATTTAAGTTTTGATTAATTACTTTCGCAACTGCTGTTGAAAGCACTCTTGCGTCTGTTCTAGGATATGTTACAAGCTTTTTTTCATAAAGATTTTGTATTATTTCAAGTGTTTCGTCTGGCTTTATTTTAAATCTTTTTGTACATTCATTTTGGATTTCTGCTAAGTTAAATAAAAGTGGTGCATTTTCTTTTTGCTTTGATTTTTTTACTTCTTCTACAATAGCTTCTTTTCCTTCTAAAGTTTTTATAAAATTTTCTGCATCTTCTTTCTTTTTGAAGCCATTATCATTATATAGCTTTGGAGTTTGGTAAACGCTTGATGTTTCTGTTACTTTCCATTCAGCTCCAAATTTAGTAAAGTCTCCATTTATTTTGTAAAAAGGTACTTTGACAAAATTACGTATTTCTCTTTCTCTTTCAACTATCATACCTAATACGCAAGTCATAACTCTGCCAACTGATATAGAAGCTTTTTCTTCATTTATCTCTTTTGCTAACCTTCTACCATATATTATAGAAAGCATTCTTGAAAAATTTATTCCTATAAGATAATCTTCTTTTGCTCTTAAATATGCGCTATCTGACAAGCTATCATATTCAGATTCTGGTTTTGCTTCATTTATTCCTCTTTTTATTTCTTCCTCAGTTTGGGAATCTATCCAGACTCTTTTTATTTCTGCTTTTGGGTTTGGCTTAGCCATCATAAAGACTAATCTTTGTATATATTCTCCCTCTCTTCCAGAGTCGCCTGCATTATATATAACATCTACATCTTCTCTTTGAAGGAGTCCCTTTACTATATTAAACTGATTTTCTACTGCTGGAATTATCTCATACTTCCATTCTTTTGGGATAAATGGCAAAGTATCTAATCTCCAAAATTTTAATTTTTCATCATATTTATCTGGATAGCTCATGGTAACTAAATGTCCTACACACCATGTAATTATCCAGTTTTCTGATTCTAGATATCCGTTTTTTCTAGTTGTATTTATTTTTAAAGCTTTTGAAAATTCCATTGCTACTGATGGCTTTTCTGTTATAATTAGTTTTTTTCCCATGTTTCCCTCTTTCAAGTGTATGTTATATCATATAGTTTTAATTGTGTCAAAAATTTTTCAGTTGGGGACGGTCCTAAATCGAAAAAATATCACTTTTTATTTAGAGTACGTTCCTACTTGAAAAATTTTTTCGATTTAGGACCGTCCCCAACTGAAAAAAATTATTTTCATAAACTCCAAGTTTTGTCCATACTTTAGACATAATTTATGGGTAAAATATAATTAAATTAAGAGAAAGGAAGTGTTGCCTATACGAATTTGTTCATTTTCTAGTAAATAATCCCCTGTAAGAGAGCTCAAAAAGCTCTCTTTGTTTTGTATTTTAAAGTAATATTTGTTTTAATTTTGCATATAATATATTATAAATTTCTTTAAAAAGTAATCCCGTTCAAAGAAACTTTACAAAAACTGTTGACAAAAGTAATATTGAGATGTATACTAATAATGTTAATACATCGCGGGGTGGAGCAGTTGGCAGCTCGTTGGGCTCATAACCCAAAGGTCGGTAGTTCGAGTCTACCCCCCGCAACCAAATCTTAAGTCTTACTTCTTTGTGTTAATACTAGAAGTAAGAATTTTTTTATATAATACTATATTAATAAATTTTACTAATTATATAAAATAAGGAGTGTGCTAATTATGATGTATCCATATGTAAAATATTCAGATGGTACTGAAGTAATGTTTTCAAACATCTATACAGATGATAATGGTCTTGAATGCATTGACGTTCATTTTGAAAGACCTACCTCAAATGGATTTGATTCCGTTAGAATAAAATTACCTACATACGAAGTTACCGTTTGGGAAGGAAATTATAGTAATGATGAAATTGAATTTTTCAAACAAGTAGTTAAAAATAGTTCTGATTTATTTTATAAATATGCTAAAGAAGGAGGTCTTAAACTTGCCTAGTATTTTTGAAAGTTTTCGGATATAAGATTTATTTTTGGTCAAATGAAAATAATGAACCAATTCACATACATATTTCTAAAGGAAATCCAACTAAAAATTCTACTAAAGTTTGGATAACACAGGCTGGCGGTTGTATATTAGCTAATAATAAAAGTCAGATTTCTCAAAGTGATTTAAATAAATTATTGGATATTATATCTAAACATTACTTCTTGATTATTTCTAAGTGGAAGGAGTTTTATCACATTGATGATATAAAAGATATTAAATTTTATTGTTAAAAAAGAATCAGAAATTATATCAATTTCTGATTCTTTTTTTGTTATTAAAGGGGAATTCTATATATTTTTTATATTTCTCTTTTTAAATATTATAAATGTTGGTATTAACATTATTAGTAGATATACTACACATATAATTATAGATGTTATTAAATTCATTCCTTCCATATATGGTAGTCCGCCGAATAAGTACTGGCTTAAATCCCAGTTCATTGTAACAAAATATTTCATAAATGTTAGTTTATATGCTATTGCTAGTTGATTTATTATTGGTGCACCCATATATCCTAAAAGTGATACCGTTATTGCTAGAGCACTGTTTGAGAATATAGTGCTTATTGCAAATGCTAATGTTGCTAGCAATATTATTATTGGTAATTGTGTTAATGTCTGTATTCCTAAGTAAGCAAATATATTCATTTCTTGTATTACATTTGTACTTAAGTTGTATACAACAACAGGTTCAAATATGCTTCCAAATCCAAATAATATTCCACCTACTAATATTTGCATTAAGATTGTAGATACTATTACAAATGCACTTATTATAAGTACTGTTAAGAATTTTGATAATAATATTTGGTTTCTTGTATAAGGTTTTACTAATAACAGTTTAATTGTTCCTTTGTTAAATTCTTCACTTACAATTGTTCCTGCAATCATTATTATTACAACAATTATAAATACTCCGTATTGAGAATAAAAGTACTGCAAACTTCCTTTTAAACTATCTGATTTATTTATATCTGTTCCTGTTTCTATTATATATCTACTTTCTTCTTTTGTAGTTAAAGCATTATTATATTCTTTTTGCTCTTCAAAGTCTAATTCTTTATTTTCTAAATCATATGAAATTAAAGTTTCTGATGATGTTTGATATCTTGTTAATGCTATATTTAGGTAATCTACTCCATATGGTATATTCTTTTCTAATCTATATTCTGCAATTTCTTTTTCAACTTTTGCATTTTCTATCTCATTATTTAGTCCTTTTATTATTTCTGTATCCTGTGTTTGTGCTTTTTGATTATTTAATTCTTCTATCATACTGTTTGCATTTTGTAAGTCTTCATTTGCAAAGTATTTCCAGTCATTTTCGTCTAATTTTGCTATAATATTTTCCATTTCTTTAGTTGCTTTTCTTGCTTGCTCTTCACTTTTATCCGCGCCATATGTGTATGTGTTGATTTCTGTGATGTATGGAGAAATTCTGTCGTTTATGATACTTAATTTCCAGTCTGAATCTTTGTATTTTTCCATTAAATTAGATAAATCTATTTCTGATTTTAAATTTATATATAATGTCACATCACTAGGTTTTTCCGGATTTAAATTTGAAAGTTCATCTTTCAAGCTCTCTATATAACTTTCGCTATACATATATGCTGAATATGATGATGAATTTGAATATTTATTAATACAATTTATAAACACTATCATTAAAAATATTAAAAGCATTGTTATATAAATTGTTTTCTTTTTAAAGATTTTAGTCAATTCATTTTTTATTAAATTACTCAATTACATTCCCCCCTGTCTTTTCAAAAAATGCGTCTTCTAGTGTTTTTTCTTCTTGTTTTACTTCGTAAATTTTTATATTGTTTTCTACTAATTTGCTTATTATATATGGTACTTCTTCTTTTGAAATATTAACTTTTAGCATTCGATTGTCTTTTGCTTCTAATCCTAATATTTTATTATTTCTTAAGTCCATACTTAATATTTTTTCTGCTTTTTCTGCATTATCTAATTCAAATATTTCTACTTCATTACTTGTTTCATGTTTTATTTTAGAAATTTCACTTGTTTCTATTACTTCTCCATTTTTTATTATGCAGACTTTTGTGCAAAAATTATCTAATTCTGCTAAGTTGTGACTAGATATTAGAATTGCCATTTTTTCTTTTTCTGCAAGATTTACCAGTAACTCTC
This sequence comes from uncultured Clostridia bacterium, assembly GCA_944393465.1. Taxonomy (GTDB): domain Bacteria; phylum Bacillota; class Clostridia; order TANB77; family CAG-508; genus CAG-793. The sequence goes on from CALYAG010000002.1 coordinate 106,666, forward strand.
TCATTTCTTTGATGCCCTCTGGGTCTAATCCATTTGTAGGTTCATCTAATATTAGTAAATTAGGTTTATGCAGAATTGCTTGTGCGATTCCTAATCTTTGCCTCATACCTAATGAATATTTTGATACCTTATCATTTATCCTTTTTTCTAACTTTACTAATTTTACTACTTCGTCTATTCTTTCTGTTCCTATATTTTTATATAAATTTGCTACAAGTTTTAGATTTTGATATCCTGATAAATACATATACATATCTGGATTTTCTACTATTGCTCCAACTTTTTTTATTGCATTTGTAAAGTCTTTTTCAATATCATATCCATTAATACTAACTTTTCCACTTGTTATACTTTGAAGTCCTAATATTAATTTTATTGTCGTGGTTTTTCCAGCTCCATTTGGCCCAATAAAGCCTAATATGTCTCCCTCTTTTACTTCTAAGGAAACATTTTTTAGAATTTGCTTTTTACCAAATGTTTTGCATAGGCTTTCACATTTTAATATTGTTTCCATTTTTAACCTCCCTTTCGTTTTTTATTCTACCATGTGTTTATTTATTTTTTATTTATAAATTATTTATTTTTTCTTAATATTATAATTAATGAAATACAATAAAAAAGACCATTGACAAAATATTCTTTTATACGTTGTCAACAGTCTTTACTAAAGTTTACTTTTTGTTTTATTTTTTTATTTCATCTATTGGAACTACTTTAATTGTATATCCTAAAGGATATAATAGTTTTATGAGTGTACTAGTTTGTGGTGAATTTATGCCTCTCTCTATTCTTGCAATAGTAGGCTGTTTTATTCCAGTTTTTTTGCTTAATTCTCTTTGAGTTAGTTTATTGTTTTTTCTTGCTTCTATTGTAGCCTTAATCAAATCCATTTCTAGCCTAATTTCCGCTTCTTGCTCATCTGTTATCTCCAATTCATTTTCAAAATCTTCCCATTTTGTAAATTTTTCACTCATAAAATCCTCTCCTTCTTTTATAATCTTTTAAATATCTTTTAGCTTTTTCTATTTCCTTCTTTGGTGTTTTCCTTGTTTGTTTCATAAATATAGTTAATAATATGAATTTATTATTATCATAATATGCAAAAAGTATTCTATCTCTTAGAGGTCTTAATTCCCATATATCCTCATCAATATGTTTTATATATGGCTCCCCTATTGATAATCCTTTTTCTTGTAATACTCTTATATATGCTATTATCTTGTTGAATTTTATATTATTATCTTTACTTTTATTTTTGTTTAAATTTTTTATATACTCCTTTATTTCACTTTTTTTATTTTTATCTTCATATATTTCGATTTCATACATATATTGTCTCCTTTATAGTATATTTTTATGATAGCATATTTGTTATCATAAATCAAGTTTTATTTTAAATTTTTATATTTTCACACTGTTATTTTATCTTTCAAGCTTTCATATTTGGCATCACCTATTCCACTTACATTTTTTATATCTTCTATTGTTTTAAATTTTCCATTAGCTTCTCTATAATCTATTATTTTTTGTGCTGTGGTTTCTCCTACACCAGGCAAGGTTTCCAGTTTTTCTTTGCTTGCTGTGTTTATATTTACTTTTGCGTTTACTTCATTTTCTTCAACATTCGAGTCAGTGACAATTACTCCTACTCCTGCTCCATCAGATATTAAACTTACTTCATTTAAATTTTCATTTATTCTTGGTATGTATATTTGTGTTCCGTCTTCTAATATGTATGCTAAATTTATTTTAGATAAGTCAGCCTCCTCTGTTTTTCCTCCTGCCTTATTTATTGCGTCTATTATTCTTGAACCTTCTGGCAGAGTTACTACACCTGGGTTATTTACTTCGCCTATTACGTGCACAACGACAGTTTCTTCTTCCTTCCCATTATTTAAAGAACTTATTTCTTCATTTGAATTCTCAATCTCATTTGTTTCTGCGTCTAACACATTTTCTTCATTTGCAAGTATTATTTCACTATCTTCTGCATATAAGTTTTGATACACATATATTAGTGCCAAAATTAATATTATACTAACAACTATTGATATAATTATTTTTTGTTTTTTGCTTAAATTTAATATTATTTCTTTCATAATAAATTCCTTTCTTAATTACTAATTTTTGCTTATAAAATTCACTACTTCTATTGATTTATTTCTAATTTATTGATATTATAAATTTTGTATTTTACAAATTAAGACAAGCATTTTTTAATATAATCTAATGAGGAGAAATAATGAAAATTATAAATAAATTTTTTATTTTTATAAACTTTTGTGTTTTAGTCTTTTTTTCATCTGTTTGTTATGCTAGTGGCACTACGCTCACTAGCACAGATAGCTCAAGTGGTAGTCCTACAGTAAATTCTGAAGCTGCTGTTTTGATGGATGCTAAAAAAGGCAATGTTCTTTATGAGAAAAATTCTACTAAGCAGATGTATCCGGCAAGTACTACAAAAGTAATGACAGCAATTTTAACAGTTGAAAAATGTGACTTAAATGCAGATGTCACTGTAAGTTATTGGGCAGTAAATGCTGTACCATATTCTTATTCTTTAGGGTACATAACACCTGGTCAGGTTTACACAGTAGAAGAACTTTTGAATATTACTTTAATTGCTTCAGCTAATGATGCAGCATTTGTACTAGCCGAATATATTGCAAACCTTGATAACCCTGATTATGTTTTTGAAACTTCTGAAACTAGTAAAAATGCCTTTGATGAGAGTATTGCAAAATTTGCTACTATGATGAATGATAAGGCTAAAGAAATTGGTTGCACTAATACACATTTTGTTAACCCTAATGGAATATATAATGATAATCATTATTCTACAGCTTATGATCTGGCTTTAATAGGCAAATATGCTTACGATAATGACATAATTAAATCTATATGTTCTAAAGTTACATACAATTTACCCAAAAATGAATTTCATCCCACATATAATACAACTAATGCATTGTTAAGGAGCAATCACAAATATTATTATGAATATGCAAATGGCTTAAAAACAGGATATACTGATGCTGCAGGCTATTGCATTATTGCTACTGCTAGTAAGAACGGAATCGACCTTATTTGCGTAATTTTAAAAGGCGAATATTTAGCAGATGGCACAGCTACAAGAGAAACTGATTGCATTAATTTGTTTAATTATGGATTTGATAATTATAAGTCAGTCAACCTTATAAATGAAGGAGATGTTGTTAGGACTATTGATATTTTAAATGGTACCGCGGATACAAAAAGCCTAGAAGTTAAAGCATCTAGCAGTTTAAATTGTGTTGTATTTGCTGACGAAGTCGTTGATGTTACTCCTGTTATTCAATTTAGCACTGTATTAGCTCCAATAGCTGAGGGTCAAGTTATTGGAAGCATTACATACACTATAGATGGGGAAAGTTATAAAAGTGATTTAATAGCAACTCATGATGTATATAGCTCAAATGTTATGAATATTATTTTGGCATTGTTTGCAGTATTTGGTGTGTTGTTAATCATAGTTACAATTATTTCTGTTAAGAAGAAATAAGTTTCAAATTAATTATGTAAGCTAAATCAATACTTTTTTGTTATAAAACTTTTGTATAAGACAAATAGAGGGCACAAATCAATTATTGATTAGTGCCCCCTATTTAATTTTTCTATTTAACTTATTCTTCTATATATTAAATTCTCCTAATTTTTTGATATTCATATCATATCAATCAAATGAATTAATAATCTCTCCCTAAAATTATTGTAAAGTCTACTTTTGAATTATCTTCTCCCATAATTGCTTTTCCTGTTCCTAAAAGTGCTGTAATTGCATTCTCATCTTGAACAGAGTTATTTGTCCTATCTATTATTGTTGTAACAGATGTTATGTTTGTATTGCCCTTTTTTGCCACCTTGTAACCTTGTGCTTCAAGTTGATCTATTGCCTGATTTAGTTTTGTTTGACTGCCTGTTCCATTTAGTATTTCAACTTTAAAATTTTTTTGAGTGGCTGTATTAGAGGTAACCCTGTTTGTGTTTCCAGAAGTAACTTTGTTTGTGTTTCCTACTGATGTTTCATTTGATATTGTATTGCTAGTACCATCTTCTTCATTTGTAGAATTGCTTGATGTTAGAAATAATTCATTTACTAACTCCTTGGCTTCTTTTTCATTAACCAAATAAACCGCAACCCCATTGCAATATTGTGCAACTCCTGGTAACATGCCAGTTTGAATATTGTCTGCATTTATATTAAGTAATGCTGGTGCATATTCCATCATAGTATCAAAGTCTAAGTTTGTTTCTACTTCTTGTTCTATAACATTTAATATATCATTTATTTTTGTAATATTTTCTAATTTTAATGTTTGTTTTGCAACTGCCATTAAAAATTCTCTTTGTGTTCTCATTCTACCTAAGTCATTGTCTCCATATTCATATGAATAAGAAGTACCATTGTTGTTGTGTCTAAATCTTACTAACCATTCTGCTTTTTGACCATCTAAAAGTTGATAACCTGGCTCTAAGTGAATGTATAAATCTTGAGAACTGTCATCATAATCCATTTTTATTGGTACATCAAAGTATACTCCACCTATTGCATCTACTAAATCTCTTAGTGCCTTTGTATCTACTGTTATATAATATTTTAAATTTAGACCTGTTAAATCATTTACTGCATCTATTGTTCTTTGTGGACTTATTTGATATTTTGAGTTTATTTTGTCCGACGCCGTGGCTGTGTCTGGATTTTTTCCCACAAAACTATCTCTAGGAATTGAAAGTAAAGCCGCTTCGCCTGTACTTGGGCTGTATTTTGCAACCATTATGGTATCTGTCATTGCCTCGCTTTTACCAAGTAATAAGCAATAGAAATCTGGCAGACTTTTTACTTTTTCTGGATCTGTGCCAACCAAGGTTGTTACAATACCTGTAAGTCCTCCACCATTTTTATATACTTTGTAAGCAAATATGCCTGCTAATATTATTATTATCAATAAAAGTATAAGTACAATCTTTCCGAAAATTCTGCGTCCTCTATGTTTTTGCTTCTTTTCTTTAGATTTTTTATTATTACTCATTTATTTATATCACTCCTAAAATTTAAGTCTGCAATTAGTATAACAAATTTAAATTATAATATCAAGATTTTTAGGCTTTTTTTCACACAAAAAACATCTTAATATTTTATTAAGATGTTTTTGCATTTTTATCTATTTTGACCCATATATTGAATTTAATACAAAATTATTATTATACATTATTGAGCCAATGTTTGAATTGTAAATAAGTTCTAATAGACCAGTGTTTGATATTATTGGTGCTATCATTGATATTACTGCAAGGATTGCATAAATGATTATTGCCCCTTCTATTGCACCACAAACTGCTCCACCAATTTTGTTTACTTGGCTTAATAATGGTATTTTGTCTATTATTTTTGATACTACTTTTATTAATGCTAGTATTATTCTTACTATAATAAATATTGCAATAAATACTATTACTGTAATTACTCCACCTGCTAGTTCTTTGCCTATTGCATCAAAAGCTTCTTCTTTTGATGTGTTTACGTTTTCTGTAATGCCATTAATATAATTTACTATTCCTTCTGGTAAATTTGAATTTGCCTCTACTTTAAAATCTGTATCACTTAATGGTATATTTTGTGAAATTGTTTGAGCTAAACTTTCGTCAAAATTTGTGTTTTCAATTACTGCATTTGTTATTGGTCTGCAAAGTAAAATTGCAAGTATTAATGCAACTACAACCGCTGCAATATCTATTATGCAAGATATTAGTCCTTTCTTTAGCCCTACAAATATTGATGATACCATTATGATTATAATGATTAAATCAACCGCCATTTTATTTTCCTCCTTTAAATTTTCCTATATTTTTAAGTTATCTTAGCCATTCCAAGCAACCTTCACACGGCATGTGGCAAAGCTACTTTCTTACAAACTAATTATTTCTACTCTATCTCTATAAACAATTGCTGCAACACTATCTCCTAGTATTATGTTTTTATAATTTTGCCTTGATGTAAAGTGTTTTAAAAGCCATGCACTATGATTTAAAAATATTATTTCATTTCCCATATCTACTGCTAAAATGTTGTCACTGCAATAAAGTCCACTTGGCATTTGTTCTAATAAATATGTATTTTCACTTGAATTTTTTTCATTTATTATTTTTACTTCGTATTCACTTCTTAATATGCCTGACTGATTTTCCTGTATTTTGCTAATGTAGTCTGCCATTTTTATATCTAAAAACAATGTGTTATTATCTACATCTAATATCTTTTCAGAGTTACCATCTTTTAGCCTATACACCGAATTATCATATTGGCAAATTAGGTTATCATTATTGTATTCAATACTTATTATTAAGCTGTTGTTTTCTTGATTGTAAGTGTATATTATTGCCTCTGTTGGAGTGTTTTTTGCCTTTTCTACAGATATAGTTTTTACAACTGATGATATGACTGTGCCAGATGTATTAGCCTCTGCAAAGCTTAGATAGTCATTATTATTTGATATTGCTAAACTTGTTGCAACTGTAGATGACAAATATGTTTTAAATTCTTCATTTCCAGTTATGCTATACATTACAATTACTGATTTGTATGTTGTGCCAGTTAGTACTACCCCCACAGCTCCATTTTTGTTTACTGTAATATATGATACATTTCCTTCCATAGTTTTTTGCCATTGCAAACTTGTATTATATATTAAATAAACATTTTGGCTCCCTTTATCAGCCAAAAGTAAGTATTTTCCACTCGAATCAAATATTGGATTATTTACTTGAACATTAATTGTAGTTTCTTCTTTTCCAGACGCATTGTATATTGTTAATTTATTATCTTTTAGTATTACTATATGATTGTCATAAGCATATATACTTGCATTTTCGTTTTCTATTGAGATTGTTGGTAAATTTTCATCTACTATGTTTTTTCTAAAAATATATTCATCCATCCAATCTCGAACATCTTCATTTGCAACATATAATGAAATTACTGTAATAACTGCTATAGCTACAATTATGCCAATTACTAATATTACTTTTTTCTTCATTAAACCCTTCCTTTTTCTCCAACATTTTATAATAAATACTGTGCTTTGTAAAGTAAATTTTCTAAAAATTTAGGCCTAGGATTTTGTTCCTAGGCTTTTTATTTAATGAGGGAAAGTCAAGTTTTTTACTTATTTTTTTCTTTTCCTTACAATTGTAACTATTATTCCTGCAAGAATTATAACTACTGGTATTGCAAATATTATCCATAGCACAACCCTATTTTCTTGCTCAGTTATAGCATTGAAAGTAACTATTCCTGTGTCTTTTCTTATTCTAATTGTATCTTCTCTATTAGAAAGATAGGCTATTGTGTTTAATATAATGTCTTTGTTTTGTCTTATTGAAATTGGAGTGCCTACACTTCCAGAGATTTGAACAGTGTAGTTTGTTGCAAATAGCGCATTTGAATATGCTACAAGTGTTGACTGTGTGTCATCATCAATCTTTTTTGTTAATATTTCTGCAGTAACAAAAGGTCCTTCTTCATCACTATCTAATTTTTGTGATATATCTGAGTTTATATTTTCTCTATAGAATGATGTATCTGTTGATTGTAGAAATGGGCTTGCTGTAACACCTAATTCTTCTAGCTCTTCATCTGATACTGTATTTATTTTTCCTGCATCTAAAAGTGCTACCATTCCATCTGTGTATAAATCTTGAACTATACCATTATATGTCATTTGAGGAATAATCAAATCTGGAGTTCCAGCAACCATATGGTCTGCACTTTGTTCACAAACTACCCCACTTGAAAAGCTTATTCCAAATTGAGATAAAATTTTTGTTATATTTGGATAAGTTGTGCTTTTTGTCCAACCATTTATAAACATATATGGATCTTGCATCCAAACTATTTTGCCACCTGCATTTATATAATTTTGTATTTTTTCTGTTTCTAGGTCTGTAAAGTCACTTGTTGGATTTGCTATTACTAATACATCACAAGTTTCTGGCATATCTGATGTTAACAAATCTAGTTTATTTACATCATTTACATCATTTTCTACGTATGTAGCAAGTGTTCCCATTGCAGATGATGAATCTATACCATATTCACCATGTCCTGTTAAGAAATATATTTGTGGTTTTTGTGCTATTGTTACATCAAGTATAGCATTTGTTAGTTTTTGTTCTGTAACATCTACATACTGTCCACTTGAGCTGTCATATGTATACATTTCGCTAGAATCTATTATTTTATATCTTTCTGTTGCTTGAACTGCAACTAATTGACTACTTGTAGTAACATTGTACTGTGCTGCTAAATCTGGTCTTTCTGATGTATTTATTATTTGAATTGTTATTTTGTTATTTACATCATGATATTGTTTTGCAAGTGTTACTGGAGTACTTGATTCATCATATCCAAAAAAGTACATAGTTACATTTTGCTGAACATTTGCAATTTGCTCTTTTGATTCGTCAGATAAGGTGTATATTTTTTGAGCAGTAAAATCAAATGGTGCTATGTCAAGATTCATAAATAGTAGGTTTACTAATATAAATATTCCAATAAATATTAAAACAAGTGCAGTAGTAAGTACACCATCTCTTATCCATTTTTTCTTGATAATCTCTATAAATTTTCTCATTGCTTATTATTCATCCTTTCAAAGATATTTTTTATTTGTATCATTTTTGTTTTTAGTCCTATTTTACGCTTTTTCTTCTTTGTAGTACCATTATTGTAAATACTACAAATAATGCAGAAAATGATACTAATAATACTAAGTTTTTGATTGAAATTGTTCCTAAATAGAACGACTCATAAAAGGCCTCCATTAATGAGAAATCTACAAACGCACTACTAAAGCTTGGCAAAAACCATAGTAATATAAATACTGCTATTGTTATAACTGCTGATACAACTTGATTTTCTGTTAGGCTTGAAGCAAACATACCAAATGATACATATGCTATTGCTAAAAGTGCAAATCCTAAAATGGCAACTAGCGATTTGCCTAGTTGTGGCTCACCAAAGTAGCAAAGTATTCCAAAATATATTAATGTAAGAAGCACTGAAACTAGCACAACTAATGCTGCGGCTATAAATTTGCCAAGTACTATTTGGGTTATACTTCTTGGTGATGTTAATAATAATTGCTCAGTTCCATTTTTTCTTTCTTCTGAAAACATTCTCATTGTAATTAGTGGTACTATAAATGTTAATATTGTTGCAGCCGAACCAAACATATATGGAAAGTCCGTACTTAAATATGCAAATACATCTAAATAAAAGAATATGCTACAAGTTAATAAAAACACGCCAATATATATGTACCCAATTGGAGATAAAAAGTACGACTTAAATTCTTTTTTAATTATTGCCCCCATTATTTTTTACCTCCTTTTTCTAAGCTTTCTTTTGCTTTTGCTACTTTCTTTTCTGCTTTTTCAGTTTTATTTTGTACTCTTTCTGCTGTTTTTTCTTCTTTGATTTTCTTTTTAACTTCTTTTACTCTTTCTTTTTCTTCCTTTTCTCTTTTTTTATTTTCTTCCCATTGTTTATTAAATTCATCTTTTTCTTTTTGTCTTTGCTCTTTTTTATCTTGCTTTATGGCTTCTTTTCTGTCTTTCTTAGACATTTTATTTAGCTCTTCTTCTCTTTTTGCTTTTTTCTCTTCTTCCTTCTTTTTCTTTTCTTCTATTTCTGTCTCTTTTTGGCTAATTAGCTTTAAGAAGGCATCTTCTAATGTTATTTCTGTCTTTTTAAGTTCTAATATGTTAATATCATTTTTAGGGAATAGGTTAAATATTTCTTTTCTTAAGTCAGTAGATTTATCTGCTATTAATTCATATTCTTTTGTACCATCATTTTTATCTTTTATAAATTCTATAGATTTTAAGTTTTTAATCTTTTTAGCAACCTTATTTATTTTATTTTTTTCATCTTCTACAGTAACATAAATTCTGTTATCATCTTCAAATTTTTCTTCCAAATTACTTGGTGTATCTACTGCTAATAGTTTTCCTTTATTTATAATAATAACTTTTTCACATATTTGACTTACTTCTGATAAAATATGTGAACTTAATATTACTGTATGATTTTTTCCAAGTTTTCTAATTAAATCTCTTATTTCGGTTATTTGCTTTGGGTCAAGTCCAACAGTTGGCTCATCTAATATGAGTACTTTAGGGTCGCCTATTAAAGCTCCTGCCATACTTACTCTTTGTTTGTAACCACGAGATAAATTTCTTATTAACTTTTTTTGAACATCTGTAAGACCTACATCTTTTAAGACTTTGTCAACTCTTTCTTTCTTTTCTTTTCTTTTTACATATTTTAAATCTGCCATATAATTTACAAATTCTCTTACAGTCAAGTCATTATAAAGTGGTGTACTTTCTGGCATGTATCCTATTTGTCTTTTTACTTTTTTAGGATCTTTAGATATGTCATAATCATTTACAATTATTTTACCGCTTGTAGGCTCTATGTAACCAGTTATCATATTCATTGTTGTACTTTTGCCTGCTCCATTTGGCCCTAAAAAGCCAACAACTTCATTGTCTTTTATGGTAAAACTAATATCATCTACGGCTGTAAAATTACCATACTTTTTTGTGACGTGTTTTACTTCAATCACGGGTCTTTCCTCCTTTAAGATTTGCATTTTAGCAAAATGCTTTTTTAAAATGCTCCTATATGTGTTTTAACATATTTTGAAACTTTTTTATCTGTTTAAAGGATTTGCCTATTTTAAGCAAATCCTTTGTTTTTCTTTAATATATCATTAAAATATGAGTAATTCAACTATTTCACATAAAATTTACATTCCTAAGTCGCCTATGCTCTACTATAAATGTTCGAGAACAAATATTTTTATATTGTTTACATTTTAAAGAAGCACTCATAAGCTTTGTATGCCATGTATACATCGTATTTACAAGTTACCTCATATGGTGCATGCATTGAAAGTACTGGAACTCCGCAATCTATAACATCTACACCTTTATTAGCTAAAATGTATGCAATTGTTCCGCCACCGCCAATGTCTGTTTTACCAAGTTCTGCAACTTGGAACTTTACTTTATTTGCGTTAAATAATCTTCTTATTTCTGCTACATATTCTGCATTTGCATCAGATGAATTATATTTTCCACCTGAACCTGTGTACTTGTTTAAACTAATTCCTTTGCCTAAATATCCTGCATTATTTGTATCTGAAACAGAAATATATAATGGGTCGGCTCCTGCATCAACATCTGCTGAAAGCATTTTTGAATTGCAGAATACTTTATCTAATAAGTTAGGTCTATTAATTCTTGTTTTGTTTAATAGCTCGGCTATAAATGTATCAAATACGTGTGATTCCATTCCTGTGTTGCCCATACTACCTATTTCTTCTTTATCTGAGAATAAGCAAACTGCAGTTCTTCTAGGTTTTTCTACATTTAATATAGCTCTTAATGATGTATAAACACATACTTTATCATCTTGACCATATCCTGCAATTAAACTTTCATCAAAGCCCAATGTTCTGCACTTAAATGCTGGCACAACTTCTAGTTCTGAACTAATAAAATCTTCTTCATTAATTCCATATTTTTTATTTAGAAGTTTAAGTATGTTGCTTTTTACTTGGTCTTTTTCTTCTGACGTGTCTGGAATGCTACCAACTAGTACAGAAAGTTTTTCAGCATTAATAGCCTCTGACAATTTCTTTTGTTGTTGCTCTTTTGCTAAATGTGGTAAAAGGTCTGTTATTGTAAATACTGGTTCATTATCATTTTCGCCAAGTGACACATAAAGTTTTTCGCCGTTTTCTTTAACTATAACTCCATGTATTGCAAGTGGAATTGTTGTCCATTGGTATTTTTTTATACCACCATAATAGTGAGTTTTTAAATATGCTAGATTACCCTCTTGGCAAAGTGGGTTTGGTTTTAAATCTAGTCTTGGTGAATCTGCATGTGCTCCAACTATGTTAATTCCAGCTTCCATAGAATCTGTGCCTATTACAGCTAAGTATATGTTTTTACCTCTATTTATGAAATACACTTTATCTCCTGGGTAAAGTTCTGAGTATTCATCTAAGCTTTTAAATCCATGCTCCCTTGCTAGTACCTCAGTTTCTCTTATAATTTCTCTTTCTGTTTTGGCTTTATTTAAAAAGTTCATATATTCGTCAGAAAAAGTAAATATGGCATTTTTTTCTTCTTCATTTACTTCTTCCCAACCTGATTTTTTGTTTTTTAGTAAATCGTTCATGATGTACCTCCTTTATATTTTTTGTGGCTTTTTTATTTCGAACAAAGCTCATAAAATTTTAGTTTAAGCTTTTTATTGCTTTGTGGATATATTTTATTAAATATTTCATTGAAAGCTTGTGTTATTTTAAAGCTAAACTTCTTTTAAGCTTTTGATTCGTTATTATTATATCAATAGTATGTCAAAAAATAAAGGTAAAATTCAATTTTTTATATTTGATTTTATAAATTATTTATTCATTTAATATTTACAAATAATTTTATTTATTGTTTAATATATTATAATAATATACCTATTTTGCGCAAAGCATTTTTTGACTAAAAATGTGCTTTGTGTTAAAATATGCGCATAAATAGAAAGGGTTAAACTTTATTATGAATGCAATACTTTATAATTCTGATACCTCTTCTACCGATACCGAAGAGGTTTTTGAAGAGGCTAAGCAAATAATTGAAAATAATAGTGATACCACATTTAAAGAACCAAAGAAAAAGCATACTAAAGCAATAGTAATTACTATTTGCATAATAGTTTTTCTTCTTATTATAGGTGTGTTATCCACAATTTTTGCACTTTTAAACATTAATAGTGACAAAATCATATCTGGTATATCTATACTTGGAATAGATGTATCCGGTCTTACACAGGATGAAGCAAATAGCAAAATTGCTGAAAACTTAAATTCTAGATTAGAAACAAATTTGGTATTTAATCATAATGGTACTCTTTACAATGTTCTTCCAAGTCAACTTGAATGTAGTTATGATATATCTAAGGCTGTTGGAGAAGCTTACTCTTATGGCAGGAACGGAAATATCTTTAAAAACAATTTTGATATACTAAATACTTTAATAAATAAGGTAGATATAAATATAGACTTTTCATATAATAATGACTTATATGAATCCGTTGTATCTCAAATGAATGCTAATTTTGAGGATGGAATTAAAGAGTCTTCATACACTATTGATGGTAATAATTTAATAATAATATCTGGCAAGGCTGGAAATGTTATTAAATCTGATGAATTTAAAGATTTAATAGTAGATAAACTTACAGCAATTGATTACAATACAGACTCTATAGAAGTTCCTGTAGAAGAAGCAGAGCCTGCTCCAATAGATATTGACAAAATACATAGTGAGATTTACAAGGAAGCAAAAGATGCATATTACACAACAGATCCATACGCTGTTTATCCATCATCAAATGGTCTAGATTTTAATATATCTGTAGATGAGGCAAAGCAAATGGTTGCTACACCTCAGGACACTTATACAATACCTTTAAAAACATTGTATCCTAGTGTTACAACAAATGAGATTGGCAGAGAAGCTTTTCCAGATTTACTTGCAACATATTCAACAAGTTACGCATCAAGTAATGCAAATCGTTCAACAAACATTGCACTAGCTGCATCAAAAATAAATGGAACAGTGCTAATGCCTGGTGAAGAATTTTCATTTAATGGAACTGTTGGAAAGCGTACTTCTGCAAATGGTTTCAAGACAGCTACTGTATATTCAAATGGTCAAGTAACTACAGATTATGGTGGAGGTATTTGTCAAGTATCTAGCACACTTTACAATAGCGTACTTAGAGCAAATTTGGAAATAACTAATAGAACAAATCACACTTTCACAGTTGGATATGTTCCAATAGGATTAGATGCTACTGTTTCATGGGGTTCACCAGATTTTAAATTTAAAAATAGCAGAAATTACCCAGTAAAAATAGTTGCAACTACTGCAAACAAGAAATTAACAATTAGTGTTTATGGACTAAAAGAAGATGTAGAATATGAAGTTGAATTAGTTTCTTACAAAACTGGTACTGTGCCTTATTCTACAGTTTACACAACAGATTCATCATTAGGAAAAGGTAAAACTAAAGTTGTTCAATCTGGTTCAAATGGTGCAACATCTGTAGCATACAAAATATTGAAGTTAAATGGTAAGGAAGTTTCTCGTACACTTCTTTCAAAAGATACATATAGTCCTCATAATCAAATAATTGCAAGAGGAAATTAGATTGTTTAAAATATAAAATTGAATAATAAATTGCCACGGGTTGTAATACTCGTGGTTTTCAATTTAAAACGAACAAAAGTGAAACTTCGTTTCACACTGGCACTAATTTAATTTAGTGCCTTTTCTTTTTGCTTCTCTTCTTGTATA
>CALYAG010000003.1 GCA_944393465.1 uncultured Clostridia bacterium
TAATATAAAAATATACTAAAAATCTGCTTACCATCAATGTTTTTTGTGAAAATCTTAAAAAATCCCGAAACTTAAATATTTCGAGAAGATTGCCCTAAAACCAGCTTAATAAATTTCTATTACAAAATCTACTTACATACAGAATGTAAACTTCATAACACTATCTAAAGTTGAACAATTTCCATCCATTAATTTTGTATATAATTACAAAAGCGATTACAATTTCAATAAACAAAATAAATGGTATCCATCTTTTTATTATTTTATCATTTCTTTTATAATTAAACATTTGTGATGTAATGATTATGCCTACACTGCCTCCAAATAAAGCAATTAGAAAATAAATAAAATCTAACACATCTTCTTTAATTTTGATTTCAAATGTGTAATCTACATATATTAAAATCATTGGCAAAATGTTTATTACTATTAAATAACCCATTATAAAATTTAGCATTTTTTATCCTTTCTTACATTTATATATGTTTTTGAACATATATATTGAACAAAGCTCCCTTTTACGCAAACAAACTCATTTGATTGCTTTCACTCATTCCATTTAAGCAACCTGCATTTTGTAAAAGTTCTATACCACTTTTACCAAGTTTTGCTCTAAGTTTTAAATCACTTATTGACATAAACTCTCCATCTTTTCTAGCTTCTTCTATGCCTTGTGCTGCAACTGTTCCAAAGCCTGGAATACTATTAAGTGGTGGCCTTATTCCTTCATCTTCCATTTTAAATCTTGTTGCTCCTGATTTATATAAATCTATTGGCAAAAATGTGATTCCTCTTTCATACATTTCGTTTACAATTTCCAAAGTTTCATACATTGCACTATCTTTTTGAGTAGCATTTTGTCCTAAAAGCTCTATTCTTTTCATTTCATTTTTTACTTTTTCTTTTCCGTGGCACATTATGTCACTGTCAAAAGCATCTGCTCTTATTGAAAAATATGCACAATAGTAAGCTTTAGGAATATGTACTTTAAACCAAGCTATTCTAAATGCATTTGTAACATATGCTGCTGCATGGGCTTTAGGGAATAAGTATTTTATTTTATTACATGAATCTATATACCACTTTGGTACATTGTTTTCTTCCATAATTTTTTTGTAATTAGCCCACTTTTCTGGCTCTTTTGCAACTTTTCCTTTACGTACAAGCTCCATTATCTTAAATGCTGTATTTGGCTCTAACCCCTGTTTTATTAAATAAAGCATTATATCATCACGAGTACATATAACTTCACTTAATGTTGCTGTACCATTATCTATTAGCTCCTGAGCGTTTCCTAGCCAAACGTCAGTACCATGTGAAAGTCCTGAAATTCTTAAAAGTTCCTCAAATGTTGTTGGCTTTGTATCTTTAAGCATTCCTCTAACAAATTTTGTTCCTGATTCAGGTATTCCATACGTACCTACTTCTGAATGTATTTGCTCTGGTGTAACTCCTAAAGCCTTTGTTGATGAGTAAATTGACATTGTATCTTTATCATCTAGTGGTACTTTTGTTGGGTCAAATCCTGTTAAATCATAAAGCATACGAATAACTGTTGGGTCATCATGGCCTAGTATATCTAGTTTTAGTAAGTTCTGATCTATTGAGTGGTAATCAAAGTGTGTTGTTATTATATCTGATTCTGGGTCATCTGCCGGATGCTGTACTGGCGTAAATTCGTATATTTCTCTACCTTTTGGCACAACTATAATTCCACCAGGGTGCTGTCCAGTTGTTCTTTTTATACCTGTGCAACCTTTTGCCTCTCTTGCAACTTCTGCATTACTTACTGGTATGCCTCTTTCTTCATAGTATTTTTTAACATATCCAAATGCTGTTTTATCTGCGACTGTACCTACTGTACCGGCTTTAAAAGTAGTTCCCCTGCCAAATATAACTTCTGTATATTTATGCGCTTTTGCCTGATATTCTCCTGAGAAGTTTAAGTCAATATCTGGCTCTTTATCTCCATTAAAGCCTAGGAATGTTTCGAAAGGTATGTCCATACCATCTTTATCTAATGGATGTCCACATTTAGGACAAACTTTATCTGGCAAGTCAAATCCATTTTTTACTCCATAGTCTGTAAAGTCTGAATATTTACATTTTGGACATCTATAATGTGGTGGAAGTGAGTTTACTTCTGTTATACCAGTCATGTTAGCAACAAATGATGAACCAACAGAACCTCTTGAACCAACTATGTATCCATCTGCATTAGACTTCCAAACCAGTTTTTGAGCAATTATATACATAACGGAGAATCCATTTTTTATAATAGAGTCTAGCTCTTTATCTAGTCTTGATTGAACTATTTCTGGAAGTGGGTCTCCATATAATTCATGTGCCTTGTTATATGCAATTTCTTTAATAGTTCTTTCACAACCAGGAATGTGTGGAGGACATTTTTCTGGTGAAATTGGGCTTATTCTTTCACACATATCTGAAATTTTGTTAGTATTTGTTACAACTACTTCATATGCTTTTTCTTTGCCAAGATAAGAAAATTCTTCTAGCATTTCTTCAGTAGTTCTTAAGTATAATGGTGCTTGCATATCTGCATCATCATAGCCTTGTCCTGCTTGTAAAATTCTTCTATAAATTTCATCTTGTGGGTCCATAAAGTGAACATCACAAGTTGCACAAACTGGCTTGTCTAGCTTTTCACCTAAGTCCACTATTTTTCTTACAATATTTCTTAAATCTTCATCGCTTTGAAGTGTACCATTTCTAACTAAATATTCATCATTTCCTATTGGCTGAATTTCTAGGTAATCATAATCTCTTGCAATTTGCTCAATATCTTCATCAGATTTTCCATTTAATATTGCCTGATATAGTTCTCCTTGGTCACAGGCTGAACCTAATATTAAGCCTTCTGAATATTTTTTAAATATTGATTTTAATATTAATGGTCTTTTGTAAAAATAATGTAAATGTGATATTGAAACTAATCTATATAAATTTCTTAGTCCTATATAGTCTTTTGCTAGAATAATTGCATGGTAACTCTTTAGTTTTTTGAAATTTGCTTTTCCTTCTTCTGCCTTGTCCATTTCATCAAGTGTTTTTATACCCTTGTCTTTAAGCATTTTCATCATCACATTAAATACTTTTACTGTTGTGTCAACATCATCTAAAGCTCTGTGGGCAACTTCAACTTTTATTCCTAAATTTTCAGCTATTATTCCTAGTTTATACTTCTTGTAATCTGGGAATAAATCTTTCGCTAGACGAAGTGTATCTAAGTAAGTATTATCAAATTTTAATCCCATTTTATCACAATTGTATTTAATAAAGCTTGTATCAAAATCTGCATTGTGAGCAACTAAAACTGAATCACCGAAAAACTCCAATACTTTAGGCATTATCTCTTCTATTGTTGGTGCATCTTTAACCATATCATCTGTAATGTGAGTTATTTCCTGAACTCTCATAGGTATTGGCTTTTCTGGATTTACAAATGTTTCAAAGCTATCTATTACCTCTCCATTTCTAACCTTCATAATACCTATTTCAGTAATTTTTTCAGTTCTAAAAGATATACCAGTTGTCTCTAAGTCAAATACACAATATGTAGTATCATCTAGAGTTTGTCCTTTACTCCTTGTAACTATTGGATCTTTATCTGGTACTAAATATGCTTCAACACCATATATAACTTTTATATCTTTATTATCATATCCTAGCATTTTGTGAGCATCTGGGAAAGATTGAACAACACCATGGTCTGTTATAGCAATTGATTTCATTCCCCACTTCATAGCTTTTTTAATTAAATCTTTTACAGGTGTTACAGCATCCATTTGACTCATTTGAGTGTGCATATGAAGTTCAACCCTTTTTACTTCAGCATTATCCATTCTTTGAGTCTTTTTTAATGGCTCACCTTCAATTACAGTATTTGCAATAATTGTAATTTCCTTTGCAAAATTATCAAAAGCTGCTCTACCTCCAAGTCGTACGCCATTTCCAACTTTTAATTTTGATGACACACGTTTTTTCTTTTCTGGAAGAACAAATATTTTACAAGTAATAGTGCTTGTGCCATCATATACATCAAATGAAAATAGGAACTTACCTGATTTTTTAAGCTCTGTTGGGTCTGGAACGTTAACTATTTCTCCTGCTATTTGCACATCAGATGTATCAACAGAAATATCTCCAATTTTCATTAAAGGTTCTCTTATATTTCCATTTCTACCATAAATTAATGGTGAATCTTCTTCTTCATCTGGCATTGGAGCAGGCTCTCCTTGTGGCACACTTCCACCATTTCCGTTTTTTCCTCCATTGTAATTTGAACCATTATTTGCGCCTCCATTGTTTGCGTTATTGCCAAAATTAGATGAAGAATTATTATAATTATTTCCGTTTTTTCCTGCTTGTCCTCCATTAGAGTTTTTCCTACTTCCACTAGGTTCTGACTCATTTCTTCCACTCCAAGTATTTGAACTGCTACCAGAATTAGAGGTACTTTGAGAATTACTTGCCTTTTCACTATTTTCTGCTTGAAGAATTTTAGTTTCTTCTACATACTTCTTCATTAAATCTTCATTTTTCTCTTGGAACAATTTTTCATATTCATTGCAATTATCTTCAACAAAATTAACTTTGTAACCAACACCATAAATATCTTTTATAAAATTAGAAATTTTGGTATTCATACCTTGTTTTTCTAATATATCTTTTCCTCTTACTTTAATATGTATATTTAAAGTATTATTTAATGGCTTAAAGAAATTTGAAGTTGCCGAAACTTCTTGTGTACCTTGTTCTATTTTGTCATTTGGTAAATTTCCTTTTGTGGGACTTTCTAGCTCACTATTTCTTAGGAAGGCTCTTGCCATAGGATTTTTACTTGAAAAATATGAAAGAATATTTAACCAATCTTTGTAAATAGGTGGAATTTCATTTACTTTAAAAGTTTTAACACCATTTGAATTTTTTACTTCGTCTTGAGCCCCATTAACATCTTCAGTTATATTTTCTGCAATTTCGTCATTTTGATTAGGTTCTACATCAATTTTAAAATCTACTCCAGCAATGTTAAATCTCTTAATAGCATATTTTTCAAAATTACTAATTTCATTAATATCTATGTAATCATTTGCTTTCAAAAAAATTTCAAGTTTATTAGTTTTTCTATGTAAATTCACATTCTCAATTTCTGCATTAGAAAAAGCAAAACTATTTGAACTATAGTCTACAAATACGTTTTTTATCATTTTAACTTCTGTATTTACCTGATTCATTTTTTGCCCCCAAAATAATTCTATTTTTTTCAGTTCTATTTTTTTCAGTTCTATTTTTTTCAGTTCTATTTTTTTCAGTTCTATTTTTTTCAGTTGGGGACGGTCCTAAATCGAAAAAATATTGTTCCTATTTAAGATTCGTTCCTACTTGAAAATTTTTTTCGATTTAGGACCGTCCCCAACTGAAAAATTTTCGATTTAAGACCGTCCCCAACTGAAAAATTTTCGATTTAAGACCGTCCCCAACTGAAAAATTTTCGATTTAAGACCGTCCCCAACTGAAAAATTTTCGATTCAAGACCGTCCCCAACTGAAAAATTTTCGATTCAAGACCGTCCCCAACTGAAAAATTACACAATTCGCAGTATGTCATTGTATGTTACAAATACTGAGAATACTATTAGTACAAAAAAGCCAATAGACTGTATTTTTAATTCAGTTTCCTGCTCTAAAGGCTTTTTGCGTATGGCTTCTATTATTAAAAGTAATGCTTTTCCGCCATCTAATGGAACAAATGGCAATAAATTTGTTATGCCAAGTGAAATAGATACTATTGCAAGTAAATATACAAATTGTGCCAAACCTGATGTTTGAGATACCATTTGAGATATGCCAACCGGTCCCATCATATCATTTATGCTTACATTTCCTGTAAAAAGTTGAACAATACTATCAAACATGGCGTAAATAAGTGTTCCTGTACTATTCCACGCATATGATAATGAAGTGAAAATATTTGCACTATATACAATCATATATTGTATTGTTATTAAAATTATATATGCTATAAGTCCAAATAATATATTTACAGCCGCACCCGCAACTATAATGGCAAATCTTTTGGGTATGCTTGCTTTACTAAAAGAGCCTTCTTTATCAGAATGCTCTTCTTCTCCTTCCATATTGCAAAAACCGCCACAAGGAATTAGCCTTAATTCATACTTAGTTTCTTTTCCTTGTTTTGACCATATTTTTGGTCCAAATCCAATTGAAAATTCATTAACTCTAACCTTGCAAAGTTTTGCTACTATGAAATGACCACCCTCGTGTATAATTATTAAAAAACCTAATAAAAATATTATTTTAATTGCAGTAATAATAAAGCCCAAAATGCCCTCCATAAATTAAGTTGCTATCTAATTACCATTTAATCGGCAATTGCTTTAAACTTTTAACTGTCAAAGACTGAGCATACTTAAGAATTATAACAAGCTAAAAAGTATAAAAGCAAATGGAAGTACAAATATAATGCTGTCTATTCTATCAAGCATTCCACCATGACCTGGAATAAGCTCACTAAAGTCCTTAATTTCACAATACCTTTTTATGCTTGATGCCGCCAAATCGCCTATTTGTCCAACAATACTAAGTACAGCCATAATACATCCTACTAATAAATAATTTATTCCTGTATTCCATATAGTATTACACAAAACAGCACAAACTATACCAAGTAAAATAGCTCCAACCACTCCAGCAACAGCTCCTTCAACTGTCTTATTTGGGCTAACTTCAGTTAATTTGTGTTTTCCAAAATGTCTTCCTATAAAATAAGCAAATATATCACTACCCCAAGAAGCTATTAATACAAACCAAATTAAAATTTTACCACTTAAATTATTGCCTATATTCATATTTCTAACTAAAGTCAAATAAATAAGCATTAAAGGTATATAACAAATACCTAACATTGTAACTGCAACATCTCTAATAGTCTTTTTTCCTTTTGCTAAAACCAATTCTGCAAATAAAACAACAAGTGAAATTGGAATAATTGCAATTAAAATACTTGTAAGCAATTTATCATCTACAAAATGTGTAAAAGCAATCAAAACGCAATAAATATATCCTAAAAATTGTGATGGATTTGCTTTACCTGTAGATTTAAAGCAGTGAAAATATTCATACATACTTATACATGCAATAATTGCTGTAAAAATATCCATAATAATGGTATTTGCAAATATAAGTATAACAGCAAGTATTGGAAGTGCTATTACCCCTGTTATAGTTCTTTTAATTGTTTTTGCTCTTTTTTCTTTTTCCATTTTAATAATTCCTTCCGCTCGTTGGATACATATTTTCTATTATATTTGTATTTTGATTAAGTATAAAAAATTATGTTTTTTCTATTTAATCAAATGCAATATACTAAATCTTTTTTGCAATATTACTTGCCAACTCTTCTATGCCTTTTTGAATATTCTTCTATAGCTTTATCAATATCATCTGTTGTAAAATCTGGCCAGTATTTATCTAAAAACATAAACTCCGAATATGTTATTTGCCATGGCAAAAAATTACTTGTTCTTAACTCCCCACTTGTACGAATAAGTAAATCTGGATCTGGCAATCCTGCTGTATAAAGATTATTTGAAATTGTATCTTCAGTAATATCCTCTATTTTTAGTTTGCCTTCTTGAAGTTGCTTTGCAATTTTTTGTGTAGCTTTAACAATTTCATCTCTGCCACCATAGTTAAAAGCAATATTAAATTTAAGACCAGTATTATTTTTTGTCTTCTCTTCCATTTGAATCATTTTTGTTTTAATTTCTTCTGGCATATTTTTTTCTCTATCACCAATAACTCTTAATTTAATATTTTCTAGGTCTGCTGTTTTCAAGAATTTGTCTAAATACATATTAAGAAGTAGTAAAATTGCGCCTACCTCTTCTTTTGTTCTTTTCCAGTTTTCTGTAGAAAAAGCATAAACTGTTAAAGCTTCTAGCCCAATTTTATTGCAATATTTTGCAACAGTTTCTAATACTTCTGCTCCTTTTTTGTGTCCCAAGCTACCATCTAATTTATGCTCTTTTGCCCATCTTCTGTTGCCATCCATTATGATGGCTATATGCTTAGGCATAATCTTTTCTTCCATAATTTAATTTCCTTTAATATTTCATTTATTTGTAAATTTACATTTATATAATGCAACTCTTTTTTAGCACGATAAAAATTTTTCGTAATTACACAGACATAATTTCTTTTTCTTTTTTATCAGCTATCTCATCAATTTTAGCAACATATTTATCTGTCTCTTTTTGAATTTTATCTTCCAAAGATTTTTCTTCATCTTCTGAAATTTCTTTATTTTTTAATTTTGCCTTAGCCTCATCCATTTCATCACGTCTAACATTTCTAGCTGCAACTTTAGCTTCTTCTGCCATTTTTTTAACATCTTTAACTATTTCTTTTCTTCTCTCTTCTGTAAGTTCTGGGAATGAAAGTCTAATAACACTTCCATCATTCATTGGATGAATCCCTATATCTGCCTTTTCTATGGCTTTTTCAACTTGAGATAAAATACTTCTATCCCATGGTTGAATAACAATTAGTCTTGCTTCTGGAACTGAAATACTTGCCACTTGATTTATTGGTGTAGGTGTGCCATAGTATTCTACAGTTACTCTATTTAATATTGCTGGATTTGCTCTACCAGCTCTTATTTCTGAATAATTTGTTTCTAAATTGTCTATAACCTTTTCCATTCTTTCTTGCATATTTTCTAAACTCATATAATCCTCCTAAAATTTATTTTGCTTAAGCAATTAATCCAATATATATTTTTTCACGTTTTTACTTTTTATTTATTATCAACAATAGTTCCTATATTTTCGCCTTTTACAGCTCTTATGATGTTTTCTGGATCACTCATAGCAAACACTACAAGTGGTATATTATTATCTTTGCAAAGTGAAATTGCTGTTGAATCCATAACTTTTAAATCTTTTTCTAATATTTCTTGATAAGAAACATGATCTAGCTTTTTAGCTGATTTATCTATTTTAGGGTCTGCTGTATAAACTCCATCAATAGTTTTTGCGACTAAAATAGCATCTACATCCATTTCTGCTGCTCTTAAAGCTGCAGTTGTATCTGTTGAGAAAAATGGGTGTCCTGTGCCACAAGCAAAAATAACAATTCTATCTTTATCTAAATGTCTTTCTGCTCTTCTTTGAATAAATGGTTCTGCAATTTGCCTCATTTCAATTGCTGTTTGAAGTCTTGCCTGCATACCTCTTTTTTCAATTGCATCTTGAAGGGCTAGTCCATTCATAACTGTTGCAAGCATTCCCATATAATCTGCTGTGGTTTTTACCATGCCTTCTCCATATTTGCCTCTCCAAAAGTTTCCACCACCAACTACTATAGAAATTTTTACTCCCATATCGTGGACCTTTTTTATAGCATCACATATGCCGTTCATAGTATCTTTGTCAATACCTACTTTGCTATCTCCTGCTAATGCTTCTCCACTTAATTTTAATAATATTTTTTTGTACTTAACTTGTTCCAAAGTTACATCTCCTTTGCTGTGCTTTTTTAGTTTCTAATGTTTATGAAACGGCAAAGCACTTATGTAAATTTATTTGCTTTATTTCAAGGTGTATTCTATCATAGAAAAGGAAAAACTTAAATAGGTTTGGAGAAAAAAATTGAGAAAAAATTGGATAAGTATTGTTCCAATTTTTTCAATTTCATAAAGTGTATAATTTTAAAATATTATTGTATCAATTTAATTTATATTTTTATTTTCGAAATTTTCTTTCACTTCATCAACCAATTTAATATTATAAATCATACTTTCTAATATATTAATAAACATTTTCGAATTTCCAGTTAATTGATAGGTCAAATCAAATAATTTTTTAAAAGTTGGGTTATATTTTCCACTCTCAATTTTTTCTAACATGTTATAGTCAATATTTAACTTTTTTGCCATATCATCTTTGGTCAAACTATTTAATTTTTTATATTTTACAAAGTTTTCAGAGATAGTATACAACATTTCTACTTTTTTCATAACATTAATTGAATTTTCATCTATACTTTTCATTTAGTATTTTCCTTTCGTTTTTTCGTCAAATATAATATACTTTATTTTTTAAAATAAGTCAACAAAAAAATACTATACAATTTTTTAGTATAGTATTCATTTTTTATACATATTCATTTTTAATTTTTTTGTTGTCAAATTTAATTAAGTTATAAACTAGGTTCCTTTTTCAATTTATTCCATCTTTCTTTTGACATTAATACTTCTCTTGGTTTACTTCCTTGATAACCCGAAATAATACCTCTCTGCTCCATTTGGTCTATTATTCTGCCTGCTCTTGCATAACCTAATTTAAATCTTCTTTGTATAAATGAAGTAGAAGCTTGTCCCGTTTCTATAACTGCTTCAATAGCTTCATTTAGTAGTGGATCAGCATCATCATATTCTTCATCATCTTCCACTGCATTCTCATTTTCTCCACTCTTCTCAATCAGTTCAATCAAATTTACATCATATTGCATTTTATCTTCTTGTCTTAAAAATTCAACAACATTTTCAACTTCTTTTTCAGATATATATGCACCTTGAATTCTAAGCTTAATGCTAAATCGTCTTTTAAACTTTTTATTTTATTTACCCTAACTCCTATACCCAATTTTATTTGATATGTAATAAATGTTGGACCAATTAATACATTTTGGACTTTTGCATTTATTTCCAAACTATATAAAGTATTTTGTAATTTTTTTGCGCTATATTCTACTTTCTCTACATTTTCATTGTCACTATTTGTACTATTCAATAATGTTATTGGTGGAAATTTATATTCGTTCATTTTATACAATATTCCTTCTATTTTTTCTAATCAACTAACCTTTTTAATCTTTAATTTGCACATTTCTTGCATGGAGTTAATCCTCTCGAAATTGCGTCAGCTTTTGTTGTGGCTTTAGCATTTTTACCCGCGCAGGCAGATGAATAATGATATCTCTTTCCAGTAGGAGTAATATATACAGTCATGCTATCTCCCTTATTGGAGTTTACTGAAGTTGAGCTTGAACTAGAAGTTCCTGTGCTTTTGCTACTTGTACTACTTTTTTTATTTGAAGTGGTTGACTTTGTAGTAGTTGTGCCACTTGTTGTAGTTTTTGATGAGCTTTCAGTACTAGAAGAGCTATTGGACTTACTACTAGATTTGCTGGCATTAGTATCTGATGATGTTTGACTCTGCCCAGTTTTAGTACTTTCTACTTTTTCATTATTGTTCGTTTCTACTTTACTACTTTCATTATTTGTCGTGTTTATAATCTCGGTTTTTTCTTGATTTTGCCCAATAGTATTTTCTAATTGATTTGTCAATGTACTATTTGATATATTATTAGCTGTAATTTCGTTATTTTTATTAATATTAGTGCTAATAACATCATTTTTTGCTGTTGTATTTTGATTACTTGTAATCATACCTATAATAATCAATAAAATGATTATTCCAACTATAATTAGTTGTTTCTTATACTTTTTCATTTAATTATCCCCCTTCAAGCTTTATTAACAAGTTTATTATATTCTTCTTTGCAAAAATTGTCAAATTTTGTATTTTATGGTCATCATTAATTGAAAATATTTTTCGATTTAGGACCGTCCCCAACTGAAAATTTTTTTCATTTTAGGACCGTCCCCAACTGAAAAAAAATGGCGTAAAGCCATTTTTTCATCTTCTTCCTTTTTTAATTTTTTTAGGCATTTTTATATCAAACTCTTCATTATTCATTATGCATCTTGGGTTAAGTTCACTAAGTTCATAAAATTTATCCTTGCCTATTTTCTTTCTAAACTCTCTTTTAATATCACTCATTCTAGTATAAATGCTGTCAGCTCTGTGGTTGTCAGTTCCTAAAAAATGTACCGCATCGGCCTCCAACAATTTATGCAAAGTTTCTTTAGCTCTAGATCCATATCTTCCTATAATGCTTGCATAATTGCACTGCAAAAGCGCACCATCTTCAACCCATTCAATAGCTATATTGGAGTCATCTTGTACCTGCTCATATCTTTCAGGGTGAGCTATAATAGGAATGAGCTTCATATTTAATAATCGGTTGATTACCTCACTTGTATACATTACTTTTGCCCTTAAAGGTAATTCAAAAAGTACATACCTACTGTTGCAAAGTGTTGGGACTTCATCAGCTTCTATCAATTTTGGAAAATCACTAGATATGTAACCTTCCGCTCCAATATGAAGCTTAATATTCAACCCCTCTTCTTCTATTTTTTGATTTAATGCTTCAATAATAAATTTTCTATCTCTTTTACTAAACTCATATTCGCCATCTATGTAATGTGAAGTTGCAAATATATCAGAAAAGCCTGCATTGCAGG
The DNA here is from genome assembly GCA_944393465.1 of uncultured Clostridia bacterium. Taxonomy (GTDB): domain Bacteria; phylum Bacillota; class Clostridia; order TANB77; family CAG-508; genus CAG-793. Next base: position 12,415 of record CALYAG010000003.1, read on the forward strand.
CTTCATTTAGAATTTTAAAGGTTTCTGCAATATCTCTTGCTCCATCATCTACATTTGGCAATATGTGCGAATGAACGTCTATCATAAAATCCATCCTTTCAATAATAGCTCAAAATTTGCTACTAAATGTATATTGGGCTCCAAATACTATTTATAATTTTTTATGCTCTCTAGTATTTCCTTTGCCTTATCTGATGGTACTTCTCTCATTTGTGAAAACCTTTTTCCATTACTTTTTTGTATTTCTTTTTTTATTTTTTCCTCAGTATCTTTAACTTTATCATTTATGTAATTGTCAATATTTTCTTTTTCAACAGGTTTTGCAACATTTTCATCTTTAAATCTTCTTGTATTATTATCTTGTTTTTCTACCTCTGTTTTAGTTATTTTTGGACTACTTTCTATATCTTTTTTAACTATTTTAGGCTCACTTTCATATTTTGCATTTTGTTCAAAATCATTTTTTACTCTTTTTGGTTCTTTAACCTTTGCAGAACTTTTTACAATTGTGCTTGGGGCATTACTACTTGAATAATAATATTTGTTCTCATATTTTTTATTAGAAATTTGTACTCTGTTTAATACAACTCCTGCAATATGACCGCCAACCTGAATTATACGTTTTTTTGCCTCTTTTAAATCATCTATTTTAGTGTATTTGTAACTTGTAACTAAAACTGTATTATCTACCAATCTAGAAATAATTGTTGAATCTGTAACTAACAAACAAGGTGCTCCATCAAAAATAACGACATCAAAATTTCTAGAAACCTCATCCAAAAGATTAATTAGTTTGTCTGACATTAAAAGTTCTGATGGGTTTGGTGGAATATTTCCACTTGGTAATAAATATAAATTTTCAATATTTGTATCTTTTATGCAATCAAAAATAGATATATTTTGTCTTCTACCCACATCATTAATTCCTGATAAATAATTAGAAAAACCAGGAACATTTGGAATTTGGAATATTTTATGTTGCCTTGGTTTACGCATATCTGCATCTATAATCAAAGTTTTTGTACCAGTTTGAGCAAATGTAGTTGCTAGGTTAGCAGAAACCCAACTTTTGCCTTCGGCTTGCACTGTACTTGTAATTAACAATGTTTGGCACTCTGCTGCTCTATTCATAAATTGCAAATTTGTTCTTAGAGCTCTAAAAACTTCAGATATAGGAGACTTTGGATCAGATTGAGTTATAATTTCCTTTTTCATTTATTTTCTCCTCCCTTGATTAAATTCATATACTGGTATTTCAGCAATAACATTTAAGCCTGTAGCCTTTTCAATGTCACTGCTGCTCTTTACAGTATTATCAAGCAAATTTGCAATAACTGCATAAACTACTGCAAGTACAACTCCAATTGCAGCAAACATAACAATATCTTTAGTATGATTTATGTTGCTTGGAGAAGTTGGCACTTTTGCATCATCAAGAGGTTTAATATTTTGCATATCATAAAGCTCAGCAACTCTATCTGTAAAAACTTTCCTTATTTCATTTGCAATTTTTGCAGCTAACTCTGCATTTGAATTTTCAACTGTAATTTGAATTACTTGTGAATTAGTTGCAGACGTAACAGTTATTTGACTTTTAAGTGCATCATCTGAAATATTTAATCCTAGGTTACTTATTACTTTGCTCACTACTGAATCACTCGTGGCTATTTCTCTATATGTAGACAAAAGTGAATTATTTAATGTTACCTCTGTTTGTGTAACTCCAGCGTTTTCCTCTTCATTACTTTCAGTATTACTTGTTAAAATTGCTGTTGATGTGGCCTTATAAAGTGGGCTTACAAAAAATGTTGTGTAAACATAACCAGCCACTATGCATAAAAGTATTATTATAATTATTCCTATTTTTCTATCCCAAAACATATCGAATATATCTTTTAAGTTTATCTCTTCTTCCATTTTTCCTCCATTTATTAGTTCGTTTCTTTTGTACAAATTTGACATTAATATTGTAGCATACAAAAATTTCATAATCAATACATAAATGTTTCTTTTTTTACAAACTTTTGCCCCATTAATTATTATTTAATTTTCTTAATTTATTCGTTAAATAATTAACTATTTTATTTGTAAAATACGAATATACTATAACAACTACAACATACATAATAGTCATAATCTCAGCATTAAATATTCGTGATAGAAAAATTTCATACGCAAAAGACATTACCATATTTACTACTGAATGATTTAAATACATAGCATATGTTAAATCCCCATTATTTTTATAAATTTCTTTGTTAAATAGCTTCGAACTTATACTTTTCTGGCAATATGCAAACATTATAAGCAATGGGAATAATATTAAACAATACATTTCGTAATCAGTTTGAAATAAAATTATATATGCTAGTAAAACATATGTTGATATTTCAACTATAAAGGCAATAATTTTTCTCTTCACTATTAAACACTCTATTTTATTAGAATATCTATTTAATATTTCTGCAAGTAAACATCCAATCATAAGATCTGCCATACCTCTTAATAATGGCAAATATAATCCATTTATATTGCTCCAGTTTTCTATTGAATTCGAATTTGACTTTATAAGATTAAATGTAAATATAATAAAAACAGGTCCTAAAATTCTTAGAAATACTTTTTCATCTTTTTTTAGGATTCCATAAATTATATATCCTCCAATTATTAAAACTGAAATATACCAAATTGGCGTATTTAATCCACCATCTAAAAAGCCAATATTTTGTATCATAAATAGTTCTGCAAGTATTTTGTATGTAATATTTACAACATCAAAATCATTTTTTATAATTTGACTACATACTACTGTCAATAGGCAGATTATAAGTGAGAATATATAATGTGGATACATTCTTTTTACTTTTTTCATTGTATATTGTAAAGCATCTTGTTTTTTATTTTTTTGAAAATTTTGAAATAAGTAAAAACCTGATAATATAAAGAAGAATTCCACACATAAGTACCCACTATGTATAAAAATTACATTAATAGCCCCTTGAAAATGATGAATGCAAATTATAATCATAAAAATCATTCTAAAAAAGTCAATCACATAATTTCTTTTTTTCATAGTCTAAACTCCCCGTTACAATTTTTATTTATTTAATTTACTCAATTTATATTAGTTTATAATCAGAAACTACTCATATTAAATCTGTTTTATACAACATTTCTACATATATAAATTTTTATTGACTATATTCACTTAATTTTTCCACCAAGGGTTTAAATGTTGTCCACCATCACAATAAATAATCTCACCTGATATACATCTTGAATTTTCACTTGCTAAAAATTCTACTACTTCTGCAACTTCTTCTGGAATAAAATATCTACCAGATGCATTATTCGCATATAAATCGTCATCTCTAGAAATGCCAGTCATTTCAGTTGCCGTGACACCGAGGAGCAACAGCATTTACTCTTATTCCATCTTTATAATATTTTCTAGACAAGCCTTCAGTTAGGCTATTAAGTGCTACTTTAGTTAAGCCATATGGCAAATAATCACACTGAGCGCCTCTTTCAGATGACATAAAAATAATATTACCTGTCAACTGTTTTTCTTTTATCTCTTTTATATATTCTTTTGCTAAAAAATATGCTCCTTCTAGGTTTGTGCCAATTTGTTTTTCAAACTTTTCTTTATCTACATTTTCTAAATCTCCTTCATGAAGTGAAATTCCTGCATTATTTATCAAGCAATCTATATGTCCATACTTATTGAATAACTCTCCCATAAATTCAGGAAATTTATCTATTGAATTCATATCCATTTGTTGAATTTCTACTTCTTTACCAAGTTTCTTTTGAGCTCTTTCTAAATTTTCCTTATTTCGTCCTGTAATAATAACTTTAGCTCCATCATAAATAAATTTTTTTGACATATAGTAGCCTAATCCCCTTGAACCACCAGTTATGAGAATATTTTTATTTTTAAACATGTCTTTGTTTGTTTTTTGTACAACTTCAATTTTTACAATTGTTGGTTTATGATCTTTATAAATATATCTGATTGCATTCTTTATATACTTTTTTATACTCATAGTTACCTCTTTAATAATTTTTTTATCTTATCTACTTGTTTTTCAGACAACACTTTTTTTAATATTTTCTTTATTTTTCCCTGTAAATTTTCAATTTTATTGTCACTCCAAAATTTCTTTAAAGTACTAGCATCGGTATTTGCATCTGTAAATACTTCTAATATAATAGGTTTATCGCTTTTTTTCACTAATTTCTTCAATCCAGCATTTAGTTCTTCCTGATTTTCTGCTTTTAAGTATTCTATATTTTTCGATAAAATTGCATTTTTAACCTTAGTATGATGTCTAGCAGCTACATGCTTGTCCAATGTTGGTATCATCTTTAATCCAAAATTTTTATAAAACTCTGCTCCAGCATAATTATTTATAACTAAGATTCTCATATTATTTTTATCAACATAATCTATGGAGTTTAAATCATATAAAAAGCTTAAATCTCCAATTAGTAAGAATGATAGTTTATCAGTAGCATTTGCTTCTCCTATGAATGTAGATAATGCACCATCTATTCCATCAGCACCAACATTTGCATAACATTTTACACTATCCTTAAAGCCAAAATAGTTTGAAATTCTTATTGCATTTAAAACACTTGCATGAACAATAGAATTCTCTGGTACTTTATTGCAAAAGTCTTTTATTACACTAAAGTTCGAAAAGCCTAAATTATTATATTGAACTTTATCTATTCTATCCTTCCATTGCTTATAATATTGATAGCTATTATTACCCGATTCATTTTGAATAGCATTTAGAAATTCCACTGGTAAACATTCGAATACTGTAGTTAATTTCTTAAAAGCATCATTTATAACTCCATCTACTGCAATATGCCAGTGCTCAAAATTGTATTTTTTACTTGCCAAATAGTTCCTTAATGGAGAATAAAATACTGTTCCTATTGTTATAACTAAGTCAGGTATCATTTTATCAATTTCATTCCTTGTTATACATTCTCCTAACACACTAGCATTAATAAAGTGCTCTCCATCTATATTACTATAATTATCACATAAAACCACACAGTTGTATTGTTTCTCAACTATATTTAATAGTTTGGTCAACTCATCATTTTTAGATATATCCATTCCTATATAAAAAATAATTCTACTTTTGTTCTCTAATTTCTTTTTCAATTCTTCTGAATTTATTTCTTCTTTTTCTATTCTAGAAATTACTCTTTGTTTAGGAATGTTCTCTACTGAAAATTTTCCCCAATCTACAACACTATAATTTATTTGAATAGGTCCTTTGCCATTATGATTTAATTCTAATAAAGCCTCATTTATTATTCTATTTGCATATAATTCATCGTCTAAATTCTTTACCTCAGGTACATCAATTGCATATTTTACAAACTCATTATACATATTTACTTGATTTATTAATTGCTCCTTCATTTGAAACAATTCATATCTTTCTCTGTCAGCCGTTAAAGCAACTAATTGTATATTTCTTTCATATGCTTCCTTCATTGCAGGTGCATAATTGCAAGTCGCAGTAGCAGCTGTGCAAGTAACACAGACTGGTTCATCCAATGCCTCAGATAGTCCTAAGGCAAAAAATGCTGCACTCCTTTCATCAACTATCGAAAAGCATGTGAAATCCGGATCATTTTCAATACTATGAACCAGCGGTGTATTTCTTGAACCTGGAGAATTAACAAAATATTTAATATTATGTTGTTTCAATAGAGAAATAAGTATTTGAACATTTTTTACAGATGAATACATTTAAATCTCTCCTTTCACTAATAATATAGCTGACTCTTCTAAATTCCAAAACTCATTTAATACATCCTCATCAATTTTATTAATGCACTTTGATTTTATATTGTTATTCTCTATCCATTTTTCTAATGTGTCATCTTCCTTAACTTCCTCAGCGTTGAATAAAATTACTTTAAAATTTTCATTTATGTATCTATTGTTAAGAATATTTAAATCTAGCAATAATAACTTGGCAGGAATACATAGTAAAGACTTCTTTTTAATACCAGTTATATATCCCATATATTTTGAAATAATACAATATTTATATTTTGACTTTATACTTTTTATATTAAAATTATTATTTAACACATTATTAGGATTGTAAAAAAATACTTCATCATCTTTTTTCAATATTTTATTTAATAATTTAATAAAATTATTATAATCATACTTAATGTCTACAATGTTATATTTTAAAGTTATTAAAGATGGTGTACATTGAGCAGTCGCTTTTAATATTAAAGATTTATATTCTGAAAAATCTTCATCATAAATTCTTATAATATTAGGCATTACTCTACGTATGAAATCAGTCTTTATATCATCATATTTTTTATATAAAGCAATTACAAATATATTTAACTTTTGGAACCAAGTTTCTGTAATTCCAGTCAAAGTGCTTTGTAAATCGTCACCATTAATTATTATAATGCATTTTTTATGCAAATTTTCTTTACCTAAAGCATAAAAAGTTGCAGATCTTACATCTTTTATATTATTAATTTGAAAATTATTATTTATATATTCCTTGTCACTTTCCTTTATTTCAGATTTAATATCAAATGTGTATATAATATCAATGTATCCTTTTGCCTTTAAAGTTTCTAAAATATCTATTAACATTTCATTTCCTACCTTTTTATTAATTTTTTTATCATATTTTTTTCTTCTAAATTCATTGATTTATTCCATACTAATATCGCATAAATAATTGAATAAGTAACTATTTGTAGTATTAATACTAAAGAAGAATTTATTGTCCAAACCTGTTTTATTATAATTGCAATAATAATAGCTACAACCATTGGTATTGACATTTTAAAAATATTTTTCCAAAACAAAGGTATATCGATTTTTATATTTTTATAATAGAAAATATTCATAAATATAATTTGTCCCAATACAATTGAAATTGCTGTACCTATAGCCGCTCCTATTCCACCATAAATTTGCGCTAAAATAATACTCACAATAACGTTCATTACTGCAAAAATCATTAATACCATTACTCTGAATTTATATTTGTTTTTTGCTTGTAATATATTCAAGCCAACGCTTTGTATTAATGATACTGTGCTTGGAATCATTAATATGCAAGCAATAAAATATGATTGATCATACTCAGGTCCAACCCAAAGAATATTAATAAATTCTCTTCCATACAATACAAAACCGGACATTATCAATGCCATAACTATATATTGCAATCTTCCAGTTTTAATAAATATATCTGTAAATTCTTTGTCTGAAGATTTCTTCTCTTCCATTTCTGTAACTCTAGGAAGTAGTACCCCTGAAATGGCAGTTGAAAAATTCATATACATTTGATTTAAATTTCCTGCAACTGAATATACTGCAACTGCAACAGTTCCTGCATAAACTCCTAAAATAAATTGATCTAATGCCCAATTTATTTTGTCCATTATACTATTTAGGAAAACCCAGACAGAATATGCCATTATTTCTTTTAATAGTGAAAAGTCTAATTTTCCAAATTTTAATTTTATATTTAACTTTGCTTTGCAATACCAAAAATTCAAAAGCAACGTTACAACATTTAAAACTGTAGTCAAAATGACTAAAGCAACTGATTTATAGCCTATATTTAGCAAAACAATCATTATTATAGGGTTTAATATTATCCTAGCCAAATTTAATACTTTTGCAAAAACAAACTTTTCATATGCTGTTATTATTGAAGAAAAGACACTCAATGGAAATGTTACTATTAAATTAAAAGTTAAAATTCCTAAAAGTATTTTTGCTTTGCTTATTTCTTCTGTGCTCATTGAGTTTGCAAATAAATTATCTGCATTAAGCCAAATAAAAGCTCCTATTATTCCAGCTATTATACCTATAATTGTGTATATTAAGAAAAACATTCCATGTAACTTTTCTTGTTTTTCTTTTTCATTATTTACTCTATATCTAGCTGTATAAACTATTATTGCATTTCCAAATCCAAAATCCAATATTGTTAAATATGAAATTATAGATGTAACTAATGAATATAATCCATATTCACTTTGTCCTAATTTTGCTGTTAAAATAGGAGTATATAATACACCAATAATCATATTTGCAAATATTATTACATATGATAAAATTGCTCCAATTTTTATTTCTTTACTACTTTTCATTTTTTTCATCCTTCATACTTTTACAATGCTATTTTGTAACTTTATATAAAAAATAAAAATATAATATAAAATCTATTATTTATCAATTATAAATTTAGAGATTTTTTTAAAAATAGCTTAGCTTTTTTTCTTTCTTCTTCTAATATTTTATATGCATTTGTATAATCGCATTTTATATTTTCATTTGAAATTTTTTTCCCGTTATATTGCCTATTATCTAAACAAAATTTATTAATTAGTGTTTCTATCCTTGAATTCATTGAAACCGTATTATCTTCTCTATTAAAGACAATAAATGGTCTATTATATAAGATTGCGAAAACGCAAGAGTGAAAAGAATCAGTACATATCATAAATGCATGCTTTTCTAAATATAAAAATTCACTAGGCCCTATACTATAAAAAGGACTATTTTTATCTAATAGATTTATGACATCACAATCATTTTCTTTTGCTACTCTATTAATTTCATTTTTTCTTTCTTCCGATAAATTGCCCAAAAAATAATTTAATATATATTTTTTTTCTTTTAATTGTTCTGGTTTTCTTGATACTTTATCCCATTCTTCAGCATTCAATAACATTGTAGGATCTACTAATACTTCTACATCTTTTCTACCAGTTAATTCTTCTATTATTTTTTTTCCTGCTTCTTCTCTAATTGAAATTTTAGGTATACTCTCAATCCATTTTTTATACAATTCCTTATAATTTTCATTTAATTCATTAGTTCCAAAACTTGGTGCAAAAGCGACTCTTTTATTAGGTTCACAAAATTGTAAAAAATTTACTAAACCATTTTCTTTATAATTAGAATTCCATATTTGATCACTGCCACATATGAAATAGTCATAGTAATTATTAATTTTTTTACTCATATTTTTATTAGAAATCTTATACTTAGAAAATTTAATGAATTCTTTATTAAATTTATTAAAAAATTTTTTTCTTTTTTCTTCAGGATTTTTTTCTAAATCAAAAATTTTCTTTATTAATTTTTTAACCCTCTTTTTTAAAATATATAAATATATATTTTCATCTTTATAGTTTCTTATAGTTTCTGCTTGAATATTTTCCTTTTCTAGGATATATTGTACAGCATAATTTTGCAATCTATTTCCGAAGTTTTCTCCTTCAGTAATTGTAATAATTCCTACTTTCATTTCAATCCTCCAAGAGTTTTAAAATATCATTTTTTTCATCAAATAATTCTTTTTCTAGGTTGCTTGATAATGTGTCTCTTAATTTTTTATTATTAATTAGATTATTAATTTTAGTAAAAAAATCTTTTTCATCAAACTCACATAATAATCCTGTAACTCCATCTTTTATTTGCTCTGATATACATTTTAATCTAGTTGCTACAATTGGTTTATTTAAACACCTAGCTTCTGCTATTGCAATTCCATACCCCTCATGCCTTGAAGTTTGAACATAAATATCCGCTTGCCTTAGATATGGATATGGATTTGTCTTCTCTCCTAATAAAGCTACATTGTTTTCTAAATTATTTTTTATAATATCTTCTTGAATTTTTGTTTTTAAGCTTCCTTTTCCTATTATGTACCAAATATATTTATCTTTATCTAAATTATTTGCGACTTTTATAAGCATATCATATCCCTTTTGATATTCTAGTCTAGCAATTGTCAATAATTTAATCTTGTCCTTAGGTAAAGACTCTATTTTTTCATTTGAAAGTTCTATGATTTTATCCTTATCAATTATATTTCTATAAACATCCAATTTTTCACTTAGCTTTGGAAATTTGCTTTGCACATCTAATTTACAAGCATTTGATACGCAATAAATTTTATCAAATTTTATCATCCATTTTTTTATCTTTTTCATCCACGTTATTTTTTCGTCATGAACAAACATAACTTTTTTCTTTGCCTTAACTTTTTCAATTGTATATGGAGTTCCAAAATATCCATAGCCGTGATAATCAATAGCCAAATCGTACTCATCTAAATCATTAGTATTTATTTTTTTTAGTAAATGTTTATAGAAATTTGTAAGGTTTATTTTCTTAAATATTTTCATAAATACTAGCTTAATAAATGCTTTTGAATTATTTTTGATATTAAATTTTTCTAAGTAACTATTTTGTTCATTATTTAATATCTGTATTATTTTTACATTTTGTGGAATTCTATTCATTAGTACGCCTTCTTTTTTTAATAAAGCTAATGTAATTCTCACATCGTATTTTTCTAATTCATTTATGGTATTTAATAAAGATACCTCGGTTCCACCCAGTTCCATTTTTTTTGCTATAATTATAATATTTTTCATATATTACTCTCCTAACAACTATTTATTATACTTTTTAACAAATAATTTATTAAGCCCCATTTAATATAAAACTGATAATTAATTTCATAGAATAATAACATAATATTGTTTCTACAATAATTCTATTTTTACTTCATTTAATGCTTCATCAATTACTTTATCCATATCATAGTACTTATATTGACCAAGTCTTCCACCAAAAATAACTTTGTCATCTTTATCTGCCAATTCTTTATATTTAGCATATAATTGGTTATTCCTATCATTATTTATTGGATAATATGGTTCTTTAGTCTTGTCCCATTTATCTGGATATTCTTTAGTAATTATAGTTTTTTCATGGTTTTTTATTTTTTCAAAATGCTTATGTTCAATTATTCTTGTATATGGAACTTCATACTCTGTATAATTTACTACTGCATTTCCTTGATAATTATCTTTATTTAATTCTTCTGTTTCAAATCTTAAGCTTCTGTATTCTAGCTCTCCGAAACAATAGTCATAATATTTGTCTATTTGACCTGTGTAAACTATTTTATCTGCTATATTTTCTAGTTCATCTTTGTGTTCTAAATAATCTGTATTTAGTCTTACTTCGATACCATCTAACATTTTTTCTATTATTTGTGTATATCCACCTATTGGTATACCTTGATAATCATCATTAAAATAATTGTTATCATAGATAAATCTAACTGGTAATCTTTTTATTATAAAAGATGGTAGCTCTGTTGCTCTTTGTCCCCATTGCTTTTCAGTATAACCTTTTACAAGCTTTTTATAAATTGTCTTTCCTACTAAGCTAATAGCTTGTTCTTCTAAGTTTTTAGGTTCTGTTATTCCGGCTTCTTTCTTTTCTTCTTCAATCTTTGCTTTTGCCTCATCTGGAGTTATAACTCCCCATAATTTATTAAATGTATTCATATTAAAAGGCATGTTATATAATTCATCTTTATATCTAGCAACTGGTGAATTTGTATATCTATTAAATTCTGCAAATTGGTTTATATATTCCCATACTTTCTTATTACTTGTATGGAATATATGCGCTCCATATTTATGTACATTTATGCCATCAACATTTTCTGTATAAATATTTCCTCCTATGTGTGAACGCTTTTCTACTACTAAGCATTTTTTTCCTCTTTTATTTGACTCATAAGCAAATATTGCTCCAAATAAACCTGAACCGACAATTAAATAATCATATTTCATATTCTGCTCCTTTGTATTGAGATTATCTATATTATTTCTTATTGCGTTTTATCTTTATGTTTTTTCATTGTTTACTTACAGTAAATTTTCTCATCATAAAACTATTTATGATTTTAGCTGCCATATATGGACTTATAAAATAAAATATTCCTTTAATTTTATTTTTCAAAGAAATCGGCGCGTTGATAGCACTAAAAGCATCTCTTCTACATATCTTTTTTAGCATTTCATATTTTTCAATATATTTATTTTTTACTTTACATCCAATGATAGTATTTAAACAGTCACAGCAAGTATGCCAATTTGCATATCTACATGCTTCTAATAGTTCATGATTAGGATTAATTAAACTATTTTTAATACATTCTTGTGCTTTTATATTGTCATCAACTAATCTTTCTTTAAATTTATTCATTGCACTATTCTTATTATCTATTCGATAATTATACAATATACTATGACCAACCACAACTTTATTCGCCCTTTGAAAACAGTCAACTACGAAATTAAAATCTTCACCAAAAGCTAATTCGACATTAAAGCTCAAATTGTTTTTTTCTATCAAATTTCTACTAAATAACTTATTGAATGGAGAAACCACAACATTATAATAAAGTATTTCCTTTGTAGCTCTCATTCCGCTCCAAATATCTAGATAATCATTTTCAATCTCTTCTTTATTATTTTTATTAGTTTCATTAAACTTTCTTATAGAAGGAGTTATAGCAATATCTGCTTTTTCTTTTTTAATAAGGCCTATAAAATATGATACATAATTTTCATCTAGATAGTCATCTGCGTCAATAAAACCTATATATTCACCTTTAGATTTCTTAATTCCAAAATTTCTAGCTGTACTAACTCCAGAATTAGATTGGTGATAAACCGATATTCTTTTATCTTTTTTTTCAAAGTCATCCGCTATGTTCTTAGAATTGTCATTAGATCCATCGTCAACTAGAATAATTTCAATGTTTTTATAGTCTTGATTAGTAATTGATTTTATACATTCTTCTAAATACATTTCCGTATTATAAAAAGGAACTATTAATGAAACAAGTGGTAATCCTTGATTTTTTTGCATTATATCACCTCATATTTTTATATTTTAATTTCTCCTTGTTATTATCGAATATATCTTCCATACATATTTAAAGCAATTAAATCCACCCATAGTTGAGATAATACCAATCTTATCCCTTTTAGGAACTTTGGGGTCTAATAAAATTGACTTTCGATGAGTTTTTATATAATTCATCAGTTCATGTTCAATTTTTTTATTTCTTATGCTAACTTTAGATAGTTGAGTTAATGTACTTAGATACGCATACATCAATCTTCTATCACACGCTTTTTTTAAATTAGGATATTTATCCTTAATATAATCTGTCATTTCTTGAGTTGAAATAATTAAATCCAACTTTCTTTCTGAAAACTTTTCATTAGAAATAGAATTTTTTCTAATTACATAATTATAAACAGGTTTTGAATTTACTGCAACTTTAACACTTTTATCAATCAATTTAAATGTAGTTGCTGAATCCTCAAAAAGTCTTCCTTTCGGAAATCTTATGTCAAGAAATAGTTTTTTATTATAAAGTTTTCCCCACGCGGACAAATCGATTCCATCGTCATATAACATTTTTTCTAATATAGTCTCTGCATTAGCTTCGAATTTCAGTCCTGTTGATTTATCTATGCAGTTTTTTTCATAGATTACTTTATGAGATGCAATTGACATATCCGCTTTATACATTTTCAATGTATTGTAAAGTAAAGAAATATAATTTTCTTCTACGTAATCATCTGAATCTATAAAACTTAAATACTCTCCATTTGAATTATCTATGCCAACATTCCTAGCATCAGACAATCCTCCATTTTTTTTATGAATTACTTTAATTCTTGTATCTTTGTTTTTTAAATTATCACATATTATTCCAGATGAATCAGTTGAACCATCATCCACTAATATAATTTCTATATTGTTATATGTTTGTTTAATTACACTATCTATACATCTTTTTAAATACTTTTCTACGTTATATACAGGTATTACTATGCTTATTAAACTGCTATTATGTGTATCATTTATTTTCATCTTTTTTCTCCCTAATTGTTTTTAATACAAGCCATATTAAAAGATAAGAAATTATATACGATGGTGAAACAGTTTGAATCCTTGCAAAGCTTAAAAATACGCCATACATAATCAAAGCATAAATAGCAAAGGACTTCAAATTCATATTTTTTTCTATATGTTTATGTACAGCCATAACTAACCAGCCAAAAACAAAAGATGCTATACAAACAACTGGATATCCTCCATCTAAGAAAAAATAATAAATTGGTGTAACAAAAGCATTTGCTATGCCATATCCAACATTTCTAAAAATTTCGGCATTAAGTATATACTGGTAAGCATTATTATAAATTTGAGGAATTAGGCAATCTAATCCAAGAAATTGTAGCGCTCTAAAGAAATAGCTATGAATACCAAATGTTGTAAGAAGTCCAAATGTATGTTCACTTTCTTTTAACGTTGGAAGCCATTCACTTAAAAGAGTGGGTGGAAGTGCAAAATAGGTATATACCTCCTTCGTAAAAGTTCCGATTCCATTTCTAATTACAGTATAGCCTACTACAAAAATAAAACCTATAATTATAAAGACAGATACAATTTTTAAATATTTTTTTACTGTTTTCTTAGTTGTATTCTTATCTTTACAAAATATATAAAATGCTAATATAAAACATCCTATAAAATAAATAAAACCTAACCTTCCTCCTCCTCCAGATAAACTAGAAATTATTAACATTACTATAGAATTAATTAATAATGTATATTTTTCTTTTTTATTTTTTGAATAAAAAAATGAATATGCAGTAATAGGAGGTACTAAATCTGCAAAAGGGCTTAAGATTACAGTCCTTAAAGTTTCTTCTAAAAAACTTCTTCTAGAAAGAATTGGATTTTCAGAGCCAAAAGGTTCTAAAGCCCAATTTCTCAACTGCCACATTGGTGTTCCCTTTGAATATTCTTTGAAGATGATTACGCAATCAATTAAATTAAAAAATATTTTAAGAAAACTCAATGTAAAAAAAATTAAATATCTAGGTTTAATATTTAATATTTTACTATCTTTTTTGTATTTACTAATAAAATTAGGAATTTTTATTTTCAGTACATTTCCTACTAAATTTCCACAAAAGAAGAATATAAGCATAAGAATAATTAAAAAGTATGCTTCATTTGAAGGACTATTAATATTATATAAATTTAAAGTTGATAAAAATAATACAAATGTCCATAAAGCAAAAAATAGTGTACTTGGCTTTATGCTTTTTGTTTTTTTTAAGATAATACTAATTATCAAAAAAATGAATGATAATGCTGTTGCTACTATTCCCATCTTTTTTCCTTATCAAAAGCTTTTTTCATATTTTTTTCCAAAGAATTTTGCATTTAAAAAGCTTTTTCCTTTCTTCCACCAATTAATTTTTTCCATATCCATAACTTTTATTTCTTTATAATTTATTTTATTTGTTTCTATCCAAACATCTAAGAGCAATTCTGACACTCTTCCATAAAATCTAGCGTGAAAAGCATCGTATTTATTAGAATCAATTCTTTTTTCTAATTCGAATAGAATATCAAATAACCACTTGCAATATTCATCTAAAATATTTTTTTTCATTATAAACATATTAAACATATGCGCTGAGGTTCTTTTATGCAATTTATCGAATTCTTCCAGATATTCTGGGTATTTTTCTTCTATAACTCTTCTTGTTTCATCAAGAGGCTCAACATACATTGTATGCTTATAATGATCATATAAATTTTCAATAAAATATTTTCTTTTTTTAGGTAAAATAACATCTGTTTCTTTAAAATATTTTTTTACTTCATTTTTGTTTAAAACTTTTCTAAATTTTTCATTTTTTTCTTTAGGGACTTTTTTGGCTAATGTAAAATATCTACGATAATGAACAAGTCCTATATATTCTGCATTAAGATTTTTCCAAGCCCAATATAATCCTGTGAGTTCGCAAAAATATGGATTTTTACTTGAAATATTATCGCCTTTATTATCTACCTCATATCCCAAATTTTCTTTTCCTTCAGCGCCTACTTGTAAAGGTACATACAAATCATCATCAGGCATTTGATATTTTTTATGTGTTGCAACAATAATTTTTATGTCTTGTTCCATTTCTACTCCTAATCTCAAATATATTTTATATGCTATATAGAAAAAGTTAATAAATCTAGCATGCTCCTTCTTTTTTTATTACGACAATTAATGTCTTTAATAATATTTTTAAATCTAAAATAAGTGACGCATTGTCTACATAATATAATTCCATTTTTACTCTGTCATCATATTCTGTATTACTTCTGCCATTAACTTGCCAGTATCCAGTTAGTCCAGGTTTAACACTTAAGAACTTTTGTTTAAGATTACCATAAGCTTCAACTTCCTCATCTGTAACAGGTCTTGGCCCAACCAAGCTCATATCACCTTTAAGTACATTTATAAGCTGTGGAAATTCATCTAAGCTTGTAGCTCTTAACACTTTTCCCACTTTTGTAATTCTTGGGTCACATTTTAATTTATGATACTTTTTAAATTCTTTTCTTGCCTTGTCATTTTCTTTCAAGTATTCTTTTAACTTTTCATCAGCATTTACACACATTGATCTATATTTGTATACTTTAAAGCTTTTTCCGTTTTTTCCTACTCTTACCTGCTTATAAAACAATGGTCCATCATTTTCCTTTTTTAATACTTCAACCATCCAAATTATTAATGACATAGGTATAAGTATTACTATTCCTACTAGTCCACCTATTATGTCCACTAATCTTTTAACAAATCTATAAGCAATATTTTGTTTTTTTATTTCGCCCAAAATGGGTTTTAGCTCTTCGTCGTCTTCTTCTTTAAGCAATATTGCTTCATTGTCTGCCATTACTATTATCCCCCTTTGTTAATAGTTAATCGATCTTTCGCATTTTTTATTTTGTAATACCAACTTCTATTTAATAAATCATTTTTGCTTATACTTATATTAGTTTAATTTTTTACTCATCTTAAACTTTATTGTATTCCTGTCTTAGTTATTATTTGATTACTTATGTCTTTAACTTTTTCTGTGCAACTATAATCTGTTTGGTCAAACAATTCTGCGTGTAATTTTTCTACATTGTCTTCCAAATTTACTGGTACACCATAATATACTCCACCAATCATTGAACCTTGTGTTTTTTCTGGCCATCCATTGCTCTCTGATATATTTATATTCATAAGTGTTGGTGCTAATCCAATAATATCTGTGCTACTAATATTTGTAGATATTTTTGGAAGCATTATGTTTACAAAATTAACTAATTGACTTACGCTTAGCGTTTTTGCTTTTTTAAGCATTGCCTCTAGAACATCTCTCATTCTTTCTGTTCTTTTATAGTCTCCACCAGATGTGTAACGTATTCTTGAATATGCTAATGCTTGTACACCATCTAAATTATATGTACCTGCTGTTGTTATATGGCTTGAGTTATGTCCTGTTACTTTGTTGTTTTCATCAATATATCCATTTATGTATTTTACTTCATCACTTGTTACTTCCATTCTTATTCCGCCAAGTGCATCTACTGCATCTACTACCGCGTCAAAGTTTACTGTAACATATTCTTCTATGTTTAGGTCTAGGTTTGCATTTAATGTACTTACTGCAAGTTCTGGTCCTCCATATGAATATGCATGAGTGACCTTATCTAAATTTCTACCTGTTAATAATAAATATGTATCTCTATATACAGAAACAAGTTTTACTGAATTTGTTTTTTTGTTTATTGATGCTATTATTATGCAGTCACTTCTATTTCCTCTACCATAATCATCTTTTCTTGAGTCAATGCCAAATAGTACTATATTTCTATAATCGCTAAGCTCATTTGCAACTGTATCATCTATGCTTATGGCATTTAAGTCAATTTCTTCTTGGTCAATTTTGCCAAGCATACTATAAATATAAGTGAATCCTGCTGCTGCAATAGCTGCTATTATAACAACTAGCACTATTACTATTATTAATATTACTTTTAATACTTTTCTTTTTTTAGATTTTGGTTTGTTTTCTTTTACTTTGCTACTTTTATTATAATTTTTTTGATTATCTCCCGCTCTGTTATCTCTCATTCTTCTTCCTGTGTTACTCATTTTAAGTATACCTCCTTAAAATTTGTTATTACAATTTTAGTTTTATTATGTAGATTAAAATCTATCTTCCGGTCTTCATTTTATCATTATTAAATCAATTTGTAAATACAAAAATCGATTTTTGTCTAAATATGTCGATTGTTTTTTTCAGTTGGGGACGGTCCTAAAACGAAAAAAGTTTGTCAAACGAGACGGTTCTAAATGACATTGTTTTGTGTCATTTAGAACCGTCCCGTTTGACACGAAAAAATTTTCGAAAAAGGACCGTCCCCAATCGAAAAAAAAGCCTTGGTTTTATCCAAGACTTTTAAGTTGCAACTTTTTATTTATATTTATATTTTTTACTTTTTTAACTTATTTGCATTATTCTCTAGATTTAATGAATGCAAATGCGCCTACAGCTATTGTAATAACTGCTATACCGCCAACAATGTATATGTCTGTTTCACCTGTTTGTGGTATATCTTTTTCTGCATCATTGATTTGGTTTACTCTAGTAATGTTTTCTTTTTGTTCAGCGTTATTTACTGGAGCAGCATTTGTGTTTAAAAGATTTGCATTAACTCCATTGGTACCATTTGTTCCATTTCCATTAGCACTTGGGTTAATAGAAATGTGTGAACCTGATGCATAAGATCTTGCCATTGTAAAAAATAAAACTACAAAAATCATAACTATTGAAATTGCAACATACTTCATTGAATTTTTCATAGTATTCTTCCTTTCTTCTTTAGACTATTATTATTATTTGCTTTTTTATTGCAAATATAGCAAGAAAATTATTACATTTTCAATACTAATATTATTATAAAACTTTTTTTATTATCTCGTCAACATTTTTTGAAAATTTTGTCGAATTTTTTGCATTTTTATACAAATTAGGAATACAACTCCGAATTTGTATAAATTTTCAAATTTCATAATTGTTTATAAAAGCAAATATAGCTTACACATTGAACTTAAATTCAACTATATCGCCATCTTGCATTACATAGTCTTTGCCTTCTAGTCTGATTAGTCCCGCTTCTTTTGCCTTTTGATAAGAGCCTAAGCGTACTAAGTCATCATAAGACACTATTTCTGCTTTTATGAAGCCTCTTTCAAAATCTGTATGTATTTTTCCAGCAGCTTGTGGAGCTTTTGTTCCTTTTTTTATTGTCCAAGCTCTTACTTCCTTTTTGCCTGCTGTTAAGAATGACATAAGCCCTAGTAAATCATAACTTGCTTTTATTACTTTGTCTAAGCCAGATTCATCAAGTCCCATTGCCTCTAGCATTTCTTGTTTTTCTTCGCCCTCTAAGCTAGATAGCTCTTCTTCTATTTTTACACATAGAGGAACCACATCTGAGCCTTCTGCTTTTGCATATTCTTTTACTTTTTTTACATAGTCATTTTCTGTTCCTATGTCTTTTTCTGATACATTTGCTACATATAGTATTGGCTTCATTGTAAGTAAAAATGCATCTTTGACCATTTCTTTTTCATCATCATTTAAGTCAAGTGTTCTTGCTGGTTTTCCTGCTTCTAGGTGATCTCTTATTTTTTTGAATAAATCTTCTTCTGCAAAATATTTTTTGTCACCTTTTGCTAATTTAGCAGCTCTTTCTATTCTTTTATTTACTGTTTCTAAGTCTGCTAACACTAGCTCTAAATTTATGGTTTCTATATCTCTTATTGGGTCCACGCTTCCGTCAACATGCACTATGTTTGAGTCATCAAAACATCTTACTACTTCTACTATTGAATCTGTTTCTCTTATATGCGATAAGAATTTGTTTCCTAATCCTTCACCTTTGCTTGCTCCTTTTACTAAACCTGCTATGTCAACAAATTCAATTATTGCGTGTGTTATTTTTTCTGTATCGTACATTTTGCCAAGTACATCTAGTCTTTCATCTGGTACTGGTACAACTCCAACATTTGGTTCTATTGTGCAGAATGGATAGTTTGCGCATTCTGCTCCTGCATTTGTTATACTGTTAAATAATGTACTTTTTCCTACGTTTGGTAGGCCGACTATTCCTATTTTCATTTATTCCTCCTTGCTAGCCTTAGCATATTTTTTAAGTGTATTATACACCATCGCATTTACTGTTCCTGGTATATCTTTTTTGCCTGCTGGAACTCCTGTTAATATTTCTATTCCTTCATCTATTGTGGATACTGCATAAATGTGGAATTTGCCATTTTTTACTGCGCTAACTACTTCATCATCTAGGTTTAAGTTTTGAATATTTTGTTTTGGGATGATTACTCCTTGATTTCCTGTTAATCCTTTTAGTTTGCAAATTTCATAATATCCTTCTATTTTTTCATTAACTCCACCTATAGCTTGAATCTCGCCTTTTTGGTTTACTGAGCCAGTTGTGGCAATTCCTTGGTTTATTGGAACTCCTGCTAAGTTTGAAAGTAATGCATAAAGCTCTGTGCTTGATGCACTATCTCCATCTACGCCATTGTATAATTGTTCAAAACATATACTTGCTGTAAGTGAAAGTGGCATATCTTTGGCAAATTTTTCGCCTAAGTACCCATTTAATATAAGTATACCCTTTGAATGTGATGAGCCAGATAGTTCAACTTCTCTTTCAATGTCTATTATTCCTTTTTTGCCAGTGTAAGTATTTACTGTTATTCTTACTGGTTTTCCAAATGAATAATCTCCAATTGTCATTACTGTTAGACCATTTATTTGTCCAACTTTTTCGCCTTCTGTATCTATTAAAAGTGTGCCTTCTTTTATCATTTCTGTGTACTTTTCGTCGTATTTCTTTTGTCTATTTTTTCTTTCTTCTAATGCTTTATCTATATAATCTGCTGTAACAACTTTTGCTTTATCTAATCTTGCCCATGTTGCTGCTTCTGCAATTACTTGAGCTAAATCTCCAAACCTTGTAGATATTCTATTTTGGTTTGTTGATACTCTTGTTGAATATTCTGCAAGTCTTGCTACTGCAAATTTATCTAAATGTGGAAGTCCATCATCTTCACAATATCCATGAACAAATCTTGCTAAGTCTTGTAGATTTTTTTCGTTTAATGGAGCATCATCTTCAAATTCTACTTTTATTTTGAATAATTTTCTAAAGTCATTATCTACTGAAAGTAGTGTTTGATATACATTTTCATTTCCTATTATTATAACTTTTAAATCAAGTGGAATTGGCTCTGGTTTTAAGGATACCATTACCATTGATGATTTTTGATCCATTGAATTATCTATGCCAAGCTCTTTGTTTCTTAATACTTTTTTTAGGTTATCATAAACAGCTGGATTTGTAAGCAAATCGTTTGCTTGGAATATGATGTAACCACCATTTGCCTGATGTAAAAGTCCTGGTCTTATCATTGTGTAATCTGTTTTTAATACACCATAATAGTTTTCATACTCTAGTCTACCAAAAATATTGCTAAATGAATAGTTGCTATCCATTATAACAGGTGCACCTTCTGTATGGCTATTGTCAATAAATAAATTTACTCTATAATTATCCCAAGGCTTAGTTTCTATAACTCTTGGTCCCATTTGCTCTTGAGGCTTTTTATCTTCACTAATGAATTTTGAAATATTTCTTAGTATGTCTTTTTTTACACCATCTAAGAATTTATTTATTTTTTTATTTCTCTTAAATTTTGATTTTACAAAGGCAATATGACCTTCTATTGAAAGTGTTGCAATACTTGATTGCCATTCATTTACCTTTTTTTCTGATTCTTGCTCTATTTCTTTTATTTTACCTATTACTTGTATTATTTGTTCTTGGACAATGGTAGATTTGCTTTCATAATCTTGCTTTAATTTATCATCTAATTTGTCAAAGTCTTCTTCTTTTATAACTTTACCATCAAGCATTGGCATCATGTATATACCTGTGTCTGATGCTTTTACTTGGAAGCCATATTTTGCAGATTGTGTGTTTAAGTCTTCTAATAACTTATTTCTTTTATCTTGATATTTTTGAACTATAACATTTTTCTGTTTTTCAAAATCATTGTTATTAAAAGTGCTTTTAAGCTCTACTTTTATATCTTTTATAAACTTATCCATGCTGTCTTTAAATTCTTGCCCCCCACCTGCTTGAAAAGGTATAGCTACTGGCTCATTTGGATTTTCAAAATTGTATACATAGCACCAGTCCTGTGGAACTTTTTTGTTTTTGCTTATTTTGTTTAAATAGTTTTTGGTATACATTGTTTTTCCTACACCTGAAGGTCCTTCTAGGTAAAGATTGTAACCATTTACATCTACATTTAAACCAAATTTTAATGATGATATTCCTCTTTCTTGACCAATACCATCATAATTTCTTTCAAGCTCCTCTGTTGTAACAAATTTAAAAATGTCTGGATTACATTTGTATTTTAATTTTTTCCATGATACTTCATTTGTATTTTTCATATCAATTTTCTTTCCTTTCTAAAATCTTTTGTTTTATTATGTGCAAATTTATATAATTTATGTTTTTTTCAGTTGGGGACGGTCCTAAATCGAAAATATATTTTTTTGCGATGTGCAATTGTACTTTTGTACCTATTTTTTTCGATTGGGGACGGTCCTTTTTTGAAAAAATATTTTATTTTTATTTATTATGTATATGCAATCACCTTTTTTTCAAAAAAGGACCGTCCCCAACTGAAAAATTGTTAAACATAGTACGTCATTAAAATAGCATTTCCGCCGTCTTTATAATATCCATTTCTTTTTCCCACCACTTGAAATCCATATGTTTTGTATAGCTTAATTGCTGGCAAATTGTTTTCATTTACTTCGAGATTGATTTTTTCCATTTCATGCATATAGGCATATCTTAAAATGGAGCTAAGCATATTTGAAGCAAATCCTTGATTTCGCTTGTCCTTTTTTGTTACTATGTTCATTATTTCCATTTCTTCAAAAACTGTTCTAAATCCTGCAAAGCCATATATGTCTTCATTTTGTTTTATTACAATATATTTTGAGTCATTATAGTCATCTTGCAAAACATCATATGTCCAAATGTTTGGAAACATTAAATAGTTTAATTTTATATTTTCTAAGTCTGTATAACTCATTTCTAAAATGGATATATCGTCTGACTTACCTTCTTTTTGTCTTTGAGCTTGTGGCTTTCTTAAATACATAGGCGTAAGTGAGTCTGAATCTCCATATATGCCCATTTTGTATCTATTTAAGGCTGCCATACCTACACCAATTGCAAGTGGTCCAATATTGTTTAAATATTCATGTTTGTTAACATCTTCGCTATTTGCTTTTTCAACTGAAGCTCTGGCTAAGTAAAGTTGCTCTATTCTTGCAATATCTATGCCTTTTTTCAAAGCTTTATCTTCATTTGATAAATCTTTCTTTACGTTGTTTGGGATATTTGCATCATTGCTAACACCTACAATATCTCCTAAAAAATATATAGGAAGTTTTAGATTATCTATATATGTAATTGCGTCAGATAATTGCATAACTTCGGGGTTTTTGTATATAGAAAACAAGCCCTTTTTCATTTTATATATTGCAAAATACACGTTGTCGTTTCTGGCATCTAAAATTGAAATAAATTCTCCTTCACCTTTTTTGGCTACACCTAAGTAAGCTAAAGCCTCTAATGAATTAACTCCAACTACAGGGATATTTTTTGCATCTGCAAATGCTTTTGCAGTAGCTATGCCAATTCTAATTCCAGTAAAAGAACCTGGGCCTGCAGAACAGGCAATTAAGCCTATGTTATCTAAGCTTAAATTCGCAGATTTAAATAGCTTGTCTATCATAGGCATTAATGTTTCCGAATGTTCTTTTTCACTGAGCTCATGCATTTCTTTTATTATTTTATTATCTTCAAATATAGCTACTGAGCATATGCTTGATGAAGTATCAATAGATAATATTTTCATTTACATTATCCTCTCTTAGGCTAATTTGCCATTTTCATGTTTTAATGTTACATAAATTGTAACTCCTGCATATACAAGCATTCCTATTGGCATTGTTAGAACATCTATTGGTAATCTTGTAATTGCATAAATACTATATAGTATACCTGCAGCAAATATTAGTTTTATTAGTAAATCTAAAATTTCTTTAACGCCTCTAAATCTTATAGAATAGTATAAAACTATTAATGCTGTTGAAATTAATATTGGCACTATATATGGTCCTACTATATCCCTTATTTGTACATTTGAGTTATATTGTACTGTTAAATCTTCTGAAGTTAATTCCAAGCCATATTTTTCGTTTATTTTACTAGCTAAATTTGAAAGCTCTTCATCATTTACTCCAGATACTTTTATAAGTACAGTTTCATCATATACTTCTACTTTTTGAACAATTATTTGTCCATCTGGCCAAACTTCTCTTGCAATACTTTCTACATCACTTGTGTTAAATTGCTGGTTTAAATCAAATAATATTGATGCACCTCTTGCATAATTTAAGTCAACATTTAATCCTCTTACTCCTGTAAGCACTATTGCAATTATAAATATAATAACTAGAATAATACTTATTATTTTACCTTTTTTGCTCATTTTATTATTCCTTTCTGAATGAAACACAATTATTTATTTTTTTCTTTTTTATCTTCTTTTGATCTGCTATTACCTAAACATTTTAAAAAGCTTCTTGTTATTACAAAATTGTATATAACACTTGTTACTAAGCCCCAGAATAATATCATGCCAAAGCTAAATAGTGACATCCAACTTGAGAAGCAACATACTACTGCTAAAATTAACATTGGAACCATACTTAAGCTAAACTTAGTTAAGGCTTTTGTAAATGTTTTTTCTACATTTTTTTGTATTCTATTTAGTATCATTATGTTAAGTATATAGTTTATTACAAATACTAATGCAACTGAGAATATGCCTTCTAGTGTTATTACAACATTTGCATATCTAAGCACTAATAAGTATAAAGCAATAAAGCCTACCATACATACAGATACAACTACACCTTTTGATTTATATTTTATAATTGCTACAATAAGCATTACTATTGCTATACAAATGCCTATTCCTATCAAAACATTTATAACATTTTGGTCTATTGGTGACGAAATATATATATTTCCTGTTACAGAATATTGTATAGGCATTGCATCATTTTCAAGTATTGATGCTAAGCTATCTGCTTGATATTTAAGAATTTGTGTTTGTTCATTTGAAGAACTGCTTCCTAATGATAGTGACATTACACCATTATCTATTATTTGTGAAAATGATGTTTTCATCATACTTGTCCCATCAATATATAAGCCTATTTCTGTGGTATTGTCTTCTTCAGCAGTTTCTTCTGATGTTTCATTGCTTGTTTCGTTTGTGCTATTAGATTCATCAGTTTCATTTGCTGTTTCTTCTGCAGTTGAATTTTCTGTTTCATTTTCGGCAGTACTATTTGTAGTGCTGTTTGACATTGTTGATTCAGTTTCAGCAACTATGCTGTTTTCTGCAGTATCGTTTGTTACCACATTTTGATAGTCTCTAGTTATATCTCTAAACTTTTTTGAACCTGCATTATTAAAGTGTATGTCCATATATATGGCAGATACACCTGCACTATATGAAGATGGAACAACATCAACACTTACACTTCTTATATCGTCATTATTCATAAGTACTTCATTATTTGCAGTATTTCTTATTTCGAAATTACCCTTTTGAGTAATGTCTGATAAAATGTACTCTGTTTGAGTATTTTCAGGAATTGTTATTTCTATTTGACCCGTTCCTTCATCACATCTTACAGTATAGTCTTGGACTTTCATTGATTTTAGTCTTGATTTAATTACATTTGCAGACTTGACATAATTATCTTGATTAAGTACATCTTCCGTATTGCCTTCGTCATCTTCATCAACAGTTAATACTATTTTTCTGTACCCACTTAGGTCTGTTCCTAAGGTATATGCTGGAATTGCATTTACCATTTGATTTTTGCTTTGATAAAAAATACCTACAAAAGAGATTATACTAATTAATATAATTAATAATAAAATTAGTACGATGCTTAGTTTTTTCTGTGCTTTCATTTTTGCTATTTTCCTTGCTAAATATATTTAGGTTTTTAAAGGGTACCTATAAACCTTTATATTTTTATTTATGAAAATTGACACCAATTATACCTCCTATCATTCCAGCTAAAATTGATAGTACAATCATTATGATTGATTGCATATTTAAGTTAAAGCCTGAAACAAATATGCTAGATAAAAGATAAATTGTTATCATATAAATAGCTCCCACTATGGAACCATTTAATATACCATTTTTGCTTATGTTTATTGCACTAAACATACTTCCTATAAATATGCTTAATGCTGAAATAACTATAACTGATACGGTTATAATACTTTCTGAAATATTTGTATATGTTAATATTATGGAAACGACTAATAAGCTAATAAGTGTTATAACAAAAGCTATTGCACTTCCCAATAATATTTTTATACCATTACCTTTAACAGGTGATTTTGAAACTGTTTCTGTTTTTTCCATATGTACTTAAGCCTCCTTTTTAAAAAGTATATGCTAAGTACATATGTGTTATGCTTTTATTTTATTTATTTTTGGTTTTTGAGTCTTCTATAGTTCTATCATCTAAACCTGCGATTGCCCACTTTTCTATTGACAATTTTACATTGTCTGGGCGAGTTTTTAAAATTATTCTATCTTCTAATATTTCTTCAATAGTCCCAGAAAGACCTGTGTAAGTAATAACTTTGTCTCCTTTTTTTAAGTCGTCTTGCATTTTTTTGATTTCTTTTTCTTGCTTTTTTTTAGGAAGCAAAGTTAAATAATATAAACCTAATATTAGTATAATAGTTACAATTGTAATAATGAGTTGTTTTGTTTCCATTTGACCTCCATTTTTAATTTAAGCAAATGATTTAATCTTAATTTGTGCTGCCATTATTTTCTGCATTTGCATTGTTTTGACTAACATTATTTGTATTGTTGTTTTGTTCCCAACTTTCTTGTTGCTGACGAACAAAATCTACTAAATCAATGATTTGTCCTTGGAAAGTTGCATAATATGTTGTTTCACCCTGTGTAGTTAAAGAATATATGCTATCTAATACAATATTAATAAATAAGTTGCCATCTGCTGTTACTACGCCATATTTTTTTGTTCTAGTTTTTTCATTTACTTCATCAAGTTCTACTACTATACCATTTAAATCGGGAATAATTAATACATCTGTGTATCTAGAATCTTCTGATGTATTTGCATCACAGCCAAAACCATCATATTCAATTGGAGTTAAATCATTTCCATTAATATCTATTAAGCCCCATTTATCATTTCTTTTTACTGGAATGCAGTTTCCCAATAAAATGTATTTGTTTGTAACATTGGTGTCATTTATAGTATTTGGAAGACCTATTTGGTCATAATCTTGGTAAACAATTATTTTTCCATTGTTATTTACAACACCTTGTCTATTGTTACTTGTTACTAAGTAAAGTCCAAGATTTTTGTCTAATTCTTTAATATCGTCATATTCAAGTCTTACTTTTGTTATTCCATCACTGCCTATTATACCCATTTTATTATCAGAAGTTTTTACAATAAAGTCATTGCTACCTTCCATAAAATCAATACTTGAATATCTAGTACCTATAATAATATTTGTAGGATCCGCTAAACTTGCAACGCCATAAAGATTTGTTGAAGTATCTTTTATAACAACCATATTATATAAAAGAGCTTTTTGATTATCATATAATATAGATGCAGAAAGATTACTTGTTGTTGCAGTAATGGCAGCATTATTAATCTGTTTAGAATAATAATTTGCTAAATAGTTTAAACTGAATATTGAAACTTCATTATTTTCAGAAGCATAATTAAACATAACGTTAAATGCCCTAACTAAGTCATCAGATGTAATGTACAAATTAGAACCAGATGCTAGTATTGGTTCATTAATTTCAAATGCCTGTCCTTCATTATTGCCAGATGTCATTATATTATATTTATAAATTTCATTTGAGTTTGTCTCAAAGGTTACTATTTCTTTTGAATTATTTACATAACATTTTGTTCTATCTTCAGTATATTCTCCATAGCCACCATTATATACATTGTATCCCAAAAGTGAGGCTATTTCACGAATAGACACATATATTTTATCATTTTGAAACCAAAACAATTCATCAGAATAATCGCGTTGTCTATTTCCATCTAAATTAAATTTAAACTGTGTAATAGATATATGCTGGCTGTATATCCAAATGACCGCCGCTGATATTATAAGTATTATTATAAGTGCAATAACAACAAAAAATACAATTTTTGTTCCCGATAATTTTTTAGAATTATTTTCTGGAATATTTTCCATTAAATCCATGTTTTTCATCCTTTCATAATATGTTATTCTTTTGTATATCCATACTTTTTGTAAAATTCCTTTACAAAGTTAGCCAAATTATCATTTTCAATTTCAATTCTAACTCTTTCCATTAAATTAGTCAAGAATTTTATATTATGAATTGATAATAATCTTACCCCTAATATTTCATTGCATTTTACTAAATGTCTTATATAAGCTCTTGTATAATTTCTGCAAGTATAACAATCACATTCTGGATCCAGTGGTGTAAAATCTTCTGCATAAGTTGCATTTCTTACAACTACTTTTCCATGTGATGTCATTGCAGTTCCATTTCTAGCTATACGTGTTGGAAGTACGCAATCACACATATCAATTCCCGCCATTGCAGCTTCTAAAAGATAATCTGGAGTTCCCACTCCCATTAAATACCTTGGTTTATTTTCTGGCATAAGTGGAGTTGTAAATTTAAGCATTTTTATAAATTCATCCTTTGGCTCCCCTACACTAATTCCACCTATTGCATAACCTGGAAAATCTAATTCAATTAAATCTTTTGCTGATTTTTCTCTCAAATCCTCATAAAATCCACCTTGTATAATGCCAAATAAAGCTTGGTTTGTTTTATGAGCAGCTTTACATCTTTTTGCCCATCTTGTAGTTCTCTCCATAGAATTTTTTGTATATTCATATGTTGAAGGATATGGACAACATTCATCAAAAGACATTATAATATCTGCTCCTAAATCTTCCTCTATTTGCATTACCTTCTCTGGTGAAAAGAAATGCTTACTACCATCTAAATGAGATTTAAACTCTACTCCATCTTCTGAAATAGTACGTAAATCGCTTAGTGAAAAAACTTGAAAACCTCCACAATCTGTAAGAATAGGTCTGTCCCATCTCATAAAATTGTGTAATCCTCCTGCCTCTTTTACAATTCTTTCTCCTGGTCTTAAATACAAGTGATATGTATTAGATAAAATTATTTGCGCTCCATTTTCTTTAAGCTCTTCTACTGTCATTGATTTTACAGTAGCTTGAGTTCCAACAGGCATAAATATTGGAGTTTGTATATCTCCATGAGGTGTATGTACAATTCCTCTTCTAGCTCCTGTTGTTTTATCTACATGTAGTAATTCATAAGTTACTGATGGTTCCATTTTTTCCTCCTTTTAAATTTTTTTCAGTTGGGGACGGTCCTAAATCGAAAAAATTTTATTTTTTTTGAAGTTCGTCCCTACTTTGAAAAATTTTTTCGATTTAGGACCGTCCCCAACTGAAAATGTCTACAATATTAGCATTGCATCGCCAAAACTAAAGAATCTATATTTTTCTTTTACAGCCTCTTTGTATGCTTTCATTATATAATCTTTTCCAGCTAAAGCTGAAACAAGCATTAGTAAAGTTGATTCAGGTAGATGGAAATTTGTAATTAATCCATCTATACATTTAAATTTATATCCTGGATAAATATAAATTCCAGTATCTCCTTCACATGCTTTAACTAAACCTGTTTTTTCATCTGCTACAGTTTCTAGAGTTCTACAAGAGGTTGTGCCGACTGAAATAACTCTTTTTCCAGATTTTTTTGTTTCATTTATTTTATCTGCATCTTCCTGTTTTATATAATAATGCTCTGTATGCATGTGGTGGTCTTCAATATTTTTCTCTTTTACTGGTCTAAATGTTCCTATTCCAACATGTAGAGTTACATTTGCTATTTTTACACCCTTTTCCTCTATCTTTTTTAATAATTCTGGTGTAAAATGCAAACCAGCTGTAGGAGCTGCTGCTGAACCTTCATATTTTGCATAAACAGTTTGATATCTATCATTATCTTTTAAACTCTCGTGAATATATGGTGGAAGTGGCATAAGTCCTATTTGGTCAAGTATTTCATTAAATATTCCGTCATAGGTAAATTTAACTTTTCTTGTTCCATCTGGTAAAGTTTCAAGTATTTCTGCTTTTAAAAGTCCATCACCAAATATAACTTTTGCTCCTACATGAAGCTTATTACCTGGTCTTACCATAGCCTCCCAAATATCACCTTCAATATTTTTAAGAAGTACAAATTCTACATTTGCTCCAGTTTCTTTTTTACCATAAAGTCTTGCTGGTATAACTTTTGTATTATTTCTTACTAAGCAATCACCTGGTTCTAAATAATCAATTATATCTTTAAAAATTTTATGCTCTATTGTTTGATTTTTTCTATTAAGCACCATTAATCTTGATTCATCTCTATTTTTTATTGGTACTTGTGCTATTAGTTCTTCTGGTAGATCATAATAAAATTCTTTAAGTTCCATTAAAAAGCCTTCTTTCTATTTTCTCTTTTAGCTGTTTTTGGGAGGTATTTTTCAAAACATCCCAAAAACAACTATCCAAGTCCTATTTTCCTAAAACTTCTCTACATCTTGGGCATAATCCATCTTCTGTATGTTCATCATACATCCAGCATCTTTCACATTTTTCACCATCAGCATGTTCAACCTTGATGCCCATAGTTTCTTCTTTACGTTTGTTTTCTTCTATCTTTAAGCCCGAAACTATTAAAACTAATTTTATTAATTCTTCATTTTCTTTTAAGAACTTGTATTCATCACCTTCTGCATAAATTGTAACTTTTGCATCTAGTGAATTTCCAATTGTTTTATTTGCTCTTGCAAGTTCTAGTTCTTTTGAAGCTACATCTTTTAGTTTTATTATTTTATCCCATTTTGCAGATAATTCTTTATTATCCCACTTATCATTTGGAGTTGGATAATCTGCAAGCATTGGGCTTTCTACATTTTCTTTTGCAGTATGCTTCATAGCTTTCCAAATTTCTTCTGCTGTAAATGAAGTCATTGGTGTTAATATTTTTACTAATGCGTCTAGGATATAGTACATTGTTGTTTGAGCTGCTCTTCTTTCTATTGAATCAGCTTTTGATGTATATAATCTGTCTTTTATTATATCTAAGTAGAAACTACTCATATCTACAACACAGAATTGGTTTATATCGTGATAGCAATTTGCAAAATCATATTCATCATAATCTTTTGTACAATCACGAATTAATTTGTTAAGTCTTGTTAATGCCCACTTGTCTATTTCCATTAAATCTTCATAAGCAACTGGATTCTCTGGGTCATAGTCATTTGTATTTCCTAATATATATCTTGCTGTATTTCTTATTTTTCTATAAACATCTGAGATTCCTTTTAATATATCATCAGATAAATTTACGTCCATTGAATAATCAGCTGAAAGTACCCAAAGTCTTAGTATGTCTGCGCCATATTTATTGCATACATCTATTGGAGATACACCATTTCCAAGGCTCTTAGACATTTTTCTTCCTTGTCCATCAGTTACAAATCCGTGAGTTAATACTTCTTTATATGGAGCTATTCCATTTGTTGCAACAGATGTAAGAAGTGATGATTGGAACCATCCTCTATATTGGTCATTTCCTTCAAGATACATATCTGCTGGATAGCTTATTCCTCTTTCAACTAAAACTCCTTGATGTGTTGAACCTGAATCAAACCAAACGTCCATTATATCTGTTTCTTTTTTGAAATGTGTGCATCCACATTTAGCACATTTTGCGCCTTTTGGCATAAGCTCTGTTACTTCTTTTGCCCACCATGCATTTGAGCCTTCTTTTCCAAATATATCTTGAATTTTCTTTATAGATTCTTTTGTAACATAAGGCTCTCCACATTCTTCACAATAGAATATTGGAAGTGGAACTCCCCATGTACGTTGTCTAGATATGCACCAGTCATTTCTGCCTTTTATCATTTCAGTCATTCTTTCTTCGCCCCATGCTGGATGCCATTTAACTGTTTTTATAGCTTTTAGAACTTCATCTCTAAAGCCATCTATTGATGCAAACCATTGTGGTGTTGCTCTGAATATGATAGGCTTTTTACATCTCCAGCAATGTGGATATGAGTGAACTAATTTAACTGCTTTTAATAAGTAACCATTTTCTTCAAGCCATTTTGTTATTTCTTTATTTGATTTTGCATAGTACATTCCTGCAAAAGGTCCTGCTTCTTCTGTTTGAACACCTTTGTCATTTACTGCAACTTTTATTTCAAGACCATCTTTTAGGCTTTGTAAATAGTCTTCTTTACCATATCCAGGTGCAGTGTGAACAGCTCCAGTACCTTCTTCTAATGTAACATTAACTCCGTCTTCTCCGCCTAAAACTACTACTGAATTTCTTTCTAGGAATGGATGTCTACACCCTACTCCTTTTAAATCTTCACCTTTAAATGTTTTTAAAACTTCGTAATCTTCTATTTCAGCAAGTTTCATAACTTTTTCAACTAAGTCACTTGCCATAACTAAGTTTCCAACATTTGTTTTTACTAAACTATATTCAAAATCTGGTCCTACTGTGATTGCAACATTTCCAGGTAATGTCCAAGGAGTAGTTGTCCAAATTACTATATAAGTATTTTCATCATCTAATATTCCTTTTCCATCAACAACTGGGAATTTAACATATATAGAAGTTGCTTCATCATCTTTGTATTCAATTTCTGCTTCAGCTAATGCTGTTTCACAATCAGTACACCAATAAACTGGTTTTAATCCTTTATATATATATCCTTTTTGATACATATCTCCGAATACGCCAATTTGTCTAGCTTCCATTTTAGGGTCATAAGTAATATATGGATGCTCCCAATCTCCTAGAACTCCTAAACGTTTGAATCCTTCTGTTTGAATATCTTTATATTTTCTAGTAAAATCTTGGCAAGTATCTCTAAATTGTGTAACAGGAATTTTACTTCTGTCTAGTCCTAATTTTTCAATAGCTTTCTTTTCAGTTGGCATACCATGAGTATCATAACCAGGTACATATGGTGAATAATAGCCTTTCATTGACTTGTATCTAACAATAGTATCTTTTAGAATTTTATTTAGAGCATGTCCTGCATGTATTTCTCCATTTGCATATGGAGGTCCATCGTGAAGTACAAAGCTTGGATGACCTTCATTCTTCTTTAAAACTTTTTCATACAAACCGTTTTCAAAAACATTTTCTAATATACCTGGTTCTTTTTCAGGTAAATTTCCTCTCATAGGAAAATCTGTTTTTGGTAAGTTAAGTGTTTGACTGTAGTCTTTCTTTTCTTTTTCCATAATTTTACCTCCTTGAATTTTGGGTGGTGCTCTGCCTTTTTTCTGCTTTTTTCAGTTGGGGACGGTCCTAAATCGAAAAAATGTCGATTGGGACGGTTCTGTCAATTGGGACGGTTCTATTTGACACAAACCCAAACGTGATTTTTTTACGAAAAGGTCCGTCACTAACAGAAAATTTTTTCGATTTAGGACCGTCCCCAACTGAAAAAATTTTCGAACCAAAAAAGACCCCATCCTTTTAGGACGAAGTCTTTCCGCGGTACCACCTAATTTAAAAGAATTTATATTATTTCTTATTCTTTTCTCTCTAATATCTTTAACGCAGATTTACGGCTTAAACTAATAACAACCGCTTTCGTCTAAGCAACATATAAGTGATAATAAATAAATAGTTTCTTACTAGCATCTCACCACCACTAGCTCTCTAAAAAGGCTTGTTTATTTACCGTGTCTTATATATAGTTTTTATATATGATATGACTATTTTACAACGTTTTATGTAAAAAAGTCAAGGTTTTTCTGTAAATCTAATTCATATTTTAAATTTACTTTTTGTCTTTTTCTATATTTTCCACATTTTCATTTCACTCATACCAGCAGGAATTGAAATTAAACTTCTTACTATTGGTATGAATCTACAAATAAATACAGTTTTTTGCCCTTTTGTATCAAACCATTTATCTGCTTTTTCTATATCTGATTTCTTTAATCTAAGAACTTTGCCTATTTTCCCAGATATTATTCTTTCTAATCTCTCTTTATTTAAAATTTTACCAATTAGATATAGTACAATCGCTCCAATAGTTGAACCTAATGTCGCTGCGATTATTACTCCAACCACATTTAGTGCAGTTTTTGTTGTCATGAACCCACCAAAAGCTAATATTACTTCTGATGGAATCGGTGGAAATATATTTTCTATTGCTATAAGTGCCCCTACTCCTAAATATCCCCACTGCTCTATTATTTGTATTATAATTTCTTGCATTTCTATGTTTTAGTATATTTTATATACATTCTCCTTTTTTATTTAGATTTTTAGGCTAAATCTATAAAACCTCTTTTTTATTTCGTTAATATCTACAACGTTATATAGTAATATTCATAATTATAATTCAAATTTCATAGAATTACAACTCTTATTTATCCTCATAACCTGGCTTATTTATCTTCATACCCTGGTTTTTTCAATAATTTAAACATATTTGTTTTATATTTTTCTACACCTGGTTGATTAAATGGATTTACTTCTAAAAGCTCTGCTGACATAGCACATGCTTTTTCAAAGAAATATATAAGTTGTCCTACTGTTTCCTCATTAAGTTCATCTATATGAACAATTATGTTTGGCACTTCGCCTTCTGAATGTGCTTTTATTGTTCCTTGCATTGCCATTTTGTTTACATAGCTCAATTTTTTGCCATACAAATAATTCAAATTATCTAAGTTGTCTTCATCCATATTTATGGTAATATCCGTGTTTGATTTTTCAATATCTAAAACTGTTTCAAATAATATTTTTCTTCCTTCTTGTATATATTGTCCTAATGAATGTAAGTCAGTTGTAAATTCTGCTCCTGCTGGAAATAGTCCTTTTCCATCCTTTCCTTCACTTTCACCAAATAGTTGCTTCCACCACTCTATAAAATAATGCATTCTTGGATTATATGAAACTAGCATTTCTACTGATTTATCTCTTTCATATAATAAATTTCTTGCAACTGCATATTGATAGCATTGATTATATTCAAGTGAACTATCTGAATATTTATCCATTGCAAATCTAGCACCTTCCATGATTTTATCTATGTCTAATCCACTTGCTGCAATTGGTAAAAGACCTACTGCTGTAAGAACTGAGAATCTTCCTCCTACATCATCTGGTATTACAAAACTTTCATAGCCTTCAGCTTCTGATAATTGTTTTAATGCTCCCTTTTTCTTATCAGTTGTTACATATATTCTTTTTCTAGCTTCTTTGATTCCATATTTTCCTTCTAGAATTTCTCTAAAAATTCTAAAAGCAATAGCTGGTTCTGTGGTAGTTCCTGATTTAGATATTACATTAATACTAAAGTCTTTTCCTTCTAGTACTTCTATAACATCATTTATGTAATCTGGGCTTAGGTTATTTCCAACAAATATAATATGTGGTTTATCATCTTTCATTTGTGAAAATGAACTATGTAATGCTTCAATAACAGCCCTAGCTCCTAAGTATGAGCCACCAATTCCTATAACTAATAAAATATCTGAATCTTTTCTAATTTTTTGAGCACATTTTTTAATTCTTTCAAACTCTTTTTTATCATATTCAGTTGGTAGTTTAAGCCAACCTAAAAATTCGCTTTCATCTTCAGATTTGTCTAGTAGTTCTTGATTTATTTCTTCTACAACACCTGCATGTTCTAATATTTCTTCCATTTTAACTTTTGATTCTTTAAAATCCAATTTAATATTTGCCATTAGATTCCTCCTTTGATTTTTTAATTATTTTATTATACTTTAAAATTAGTTGCAAGAGTTTTTTGAATTTTTTCAGTTTGTATTTTTTCAGTTGGGGACGGTCCTAAATCGAAAAAGATTTCATGTAGTAACGAACTTTAAATAAAAATTATATTTTTTTCGATTTAGGACCGTCCCCAACTGAAAAAATTACATCTCTTCAAGTATTCTTGCCAAATACTTCATTGCTCCCATACTTTCTTCTAAGGTATTACCAGTTGAGCCAACTTCTATTATGCAGGCTGCTTTTGCAACATGCTGGTTGTATTCTGAGTTTCTTAATATTATTGGCTTGAAAAGCCCTGGGTATAATTCATTTGCTTTTTGCTGAACTTTTATTGCAAATTTTAAGTTTTGTAGCCAATTTGTATGTGCTGAGTTTGAGCCATCGGTTCCCATTACAAACATAAGTTGTGATACATATTCATCACCTATTTTTACTTTTGGAGCATATGTTTCATCTGCTATAGCATCTCTATGTAAGTCTATAACAATGTCTGTATCAGGGTTTGCACTAAGTATGTTTTGGGCAGTCACAAGTGACCTAGAATATGAGCCGTTGTATGCAGGGTAATCATGGTATGTTTTATCATGTATGACCGTACAGCCATAACTATTTAAGCAACTTTCTAACACATCGCCTACTCTTGATACAGAAAAATTCAAATCTGTTGTTCTGAAATTTCCACTTGCCGTGTATTGGTATTGTTCTGTAGGTGTGTAGCTTTCGCAAGTATGTGTGTGATAAATTGCAACTTTGCTTTTGTTTACTTCTACATCTGGTGTAAGCATTTCTTGAGTTAAAGTGTATTTTGTACTGTTATTAATAAGCACTCCATTATATTCATCTGTATATCTAGGATTTACTCCACTATTATCTACTTCTGTTACTGTCCAGTCTTTGTTTATGCCTATAGATTGCAATACATCACCATTTTGTGTAGTTAAACCTGAATTTTCTCCATTTGCTGAATTCCCAGCATTTGATGAAATTTCTTGCCCACCTTCACCTTGACCATTATTTTCATTGTTGCTTGTTTCATTAGATGTTTCATTTGAACTATCTTTTATAGAGTCTAAAACTTCAAGTTCTGACGAGAAAGCAATTTGCACACTACTAACTTTTGTAGCTTGATCCGTTTGTTTATTTATTGCAATTTGTGGTAACATATCATCTATGCAAAATAGCCATGCTTGCGATTTTTTTTCATTTTTCTCGCCATTTATTTCTCCGCCTTCTTCATTATTATTTTCCTCATTGGACTGTGTAACTGTTTTTTCATCGGTACTATTGCTTAATTCTGCATTTGAATTAACATCAGCACTAGATTTATTCTTTTCTCCAATCTTTAAAAATTTTACAACTAAAGCTACAGCCGTTAGCACTATCAAAATCTTTATTAAATATTTAATTAAATCTTTTACTTTGAATACTTTTATCATAATAAAAATTATATTCTTTTTACATTAATTTTATGTTATTTATTAAGTTTTTAAAATTAAAAATGGTCAAGCTTATTTTAGGAAGTGTTCTCAAAAAAATCCAAAAGCATGACAACTTTTAAAAAAACTGCATAAATTTTCAAATAAAGGAAATTCTAATATAAAATTGCGAATTATTTTTACATTAAAATTCACACGTTTTTAAGAAAAATATTAAAAATTATTAAGTGAGGAATTATGAAGTTTATTAAGAAATTGAAAGAATTTTTTAATTCTCTAACTCAAAATGATGAAAGCTATGACTTTAGCATTTCTAAAGAAACACCAAGTGAGTCACAGCCAGAAGATTTGCTAAAAAATCAAAGCATTTATCCAAGTCTTGATGTTAATTTAGAGTACATTAAGGCAAGATACAATGTTTTGATTAATTCTGATATAAAAATAAGAGAATTTATGTTAAACGCTAAAGGCAAGCAATTTAAGGCATTTCTTTTATATATTGATGGTTTAGTTGACACAACTTCTATAAATGATTTTATATTAAATCCTCTTATGCTTAAAAATTTTTCAAATCAAAATAACGACCCTCAAATTGTATCAGAAGCTATTACTACAAATATTAGTGTTAGAAAAGTTAAAAGATTTAATATAACAGATTATATTTATGAATGTTTGCTTCCTCAAAATAGTGTAAAAAAAATCTCATCTTTTGATGAATTAGTTCAAAATGTAAATTCTGGCGATTGTGCATTATTTGTTGATACTATCAATTTTGCTTTTGATATAGATATAAAAAAATTCGCTCAAAGAAGTATTTCTGAGCCAAAAAATGAACCTGTAGTTAGAGGTTCACAAGAAGCATTTGTTGAAAATTTAAGGACTAACACTTCTTTAATTAGAAGAAATATAAATAATGAAAATTTGATTATTGAAAATATTACAATTGGAAAAACAAATAAAAATAACTGTGCTGTTTGCTATATTAAAGATATTGCAAATTCTAGCTTAATTTCCGAAACAAAATATAGATTAAATAACCTTGATGTTGATTATGTTCTTTCTAGTAGTGAACTCATTCAGCTTATTAAAGATGACCCTGAAACTACTTTACCTGAAATAATGACTACTGAAAGAGCAGATAAAGCTTGCTCATATTTATTACAAGGTAGAGTGATTATCATTTATAATGGTTCACCTTATGCACTTATACTTCCCATTACGCTTTTTGATTTTATATCGTCTGGGGAAGATGTTAATTTAAACTATCATTTTGCAAATTTACTAAAAATTATTAGAGGAATTGCCTTTTTTATAACTTTACTTTTGCCTGGACTTTATTTGGCAATAACAATCTATCATAGAGAACTTTTGCCTACTGAATTATTATATTCAATTGTAGCATCCCGTGTAAACGTTCCTTTTCCTATTTTAGTAGAAATTCTTATAATGGAACTTTCTTTTGAATTAATAAGAGAAGCTGGCCTTAGAGTTCCTTCTCCTCTTGGTTCAACTGTTGGTATTGTTGGTGCTCTGGTTTTAGGAGAAGCTGCAGTTTCAGCAAGTATTGTTTCTCCAATATTAATAATTATAATTGCAATTACAGCAATTTCATCATTTGCCATACCGGATTTTTCACTTGGCTTTCACTTAAGAATTGCAAGATTTGCTTATACACTTCTAGGTTCTCTTTGTGGATTCTTAGGAATTGGTGTTGGCTTATTTATACACTTAATTACACTATGTTCTCTAAAATCTTTTGGAGTGCCTTACCTTTCTCCATATATGCCTAAGACAAATATTAGAAATAATAGCTATTTACTAAAACCAGTATGGAAAAGAGAAAAAAGGTCTGACTTTTTAAATACAAAAAGAACTACAGTTCAAGATAATATAAGTATGAAGTGGAGAGAGAAAAATTAATATTATTTTCGAAAATTATATGCTTAAAAATTATTTAAAAAAAGCAAATATTAAGAAAGGAGTTAATATTTTATGAATAATAACAAAATTGGTTTTGTAGAATCAATATCCCTTACCTTAATTGTTATTATAAGTCATATTTTACTTAACCTGCCTAATGAAATATTAGGTTCTACTGCATCTAGCGGACCACTCAATGTTATTTACATTACCGTCCTTGCTGTAATCATATTTTTAGTTTTTAATAAACTCTTTTCTTCATTTCAAGGTAAAGACATTCTAGATGTGGCAGAATTTGTTGGTGGTAGTATTCTAAAAAAAGTAGTTTCAATTATTTACACATTATATTTTATCTTTACTTGCGGAATACTCTTACTAAACTTTGCTAACACATTAAAAACAATTTATTTACAAGACATGCCTACATCACTTATTTGCCTAGTATTTATACTAATTGCACTTATTGCAAATCAATTTGGCTTTAAAAATGTAAGTAGAACAAATGCCATTATATTGCCATTTATTGTTGTAGCCATTTTAATAATATTCTTTGCTTTATCAGTTCGTTTTGTACCGGAAAGGTTCTTTCCTGTTTTAGGATATGGAGTAAATAATACATTTATATTAGGCGCTACAAACATATTTGCTTTTGGTCAAATCATTCTTTTATTTTTATTGAGGTCTCATCATAAAGAGCCAAAGGATACCAAGAAAATAGGATTAACTTCAATAATATTGTCAGGATTAATACTATTTATAAGTGTTACCTCACTTATTTTAATATTTCCCTTCGCAACTGGTGGAGAAGGAATACTTTCTATATATATGATAACTAGAAGTATTCAATTCGGAACATTTTTCCAAAGAGTTGATGCATTCTTTATATTAATATGGGTATTAACATTTTTCTCATATTTATCAGTAATTTTTGCCTTTACCTTGAAAATTACTAACAAAAATTTGAAAACGCAAAATTCAAATATTCCTGCATTTTTAATTGGATTAGGAGTTTTTATTGTTACACTAATACCTCAAAATATTGCACAAATAAGATTTGCTGAAAATGTTATTTATAAATATGTATGTTTAATTATTGTATTTGGAATGAGTTTTGCCATCTTACTTTTGGGATATTTGAAGAAGAATAAAAAAGGTATGGTTACAATTCGTAGCTAAAATATTTTATAGGATTTATTGTAGCTTTTATAATTTCAGTTATAAATATATTATTTTTTAAAGGAGGTTTGAATTAGTTGAAAGCGAAAAAAATATTAGTATTTATGCTTATAGTTGTTTTAATATTAATAACATTATTCGGAATGAATTCTGTAACATCTATGGATAATTTAGCATATGTAGTCGCAGTTGGTTTCGATATTAAAGATACTGGAAAATTAGAGCTTAGCTTTCAGATTGCCCTTCCATCTGGAAGTGAAGGCGGTTCTTCTGGTTCAAGCTCATCCCAATCTTCTAGCTCTATTGTGACTAGTGTTGAATGTAACTCCTTTGAATCTGGAGTTAACTTAGTTAATTCATATTTAAGTAAAGAATTAAATTTATCACATTGCAAAGCAGTAGTATTTTCAGAAGAAATAGCATCACAAGGAATTGGAGAATATTTATACACTTTAATTAACCATGTTGAAATAAGACCAACTTGTAATGTAATAATTTCAAAATGCAATGCAAAATATTTTTTGAACAATTCAAGTCCTATGCTAGAACAACTATCTTCAAAATATTACGAAATTGCTTCTACATCTGAAAGGGTTACTGGATATACTTATAATATAACTTTACTAGACTTTTTCTCAGATTTTGCTGATTCTTTTACTGAATGTTTTGCTACACTTGGAAGTGTTAATGATGGCGGTATTAGCAGTAGTGGTTCGAATAACAATTCTAGCAATAGTTCCAGTAACGGAAGTAATAGTGACCAATCTAGCTCAAGTTTATCAAGTGAAGGTACAGATGATAGTTATGTTGCCTCTGAAACACCTATAGATTCTCAAAAGAATATTGAAAACTTAGGCTTAGCCGTTTTTAAAGGTGACAAATTAGTTGGTGAGCTAAATGGTGTGGAATGTATCGCTCACTTAATATTAACTAATGAACTAGAAAATGCTGTAATTAGTGTTCCTAGTCCCTTTGAAAGCACAAATTATATTGATTTATATCTTACAAATAGCAAATGTAAGTCTAAAGTATATTTGACAAATGGTACACCATATATAAAACCTAGTATTGATTTAAGTGCACGAATAATTAGTATGTCTGATGATTATAAAGATTTAACTGAAGAAAATATTGAACTTATTGAAGAATATGCAAAATATTATGTAGAAAGATTTATTTATGATTATTTATATAAAACAGCTAAAGTATTTAAGTCGGATATTACAGCCTTTGGTAAATATGCTGTTTCAAATTTTGCAACTATTGATGAATGGAATAAATACAACTGGCTAGATAATTACCAAAATTCTTTCTTTAATGTGGATATAAATGTGGATATTGTTTCTAGATACTTGTTGATTGATACTTGATTTTTTTCAGTTGGGGACGGTCCTAAATCGAAAATTTTCAGTTGGGGACGGTCCTAAATCGAAAAAATATTATTTTTGTTTAAATTTCGTTTCTGCTTAAAAATTTTTTTCGATTTAGGACCGTCCCCAACTGAAAATTTTACACTAATTTAAAATCAATTTTTCTCGTTTGCTTATCTGCAAATACAACTTCAATTTTTACTTTTTGTCCAAGTTTGTATACTTTTTTAGTTTCTTTGCCAATTAGTTGTTTATTTAAATCATCATAAATGTAATAATCATCATTTATTTCTGCAAGTCTAATTAGCCCTTCTACTGTGTTATCTAATTGTACAAACATTCCCCAACTTGTTATACTTGAAATAATACCATCATATTGTTCGCCAATTTTATCTTGCATATATTCAGCCTTTTTAATATCTTCACTTGCTCTTTCTGCTTTTGTAGCAATTTGCTCACATTCTGAAGAACTTTCAGCGTATTTTATTGCTTGCTTTTCTAGTTTTGCCTTTGTGTTTTCATCAATTATATCATTTACTGCCTTATTACGCTTAACATTTTTGCCTTTATTCGATTCTGTACTCATATACTCTAAGTATTTTGATATAACCCTATGTATAAATAAATCAGGATATCTACGAATTGGTGATGTAAAATGGCAATAATATTTACTTGAAATACCAAAGTGTCCTTTATTTTCCGCTTCGTACCTTGCAACTTTTAAGGTTCTTAAAAGTAAGTTAGAAACTACCCTTTCTTCATCTTTTCCTTTTACATCTTCTAATATTTGTGAAAATGCTTTTGGTTTTACATCGTCCAATTTTCCTTTTATTCTATATCCAAAATTAAACAAATATTTATTTAATTCTTTTACTTTATCTTCGTCTGGCTTTTCATGAACTCTATAAATAAAAGGTGCTTCTAGCCAATAAAATCTCTCTGCGACTGTTTCATTTGCTGTTAGCATAAATTGCTCAATTATTTCATGTGCGAAGTTCGTTTCATAAGGACTTATATCTATTGGCTTGCCATTTTTATCTAAAGTAATTTTGCTTTCTGGTATGTCTAAAGATAAATATCCATCTTTTAGTCTTCTTGCTTTTAAAATCAAAGCTAGTTCTTTCATTCTATCAAAATGGGCTATATATGGCTCATATTTTTCTAAAACTTTTTCATCGCTTCTTTCAATTATTTTGTATACATCATTGTAATTCATTCTTTTAGTTACTTTAATAATGCTTTTAAAAAT
Organism: uncultured Clostridia bacterium; assembly: GCA_944393465.1. GTDB lineage: Bacteria > Bacillota > Clostridia > TANB77 > CAG-508 > CAG-793. The sequence continues at coordinate 55,478 of CALYAG010000003.1, forward strand.
ATTGCTATCTACAACTTTTCCTTTTGAATCTATAGTCATTATAACTGAAATAGCATATCTATCTTTGCCTTGATTTAAGCTACAACATCCATTTGACAATTCAGTTGGAAGCATTGGAATAACTCTATCTAGCATATACACACTTGTGCCTCTTTTTATTGCCTCTTTATTAAGCAAACTTCCGTCTTGCACATAGTAACTTACATCTGCAATATGTACTCCAAGTGTATATGTACCATCTTCATTTTTATCTACACAAACTGCATCATCTAGGTCTTTTGCATCTTCTCCATCAATAGTAAAAATTTCTTTATCTCTTAAGTCTACTCTTCCTTCTGGCTTTATTTCCTTTTTGCTAACTCTTTTTGCCTCTTCTAAAACTTTTTTAGGAAATTCGCTTTCTAAATTATACTCTTTAATGATTGAAAGCATGTCCACACCCGTTTCATCTTCATAACCTAAAACTTCAGTAATTTTACCTTCTGCTTTCATTCCTTTTCTAGGATATTTTGTAATTTTTACTACAACTTTTTGATGATTTTTGGCTTTTCCAAAATTAGATTTTGATATAAAAATATCTGTTCCAAGAGCGTTGTCATCTGGTATTACAAAACCAAAATTTCTACTTTTTTCAAAAGTTCCAACTACTTGTTTTGTGTTTCTTTCTACGACTTGAACAATGGCACCTTCTTTACTGTTGCCACTATTTTCATCTATTATTTTTACTTCAACTATGTCACCATTCATAGCATCTTTTTTATTCTTTTTGGCTATGAAAATGTCTGGCTCATCATCCGATATTTTTACAAAGCCGTAGCCACGTTCATGGCCAATATATTTTCCTTGTATAAGCTCCATTTGTTTCCTTTCTTTTTTCAATCATAAAAAAAGTGCACCAACTAATTTGTGTGCACCCTATAAAACTTATAATACATAAACAATTCCTAAAGCTATAGTCAATACTGCAAATACTACACCAATTATAATTGTGTTTCTTTGAACTCTACCCTCTTTAGTTCTGCCCTTTGTTTTTTCATAAAATTTATTTGCATTTGGATTTTCTGCAATGTCTTCCATTGAATTTCTATCCTTGTTTTGCAATAATGTTATTATAATTAAGATTACACATACTATTAAATATATTACTGTTAATATGTTTTTTGCTACTTCCATTTTGAATAACCTCTTTCTTTCTGCCTAATATGTTCTCTATAATTAAGCTCGTTCTTCACATATAATATTATATTATCATAAAATTACGTAAAAATCAATAGTTACGCTTTCTAATTGTATAAATTTTTATTACTATGCTAAATTTTTATCTACTTACCAAACTGTAACTTACAAAAACTTTAAATTGCTTACTTACTGAACTGTAACATTTTATAGTTACCTACTGAACTACAACAGTAACTTGTTTCGGAACTATTTTTTTACTTCTTCTTTTTGCTTTTCAGTATTGTATTTTTCAATAATATCTCCAAGAGCATCTGAAAAATCTTGAAGCATTACAACCTTAATATTAGGAGCTTTTCCATTTATATAATCATCAACAACTTGTTTTAATTTATACATATTATTAAGTTCTGGCAAAAGAATTTTTGCATTTTTATCTGCTCTATCAACAAGTTTTTCCTTTATTGAAACTATATCTTCATTGCTTGCGCAAGATATTCTTTGGAATATTTGATATGGGTCGCTGTACTTAAATATAGGAATATCCATACATTCTTTATCAAACATATCATAGAATTTTTCCATTTTCATTGGTATGTTTTTGAATATAGTATCTGCTTTAACCCTATACATTTTGTCTTTAAGTTGATTATTTAAGTCTCTAAACCTCGCTAATACTTCCTGCATTTCTGGCATATTTTCATCAAATGACATTTGTTTTATTTGATCTTCTGCATCTTCGCAATATTCTGATGTTATTGATGATACATTCATACCATTTAAAAATACACTATTTATTGTTTGCATATCATAATCAACCAATCCTTTTTTAACAAAATATACAAAATAAGTATATATTTTTAGCAAGTCTATTAGTTGTATTTCGCCTTTTTTAACTGACTCTAAAACATCTGAAATTACTTTAGGGAATTGGTCATCAGATATTTTCCAATATTCTTCTGTAAGAAGTCTCTTGTATCCTGGAAGTTTATCCGTATCTACTGTGTTTATTATATCTTCCATATCTTTTTTGAATGTTTTCATATCAAATATTCTTGTTCTTACATATATTTCAATGAATTTGAAAAATCTGTATTCTGTTTTAAAATTGTAATAATAATTGTTATCAAATTCTTTTATGTAAAATTGTCTATTATCCATGAAAACTCTTGATGAAACAACCAAAGACTTATATTCTTCGTTATCATTAATATTTATAAATTTGTCCTTTGTAACTTTTCCTGCTTTAATTTCAAAAGATACAGCTATTGTAAATATAAGCATTGTTTGTAAAATTCTGTTATTTGTATTTGGATATGATTTGTTTACCATGTCAAATACTTTTTTGAAGTCATTTAATGCATGTTTTAATATTCTTAAGTTTCTAGTACCACTTTTTATAAATGTTGAAACTATTAAATTTGTATTTTCTCTTAAAAATCTTATTAAATCTCCATTGTTTTCATATCTAATTAACAACCCATTTATAATGTATGTAAATTCTGGTGCATATTCAAATGTTTCACCAATTAGTTTTTCTTTTATTCTTTCATAATCATTTGCTTTGTCAAATACATTTTCTATTGTTTCTTCTATCTTTTCAACCATTGGCTTATCTGTGGTAAGAAGCTTATCTTCTTTGTCTAGTAAATATGTGGCAATGAATGTTTTCATTTCTAGGTTACTACTTTTTAGCTTTGTAGATAGCTCTTTTTCATTACATATTATGATTGTTTTTATATGGTCATGTTCGACAAAATTATTTATGTAACCTAAAATATCTATAACATCAACATTTGCTCTTTCTAGGTCATCAAAGCAAAGAACTTTGTCATCTGTTGAGAAAAAATTTTCATAGTCTATTTTATCCCCATTTTGAGTTACGCCAAAAAAGTTAGCCATATCTAAGCCAGTTTTTGCATATTCTGGTATAACTGTTTGACCATTAGCATCCATATATCTTTTTAAGTTTTTATCCATAAGCTGAGTAGTTTCTATGAATATTTTTTTGCTTATTTCTTCTAAGTTTGATATACCATATAAAGACATATAAATAGTGGTTAGCTTTTTACCATTTACAGTCATGTTTTCTATTTTGTTTCTTATTTTGTGGTTCCAAAAGTAAGTTTTACCGCTTCCCCACTCACCATTTATCATAATGGCATAGTCTGTGTAATCTGACCTTATGTAATCTAATATGCTTTCAACTAAATCATCCATTGTAATTTTCTCTCCTTAATTTTTAATCCAATATATTCTTTCACTACTCTCGCCATTATCTAAAATGTATAAGATATATATTGTCTTCTTATTTAATAAATATCTTTTGCTATTGCTAAAAAGCCAATTTTATTTGTAGCTTTTCTTAATGTTTTTATACACTCATTTGCAGTTGAGCCTGTAGTATAAATGTCATCAAGTAATAAAATTTTTTTATTTTTAATTTTATCCACGTTTTGAATAGCAAATACATTTTTTATGTCAATTTGCCTTTGTTTTGCTGTTTTTGTACTTTGTGGTTTTATATTTTTTGTTTTTATTAAGCATTTTGTTTCTATTGGAATTTCAAGCTTTTTTGCTATTAATTCTGTTTGATTATATCCACGTTCATTCATTCTTTTTTTATGTAGTGGAACTGGGATAATTATATCATAACTTTTTAAAATGGAATAGATTTTTTTATTGTTTTTTATCAAATATGCAAAAGAATTTGCAAGATAACTTGCATCATTAAATTTATAATTTATTAAAAGATTTCTTATTATATCTTGGTATTTGTAGATGAAGATTTTTTGAATTTTTAAGTTACTATTTGTACTGTTATTCAAAATGTTATTTTTAATATTAAGTTCTTTATTTTCAAACGAATCTTCTAGTGATTCAGCTTTTATGTTTTCTTTAAAAATTAAATTAATTTCATATTGTTTTAGCTTTTTTTCGCATTTTTTGCAAATTGGCAAACCTATTTTTCCACATACTCCACATTTTATAGGAAAAAATAAATTGAGGGCTTTTTCAAAAATCATAAACAATTCCTTTCTGCCCCCAATTTAATTACAAATTCTCCAATTTATACTTTAGTCCTGAGTTTCTTTGTTTTATTTTCTCATTGTTTATCATAAACTGGATAGTATAAGGATTTCCAATCATTATCAACTTATCTTTTGCTCTTGTCATTCCTGTATATAGCAAGTTTCTTGTAAGTAGCATTGGTGCTGCTTGATAAATAGGTATTATTACAGTTTGGAATTCACTTCCTTGAGATTTATGTACTGTTATTGCAAATGAATGCTCTATTTGGTCTAAGTCTTGATAACCGTAAAATGCAACTTTGTCATCATCAAATCTAATTTTTACTTCACCTGCTTCATCATCTATTTTTTCTATTACTCCCATTTCTCCATTGAAGATTCCACTATTTATCTCACTTTTTCTTCTCCACATTATGTCGTAATTATTTTTGGTCTGCATTATTTTGTCGCCTTCTCTATATATTACTTCTCCAAACTTTTTTTCTTGTTTTACGGCACTCGCTGGATTAAATTTTTCTTGTATTAATTTATTTAAGTTTTTTGTTCCTAAATCTCCTTTTTTAGATGGTGTTATTATTTGTTCATCTAAGTTGTATAATTCTAGTATTTTGTTTATTATTTGTGGAGTTGATTTTTCTTGAATAAAGAAGAAATCGTTTCTAGTGCCCGTTTGACTAGATGATTTTGTTTCTCCTTGTTTTTTTGATTGATTTATTTGTGAAAAATCTTTATCTGCTTCACCATTTTGCGAATTTGCTGTATCATTTTGAAAAACCATTGTCCCATTTTGCGAATCTTCTAAGAAGTTTATTCCCTCATTTACTTTGTGAGAATTTACAATTATTTCGCTTTGGAGAGCTTGTCTAAAGATCTTGTTAAGCCTTACACATGGAACTCTTTTAGAATCTATTAAATCTTTTAAAACTGTTCCCGGTCCAACTGATGGAAGCTGGTCAGTATCTCCAACTAGCACAAGCTTTGTCCCTTTAAATAATGCTTTTACAACATAATTCATTAAGAATAAATCTACCATTGACATTTCATCTATTATAACTACATCTGCGTCAATTGGTGTTACATCCAAGTCTGGGTCAGGCTTTTCGTCTGATACTTTTCCTATTTCTAGCAGTCTATGAAGTGTACTTGCCTCTTCTCCAGTTGCCTCAGTCATTCTTTTAGCTGCTCTACCTGTTGGAGCACAAAGCACAACCTTTTTGCCTCTTGATTTGTATATATCTATAATTGTTTTTATTATAGTTGTTTTACCAGTACCAGGTCCACCAGTTATAATACATACATTATTATCATTGACCATTTTTACCGCTTCTACTTGTTTTTCAGATAATTCAAGTGAAGTAGCTTTTTCAGTTTTTTCTAGCTCTTTATTAAAGTTTGGTATTCTTTTTATATTGTCTGCTTGTTCTAAGCTTAAAACTCTCTCAGCAATATTTAACTCTGTTTTGTAATAGTCCATTAAATATATCCAAGTTTGTATACATAACTCTGTTTTGCCATTTGTGGTAGCTATTTCTTCTCTTTCTTCTATTTTAATTTGTTCTTTTGCTCTTAAATCTTTTATTCCATCTAACACATCATCTTCCGAAACTCTTAAAAGTTTAGTTACAAATGCAATTAAATTTGCCTCTAACACACAGCTATGACCATTGTATGTAGCTAAATTAAGCCCATGACGTATTCCTGCATCAACTCTTTTTAAATTATTTCTTTCAACACCTAAGTCCAAAGCCATTTTGTCTATCTGTGAAAAATCCACTTTTACACCAAGCTCACTTAAAACATAGGGGTCATTTTCAACTATTGATATTGTATTAGCTCCCAACTTTTTGTAAATTGTATTAGCACTTTGAGGACCTATTCCAAACTTTTCTAAGAAACCAACAATTTGCCATAGCTCCCAATTGGCAACAAAACTTTCATTAATTTCTTCTGCTTTTTTCTTTGTAATGCCTTTAATCTCTGTAAGTCTATCTGGATCAGCTTTTAAAACATCAACAGTTTCTGCTCCAAATTTTTTTATAATTTTTTTGGCTGTTGCAGGACCAACACCTTTTATAATACCATTTGATAAATATTTTTCCAAAGCATCTAAAGTTTCTGGCATGATTTTTTCAAAAGTTTCAACCTTAAATTGGTCTCCATAATCTGGATGAGTAACAAATTTTCCAATGATTTTAAGGCTATCACCTTTTTGCACAAAAGGTAAATAGCCTACTATAGTTGTCTCAGCTGACTCCATATCAAAGCCAGCAATTGTATATCCGTTTGTTTCATTTTTATATATTATATCTTGTACTGTTCCTTTTAGCTCCATTTTATCCTTTCTTTTTTCAGTTGGGGACGGTCCTTTTCCGAAAATTTTTTTCAATCGGGGACGGTCCTTTTCCGAAATTTTTTTCAATCGGGGACGGCCCTTTTCCGAAAATTTTTTTCGTTTTAGGACCGTCCCCAACTGAAAAAAACTGAATTATTTTATTAATATCCGTACATTTGTGACATATACCATGAATTTATATCAAATGGTTTTTGCGTTTCTGGCATACCATAATTTATTCCATAAGTTTCAACTCTTATACTTGTTATTACTGGTGGTTCTACTGGTCTATCTTGAGTAAGTTCACTGTTTGAATCTGTTTGCGCCTCTCTTGTTTCTACTTCGACATTTGCGATTTTATCTACTACATCCATTCCTTCAGTAACTTTACCAAATGCTGCATATAAGCCATCCAAACTGCTAGTAGAATCTTCTGTTGTTATAAAGAATTGGCATGATGCTGAATTATACCCTTCTGTTGCTAAGCTTGCACTATAACTACTATAGTCACTTCTTGCCATTGATATAACTCCTCTTTCATGTTTTAGAGTATTATCATTATCTCCATTAGCAATGAATTCACCTTTTATTGTATATTCATCATCAGAGTCCTGTCCTAAATCTTTTAAAGTAGCGTTTCCTGAACCATCACCATTAGGATCTCCACCTTGTATCATGAAATCTGGTATTGTTCTATGGAATGTAAGTCCGTCATAAAAGCCATTATTAGCTAATGCTATAAAGTTTGCAACTGTATTTGGTGCATACTCTGGATATAGCTCTACCTTTATTGTTCCAAAGTTCTCTACTTCTATTGTTGCTAGTGGATTTTGAACATAAAAGTTTTGCTTTTTTATTATTGTATTTGTAACATATGCGATTAGTCCTAAAACTAAAATTATGGCTATAATTGTTGCTACAAATTTAATTTTTGCGTATTGCTTTTCTCCGCCTGAAGCTTTAGCTTTTTCTAGTTTTTTGTTTGCCTTTTCTAATTTTGCCTCTTTCTTTTCTGACTTTGAAATTTTAGCTTTTTCTTTATTTTCAGATTTTTTAGCATTTTCTTTTACTTTTGATTCTTCTTTTAACTCTTCATCCTTTTTTGTAGTATTCATGTTTTCTTTTTTTGTATCTTTACTCATAATATGTATCCTTCCTTGTATTTTACATCCGCTTTTAACAAAATTATTCTATCACAGAATTTATGAATTATCAACGCTATTTTTATTATTTTTCAAAGCTATCCAATCAAATTATCAAACACAAACTGTTCCTGCATTCTCTTTAAAGACCTTTTAATTGTTCTAGCCCTAATTTCGCCGATTCCATCAACTGCATCAAGTTCTTCTATATTGGCCTGCAATAAATTTTGAAAAGATTTGAACTTTTTAACCAAATTTTCCACAATGTTGCTTGGCATTCTTGGTATTTTACTAAGTATTCTATAACCTCTTGTATATACGCTAACCTCATCATAGCTATCTTGAGCTGTAAATCCAAGTGCTTTTGCAATATTTGTTGAAATCATAAGTTCTTCGTGAGTCATATTTTGTATTTTTTCTAATGCTTTATCTGCATTTTTGCCTTTAACATAATCTTTAATTATAAGTCCAACTTCGTTATCAACACCATCTGTTAATTCTTCCAGTTGCATTTCCAATAATCTTCCATCTGTACCAAGTTCATAAATAGCCCTTTCAACTTCATCAACAACTTGCATAAGCATTCCTGCTCTTTGCAATGTTTCTATAACAATTTGAAGTGTAACTATGTCATTGAACTCATACTCGTTAAGCAAGTTAAGCCTATTGTCCAATACCTTTTTGTATTTTTCAACTGTTTGAAGTGCTTGATTTGCCTCTGATGCAACTCTTGATGTATCTTCTAGTACATAACGGTTGTTTCCTTGATAAATAGTTATTATTCCTCTTCTTTGAGAAATACTAATTACTATATTTCCTGTCTGCTTTGCTACACGCTCAGCTGTTCTATGTCTTGTGCCTGTTTCTTGAGTTGGTATAGATTGTGAAGGAACTAACTGGGTATTAGCAAATAATATTTTTTTCAAATCTGAACTTAGTATGATTGCTCCATCCATTTTGGCTAGTTCATAAAGTCTTGCAGATGTGTAGTCTACATTAATATTAAAACCACCATCTACCAAATCCATTACTTCTTTATTTTCACCAATTACTATTAAAGCACCAGTTTTTGCTTTTAATATATTTTCTAGACCTTCTCTAATAGGTGTTCCAGGTGCTATAAGTTTTAAAATGTTAATAAAATCATTTTCTTTAATTGCCATTTTGCAAACCTTTCTATTTTATCTCAACTGCTCTTAAAGCATCATTTATATTTCTGACACCTATTATATCTAAATTATACTTATTTTTCAATAGTTTTCTGTTATTTTCTGGTATTATACACCTTTTAAATCCAAGTCTTTCGACCTCTTTTAATCTTTTATCTATTAAATTTACGCTTCTTATTTCTCCTGTTAGTCCAACTTCCCCTATTACTGCTATATCTTTTGGAATACTTATATTTTTAAAACTAGACGCTACAACTAATGCTATACCTAAATCTGCTGCTGGCTCATTTATTCTCATTCCGCTTACAACATTTAAATAAACATCTTGATTGCCAAGTGCTAAGTTTGCTCTTTTTTCTAGCACTGCTATTAGCAAAGCTAATTTGTTGAAATCTACACCATTTGCTGTTCTTTTAGGTATTCCATAAACGCTCATTGTAGTTAGTGCTTGTACTTCTACTAAAAGTGGTCTTGTACCTTCTATTGTGCAAATTATAACTGAGCCAGAATATTTGTCGCTTCCTTCTGAAATAAGTATTGATGATGGATTTGTAACCTCCACCATTCCCTCATTTTGCATTTCAAACATACCTACTTCATTAGTAGAACCAAATCTATTTTTTACACTTCTAACAATTCTGTATGAAAAATATCTTTCACCTTCTATGTATAAAACTGTATCAACCATATGTTCCAAAACTCTTGGTCCTGCTATATTTCCGTCTTTAGTTACGTGTCCAATTATAATTGTAGTTATTGCTTTTTGCTTGCATACTCTCATTATTCTAGCTGTTATTTCTCTAACTTGACTTACAGTTCCCGGAGCTGAGGTTATTTCTGAAGAATACATTGTTTGAATAGAATCTATTACTACAAGTTTTGGATTCATAGAAGCAATCTCGCTATCTACCGCATCTATGTCAGTTTCGCCCAAAAACATAATGTTGTCACTACTTATGCCAAGTCTGTCTGCTCTTAGTTTAACCTGCTCAGCAGACTCTTCTCCTGAAACATACAAAACTTTTGAATCTGGTCCTAAATTTGCAATTTTATTGCATAATTGTAAAATTAAAGTAGATTTACCAATACCAGGCTCACCACCAACAAGTACAAGAGAGCCTTTTACTAAACCACCGCCTAATACTCTATCAAGTTCCTCATAGCCCGTATGAACTCTTATGGCTTCTTTTCCTTCTACATTTTTAAGTAAAGTTGGCTTTGCTGTTTGTTTTTGCTTTCCGTCTAGGCCAACTGACTTCTGTTCTTTTTCTTCATAAAAAGTATTCCACTCATTACAGGCTGGACATTTGCCCAGCCATTTTGGTGATTCATATCCACATGAGCTACAAACAAAAATTGTCTTTGCTTTTGCCATTTTATATCCTTTCTTTTAGTATTCCTTATTTCCATTCATCAAAAATACAAGTAATTCTATAAATACCGCATGAGACCAAGCAAGGCCTATTACCCATTTTTCATTTAAGTCACTATTTGATTGCTCTGCTAAAAAGCCTTGTGGTGTAGCACTTTGTACTATAAAGTTTAAGCACTCATTTGCTTTTTTGTCATCTCCTGCTGCATGGAAATATAAGCCCATCCAGCCAGTTGCAATTATCCAAGGATTGTTGCCTCCAAGGTAACCATCTCCCTGATATCTTAAATATCCTCCTGAGTATGTTCTTAATGTCATGTTTATTTGATCAACCGTATTTTGCACTACTTTTTCATTTAAATCAAATACTCTAAATGGGAATATAGCAGCTATAACACTTATGTCTACTAATCTATCTGTTGTGTTTCTTAGTAGTACATTCATTTTTTTATCTACTAAGTTGTCTAAAATGTATTTTTTAGTATCTCTTTTATATTCTTCTAATTTCTTTTTGCATTTTAAAATGTCATCTTGTTTTAATCTATTTTTTTCAAACAAGCTATATACTTCATCATATGTTTTTATCATTGAATCAAATGCTGAGTATATTGCAGCTAATGAATACAAATGTATTCCTTCTGTGTTTTCCCACAAGTCATAACTTGGATGCTTGTATATTTCATCTCTTTCTTTATAGTTGTAGTCTTTTTCTAGTTCCATTCTAACTTTATCTTCGGTTTCTTCTTTTCCTAAAATATAGTCCATATATTTTTCAAGAAATTTGGTCCCCTTTTCTAGCATTTTTAAGTTGTCTTTTAAAAATTTGGTATCCTTTTTGCCTGTTTTTCTTTCCATTACTTGAAAATGTCTATATGCACCATAAACTACTGTTGCAGTTTCATCTATTTGATATCCCCAGCAAGGTGCAAGTCTTCCATCTGTATAAAATCTTTGTTCCCACATTCCATTTTTTTCTTGAGTTTTTCTTAAAAAGTTTTCATACAATTTTTTAGACATATTTTCAAATCCTATAAAATCTAATGCTTTATATACTAAAACTGAATCTCTAGGCCAGCAATATGCATATCTTCCTGATTTATCTCTTTCTTCGTCAACTTCAACAGAAGCAGATATTCCGCCGGTTCTTTCGTTTATTAATAATGCCATAAGTAAAATTGTTCTTTTATATATTTGAATAATTTTATTCATATAATCTGAGCCATCTGATTTTATCTTTAAGGTGTCGTGGTCTTCAACATATTTTTTCCAGTGCTTAATAACCTTATTAATTTCTTTATTTATGTCTATTCTTCTTACTTTTTCAATCTCATCTTGCACTTGAGTTATAGTATCATCACCTGAAGATATATATATATACATGCAAAACTCTCTTGTTTCACCTGGTTTAAGTACACCCAAATCATAGCTTATAGCCGAGTCCGAGCTCATGCCAATATAATCTTTATCATAAATATTTCCTGACTGAATATTATTGTCCACATTATTTAACTGATGACTATACAATTTTTCTTTTGAAAATGTTGCACAGGTATAGTTGTGGCTATATTGAATTAATGCATTATTTGAAATCATGCCACCAGCAGTATTGTTGTATGATGAAAATACTTTTGAATGTACTAAAAGTTTTAAGTCTAAATCTATAGTATTATCATTTTTAAAAACATATTTTTTTAGCAAAATATCTTGACTTATCATTGCACAATCTATTTGCTTTACTTTTAAGTTAAAGTAAGTGTTTTCTATATCTGTAACTAAAACATTAGTATCATCTTCATAGTATTGATTGTACCTATTATTTACATCATTATGTAAATAAACGATATTAGAATCATTTATTTTTACCCCTATATGATAAAAATCTGAATACTGCATATAATCTGGAGAAGGATAGTATAGCCTAAGTAATTCTCCATACTTGCTAAATGTAGCAATTAAATCTTTGTTTCCAATAAACGCATCATTGTAATACTTTTTTTTCATTTGATTAACTCCTTTTATTTATAATTTATAATCTTGCAATATACTCCTTGAACATTTCAAGTGAGCCAAGCTATTTAACAGCTTAAGCAACAATTACTTACTCTGCATTATCTCAATTATTTGCTTTCTTAAATCATTTACTCTGTTATTCAATTTTACCATATCTTCATCATAATTAGAAGACAATCTAATATTTTCTTTCAAATTATGCTTCATTTCTTCTATTTCACTTTCCAAAGCATCCATCTTAGATAGTATGTCAATTCTTTGTTTTTGTTTATTTACTGGGTTTACGCAAAGTTGACATTTTTCTAAGTTTTTGTCCAATGTGTATTCTTCACCGTATTTTGGAATTGTAACACCTATATTTGTTGTTTCTTCTATTTTTTGCTTTAAAACTTCCTGTGAATGTGGTTCACCATGCACTAAAAATATGTGGTCCGGCATTTTGCTTGTAAATGAATAAACAAAATTAAGTAGCCATTCTTGGTCTGCATGTCCCGAATATCCCTCAATATATTCAACTCTAGCTTTAACAGCAAATTCTTCGCCAAGTATTTTTACCTTTTTTTCTCCGTCAACAATTCTTCTTCCAAGTGTTCCCGGTGCTTGATATCCCACAAAAAGTATTGTGCTTTTTGGATTCCATATATTGTGCTTCAAATGGTGTTTTATTCTACCTACATCACACATGCCACTTGCAGAAATGATTATGCAAGGCTCATTTGATTCATTTAATGCTTTTGATTCTTCCACCGTTTTTGTAAATGTTAAGCCTGGAAAATCTAGTGGATTATCTCCTCTTTTTATAACCTCTTGTATTTCTGGTTTAAATAGATCCATATTTGCCTTAAATACTTCTGTTGCAGATGTTGCAAGTGGACTATCCACATAAACTTTTGCTTTCATAAGTATTTCGTACTCTTTTGCAAAAGCCTCATCATTTTTTCTTAAATCTTTTATTTTATCTAGCTCAAATAAAATTTCTTGAGTTCTACCTACTGCAAATGAAGGAATTACAACTGTTCCGCCATTATCCAAAGTTTCTGAAACAATATCCAAAAACATTGAAGCTTTTTGATCATTTTTTAAATGAAGTCTATCTCCATAAGTTGATTCCATTATCAAATAGTCTGCACTTTCAATCATTGTAGGGCTTGAAAGTAAAGGTATATCATTGTTTCCAATATCTCCACTAAATACAACCTTTTTAGTTTCTCCGTTTTCATTTACCCATATTTCAATTATGCTTGAACCAAGCATATGACCTGCATCATTAAATCTTACAGAAATATTATCATCTATTTTTACTATTTCATCATATTTAACAGGAACAAATAGCTCCATAGAATCTTCAGCATCTTCTACTGTGTAAAGTGGATCAACTGGCTTTTGACCATTTCTTTTTCTTTTTTTATTTTTAATTTCATTTTCAGATTCTTGTATATGTCCACTATCTGGAAGCATTATATAACATAAATCTCTTGTTGCCTTTGTAGTATAAATTGGCTTTCTGTATCCTTCTTTATACAATTTGGGTATTCTTCCAGAGTGGTCTATGTGAGCATGTGTTAAAAGCATAAAATCTATTGAATTAATATCATAGTCAAAAGGCTCATCATTTAAAATTTCTTCCTCATATTTTCCTTGATGTAATCCACAGTCTATCAAAAATCTTTTTCCTGCAGCTTCTACTAAAAAGTTTGAGCCCGTAACAGTCTCTGTTGCACCTAAAAACGTAACTTTCATAAAATCCTCCTAGTCAAAAATCTTGACCTTTTTTGTTTTTCTTAAATGTATATTGCTCCCTTTTGGAAGTTCTACCTCATTTGTACTATCTAAAATATCTCCATCATAAATTTCTGAAATTAGCTTACCATCTTTTACATTTAATTTAACAAGTAAGCCTTCAATTGAAATATTTCTCGTTTCAAATAAACTTTTTAATAACAAATAGTCTGTTTTAGCATTATTTGAAATTGGTGTTATTACATTTTTTTCAATACATTTCTCAATTGTATTTTTCTCTAAATCAGTAAAATCTATCACATCTTTCATTAGCTTATCTTGGCTAACTGGCAAATATTTTAAGTATCTTATTTTATAAATGTAATCAATTAGTCTATCCTTTTCATTTAAATCACCTAAAATTTTACTAAAATCTTTAAAAAACACTTTTTGTAAATCTTCTATTTGTATTGTATTTACTTCTTCTGCAAACTTTATTCTATTTTCTAATTCTTGCTTGATTTTTACAAATTCTATAGGATTTTGCAGTTTATTATATTCTTCTATTTTATTCAAAATATCTTGTCTTTGCTTTTGTATCATTTCTTCATAATGACTTACGCTAAATATTTTTTGCTCATTTGGTAAATTTTTGTTATGGTTAATGTATGCATTTCTTAACTCTTTTGGGTCATTTAATTGTTCGTCAATTTCTTTTATTTTATTAAGTAAATCTTTTTTGATATTGCTTATATTTTCAACATATTCAGAACCTGCTTCCATTTTTTCAAGTTCATCTTTATCTTTTTTTGAGTTTTGTTCTACAATTCTCGCTTGATTTTCATCATATTCTAAATAAAATTTTGTTGCTATTTTTTGCATTTGTTCTAAAAGTTCTGCTTCTACAACAGTATTTAATTTTTCTATATTACTTGACTTTAAGTTATCCACATATTTTTCGCCCAATAAAAATGTTAAATCTGTATATAAAGCATTACATTCTAGGCTTTCTATTTCACTTACTATTTGTGACCAAGAAAATCCATTAAAATCTCTAATTACTTCTGAACTTGAAATGCATTTTCCTATTTGAATAGCTCCTAACATAGACTTATCTTTTAAGCTCAAATTGGTGTTTATTTTATCTAGTCCTGCCTTTATTATGCTGTATAATATAACCTTTTCATTTGGAAAAAATATAACTTTTTGCTCTTTATTGTATTTATTATCAGGCTCTTCTTCTACAACTTTACACCTAGATTTATTTAATTCTTTTTCTAATTCCGAATTTGGCTTTGCAATTTCTATTTCTTTGCAATAATTTTTTACAATTTCTATTATGTTTTCTAAAAATTTCTCTTTTGATGGTACTTCTCTTTTTACAGTTCTATAGTCATTATATGCTCCGTCGGCTTTATAAAGCATGCTAAGCAAAAGGTTTTGAGCTTCTTTGTCAAACCTTTTGCTTTCGCATATTTCTTCTAATTCTTCACTATAATCTTTTTGTAAAAGTCTAGACTTCAACTTGGTTCTCCTTTGTAAGTAAAATATTATCCTTCTTGCTCAGATGCTTCTACTTCAAGTGTAGCACCATCATTTGAAACTTGGCTATCTGCCGGCGCCATTTTAAGTTCTTGCCATCTTTCTTTTGACATTAGCACTTCTCTTGGCTTACTTCCTTGATAACCAGAAATAATGCCTCTTTGCTCCATTTGATCTATTATTCTGCCAGCTCTAGCATAACCAACTTTAAACCTTCTTTGTATAAATGATGTTGAAGCTTGTCCAGTTTCTACAACTAAATCTATTGCTTCATTTAGTAATGGATCTGTATCATCTTCTTCATCATCTTCTGCTACTGCTTTATCAGGTTCTCCACTCTTTTCAATTGATTCGATTATATCTGCATCGTATGTAGTTTCACCGTCTTTTTTCAAGAATTTTACTATGTTTTCTACTTCTTTATCAGAAATAAAAGCTCCTTGAATTCTTACAGGTTTTGGTGCTCCTGATGGATAGAAAAGCATATCTCCTTTTCCTAATAGTTTTTCAGCTCCTGCTCCATCTAATATAGTTCTTGAGTCAACTTGTGAAGCTACTGAAAATGCAATTCTTGATGGTATATTTGCTTTTATAATACCAGTAATTACATTTACTGAAGGTCTTTGTGTTGCAATTACTAAATGCATGCCTGCTGCTCTAGCCATTTGAGCCAATCTACAAATAGCATCTTCAACATCTTTTTGTGCAACCATCATTAAGTCAGCAAGCTCATCTATAATTATAACTATTTGTGGTAATTTTGGATTACCTTCTTTTTCAGCTAAATTGTTATAGCCCTTCATATCTCTAACTTTTTTCTCAGCAAATAAGCTATACCTTTTAACCATTTCTTGAACAGCCCAAGCTAGCGCTCCTGCTGCTTTTTTAGGATCTGTTACAACCGGAATTAATAAGTGTGGTATTCCATTATATACTGAAAGCTCAACAACTTTTGGGTCTATCATAAGAAGTTTTACTTCACTAGGCTTAGCTTTATATATTATGCTTGTAATTAAAGTATTTATACATACTGATTTACCAGAACCTGTTTGACCAGCTATAAGCATGTGTGGCATTTTTGCTATGTCTGTTACAACAATACTACCTGCAACATCTTTGCCAAGTGCAAATGCAAGCTTTGACTTACTATTTATAAATTCATCTGATTCTATAATGTCTCTTAATGGCACCATATTTTTTTCTTTATTTGGCACTTCTATTCCTACTGTATGCTTACCAGGTATAGGGGCTTCAATTCTTATAGTTTCAGCCTCTAATGCTAGTGCTATATCATCTGAAAGATTAGCTATTTTACTAACTCTAACTCCCTCTGCTGGAGCTAGCTCATACCTTGTAATAGCTGGTCCTACAGACACATTTTCAACTTTTGCAGACACGCCAAAGCTATGCAATGTTCTTCTTAACTTTTCAGCGGTTGCCAAAAGTCTCTTTTCGCTATTTTTATCTGATTTATTCTCACCTTCTTCAAGCAATGTAATAGGTGGAAATTCATAATGTTCATCATGAACAGTTATACCATGGTCAAGTTGTAAAACCTCTTTAGTTTTAGCCTCTTTTTCCTCTTCTTGGCTTGTAAATAAGTCATCACTTGAAGTTTGCTGTATTACCTGCCTTGGAGAATTAGCATTTTTCTTAGAAAAAATTGATGCATCCAAATTATCTTTTGAATGGTCATATTTTTTAGGCTCATTTAAATTTATAGTAATTTGTTCTTCTAAGTTTTCCTTTTCTCTAGCTTCTTTTTCTTGTTTTTCTCTTAATTTTCTTTCTTTTCTAGTTTCATGCCTTACAGGCTCTACATTTGCCACATTTTGTTTTTGTTCTTCCCTTGCTTGCTCTCTTTCTTTACTTCTTCTTGCTTGCTTTTCAGCAAATTTATCTATTGAATTAGAAATTGCATCTGCTGGATGAAGTCCAAATATAAATACTAGAGCAATTAAACCTACACCTATTGAAGCAATTACTGTTCCAAGTAATCCTATAAGGTTTATAAGAGGAGCTGCTATTGCAGTACCTAGCACCCCACCACCAATATCCATTGTTCCTAAAGTATATGCTTGTTTTAAAATTGAATCCATTGATTTAGAAATATCTATATTACCTTTAGATACTTGAAAACAGCTAAAAACAACATCAATTAAAACAAGAATACATACAAACATAAAAATTTTAGGCAAATAATATTTTGTATCTTTATCATATGCTATGTATAAAGAAAACGCAAAAAGAGCTATTGGTACTAAATATTTAATGTAGCCTAAAACTCCTCCTAGCGCTGGGCTAAGGGTCTGTCCTAAATAACCTGATTTTGTATATATTAATACAGCAAGCAAAATACTAAGTACTATAAGTATTGCAACTGTAATGTTTAGCTTTTTTTGCTCTTGCTTTTTTTTGCTTTTTCTACCTCTTGGCATTAACTTTTCCTCCGTTTATTTCAATTATTCTATTGTATTGTATCATTATTATTTTTAAATTTCCACTATTTTTAAGAAATTTTTTCAGTTGGGGACGGTCCTAAATCGAAAAAGTCAGGTATACCGTTATAAAATACCCGCAATTTCAAAGTCAAAATTTGATTACCAACACTTTATCAAAATTTTGAAAACTACTTGACTTAATTTTATTAAAAGTATAATATTTAGTTAAGTTATTTTTCCTCGAAGAGTATTTTTACTCTTCTACAAAGCAAAGGAGAAAATTATGGACGCTTATTTTTCGAGAGACAACATTCGTATCTGGCGTGATTCGAAAAATAATTCTTTGAATTTTATGTTCATGGAAGACGAAAAAAATTGCGTCAAACAACCTCATATCTTTTCTAAGCAGGATGTGCTTAACTTTATGATGCCGTACATTTATGAGCTTGCCTATTTTGAGGCTTATGGTGAGCCTTATATTGTCCAAGAATATCAAAAAGCAATTAACTTTAAAGATTCTCTTGAAGATTGGCTTAACTCATGCATTGCCTATGGAATCATGACGCTTACCGAAGCTAGTCTTGTTCTTAGTGAGCTTTATCTACCCAACGAAAAATTTTCTCCAATCTAATCTACCTTTGTAGATTAGAATTCTACCTATATTATTTAAAAGCAGCAAATCGGTATCTCTTTCGAGGTACCGATTCGCTTTTTACTATTTGACTTTTTTGTTAAATAATAATTTATTCAAAAAGTTTTGTTTTAATATTTTAAATTATTTTTTCATCATATCTTTTATTGCTTCAACTTCTTTATCTGCATTTAATCTCATAAATATTGGCTCGCCTTTTTCTATTACCTTTGTATTCTTTATGTCTTTATATTCTTTCAAAGAATCCCATGTAACATTATTGCTCATTCCAAGTTGTCTTAACATATTGTCTGATGTATCTTCCATTAGTGGTCTAATTAAAATTGCAATTTCTCTTAAATTAGCAACCAAGTGGTAAATGCAAGATTTTAATTTTTCTTTGCTTTCTTCATCTTTTGCTAAAGCCCAAGGTGAAGTTTCATCTATATATTTGTTTGTTCTAGAAATATAGCTCCAAATTGCTTTCAAACTATTTGCAAATTCAAAGTTATTTATTTCATTTTCAAAATTTGTAATTGCATCCTTTGAAGCCTTTTCCAAATCTTCATCTACTTCGTTTTGAAGACCATTATATTCTGGAACTTTGCCATCAAAATATTTGTTAACCATTGAAATTGTTCTATTTAATAAATTACTTAAGTCATTACATAAATCAAAATTGTATCTTTCAACAAATTCTTCTGGCGAGAATAATCCATCTTGCGATGTTGGTAATTCTCTTATTAAGAAATATTTTGTAGCATCCAAGCCATATCTTTCTATAAGTTGGTCTGGGTAAATAACATTTCCTTTTGATTTGCTCATTTTACCATCTTTCATAACAAACCAGTTGTGAACAAATATTGTTTTTGGAAGTGGCAAATCTAGTGCCATTAAAAATATAGGCCAATAAATTAAGTGAAATCTTGCAATATCTTTTCCAACTAAATGAACATCTGCTGGCCAATATTTTTTAAACTTGCTATCATCATCTGATAAATATCCAAGTGCTGTAATATAATTTGTTAAAGCATCAAGCCATACATATATAACGTGCTTTGGATCACTTTTAACTTTTATACCCCAATCAAAAGATGTTCTTGTAACACACAAATCTTCTAGCCCTGGTTTTATAAAGTTATTAATCATTTCTGTTTTTCTATACTCTGGTTTTATAAAATCTGGATGAGTATTGTAATATTCTAAAAGCCTGTCTGCATATTTTTTCATGTTGAAGAAGTATGCTTCTTCTTTCATTTTTGTAACTTCTCTGCCACAGTCTGGGCATTTGCCATCAACTAATTGTGTTTCTGTAAAATATGATTCACAAGGCTTACAATACCAGCCTTCATATTCACCTTTGTAAATATCTCCTTGTTTTAGAAATCTTTCAAATATTTCTTGAACGGCTTTGCAGTGGTATTCATCAGTTGTTCTCATGAATATATCATAGTCTATTTTCATAGTTTTCCATAGTTTTTTTGCTGCGTCTGCTTGAACATCTACATACTCTTGAGGAGACATATTTTCATCTTTTGCCTTATCCTCTATTTTTTGTCCATGCTCATCTACACCAGTTAGCATTAGGCAGTCATATCCTTGCATTTTTTTAAGCCTCTTTAACATATCTGCTAAAGTTGTTACATAAGCTGTACCAATGTGGAATTTGCCACTTGGATAGTAAATTGGTGTTGTGACATAATAATTTTTGTCCATAATATTCTCCTCCTTTTTTTCAGTTGGGGACGGTCCTAAATCGAAAATTTTCATTTAAGGTCCGTCCCTGATTGAACTATATTTTCATTATAGCACATCAATCCTACAAAATCTACATTTTGGGAAATTTTTTTCAGTTGGGGACGGTCCTAAATCGAAAAAATCTGTCAATATAGTTGTCCCGTTTAACACAATTTATTTTTTCGATTTAGGACCGTCCCCAACTGAAAAAGTTATATATTATCCTTCCTAATTGTTTCAATTATATTTTGCTTATTTATTTTGTTTAGCGAATACTTCATTATTCCTCCAATTAGCAAGAATACTACTATTACAGCTACAACTGTTGGCATCACTGGGAATGTGTATTCCATTAAAATTCCTTCTCTAAATGCTAAGTATAAAAAGTATGAACCCAATATTCCAATTGGTACACCTATTATGATTGACTTTAGTCCATAGAATATACTTTCTAGTCTAATCATTCTATTGAATTCTTTTTTAGTCATTCCAATTGATTTTAGATTTGCAAATTCTTTGCTTCTTAAATTCATATTACTTGTTATTGTGTTAAATATGTTTGTTACACCTATTAATGAAATTACTATTATAAATCCATACAAGAATATTGCTATTATTAATATTAATGAGTTTTGTCTATCCGCTTCTTCCTGTATGTTTACAGTATAGACATTTTGGTAATTTGCTTTTATATCTTTTTCTAATTCGGATGCGTTATCGGCATTTACATATAATGTCCCAAAAATCCAGTCAAATTGATTTATAAATTCATCACTTACTATCATTGTTCCTTGTGTAAAAGATGTTGTTTCTAATCCCATTGGCTTTTTGGCTGTTTGTGCAATAATTGGTGCTGTAACGTCTTTAACAACTTCTGCATCATTTCCAGATACATCAAAGGTTATTTCGTCGCCTCTATTGTAATCATATATTTCTCCAATGTATTTTTTATAGCTTCCGTCTTCATTATAAATATATCTTTCAAAATCATCTATCCAAATTATTTTGTCTTTTGCGTCATCATAGTTTAGTCCTAAATCTTTAATATATCTTTGATATTCGTCATCTCCAAGTGCTAGCATTACCACTTGGTAATTTACATCTTCTCCATTTTCTATTGCTTCTGAATATTGTGATGTTAGGTTTGTTAAATATTCTACACCATCTTTTGATAGTTTTAAATCTTTTGTGCTCATGCTTATAAATAAATGTTTTGTTATTGTATATGAATTTACTCTTTCGTCTTGAGCTATTTTTTTATAAGTATTATATGCCCCATTTTTATCTATATTGCTTGCACTTATTGATACTTGCAAATTATATTTGTAGTCTGTTAAAGCCTGATTTGATACTGTAAAACTGTATTGCACTAGTGATGTTATTGATATAAATATAGCTATGCTAACTACTAAAGATATTACTGTTGTACGATATTTTTTTCTGTTTCTTTTCAAATTTTTGTATGCTATATCTCCACCTACACCAAATATTTTTTTAATAATTTTTGGAGATTTTACTTTTTTGCCTTTTATTTTTATATCTTCATTACTTCTTATTGCATCTATTGGAGATAATTTTGCTGCTCTTCTTGCTGATGCTCTGCAAGAAAAATAGATTGTTATTACTGCTAATATTATTGAAAATATTATGGCTGTAATAGGTACTGAATATATAAATGTTACATCATCTATAACCTTTCCAATCAAGTTGTTTAATACTATTGATAATATCCAGTTTACTAATATTCCAAGTAATATTCCTGATGGAATTCCTATTAAACCTAGTATTGCGCCTTCAAATAGTACATTTTTCCTTATTTGCTTTTTGGTTGCTCCTATTGATGATAGCATTCCATATTGCCTTGTTCTTTCGGTTATTGATATTGCAAAACTATTTCTTATAACAAATACACTTGAAATTATTATAATAGCTACAACTACAACTCCTACTAAATAGAGCATTCTCATATATGAGTTGTTTACACCAACGCCTTCAAACTGTAATACACTTGTATTTAAACTTATATTGTATTTGCTTCCTATATCTTCTTTTGCCATTCCTGTACTTAGTTCCATTATTCCAATGTAGCTATTGGCTTTTTGTTCTTCTGCATTTAGTCCTAATATATTACATAATACTTCTTCGTAATTTTTCACACCCTTTTTTGTGAAATTTGCATATATATTAGCTGTACTTCCTAAATTATTCACATCTAAATATGTTAGAGCTGTGAAACCCGGCGCAGAATATGGCTCTAATGTATAATTAAGTCTTTCCATTATACCGACAATTGTATAAGTTTTTGTATACATAGTTTCTAAATATTCATCTTGTGTGTAAATATCATCTTGTGTAAGTTCTTTTCCGTCTAGTAACCTTTTTGAAATATCTAATGTTAATTTATCTCCTAGTTTTAATGGATTTTCTGGCTCACTTAATTCTAATTGGTTACCTTCTACTTGCATATAATCATAAATATTTTTACTTATAACTATTTCGTTACTATTGGTTGGAAATCTGCCTTCTGTTAATTTTATAGGAAGTTTAGTTTGTGCACCATTATCTATACCAACTATATAAAAATATGGTTTATCTTCATTTGTTGACTCATTAAACCTTGCATATCCTATATTTGATGTTAAGAAATAACTGTCTATATTTCTATTTTCTTCTATATATGACAAATCTTCTGTTGGTACATCTTTGAATTCTACCTGAAAGTCACCATTATTTTTTATAAAATAGTCTTGTAATGTTGCTTTTCCACTAGTTACCATACCAGCAACAACTGTAATTAATGCTGTTGATAGCAATATGCCTATTATTGTAACTAAGGTTCGCTTTTTATTAAGCTTTAGGCTCTTTATGGTTAATTTATTTAAGATTTTCATAATTTTCTCCTTTTCTAATTTTTTAGATAACTATCCGCCTGAAAAATATTTGGCTAATTTATTATCCTTCCATCTTCAATTGTTAGTACCCTATCTGCCTGATTTGCTATTTCTAAGTTGTGAGTAATCATAATTATAGTTTGTTTGTATTTTTTATTTGTCATTTTTAAAAGTTCTACTATTTCCTCACTAGATTTTGAATCTAAGTTTCCTGTTGGCTCATCTGCTAATATAATTGCAGGATTATTTATCAAAGCTCTTCCTATTGAAACTCTTTGCTGTTGTCCTCCTGAAAGCTCATTTGGAAGATGTTTTCTTCTATTTTCTAATCCTAAGCTTTTTAGCAATTCATTTAGTCTATTTTCATCAACTTTGTTTCCATCTAAATCGCAAGGCAGTGTTATATTTTCTTCAACATTTAATATTGGTATTAAATTATAAAATTGATAAATTATTCCTACTTGCCTTCTTCTAAATATTGCTAAGTTGTCATCATTTAATGAATAAATATCTTTTCCATCAACATAAACTTTTCCTGATGTAGGTCTGTCAACTCCACCTAGTAGATGTAAAAGTGTTGATTTTCCGCTTCCAGAACTTCCTACTATTGCAAGGAATTCTCCTTTTTCTACTGAAAAGCTTACATTATCTACTGCAATAACTTCACTTTCTCCTTTTCCATATTTTTTTGTTAAATTCTCAGCTCTTAAAATTTCCATTTTAACGGCTCCTTCCTTTAATTTATTTTTTATCAAAGTAAACTTTAAAATTTGTTCTATTAATAGAATTTTTCAATAAAAGTTTTTTGTTTTTACTAATTATATTATAGTGACTTAAAGTGACTTTAAAATGACATAAATAAAATTTATTATAGGTTGCAAATTGCACAAACATTTTAATAAAGGCTTTAATATTGTATCTATTTACACACAAAAAAGATGCTGACATTATCAACATCTTTATATATTTTATTTAAAAAATAACTTCAAAAATCTCTGCTGGTTTCATATCTCCACAATCACAAATAGATTGAAAAGCCATTTTGTGTGCAACAACAATTACTGTATCATAATTTTCTTTATATTTATTAATAACAGACATGACTCTATTTCTTAATTGCTCTTTTGTTTCCCACTTTCTTTTTTCGCCAACTGGATATACTCCATCATTTTTTATGTAATCATTATAATATTTCTGCATTTCTTCATTATTTTTGTATTGATATGTAAGATCAGGTTGCCATTCTCTTATATCTGGCTCAATAACAATATCCAATCCTGTCTCCTTAGATATTATACTAGCCGTTTGTAATGCTCTTGTATATGGTGAAGAAACAATAATTTGTGCTTTCTTTAATCTTTTATCTTTTGATGTTTTTATTACCTCTCCTATCCTATCTTCTTTTAATGGTGCTAAATCATGTCCTTGCCCTATAAATCCGTGAGTATCTCCATATGAATAATCTGGTTTGCCATGTCTAATTAAATAAAATGTTGCCATATTTATTCCTCCAAATAATATATTTGATTGCTGAATTTTTTATCTTTCATAAAAATATATTTTAAAAGTAGTTCCTTTATGTAAAACTGATGAACAAGATATGCTAGCATTTTGTTTTTCTAATATAGTTTTTGAAAGTGATAAGCCTATTCCAAAGCTGTTTTCTGAAGAATTTTTTCCTTTATAAAATCTTTCAAAAATATGCTTTAAATCTTTTTCGTCTATGCCTTCTCCCTCATCTTCTATTATTAGTTCTGTATAAACATTAGTCACTCTTATTTGTATATGTATTTTTTTACTTTCTTGTGTATGTTCAATGCAATTTTTTATTATGTTTGTGACCGCTTCTAGCGTCCACCTATAATCACCAATAACTTCTAGACTTGCTTTATTTAATTTATTGTTTTTAGCTGAATTATTATTTAGATTTTTTTCTTTATTAACCTCGCTTACTTCGTCAAAATTAGTTTCCACTTGTATATTTTTTATTTCTAGTGGTATTTCTAAGTTTTTTATTGCATTTTGCACTAACACATCTAACCTATATTTGCTTTTTTCAAATTCAACTGTTCCACTATCCAATTTTGAAAGTTTTAAAAGTGCAATTGTTAAAAAGCTTATTTGCTCGGCTTGTCTACTTATCTCAAAAATAAATCTTTGCCTTGTTTCTTCATCCATATTTTGATTGTCTTTTAGTTCATCAAGCATTATTGAAATAGATGTTAAAGGTGTTTTTATTTGATGAGAAATATCTGACAGACTCTTTGCTAAAAATTTCTTATCTTTTTTAGAGTTTTCTGCTTCTTCTTTTAGCATTAATGTTATTTTGTATAATTCATTTCTTAAATTTGATAGCTCATCTTCTGCATTTTCTTTTATTTTTAGTTCATAATTTTTGTTGTTTATTTCTCTTATATATTTTGTTATTCCATCTATTTTTCTTTTTTGCATTATTCTACTTACTAGCCATATTGCTATTATTGCTAGTACTAGAACCCCTATTACTATCCCAGAATATATAATTGTGTTATTTTGCATTTTTTCTAAACTCAAAATTGCAGATTCGTTTTCGGTTATTCCATATTTTTGAACTAATTCTTTGCCGATTTCTGCCTTTGAATTTACATTTTCATTTAAGTTGTTATTACTATTTGATGTTTCAGTATTATATGTTGAACTTACCGCCTCAGAATTATTTAAAATTCTTATTATCTCCTCATCTGATACTTCTGGGTAATTTTCTCTAATTGTACCTATAAGAGCATATACCTGCTCGTTATATTCTTGTATTTGCAAATTATATGAATTGTTTAATATTATACCATTTACTACGACTGCTATTATTAGAAGTACTAATGTTAGTACAATAAACTTAGTTTTTTTCATCTGCCTTAAATTTACTCCTTTATAATGTTTTTGTGTGGTGTCACTTATTAATTATTTTTCATCTACTTTGTATCCTACTCCTCTAATTGTTTTTATTATTTTACCATCTGTGTCTCCAAGTTTTTCTCTAATTCTTTTTATATATACTGTTAATGTATTGTCATTTACAAAATTTCCTGCCAAGTCCCATATTTTATTTAATATTGCTTCTCTTGTAACTAATTTATTTTTATTGGTAAATAGCATTAGAAGTATTTTGAATTCTAAACTTGTAAGTTCTATAGATTTGCCATCTTTTTTTACTTCCATATTTTCTGTATCTAGAATTATTCCATTGCACTCAATTGTTGATGATGAAAGCTTGTTGTATCTTCTAAGTGCCACTTTTATTCTTGAAATTAATTCTTTAACTCTAAATGGCTTTACTATATAATCTTCTGCACCTAGATCTAAACCTTTAACTATATCTATTTCTTCATCTCGTGCTGTTAAAAATATGACTGGTACATCTTCTTTTTTCTTTAATTCCTTAAAAAAGTCAAAACCATTTCCATCTGGAAGTGTTATATCTAATAATATTAGGTCAATTTTTGAGATATCCTTATTTTTCGTTTCTTTGGCTTTGTTTATTTCAAATTCTCTACCTTGATTTATTATGCATTTTTCTGCTTCTGTTATTGTTTTTGCTGTTATTACTCTAAATCCTTCTTGCTCTAACGAATATTTTAGTCCCATTATTATTGCGTCACTGTCTTCTACTAATAAAATTGTGTTCATATTCTCCCCTTTTTATCTTTTTAAACTTTTTTGAATTTTCTTTATAAAATCTATTTTTACTTGTTCTATTATAACAAGTTTTTTCTTATGTTTCAATTGAAATTTTATTAAGTTTTTTGACTATGACAAAACTCTTAATAACGTATCTTAAAAATTAGTCAAAATAAAGAAACAGTCATTAATTAAATTTTGCATTATATCAATCAGTTTGAATTTGTATTATGTCAAATTTGCCAAATACAATTATTTGTGCTATAATATATGTATTACTCTATTGGAGGTGTATATTAATGATCATCAAGCAAAACGGACTAGAAAATGTAGAAGGACAGAAAGTCATAACATCAGAGAAGCTATTCGACGTACTTGTCGGTGCTTTGTACGCAAGTGATTTTTCTGGACAAACTTCTGTGGGAGACTTGCAGCTTATGGCAGCAATCTATCGAGATTTGCCTAGATTTGATTTAAAGTCAAAGTATGGCGATCGAGGTCTCGTTACTCGGTTGCTAACAGACTTTATAAAATCAAACCCGCAAAAGCGTGGAAACACAGGTAAGCTGGTTTCCGCAGAATTCATCTTTGTTGACGGGAAATCTCGCTCAAAGAAATTGAAGGCAAAGGCAATCAAGTTAATCACATTAGGCAGAGATAAAGGAGAAGAGGAGAAAATTGAAAACCTCTCCTCAACATTGTCCGCCTACTGCCTGCATTACCTTTTCGGTTTTGCACAGTAATTACACCAAAAGCCGGGGAGCACCTGCTCCCCGGCTTCATTTTGTATTAATGATATTTGTATTTTTAATACTTAAAATATTTTTCAATCTCTACGCTGTCTCTTTTGCCTCAGTTTTTTGTCTTCTAACCTTTTTAGGTTTTTCTACTCTATTTTCGTCAATAACAACCTCTGGCTTTGCTGTTCCTTCAACAGTTTCCTTTGTAATAGTGCATTTAACTATTTTAGGATTTGAAGGTATATCATACATTACGTCTCTCATAGTTTCTTCCATAATAGAACGTAAGCCTCTTGCGCCTGTTTTTCTTTCAATAGCTTTATCAACGATTGCTTCTAATGCTTCCCCCGTAAACTCTAAGTCAACGCCATCTATTTGAAGTAGTTTTTTGTATTGTTTTACTAATGCATTTTTTGGCTTTGTCATAATATCTATAAGTGCATTTCTATCTAATTCGCGTAGTGTTGCTATTATAGGCAATCTACCTACAAACTCAGGAATTAAGCCGAATTTAAGCAAATCTTGTGGTAACAATTCTTCATAAATTTTGTATTTATCCACTTCTTTTGCACTTTGTATATTTGTTCCAAATCCTATAGCTTTTTTGCCTATTCTGTCACCTATTATTTTGTCTAAACCTTCAAAAGCACCTCCACATATGAACAATATGTTTGATGTATTGATTTGTAAAAACTCTTGATGTGGATGTTTTCTTCCTCCTTGAGGTGGAACTGATGCAACTGTTCCTTCTATTATTTTTAGAAGGGCTTGTTGAACTCCTTCACCACTAACATCTCTTGTAATAGATGGATTTTCCGATTTTCTTGAAATCTTATCTATTTCATCAATGTATATAATTCCTTTTTCAGCTTTTTCTATATTGTAATCTGCTGCTTGAATTAATTTAAGTAGAATGTTTTCAACATCTTCGCCAACATAACCTGCCTCAGTTAATGTTGTTGCATCTGCTATTGCAAATGGAACTTTTAATATTTTAGCAAGTGTTTGAGCTAAAAATGTTTTTCCACAACCAGTAGGACCAAGTAAAAGTACATTGCTTTTTTGTATTTCTACGTCGTCATCAGATTTTTCTTCTTCACTATTTATACGTTTATAGTGATTATATACTGCAACAGACAAAGTTTTTTTAGCATCATCTTGACCTATAACATACTCATCTAAAATTTTTCTTATTTCTTCTGGAGTAGGTAATTTTTCTTCTTCATTTAAAGTATATCTTTCATCAAATTCTTCATAATCGTCTGTTTCTAATATGTTGTTGCATACTTGGATACACTCATTACAAATGTATACTCCTGGGCCTGCAACCATTTTATGAACACTCTCTTGTGGTTTTCCACAAAATGAGCATCTAATACTTTGAGTCTTTTTTGGCATTTTTAATCTTTCCTTTCTCGTTTCGCAGAAAATTCAATTTGGCATTTTTAAATAGGAAACACTTGATTTTCTATTTAAAAATTAATAAACACCAAACCTTAATTTTATCGTCACTTGTTTTCTTATGTGATATTATATCAAAATAATAATATTTTATTAATTTATTATTTCGCATTGTGTGTCATATTATTAAGTTATTATTTTCTCTTATCCATTATGCCATCAATCAAACCATAAGCTAAAGCTTCCTGTGCTGTCATGTAATGGTCTCTTTCTGTATCTCTTTCAATTACGTCAATTGGTTGACCTGTTCTTTCACTTAATAATTTGTTGATTTTTTCTCTTGTCTTAATCATTTGGTCTGCGTGAATTTTTATTTCTGTTGCTTGACCAGAAAGGCCTCCACCTTGACCACCAATTAATGGTTGATGGATAAGTATTTCTGCATTTGGTGTAGCAAATCTTTTGCCCTTTTCACCTGATGCTAAAAGTACTGCACCCATACTTGCTGCCATACCTACACATATTGTTGTTACTGGGCATTTGATGTAGTTCATTGTATCAACTATACCAAATCCATCTGAAACTGATCCTCCTGGTGAATTTATGTATAAAGATATTTCTTTATCTGGGTCTTCTGACTCCAAAAATAGCATTTGAGCTATTACTAAACTTGCTGATGTTTGATTAACATCTTCACTTAAAAATATTATTCTGTCTTTTAACAATCTTGAGAAAATATCATATGATCTTTCTCCTCTTGCTGATTGTTCTATTACATAAGGTACTAAACTGTCATTAAATTCTTTCATATTTTATATCCTTTCCTAGGGCTTGTAAAATTCCCTATTATTATATTTCTAGATTAGTTTAAAATTTCCTTTGTTTGGTGCTTTATATTATTTAATTTATGTATGTAATTCTAAGATTACTAACATATTATATATACTTTTGTAAAATATATCAACCTTTTTAGTAGAAAAAGCTAAATATCGTTTTTGCTATTTTACTATTTACAGCAGTATAAAACTGCAGTTTTACTATGTAACAAAAAGTTAGAGATATTGTTATAAAAATCATCTCCAACTTTTTATTTTACTCCGTTTATTTAGTTCGTTTTTTAATTTATTTTTTCAGTTGGGGACGGTCCTTTTTCGAAAATTTTCGTTTTAGGACCGTCCCCAAACGTAAAAATTTTTATTTCTTAGATATTTTTGCGCTTTTAACTATTAAATCTATTGCTTGTTCTGTTTTTGAACTTTCTGCTAAGTAATTCTTTAAGTCTTCGTTCTTTTCTAAGTCTTCTACTTTTCTGTTATATTGCTTAGCCATTTCTTCTATTTTGTCTTTTATGTATTTTTCGTCTTCTTTTATTTTTTCATCTTTAACAATTTGATCTAAAACTAATCTTGTTTTAACATTTTTTTCTGCTTGCTCTTTGTAGTCTTTTCTAAAGTCTGCTTCTGATTTACCCATCATTTTTAGGTATTGATCTAAGTTTAGTCCTTGATAACTTAGTCTTTGGTCTAAGTTTTGCATAATGTTGTCTATTTCTAAGTCAATCATTCCTGCTGGAATGTCTATGTTTGTATTTTTGCAAACTTCTTCTATAGCAGCATCTTCTGTTTCATGTTTTGCTCTTTCTTCATTTTCTTTTTGTTTCTTTTCTTTGATGCTGTCTTTTAATTCTTTTAATGTGTCAAATTCACTAACATCTTTAGCAAATTCATCATCTATTGTAGGTAATTGTTTTTCTTTTATTGCATGTAATACAACATGGAATGTAGCTTCTTTACCAGCTAGGTCTTTTGAGAAGTAATCTTTTGGGAATGTAACTTTTATGTCTTTTTCTTCTCCTATTTTCATACCAATTATTTGGTCTTCAAATCCTGGGATAAATGTTTTGCTACCAATTGTTAAGTCATGATTTTCAGCCTTGCCACCTTCAAATGGTTTGCCATCTGTAAATCCTTCAAAGTCTATTGTAACTATATCTTGGTCTTTAACTGGTCTATCTTCAACTGTAACTATTCTTGAGTTGTGTTCAGCCATGTGATTTATTTCATGGTCTACATCTTCGTCAGTCACTTTGTATTCGATTTTCTTTAATGGAATTTCTTTATATTTGCCAAGTTTAACTTCTGGTTTTGTTGCAACTATAGCTGTGAATATAAGGTCTTTACCTTTTTCCATTTGAACTACATCTATTTGTGGTCTACTTGCAACTTCTATTTTATTTTCTTTTATTTCTTCATCATATACAACAGGTGCTAATTCGTTGAATGCATCCTCATAAAATATTGAATCTCCATAATATCTTTCTACTATTTTGAAAGGTGCTTTTCCTTTTCTAAATCCTGGTATATTGAAGTATTTTGCACTTTTTTTGAATACTTCTTGTATTGCTTCTTCAAATCTTGAAGCTGGTACTGTAAATGTTAGTTTTAATTCATTATTATTTTCTGTTTTTTCTTGTTTTAAGCTCATTATAAATCCTTCCTTTTCTCATAAAATGCTATATTATTATAGCACAAATTATGAATAAATCAAGACTTTTTAAGAAATTTTATGTTAGCCTTCATGTAAAATCTATATTACCCCTCATTTTTCAAAGTAGCAAAGAGCTATGCATAATACACATAGCTCTTTGCTATTTTTTTAATTGCGCTTTTAAAACTCTTTTAGTTATCAAGCAATTTTTTTAATTCTTCTTGTGTTATATTTAATATTTGACAAATTTGCTCATTTGTCATTTTTAGTTCTTTCATTCTTTTAGCATTTTCTTTTCGTTCTTCTGCTCTACCAGCTACTTTCCCAGCTTCAACTCCAGCCTTTTGTCCATCCTCATATCCTTTACGTCTTATTGCCTTTTCATCCATTATAGCTTTTTCTCTTAGGTCTGCCATCCTTCTCATATGTTCATCTTCGGTCATCTCATGTACTGTTATTACAGCTTCTTCTATATCTTTATTATCTTTCATAATTTCCTTGACCTCCTCTGTATTTGGGTCGTTTATGAATAATGCCCATTGTGCTTTTTTGTTTTTCTTGTTTCTTTCATATTCGGCCTTTACCTTGGATAACTCAATTATATCTATTTCTATTTTATCTGTCAAGACGAGGTTTTGATCAATTTCTTCTCTTAATTTCCACTTTGTTTCCATTCTTTCTATTTCTTTTGTTAAGTCTAAATTGTAGTCTAAAATTGCTATTATTACAACTCTTTTAGCCTCTATGTAATCTTCACCTTTTTTAACCTCATTTGAATATAATTTTGAAAAATAATAAAGTAATCTTTCTTGTATATTTGACCTATCTACTAATTGAATTTCTACATCTACTTTTTCATTTTTGTTAATATCTAATTCCAAATCTAATATGCCTAGCTTGTCCTCTGGTTTTTCTCTAAAAAGTTCTTTGTCATTGTTTATTTTTATACTTTTAACTTTTTCATCTAACAACGCTTCTGCAAATGCTTTTGTTATTTTTACGTTCTTTTTACTGAATAAACTTTCAAATACTACGTCTATCTTTGGTTTTAATAATTGTAAGTTATTTTCTTTGTTTTCATCCATATATTTTTCCTCGTATAATATATTTAAATTATAAACATATTCTTTCTTTTAAATTTTAAATATTTAATTTATTTTTCTTGCGTTAGGATTTATTTAGATATTAAATGCAATTTTTGACAGTTAAGAATTATCTAAATTAAAATTTAAAACTCGAGTTTGATTTAAGTTCTTGAAATAACTTTTTAATAATTTTATAGCTATATAAATGTATTTCCATTATATGGTATATTTTATCTTTTGTCAATGTTTAATCTATAATTTATCATAAAAGTTTTCGACAAAATTCGACAAATGGTTGTTCTGAGAAAAATTATGAAAATAAAGAGGGCAAAACAAAATAGCAGAAAGTATAGTGATTTCTGCCATTTTTAATTTGCATATTATTTGTTTTATATGGTACAGTGACTGTCAAACAGAACCGTCCTTATTGACATATATTTTAGTAATTATTTTTTTAAGTTTTAAAATTTTTATTCTACTTTATATAGCTTAAAATCTAAATAATCACTACTTACTAATTTAAAATCTATCCCATCGTAATTGCCTTCGAAGGCTTCTTGATGTGATTCTCCGTGTAAATGACCATAAATGCAAGTTTTTACATTATATTCTTTCATTATTTCAACATAGTTTGAAACTTTTAAGTTTCTGTTCTGATTATTTGCATCATTGTTATTTTCTTCTATTATTGGTGGATAGTGCATTATACAAATTATCTCTTTATCTCCGAAGTTATCTACTCCGCTTTGCAATGAAAGTTTTAGTCTTTCTTCTTCTCTGTGGTTCATTTTCTCGCTGTTTTCTGTATCATTTAAAGTCCAGCCTCTTGTTCCTGCAATTATTTTGTCTTCGAATAAATAACTATTGTTATATACAAAGTCTATATTTTCAAACTTATTTTCTTGTAGGAATTCTCTCATTTTTGCAAGAGTTGACCACCAATAATCATGGTTGCCTTTTAGCAAAAGCTTTTTTCCTGGCAAATCATTCAAATATGCAAAGTCATTATACATATCTTTTAAATGCATTTCCCATGAAAAATCTCCTGGAAGTATTACTAAGTCATTATCTTGTACAGTATTTATCCAGTTTTCTTTTATTTTTTGTGCATGATTTTTCCAGTTACCGCCAAATATGTCCATTGGCTTTTCTTTATTCAAAGATAAGTGTAAATCTCCTATTGCATATATTGACATTTTTTCTCCAATCTACATTATAAATTTTTAAATTATTCTATTGTTCATTAATAATTAATACTTGATCTTTTCTTTTTAACAATTGTTGCATTTAACTTTTTAATTAGAGTTTCAAGTTTGGTACCGCATTTAATGTTAAGTCATCTATTTTTCCATTTATGTAGTTATAATACCCTGCT
This sequence comes from uncultured Clostridia bacterium, assembly GCA_944393465.1. Classification (GTDB taxonomy): domain Bacteria; phylum Bacillota; class Clostridia; order TANB77; family CAG-508; genus CAG-793. Next base: position 89,414 of record CALYAG010000003.1, read on the forward strand.
GAAGCTATCATTGCAGCATTATCTGTGCAAAGTTTTAAGTCTGGCATATAAACTTTTATTCCTTGGCTTTGCAAATTTTCAAACTCACTTCTTATATATGTATTTGCTGAAACTCCACCAGCTAGTACTATTTTATTTGCATTTGTTTTTTCTACTGCTAGTTTTACTTTTTCCATTAACATATCTGTTACCGCTTTTTCAAAACTTGCACACAAGTTTTCCTTATTTATATCTGGTTCTTTATGATGAAGATTTATTACTGCTGTTTTAATGCCACTAAAACTAAAATCTAGGCCATCAACATGTGTTTTTGGTAATTCTATATTAGGTACGCCATTTACTGCCATTTTGTCTATTTTAGGGCCTCCTGGATAGCCTAGTTCAATTACTCTTGCTACTTTATCAAAAGCTTCACCTATTGCATCATCTTTTGTTCTGCCTAACACTTCAAAATTTAAATAGTCTTTTACATGTACTATTTGTGTATTTCCACCAGACATCATTATACATAAAAATGGTGGCTCTAAGTCAGGATAAGTTATGTAATTAGCTGCAATGTGTCCTTGTATGTGGTTTACTCCAACTAAAGGCTTTTTTAGAGCATAGCTTAAAGCTTTACCATAGGAAAGTCCTACAAGTAAAGCTCCAACTAAGCCCGGTCCATATGTGCAGGCTACTGCATTTATTTGATTTAAGTCTATTTTAGCATCTTGTACTGCTTTTTTTGTTACATCAGATATATTGTCTATGTGATTTCTTGAAGCAATTTCAGGTACAACACCGCCATACACAGTGTGTATTGGTATTTGAGTGTTTATTACATTAGATAAAACTATTCTGCCGTTTTTTACTACTGAAACTGCTGTTTCATCACAACTAGATTCTATACCTAATATGTATATGTCCTCCATTTTATTGTCCTTTCATAATTACATTTATTCAGTATGTATTCGTTTGCTTTTCAAAAATAAATTATATATGCGTTAATTTATATTTATTAAACTAGCATTCCCACAATCGAAGCGATTAGATTTAACAATCCATTATTTATTAGTCTAATAACTGGGCTAATTATTAAAGAAGCTATTGGTGTAATCCATATAATTATGAATACTAAATATAATATTCTTTCGTGCGATTCAAACCAACTTCTTGCATTTGTTGGAAGTATTGCTACTAACACCTTTGAACCGTCTAGTGGTGGTAATGGTATTAGGTTAAATACTCCTAATCCTACATTCATAAATATAGTGTACATAATTATATCTGTTATAATACCCCCAACTTGAGAATTAATAAATGCTATTCCACCAAATGCCAGTATTAAAGCATAAATAATGCTAAAAATAAGTGCTAAAATCAAATTCATAACTGGTCCTGCTAAAGCAACCAATGCATTTCCTTTTCTTATGGTAATTGTTCTATTAAAGTTGTTTGGGTTTATTTCAACTGGTCTACCCCATCCAAATCCTGCAAATAAAAGCATTAGCATTCCTATTGGTTCCATATGTTTAAATGGATTTAGTGTTAGTCTTCCTTGCCTTCTTGGAGTGTCATCTCCAAGTCTATCTGCCATCCACGCGTGCGCAAACTCGTGAAATGTCATTGCTATAATAACTCCAGGAATGCTTAAAATTAATGCAAGTAATGCTTCAGGTGAGTATATGTAATACCTTAAGTTTTCAGCTATTAGGATGATTACTAAAACTATCATCCAAGTATTCATTCCAAATCCTCCAAAAAACATTTTAATTCCTCATATATGTATAAAACATATTCTTTCTTTTAAATTTTTAAATTTATCCTTGTGTTTTTATAATATTAAATTGCTCTAGTTCAATGGCTTCATTGTAGGGAATAGCAATATATCTCTAATTGATGCTGAGTTTGTAAGAAGCATTATTAGTCTATCTAATCCTATTCCTAATCCTCCTGTTGGTGGAAGTCCTATTTCTAGTGCATTTACAAAGTCTTCATCCATCATGCCCGCTTCTTCATCACCATTTGCTCTAGCTTCTGCTTGTTTCTTTAATCTTTCATATTGATCTATTGGGTCATTTAATTCTGAATAAGCATTTCCGTATTCTCTACCACCAATAAATACTTCAAATCTTTCTGTTAAACTTGGATTGTCTTTTTTTCTCTTTGTAAGTGGAGATACTTCAACTGGATAGTCCATTATAAATGTTGGCTGAATTAGTGTTTCTTCAACAAAAGTTTCAAAGAATTCGTTTATAATGTGACCTCTTGTTGTTTTGCCTTCTTCTAATTCTACGCCTTTTTCATCTGCTAGTTTTCTTGCTTCTTCATCATTTTTAACTTCATTAAAGTCTATTCCTGTTTTTTCTTTGATTGCATCTATCATAGTGATTCTTTTCCAAGGTGTAGATAAGTCTAAATCTAGTCCTTGATAATTTATCTTCAAAGTTCCATTTACTTTCATGCATAATCTTGTAATTATTTCTTCTGTAATATCCATCATATCATTGTAATCTTCATAAGCTGCATATAACTCAACATTTGTAAATTCAGGATTATGCTTTATATCCATTCCTTCATTTCTAAAGTTTTTGCATACTTCATATACTTTGTCAAAACCACCAACTATTAGCCTTTTTAGGTTAAGCTCTGGTGCAATTCTTAAGTACATATCTAAATCTAATGTGTTATGATGTGTTTTAAATGGTCTTGCTGCATCACCAGTAATTAGGTTATTTAAAATTGGTGTTTCAACTTCTAAGTAACCTTTTTCATCAAGTATATTTCTTAATTCTTTGATGATCATACTTCTTTTAATAAAAGTATCTCTAACTTCTGGATTTACTATTAAATCTACATATCTTTGTCTATATCTTAAATCTGTATCTTTTAGACCATGGAATTTTTCTGGTAATGGCTTTAAAGATTTTGTAAGTAATGTAACCTCTTTTGCATGGATAGATATTTCACCTGTACGTGTTTTAAATACAAAACCTGTTATTCCTATAATGTCTCCAATATCATCTTCTTTGAATTGTTTGTAACTTTCTTCTCCTAAATCATTTATACTAACATAACTTTGGATTTTTCCCTCTCCATCTTGAATATGACAAAAAGAGGCCTTACCCATTATTCTTTTAGCCATTAATCTTCCTGCTATTGTTACGTCTTTGCCTTCTAATTCATCATAATTATCTATAACTTGTTTTGTTGTATGTGTTCTATTGAACTTTGTTATTTGAAATGGGTCTTTGCCTTCTGCTCTTAATTTGTCTAGCTTTTCTCTTCTAACTTGCATTAAATGATCCATATCTAATTCTTGATTTTCTTCCATATTGTCCTGCCTTTCTATACTAAAAACTTGCATAAATCTCATAGTTTTTATGTACTCTCTTTTTCTCAATTATGCTAATATTATACCTTATATTCCACTTTTTGTAAACCTTTTTTTAAGAAAAGTGGCTTCGCCACATGTGATGCGAGCTTTGCTCGGGCTGCCTAAGGTAACTTTATCTTGAAATATAGGCAAAATCTTCAATTTTTCCTATATTATAACAAAAAGACCCCTCAAAAGAGGGGTCTTCCAAAGTCTCTGTACGAATTTGCTATTGCAAAAACGAAATAAGGCAAGTGGTCCTGTAGCAGCTACATATAGCGCGCGGACGGCCAACAATTGTGGCAAAACTGGAAAATGTGCCCGAGACTTTGTAATGCTTATACATTTTTGCTTTTGCAACACTTGGAGGTAAGTAAAGTACGGACTAGGAGTAATACTTGCTTTATTTCACATGGGGAAACCAACAAGTTTATATTCTCCAATTATGCAAAAATGTATTTGAAGTCGAATAAACGACCAGCACTGGAGATATTATATCACTTGTTTTAATTTATGTCAACATCTTTTGTCCATTCATTTTTATTAATTTTAAATAGCTTTTTCTTGGTAACTAGAAATTACTTTTTCTAAATAGAATTAACCTTTACAGTTAGCCTCAATTTTAACTATTTCTTACTTATTTTTATTTTCACTAATTATTAAACTTTTCAAATAATATTTTATGCTGATTTTCTAAGTTCCATTGCGTGCATTCTTGCAGTCTCAGTTATTTCTCCATTTGAAATTCTGGCAACTTCGTTTATAACCTCTTCTTCATTTAATTTTTTTACTTGTGTAAATGTTCTACCTTCTTTTGATATTTTACTTATATAGAAGTTTTCATCACCTTTGGCAGCAATGCTTGGTTGATGTGTAATGCATAATACTTGGTAGCTTTTTCCTATTAGTTTTAACTTTTCTCCTACAGATTTTGCAGCTTTTCCACTAATTCCTGTATCTATTTCGTCAAAGATTAATACTGGTGTACTATCTGTATTTGCTAAAACTGTTTTTATTGCTAGCATTATTCTCGACATTTCACCACCAGATGCTATTTTGGCAAGTTCTTTTTCATTTTCGCCTATATTTGTTGAAATGTAGTATTCTACCTCGTCTGTACCATTTTTGTTAAATTCTACTTGATTTATGTGTGTTATAAATTTGCTATTTGGCATCTCTAAGTCGGCTAACTCTTTATTTATTTTGCTATCTAACACTTTAGCATTAGTTACTCTTATTTCATGCATTTTATCTGCTAAATTTTGCATTTTTGTTTCTACTCGTTTAAGTTCTTGCTTTAATTTGTTATTGTATTCATCTAAATTATTTATTCTATCTATTTCTTTTTCTATTTTGTCTTTGTATTCTAGTATTTCTTCTACAGTATTTCCATATTTTCTTTTTAAAGAGTAGATTAAGTCAAGTCTTTCTTCTACTTCATTTCTTTCGTTCTCATCAAAATACATATCTGAATTAAGTGATGATATATCTCTTGAAAGTTCTTGTACTTCATAATAAATGCTCTTTAAATTATTTAATGTGTCTTCATATTTTTTATCTAAATCACTTATTTTTTCTATGGCCCTAATTGCCTCATTAATTTTATCTATTGCACCTTCGCCAAGTGATAAATCTGCTTGATTTAGGCTTTTGCCTATTTTTTCTGAATTCATGAAAAACTTTCTTTTTTCTTCTAGTTCTTCTTCTTCACCTAGCTTTAATTCGGCATTTTCTATTTCATCAAATTCATATTGAAGTAAGCTTAGTTGTCTTTGCTTTTCTTTGTCATCACCTAAATTAACTTTTAGCTCTTTTTTTATATCTTGTCTTTTGTTATATAAATCTTTATACTCATTTTTTATTTGAAGTAAGTCATTGCCAATAAAATTATCTAAATATTTAATGTGATACTTTGGATTAAGTATTTTTTGATTATCGTTCTGACCATGTATGTCTATTATGTTACTCATGAACTCTTTAAGTTCTGTTAAGGTAACTAATCTACCATTTATTTTACAAGAATTTTTGCCATTTGAATGGATTTCTCTACTGACTATTATATTATTTTCTATTGCTAAGTCATTGTTTGGAAGATATAAATTAAGCTCAACAAAAGAATAGGTTTCACCCCTTCTTATCATTTCTTTTGAAAATCTACCTCCACATATTATACTAATAGAGTCTATTATTAAAGTTTTACCTGCGCCTGTTTCACCAGTAAGCACGTTAAAGCCTTCTCCTAGCTCTATGCTTAAATCATCTATTATTCCTATATTTTTAATATGTAGAGTTGTTATCATTATTTATTCCTCCTAACATTTTGTCTAAATGCGTAGTTTACTTAATTTGCGTGTTTCTTATTTTAATATGCCATTCTTAATAAAGTCACCTGAACTTTTGTTCGTATATATTATACATACATTTGTTTGCTATGTCAAGAGGTTTTTAAAATTTTTTGTCAAATGGGACGGTTCTAAATTACACTGATTTGTGTCATTTAGAACCGTCCCATTTGAAATTTTTTCATTTTAGAACCGTCACAAACTGAAAAAATTTAAAATTAAACTAATTTTAAGATAACTGTTTCTGCAGCATCTCCTCTACGCTGACCTAGCTTAATTATTTGTGTATATCCACCGTCTCGATCTGTGTATCTTGGTGCGATTACATTAAATAATTTGTCTGTTAAGTCTATTGGAGTACCTTCATTATCTTTTACTTTATTTAATTTTGTCATCATTTTTCTTCTAGCATTTAATCTTGATGGCTTGTCTTTTTGTCTTTTTTCCATTTTTTCTTCTTTAACAACTTTTAGGAATTCTTTTCCATTTTTGCTTTTTACTAATTCAGTTTCTTTATTTCCCTTGCTGTCGCGTTTTGCTTTTACAACTTTTACTTCTACTTCATCAAAGTTGTCTTTTTCTTTAACAGCAAGTGCTATTAGGCTATCTACTATAGCTTTTACTTCTTTAGCTCTAGCTTCAGTTGTTTGAATTTGCTCATGCCAAATTAGGTCTGTTGACAAGTTTTTTAGCATTGCTAGTCTAATGTCAGTAGTTTTTCCTAATTTTCTATTTGCCATTTTACCTTTCCTCCTATTCTTGGTTACATTTCATAATTTGCCTTTTAAAAGATTATTTCTTTATTTTCTTGCTTATTCTTCTTCTTTGGTTAAATCTAAGCCTAAGTCGTGTAATTTTGCTATTACTTCTTCTAATGATTTTTTGCCTAAATTCTTAACTTTCATCATATCATTTTCTGTTTTATTAGCTAAATCACCAACTGTTGATATTCCTGATCTTTTTAAGCAGTTGAATGATCTTACAGATAATTCTAAGTCTTCTATAGGCATTTCTAAGATTTTTTCCTTCTTATTTTCTTCTTTTTCAATCATTATTTGAGTATTTTTTGCTGTTTCTGATAAATCTACAAATAATTTTAAGTGTTCTGTAAGAACTTTTGCAGCTAAGCTTAATGCTTCATATGGCTCTAAGCTTCCGTCTGTCCATAATTCTATTGTTAATTTATCATAGTCAACCATTTGACCAACTCTAGTATTTTCTACTGAGTAGTTTACTTTTTTAACTGGTGAATAGATAGAATCTATTGCTATTACTCCAATTGGCTGATTTGGTGTTTTATTTTTTTCTGCAGTATTATATCCTCTTCCCATATCTGCGCACATTTCCATATTTAGTTTTCCACCTTTTGAAACTGTTGCAATATGTAAGTCTGGATTTAATATTTCTACTGTACCATCTGTAATAATGTCTCCGGCTTTTACCTCGCCTTCACCTTCGAAGTTAATTCTAAGTGTTTTTTCTTCGTTTTTGTCCATTTTTATTCTTACCATTTTTAGGTTTAGAATTATTTCTGGAACATCTTCTACTACATTTGGTATTGTAGTGAATTCGTGTTGAGCACCGTCAATTTTTACACTCTTTATTGCACATCCTGGTAATGATGAAAGTAGTATTCTTCTTAATGAATTTCCGATAGTGATACCATAACCACGCTCTAGTGGCTCACATACAAATTTTGCATATTTTTTTTCATCATCTATCTCCAAACATTTAATATTTGGCTTTTCGAATTCTATCATTTTTACCTCCTAATAATTTGAGATTACCTCTCTTTTATAAAACTTAGTAATATAAAATTAGTTTTAATTTTTATAATCATATAATGTAATATCTTTTAATTTTAAGAATTTACATTTTGCAAACATCCGTAATTTTATTATACTAATTAAAACCTATTATTTAGAGTAAAGCTCTACTATTAAATGCTCTTCAACTGGTAGATCTACATCTTCTCTATCAGCTAATCTGACTACTTTACCACTTAATTTTTCGCTATCTTTTTCTAACCATGTTGGAACTGGTCTTGAGCTATTAACTTCAATAGCCTGTTTGATTGTTCCATTGTCTTTTTTAATTTCTCTTACTGATATTACATCTCCAGCTTTTACAATGTATGATGGAATATTAACTTTCTTTCCATTTACATCAAAAGCTCCATGTGTTACAAGCATTCTTGCTTGAGCTCTTGAACTAGCAAAACCTAGTCTATATACTACGTTGTCTAGTCTGCTTTCTAGTAATTGTAGTAAAACTTCACCTGTTTTACCTTTTGTATTAGATGCCATTTCAAAGTATTTTCTGAATTGTTTTTCTCCAACACCATAGAATGACTTTGTTTTTTGTTTTTCTCTTAATTGTGTACCGTATTCAGAAAGTTTTGCTTTCTTTTGACCATTTTGTCCTGGAGCATAGTTTCTTCTGCTTATGCTGCATTTGTCTGAATAACATCTTTCGCCTTTAAGGAATAATTTTTGTCCTTCTCTACGGCATATACGGCACTGTTCGTCCTTATATCTTGACATTTTATATCCTCCTTTTTAGAATTAAACTCTTCTTCTTTTTGGTGGTCTACAACCATTGTGTGGGATTGGTGTTACATCTCTTATTGATGTAATTTCTAATCCTGCTGTTTGTAATGCTCTTATTGCAGATTCACGTCCTGCTCCTGGGCCTTTAACATATACTTCTACTGTTTTTAGTCCATGTTCCATTGCTGCTTTTGCTGCTGTTTCAGCAACTTCTCCAGCTGCAAATGGTGTACTTTTTCTTGAACCTTTGAATCCAAGTCCTCCAGCACTTGCCCAAGATATTGTGTTACCTTGAACGTCTGAAATTGTAACTATTGTATTATTAAAACTAGAATGGATATGTGCTTTTCCACTTTCAATGTTTTTGCTTACTCTTCTTCTAGTTGTAACTTTTTTTGCTGACTTTGTAGCCATTATTTTTCTCCTTTCACATTATTTTGTTGCTGCTTTGCTCTTGCTAACCAATTTTCTTGGTCCTTTTCTTGTACGAGCATTTGTTTTTGTTCTTTGTCCTCTAACTGGTAAACCTTTTCTATGTCTTAGACCTCTATAGCATCCCATTTCAACAAGTTGTTTAATGTTTAAAGCTACTTCTCTTCTTAAATCACCTTCAACAGTGTATCCATCCATAGCTTTTCTTATTGCTTGTTCTTGTTCTGCTGTTAAGTCTTTAACTCTAGTATCTGGGTTAACTCCAGCTTCTTTTAGTATTTTTTGAGAACTTTTTAAACCTATACCATAAATGTATGTTAGTCCTATTTCTACCCTTTTTTCTTTAGGTAAATCAACTCCTGCTAAACGAGCCATATTTGCACCTCTTTCTTAATATTTTGAATTGTTTGTTTATTTTTGCTCTAAAGGTGAAATGCATTAAATATTTTTAGTATAAATACGCATAGAAAGGTTTTAGCATATTTACATAAAAATATTTAATCTTTAGGAAAAAATAAACATATATATAAACACAAATCTAAAATCAGCCGCTTGCTAGATTTGTGTTAATACCAAAAATAAAATTAACCTTGTCTTTGTTTATGCTTTGGATTTTCGCATATAACTCTTATTACACCTTTTCTTTTGATAACTTTGCACTTGTCGCACATTTTCTTTACAGATGGTCTTACCTTCATTTTGAACACCTCCTATTTGTTAGCCTTGTGCTTATATGTGAAGTCAAGCACCATTTATAGTACCTCACTTCACACTAAAGCCAGTAGGCTTTTGTATTTTTTTATAATTTATTTAGCTCTCCAAGTTATTCTACCTTTTGTTAAGTCATATGGTGATAACTCTACTTTAACTTTGTCGCCTGGTAAAATTTTGATGTAGTTCATTCTTAATTTACCAGAAATGTGAGCTAGAATTTCATGTCCATTTTCTAATTTTACTTTAAATAAAGTGTTAGGTAATGCTTCTGAAACAACACCTTCAACTTCAATAACATCTTCTTTAGACAAAATTTATTCCCCCTATAATATTTAAAACTAAAATGATAAAAATTGAATTGTGTATGAAGAGTACATTAATCAACTTTTATGGCATTTTAAAATTTACAAGTTTACATATTGGAAAAACATAAGACAGTTTTTCACAATAGCTATTATATTATATAATATTTTTATTATAATGTCAATATTTCTGGCTCTTTTTCTGTAATTAAAATTGTATTTTCGTAGTGAGCAGATAAACTTTCGTCTACTGTCCATATTGACCAACCATCATCGCCTTCGCAAATTTCAGGTGAACCTGCTACAACCATTGGCTCAATTGCTAGAGTCATGCCAGGTTCAAGCCTTATGCCTTTTCCTGCTTTACCGTAGTTTGGAATGCCTGGGTCTTCATGCATTTCTCTGCCTATGCCATGTCCTTGAAATTCTTTTATAACATCAAATCCATTTGCTTGTACAAAAGCTCCTATTGCATGACTTATGTCACCTAGTCTGTTACCTTTTTTAGCATATTTTATGCCTTCAAAGAATGATTGTTTTGTGACTTCTATTAATCTTTTGGCTTCTTCTGATACTTCACCTACACAGTAAGTCCTTGCACAGTCTCCATTGAAGCCATCTTTGTATGCAACTAAGTCAACACTTATAATGTCGCCTTCTCTTAAAATTGTATGTTTTGATGGTATTCCGTGAATAATGTTGTCATTTATTGATGCACAAATAGATGCTGGAAAGTCTGGAACTCCTTTCATTCCGCTTGGGTAACCTTTTTCTGCAGGTATTGCTCCATTTTCTCTCATAGTAGTTTCTGCTATTTTATCTAGCTCCCATGTTGAAACTCCTGGCTTGATAGCTCTTTCTATTGCTTTTTGTGCTAAGTTTGCTACTCTACAAGCCTCTCTCATTTTTTCTATTTCATTTTTTGATTTTATATATACCATTTTAATTACCTTCTTTTATTGATTCTTTTTTCAGCTTCACTTGTTGTGTCTTCCTTTGTTGTTTCTGAATATATGTTTATTGGAATAGATTCTAATAAATCTGCCTTTTTGTAATATTCAATAAGTGGCTCAGTATTTTGGTGATAAACATCTAATCTTTGTTTAATAGTCTCAGGTTCATCATCTTTTCTCTTAATAAGAGGTGAACCACATCTATCACAAATGCCTTCTACTTTTGGAGGCATAAATACAGTATTGTATGATGCTCCACATTCTTTGTTTGAACAAATTACTCTGCTTGATGTTCTAACAACTATGTCTTTATCTGGAACATCTAAGTTAATTACAGCTGTAATTTTTTTGCCTTTTTCAGCTAAATATTTATCTAAAGCCTCTGCCTGTGGTATTGTTCTTGGGAAACCATCTAATAAGACATTATCCATCTCATCAAGTTTTCCCTCAACCATTGCTATTGTAATTTCATCTGGTACTAACTTTCCCTGTGACATATATTGTTCAGCTTTTTTGCCTAATTCTGTTTGTCTTTTCATTTCATCTCTGAATATATCTCCTGTTGCTAAATGAACTAAATTATATCTATTACAAATTTCATTTCCTATTGTTCCTTTTCCGCTTCCTGGAGCGCCTAACATTATAATATACATACTTTTCTTCCTTTCTTTTTCAGCTGGGGACGGTCCTAAAATGAAAATTTAATTTTTTATTTAAATCACGTCCCAAATTATAAATTTTCGTTTTAGGACCGTCCCCAACTGAAAAATTTATTTTTTATTTAAATCACGTCCCAAATTATAAATTTTCGTTTTAGGACCGTCCCCAACTGAAAATTCTCGTGTTTTTAGCCGTATATATTTTAGTACTTTTTTTATTATTTGTCAATAAAAATGAACTTTAGGATTTGCCCCAAAGTTCAAATTATAGTTTATTCTAAGAAACCTTTGTAATGTCTCATTACTAATTGTGATTGTAATTGCTGACTTAGCTCTATTGCAACACCAACAACAATTAAGATTGATGTTCCGCCAAATGCTGTATTAAATCCTGTGAATCTTGTTAGCATTGGTAGTATAGCTATTGCTGCTAAAAATAATCCACCAAATAATACTACTTTTGATAATACTGATGATAAGTAGTCAGCAGTTGGTTTTCCGGCTCTAATGCCTGGAATGAATCCACCATTTTGTTTAATGTTGTTTGCAACTTCTGCTGGGTTAAATGTTGCATAAGTATAGAAGTAAGTGAACCCTACAATTAACAATAAGTATATAATAGCATTTATTATTGTATATTGCCATCCAACACTTGATGACGATGTTGCTATTGATAGATTGTATATTACTCTCCAGAAACCTGTTTGAGTTTCTATATCACTTACAAATAATTGTATTATCATTGCTGGGAATGTCATAAATGATGAAGCAAATATTATTGGCATAACACTTGCCATTGCTGGCTTGATTGGTATATGTGTATTTTGAGCTCCAACCATTCTTCTTCCAACAACTTTTTTAGAATATTGTACTGGTATTCTTCTTTCTGCTAATTGTACAAATACTACTCCTGTTATAAGTACAAGTACACCTATTAAAATTCCTATTGCAGTTAAAAGTCCTGTTGTGCTAAACTGTCCATCTACAATTACTCCACTTGCTACTGCAACAACAGCACTAGGTAAAGATGATACTATACCTGCAAATATTAGCATTGAAATACCATTACCAATACCTTTTGATGTGATTTTATCTCCTAACCACATAAGTAGTGATGCTCCAGCCATAAGTGAAATAACTACAACTGCACCTGTTAAAGCACCTTCATCAACAAATATTCCTGAAGATCTATATGATAGATAAATTCCTAAGCCCTCAATTAAAGCTAATGCTAAAGTGATAATCTTAGTTATTCTATCTATTTTCTTTCTTCCTTCTTCTCCACCTTCTTTAGTTAATCTTTCTAAAGATGGTATAATCATTCCAAGTAATTGAACAACTATTGATGCTGTAATGTATGGTGTTATAGACATTGCAAATATTGATAATCTAGAAAAAGCACCACCAGATATCATATTTATCATACCTGTAACACTATTTGAATATGCATCCATAGAAGACTCTAATGTTACTATATCAACACCTGGTATTGTTATGTAACAACCTAATCTAAAGATTACTAATAACAATAATGTGTATAATATTTTCTTTCTAATTTCAGGAGTTTTAAGAGCGTTTTTTATTGTCTTTAGCAAACTATATCACCTCTGCCTTTCCGCCTAAAGCTTCGATTTGTTCTTTAGCAGATTTAGTGAATCTTACAGCTTTGACATTTAATTTTTTGTCAAGTTTTCCAGTTGCTATAACAACTATTCCGTCATTTTCTTTGCTTATGATTTTGTCTTTTATTAAGCTTTCAGCTGTAACATCTGTTACTGTAGATTTGTTAAGCATTGTTAATGTTACTTCTGTATAATTTTTAGCAAATTTGTTTGTGAATCCTCTCTTTGGTAATCTTCTATATAATGGTGTTTGACCACCTTCAAATCCACGTCTAACTCCTCCGCCAGATCTAGCTTTTTGACCTTTATGTCCTCTACCAGATGTTTTTCCAAGTCCTGAACCTATTCCACGTCCGACTCTTGTTTTTGCTGTTTTTGCTTGTGCTGGTTTTAATTCGTCTAATTTCATATGGATTACACCTCCTTAATTTATTATTAAGTTATAAATATTATTAATTACATAATATCTTCTACTTTTTTTCCTCTTTTTTTAGCTACTTGTTCAATAGTTTGCATGCTCTTTAATCCTTCTATTGTTGCATATACAACATTTCTTGGATTGTTTGTTCCTAGAACTTTAGTTCTAACATCTCTGTATCCTGCAAGTTCTAGAACTGGTCTTACACTACCTCCAGTAATAAGTCCAGTACCTTCTGCAGCTGGTTTTAGCATTACACTTGCACTACCGAATTTTCCTATATATTCATGAGGTACTGTTGTTCCTACGATTGGAACTTCTACTAAATTCTTCTTAGCATCTTCGATTGCTTTTTTGATAGCATCTGGAACTTCAGCAGCTTTTCCATTTCCTACGCCTACTTTTCCTTTTCCATCTCCAACAACAACTACTGCGCTAAATCTGAAAGTTCTACCACCTTTTACAACTTTAGCAACTCTGCTGATGGCTACAACTTTTTCTTTTAATTCAGTTTCGTTTTCTTGCACTTGATTTTCCTCCTTCTCTTAAAAATTTAATCCGCCTTGTCTTGCACTTTCAGCTAATTCTTTTACAACTCCATGATATCTATATCCACTTCTATCAAATACAACGTCAACTATTTTCTTGTCTTTTGCTCTTTTTGCTATTAGAGCTCCAACTTCTTTAGCTGCTTCTTTATTTGCATGCTTTGTTTTTACTTCTTTATCCATTGTTGAAGCACTTACTAAAGTATTTCCATTAACGTCATCTATAATTTGAGCATAGATATTTGTATTACTTCTATACATACAAAGTCTTGGGCATTCAGGTGTTCCACTGATTTTTCTACGAACTCTTGCATGTCTTCTATCTCTTTCAAATTTTCTATCTGTTTTAGAAATCATCGATTTTCTCCTTTCTATAATTTATTGGTATTGTAGGAAATTCGAATTAGTATATTGCTAATTTTTATTTCTTACCTGTTTTACCTTCCTTACGTCTAATATGTTCTTCAACATATTTGATACCTTTTCCTCTATAAACTTCTGGTGGTCTCTTGCTTCTTACAACAGCAGCTGTTTGACCAACTAGTTCTTTGTCTACACCTCTAACAATTATAGAGTTTGCACTTGGTACATCAAATGTAATTCCTTCTGGTGCTTCCATCTCTACTGGATGTGAGTAACCTAAATTCATTACTAATTTTGTTCCTTGTTTTTGTGCTCTGTAACCTACACCATTGATTTCAAGTGCTCTTGTAAATTCTTTTGTTACACCTTCAATCATGTTGCTTATTAATGTTCTTGTTAGTCCGTGTAAGTTTCCATATTCTTCTGATGGAATTTCTACTTTTACTTCTTTGTCTTCTACTTTTACAGTAACATTATGATTTAAGTATCTTTCTAATGTTCCTTTTGGTCCTTTTACAGAAATGTGACTTCCATTAACTGTTACTTCAACACCATCAGGTATTGCTATAGGTTTCTTTCCTATTCTTGACATTTGGATTCTCCTCCTTCTTTTAATTTTTATTTATGTTCCTTGATAAAATAATGTTTTCGACCCCATTATTTTATCCCACTTTCAATTTTAAGATTTATATATTACCAAACATAAGCTAAAACTTCTCCACCTAAACCTTCTTTTCTAGCTTCTTTATCTGTTTTTATTCCTTTAGATGTTGAAATTAATGCTATACCTAAACCATTTAATACTTGTGGTAATTCATCTTTGTTAACATATATTCTTAAACCTGGTTTACTAATTCTTTTTAAACCATCTATTACTCTTTTTCCGTTTTCATCGTATTTTAGAGTAATTCTTAACATTCCTTGTTTTTCATCTTTTATTTCTTCAAAAGATGCTATATATCCTTCATCAAGTAAGATTTGAGCTATAGCTCTTTTCATATTTGATGCTGGAACGTCAACTTCCTTATGCTTAGCACTATTTGCATTTCTTATTCTTGTTAGCATATCTGCTATTGGGTCTGTTGTATTCAATTCTTTTCCCTCCTTCTCTTTTAAATTAGATTTTTTCTAATTGGTTAAAACTTTGATAAACAAATTAAAATTATTGTATTGCTAATTTTATTTGTTTAAACTTATTTAAATTAGTATATTGCAAGGAAAGCAAGTAAAAAATTTTGAAATAATATTATTATATATTGAAAAATTTTTTACGCCGCTTGACGAAGCAAGATGCTGATTAAAATAAGTTTAGGATTACCAGCTAGCTTTCTTAACACCAGGAATTTCACCCTTATGTGCTAATTCTCTAAAGCATATACGGCAAATTCCGTATTTTCTGATGTAAGCATGTGGTCTTCCGCAAATTTTGCATCTGTTATATTCTCTTGTCTTATATTTTTGTGGTCTTGCTTGTTTTACTTTTAAAGATTTCTTAGCCATTTGCTTTTAATTTCCTCCTTCTTTAATTTTTAGGATTTCCCTTTAATTTTTGCTCAAAATAACTTTTCGCTGTTTGCATAAGTAATTATGTATTCAGCTCTCAAATTATTTCTTGAATGGCATTCCAAGAAGAGTTAATAATTCTTTAGCCTCTTCGTCTGTTTTAGCAGTTGTAACAAATATGATGTCCATTCCTCTTACTTTATCTACCTTATCATATTCGATTTCTGGGAATATTAATTGTTCTTTAATACCCATTGAGTAGTTTCCTCTTCCATCAAATGAATCGCCTGATACTCCTCTAAAATCTCTAACTCTAGGAAGTGCTACATTGAATAGTTTGTATGCAAAGTCATACATTTTTCCTTTTCTTAATGTAACTTTAACTCCTACATTTACACCAGCTCTTAGTTTGAAAGCTGCTATTGATTTTTTAGATTTTGTTATAACTGGTTTTTGACCTGTTATTGCCATAATATCTCTTACAGCTCCATCTAATGATTTAGGATCTTCTTTTGTATCACCTAAACCTATATTTAAAACTATTTTTTCTAATCTTGGAACTTCCATAATTGATTTATAGTTAAATTTTTTCATCATTGCTGGAATAATTTCTTTCTCATATTGTTCTCTTAAAATTTCCATAAGTCTTAAATAGACCTCCTTTCCCTACTATTTAACTTTTTTTAATTCTGCTCCGCAAGATTTGCATACACGTACTTTGCCATTTTCTGTTACTTTGTAACCTACTCTAACTGCTTTTCCGCATTTTGGGCATACTATTGCAACATTACTTGAATTGATAGGATGTTCTGATGCAATAATTCCACCTTCTTCTCCTGCTTTTCTTGGCTTTGTTGCTCTTTTTCTTATATTAACGTCTTTTACAACGATTCTATTTTTCTTAGGAATTACTTCAAGTATTTCTCCAGTTTTTCCTTTATCGTTTCCAGATAATACTTTTACATTATCTCCTTTTCTTAATTTCATGTATTTCACCTCTTTCACATTTATCATTTTTGATAATGTATTTTATTTTTGTTTGCACATTTTGGCTTGCAATTATAAAACTTCTGGTGCTAGAGATAATATTTTCATGTAATCATTATCTCTTAATTCTCTTGCAACAGGTCCAAATATACGTGTTCCTCTTGGTGTTTTGTCATCTTTTATTAAAACTGCTGCGTTTTCATCAAATCTTACCATTGTTCCGTCTGCTCTTCTTATAGGCTTCTTTGTTCTAACAACAACTGCTTTAACAACTTCACCTTTTTTTACAACGCCACCTGGTGTTGCACTTTTAACAGAAGCAACTATTACATCACCAACTGATGCATATTTTCTATATGAACCACCTAGAGCTCTTATAACCATTATTTCTTTTGCTCCAGTGTTATCAGCTACTTTTAGTATACTTTGTTGTTGTACCATAGCTTGATTTCCTCCTTCTTACTTATTTTCAAACTTTTTATATCTTTACTTGGTATAAAAATATTTAGTTTGAAGTTACTTTCAAAAGTTTAGCTTATTTTATTATTGCCTTACTTTAAAAAGTTTTGGCTTATTTTATTACTGCCTTTTCAGTTATTTCAACAACTCTCCATCTTTTATCTTTAGATAAAGGTCTTGTTTCCATAACTCTAACTGTATCTCCAACTTGGCATTTATTTTCTTCGTCATGAGCTTTTAATTTGTATGTTGATTTTTTGATTTTTCCATATGTTTTATCCATTTTCCTTGTTTCAACTGCTATAACGACTGTTTTATCCATTTTGTCAGATACAACTTTTCCAACCATTGTTTTACGAAGATTTCTCTCACCCATTATGGTATCTCCTTTCTTTATTTTTTACTTTCTTCTAACTTTCTTTCCGTTAGAATTGTATTTATTCTTGCAATGTCTTTCTTTACTTCCTTGATTTTCATAGGATTATCTAATCCGTTTGTTGCTAAACTAAATCTTAGTTTAAATAACTCTGTTTTTAGTTCTCCTAATTCTTTCTCTAGATCTGGTGAAGACATTTCTCTTATTTTACTAATCTTCATCTTTATCACCACCTATTTCAGTTTCTTTTTTAACAAATTTAGCTTTAACAGATAGTTTGTTTCCAGCAAGACGTAATGCTTCTCTTGCAACATCTTCTGAAACTCCTCCCATTTCAAACATTATTCTTCCTGGTTTAACAGGGGCTACCCAATATTCAACATTACCTTTTCCTTTACCCATACGAGTTCCGATAGGTTTGCTTGTTATTGGTTTGTCTGGGAATATTTTAATCCAAACTTTTCCACCTCTTTTGATATATCTTGTCATAGCAACACGGGCTGCTTCTATTTGATTTGAGGTGATTAATCCTAATTCTAATGCTTGTAAACCATATTCTCCATCTGTTACTTTGTTTCCTCTAGTAGCTTTTCCTCTAATTCTACCTTTTTGTACTTTTCTATATTTAGTCTTTTTTGGCATCAATGGCATGATTATCTCCTCCTTCCGCTTTTTCTTTTTTTGCTGGAAGAACTTCTCCTTTATATATCCAAACTTTAACGCCAACTTTTCCATATGTTGTATTTGCTTCTGCAAATCCATAATCTATGTCTGCTCTTAAAGTTTGAAGAGGAACTGTTCCTTCTTTATAGAATTCAGTTCTAGCCATGTCTGCTCCACCTAATCTTCCAGATACTGAAGTTTTTATACCTAAAGCACCTGATTTCATAGCTTTTTGCATACATTGTTTCATAGCACGTCTGAATGAAATTCTTCTTTCTAGTTGTCCAGCGATGTTTTCTGCTACTAATTGAGCATTTGTATCAACATCTTTAACTTCGACAATATTTAAATTTACTTGTTTATTAATCATTTTTTCAAGTTCTGATTTTAAACTTTCAGCTAAGTTTCCACCTTTACCAATTACTAGACCTGGTTTTGCTGTGTAAACATTAACTTTAACGAATTTTGGTGTTCTTTCAATTTCTATTTTTGAAATTCCACTAACATATAACTTTTTCTTAACATATTCACGGATTTTGTGGTCTTCTACTAGATAGTCGCTGTAATGTTTTTTATCTGCATACCATTTTGAGCTCCAATCATTGATAACACCTACTCTAAATCCACGTGGGTCTACTTTTTGTCCCATTTGTCAATGCCTCCTTCTTTAATTTATACACGTTCTTTTAATACTATTGTAGTATTACTTGTTCTTTTTCTAATTCTAACAGCTGAACCTTTTGCTGCTGGTCTTATTCTCTTTAATGTAGGACCTTGGTTTGAGTATATTTCAGCTATATATAATTTTGAATGACTCATTTGATTATTGTTTTCAGCATTTGCTATAGCTGATTTTAATAATTTTTCTAGTACTTCTGCTCCTGCTTTTGGTGTAAATTTTAATATTGCTAATGCTTCATCAACATTTTTTCCTCTAATTAAGTTTGCAACAATAGCAATTTTTCTACTAGAAATTCTTGCATATTTAACTGTAGCTTTTGCTACTAATTCTTCAGTATCAGATTCTTTTTGAACTTTAACTGCTTTTTTTGGTTCTTCTACTTTCTTTGCAGCTGTTTTTGTTTCTGTTTTAGCTGTTTCTTTCTTTTCTGCTACTTTTGTTTCTGCTTTCTTTGTTGCAGTTTTAGTTTCAGCTACTTTCTTTTCAGCTGTTTTACTTTCTGTTTTATTTGAAGATTTTGTTTCAGCTTTTGCTGTTTTTGTCTCTTCTGATTTTTTAGAAGCAGTTGTTACTTTCTTTTCTTTCTCGTCTGCCACTGTAAATTACCTCCTTTTTTGTAATTTTGAAATTTATTTTTGTAATATTCTTTTTGTTCTAACTTTTTTCTATTACTTTAATTAAATTGTTCTAAAGTTATGGTCTTAATTTAATTAAGTTATTCACTTTTTGATATTACTTTAATTATTTTGTTGTAGTTGTTTTGTCTCCTGAATGTCCTTTAAATGTTCTTGTAGGAGCAAACTCACCTAATTTATGTCCAATCATTTCTTCTGTAATGTAAACTGGAACATGTTTTCTTCCGTCATGAACAGCTATTGTGTGTCCAACCATTTGTGGATATATTGTTGAAGCTCTTGACCATGTTTTTAGAACTTCTTTGTTTCCACTTTCGTTCATAGCTTCAATTCTTTTTAAAAGTTCTGGTGCTACATATGGTTTTTTCTTGCTTGATCTTGACATTTTATTCTCCTTTCTACTATTAGATTTAACCTATATATGGTTGCTCTTAAGCTTTTAAAATCTAAAAGTGTTTTTGCTTTAAGCCCATTTTAGGAGAAATGGAGGTTTCTCCACTCTCTTAATTTGGCCAATTATTTTGATTTGAATTAATAATTACTTAGAATTATTATCTTCTTCTCTTTGTAATTAATCTATTAGATTTTTTATGTTTTGCTCTTGTCTTATATCCAAGTGCTGGTTTGCCCCAAGGAGTCATTGGTCCAGCGTGACCTACTGGTGCTTTACCTTCACCACCACCATGAGGGTGATCAACTGGGTTCATTACAGAACCTCTAACTGTAGGACGAATACCTAAATGTCTTGTTTTACCAGCTTTACCAAGTTTAACATTTTCGTGTTCTTCGTTTCCTATAACACCTATTGTTGCTTTGCAACAAGCTAAAACTAATCTCATTTCACCTGATGGTAATCTTAAATGAGCATATTTGCCTTCTTTAGCCATTAATTGAGCTGATTGTCCAGCTGCTCTTACTAATTTACCACCTTGATTTGGATTAATTTCTACATTATGAACTAATGTACCAACTGGTATATTTTCTAATTTTAAGCAGTTACCTGGTTTAATATCTGCTGAATCAGCTGATATAACTTTGTCACCATCTTTTAATCCTTTTGGAGCTAAGATATAGCTTAATGTTCCATCTGTATATTTAATTAAAGCTATATTTGCACTTCTGTTTGGATCGTATTCGATTCCAACAACTTCTGCTTCCATATCTAATTTATTTCTTTTGAAATCAACTTTTCTGTATTTTTGTCTGTTTCCGCCACCTTGATGTCTAACTGTAATTTTTCCTTGTGCATTTCTTCCTGCTTTAACCTTTTTAACTTCTAGTAAAGATTTTTCAGGAGTCTTTTTTGTTATTTCAGAAAAATCTGATACAGCCATTCCTCTAAGTGATGGAGTAACTGGTCTAAATTTCTTTGTTCCCATTTTATTATTCTCCTTTATATAAATTTATTATCCGAGTTCTTTCTCGATACTGTGCGAAGCTTTAAGCACCTGCAAATTCATCAATCGAATCCTTAAACTTCTTATTAACCTTTGTTACTTTTCCACCTTTAGCGATGTATGAAACATCTCCTGGGTTTGTGTCTATTGTAACAATAGCTTTTTTCCAGTCAGAAGTTTTTCCTACACTTCTTCCAACTCTTTTTTCTTTTCCTTTTACAGTCATTGTATTAACTTTTAATACTTTAACTTCAAATAATTTTTCTACTGCTCTTGCAATATCTACCTTTGTAGCATTTTTATTAACTTTAAAGGTATACTTACCAAGATTTATTTGGTCATTGCTCTTTTCTGTAACAACTGGAGCAATTATAACATCTTCTGGTCTCATTATGCGTACACCTCCTCTAATTTTTTAACAGTGTCTTCTGTTACTACTAAGTTATTGTATTTTACTAAATCATAAGCATTGATTGTGTCAACTGTTAATGTTTTAACACCTTCAATATTTCTTGCTGATTTTTGTACGTTTTCATTGTTTGCTGGTAATAGAATTAATGTTTTGCCTTCTGCTTTAACATTATTTAATACTTTTACCATGTTAGCTGTTTTGATTTCTTTTAATTCTAATTTATCTAAAACAACTAATTCTTTTTCTGCAACTTTTGAACTTAGTATTGATTTGATTGCTAATCTCTTTTCTTTCTTATTAATTTTGTAAGAATATGAACGTGGTCTTGGTCCTAATGCTATACCACCTTTAATCCATTGTGGAGCTCTTATTGAACCTTGTCTTGCACGACCTGTTCCTTTTTGTCTCCATGGCTTTCTTCCACCGCCAGAAACTTCTGCTCTAGTTTTTGTATTTTGAGTTCCTTGTCTTTGATTTGCTAAGTAATTAACTACTGCACTATGAACTATATTTTCATTTGGTTCTATACCAAATACGTTTTCATTAAGTTCTAGTTCTTTAACTTTCTTTCCATCTACGCTTAATACGTCTACTTTAGGCATCTTTCTTCCTCCTTCCTTATGCTTTTACACTTGATTTTATTTTTAAGATTGAACCTTTTGCTCCAGGAACGCTTCCTTTTACTAAAATTACATTTTTATCTAAATCAACTTTTACAACTTCTAGATTTTGAATTGTAACTGTTTCTACACCCATATGTCCTGGTAAGTTTTTACCTGGGAATACTCTACCTGGTGTAGATGTTGGTCCCATTGAACCTGGTCTTCTGTGATACATAGAACCATGTCCCATTGGTCCTCTTGATTGTCCATGACGTTTGATAACACCTTGGAATCCTTTACCTTTAGAAGTTCCTTGAATGTCAACTTTGTCACCTGCTGCAAATACGTCTGCTTTAAGTTCATCGCCAACTTTCATTCCTTCTACTGAATCTAATCTAAATTCTCTCAAATATTTCTTTGGAGCTAATTTGTTTTTGCTTAAATGTCCAAGTTCAGGTTTGTTAAGCTTTCTTTCTTTAACATCTCCAAATCCTAATTGAACAGCTGTGTAACCATCTTGTTCTACAGTTTTTATTTGTGTAACTGTGCATGGTCCAACTTCTATTGCTGTTACTGGAATAACTTTTCCTTCTTCATCGAAGATTTGTGTCATTCCAACTTTTCTTCCTATTAATCCTTTTTGCATTTTTTTACCTCCTATTGGCTGACAGTTTATTTTGTGCTTTTTGTTGCAACTTTATGGTTTGATTATTGCATTTTTTGATGTGGTTTTCCACAATTTATGCACATGCCAGCATAGCTTAATTAATGTTAATTTTTTGCTTATCTAATTTTGACAAGCTATTGATTACTATAATTTGATTTCTATATCTACACCAGCTGGTAAGTCTATTTTCATAAGACTGTCAACTGTTTTTTGTGTTGGATAAAGAATATCGATAACTCTTTTATGAGTTCTTAATTCAAATTGTTCTCTTGAATCTTTGTCTTTGTGTGGAGAACGAATAACTGTTACAACTTCCTTTTCTGTTGGAAGTGGAATAGGTCCTGAAACTTTTGCTCCTGTTTTTTTAGCAGTATCTACTATTTTTTCAGCAGACTGTTCTAAAACAACATGATCATAAGCTTTAAGTCTTATTCTGATCTTCTCGCTTTTTGCAGCACTTGTTTTTGTAACTGTTTCTTTTGAATTCTTCTTTGTTGCCATATTTTTACCTCCTTAAAATGATATTTTAGTCGGAAGTTATAAACGCACCCTTGTGTTTCTTTTATATTCAACATAAAATCCCAAGTTTGCATGATAATCTTGGGATAAGTGCTATAAAATTTATACTTACCGCCTTGGTCTTAGCCATGACATACTCCATAGAAGTTCCCTCCATCGCCTACAGCTGTAGGTGTGTAGCCACATTCTACTTCAACGCATCTCTTTACATGCTTATTTATTATATAATAAATAATGCCTAAAGTCAAGGGTTTTTTTAGTTTTTTTGGTTAAAATGTTCCATGCATTTTATTTCAACGCTTATTGAAAATTAACATAAATTATGTTAAAATATATTTATATACTAAATTGTAAATAAAAAAGACTTTACAACAATAGAAAGAGGCTTAATATGTTTAATTTATTTTTTAGTATGCTCACATTAAATGCATTTTCAAAAGCTATTCTTACCATCATTTCTATTGCCGTGATTGTATTTATAGCTTTTTGGAACACACGGTCCAATAGCAAAGAAGAAAATAAAGTAATTTCTTCTCCCGCAATCTATATCATTGGGCTATTTCTCTTTCGTAGATTTGTCGAATTATGTATCACATCTGTACGTTTAGATAACTCAGGTTGGGTAATTTGCCTAGGCATTGTAGCTTTAATTATGTTGCTTTATTTTATGCTAAAGCATTTTACCTTTACCGTTGTAGGAGCATTAATATGGGGGTTCATAGCAATTGCAATAGTGGTAAATTATGCAAGAATTTCTATGTTTCTTCCGCAAGTCATAATTGCTGTTCTAATAATCGGATTAAAAGATAATTTGGACTTTGGATTAATTAGGACTCTAGCATATGTAGGAGGAGCAATATTGGTAGTTACTATAACCAATAATATCACTATAGCATTTGAGCTTATTATGCTCATTGACTTGGCTTACCGTTCCATAGTCAACGCTCGTGTGAGTTATGGTATAATAACATTGATTGGAACTACTTGCCTAATGTACCTTGGATGCACATATCTAAAAAGTTGGATATTTTTTGTATCAATCATCATTCTATATAAGATATACTTTAAGTAAAGTCTTTCCCGCTAGGAATCTATATCCTAGCGGGTTTTCTTTTTACAAATATCTTACTCTCCATCTAATTCTTCTACAATTGCATTTTTATCTATGCCATAATATTTCATCAAATCTTCTGCTCTTCCTGATCTTCCAAATGTATCATCTATTCCCATTCTAACTAATTTTTTAGGATAATCATCTGTTAAAACCTCACTTATCGCTGTTCCTAATCCTCCTATGACGCTATGGTCTTCTACTGAAATTAGTTTTTTGGTTTCTTTTGCACATTTAATAATAAGGTCCTTATCTATGGGCTTTACTGTGTGAATATCTACTACTCTTACATCTATACCCTTTTCTTTTAATATTTTTTGTGCCTCTATAGCCTCTGATACTGTAACTCCTGTTGCAAAAATGGTAGCATCTGTTCCATTACCTATTTGAATTCCTTTACCTATTTCAAACTTTGTTTTTTCATCATAAATGCTTGAAACTTTGTATCTTGAAAGTCTTAAGTAAACTGGTCCATTATATTTTGCAATTTCTTTTACAGCCCATCTTGTTTCTAAGTCATCTGATGTAGATATAACTACCATATTGGGTAAGCCTCTCATCAAATTAATGTCCTCTAGCATTTGATGTGTTGCACCATCTTCCCCTACAGTAATGCCTGCATGAGTAGCACAAATTTTAACATTTAGCTTTGGATAAGCTATGCTAGTCCTTATTTGGTCATAAACTCTTCCCGTTGCAAAAGCTGCAAATGTACTTGCATAAGGTATTTTGCCACAAGTAGCTAAACCTGCCGCTGTTCCAATCATATCCGCTTCTGCTATGCCTACATTTATAAATCTATCTGGATATTTTTCTTTAAAATACTCTGTTTTTGTTGAATTATAAAGGTCTGCATCTAAAACAACTACTTTTTTATTTTCCATTCCAAGCTCTTCTAAAGCTCTTCCAAAACTTTCTCTTGTTGCTATTTTTTTATCTTCTTTTACCATTTGTTTACCTCTCTTTTTAAAATTTGATTTTGCTTTTATATTGTTTGCTTTACAATTTTATTTCGAGACTTTTATTTTTTTATTTTTATAAAAAATCGTTTAAATTATTATTTTTGTTCATTTACCATTTTGCTATCTATTTCTTTGTCTCTTTCTACCAGTTCATCAATTGCCTTTTGATATTCTTCATCATTCGGTGCTTTTCCATGCCAAGAAACATCCTTTTCCATAAAAGATATTCCCTTGCCTTTAACTGTTTTTGCAAGAATAACCGATGGTTTGTCTTTAGTCATATCAGCAACTCCAAATGCATTTAATATAGAGAATATATCATTGCCGTTTATAGTAATGGTGTTAAATCCAAAACTTCTAAATTTTTGCTCAATATCTTCTACATTTAATCCTTTAATTTCATCTGTACTGCCAGTAAGTTGAAGTCCATTACAATCAACAATTGCACACAAATTGTCTAACTTGTATTTAGTTGATGTCATTGCAGCTTCCCAAACTTGGCCTTCATCTAATTCGCCATCCCCTAAAATGCAATATACTCTATAGCCCATAGAATCCATTTTTGAGGCAATCGCCATTCCATTTGCAACTGACAAGCCTTGTCCCAATGAACCTGTAGACATATCTACTCCCTTAACTTTTGTCATGTCTGGATGACCTTGAAGGTTTCCATTTATATTTCTAAATGTTAGTAAATCTTCTTTTGAAAAGTAACCTTTTTCTGCGAGTGCAGCATAAAGTGCTGCTGATGCATGTCCCTTAGATAAAACAAGCCTATCCCTTGAACTATTTTCTGGGTCATCTTCACTAATATTCATTTCATTAAAATACAAAACAGCCATAATATCTGCAATAGATAGTGAGCCTCCTGGATGCCCTGACTTTGCATAATATACTTCTGTAATTATATCCATTCTAATTCTGTTTGCTATTTTCTCTAGTGCTTCAATTTTTGTAATTTTCATAATAAAAAATCCTTTCTTTAGTTTAATCTTTTTATAAAGTTCACAATTTGTTCGCCAAGTTCTTCTTCTTTGCCAGTATAATTATGATTTGCACCTGCAATATATGAAATATCTTTATTTTCATTTTTAATTTTTTCATTTAATTTTTGAACTAATTCATCTGCTCCTTGAAAAATAAGTTCATTCACATTGCCCCATCTCATAAATAATGGCACTGTTATATTATTTAGTTCTTTGAAGGTTGTTCTATTATCTCCAAATTTTGCAAAGTCTATTTTTTTGTTATTTTCTGCATATTCCAATATAGAATTTGGCCTTACTGGTGGAGTTCCATCATCTAAAACTACGAGCCTATCTCCTTTGCCTCGTTTTTTAAGCAATTCAAAGTATGAAATAATTTTTTTATAATCTTTGCCTAAAACTTGCTTTAAAGCTGTTGGTATATCTACCATTGAAAGTAAAATAACTCCTGTTATTGCATCTAGCATCGTAGTTTCATTATTATTTAAAAATTCGTTATAAGTATACACTATTTTTGTACAACCCATACTATGACCTTGGAGAATAATTTTACTATATCCTCTCTTTTGCATTTCTAACATTGCACCTTTAATATCATAATAAGAATCATAAATACTTTCCCCACCAGAGCCATAAAGCTTCATAGTATTATCTTCTATTCTGCCATAGCTACTTATGATTTCATGCCCTCTATTATTAAAGCCAAAATATGCTATTCCTAGTTCTGTACATTTTTGTGCTAAAATGTCATCTCGCCTTTTAAGACAATTGCTCGTGATACCATGAATTGAAATAACTACTGTATCTGTTTTCTTTTTAGGTGTGTGTAATAATCCTATTAAATTTAAATTGTCTACTGAATTGAAATAAACTTTTTCTATTTGCATAAGATTTCCTTCCTTATTCATTCTATGAATTTGTTATTTATATTGTTGCCTTGTTTTTAGAAATTATATACTAATAGTTTTTATTTTTCAATAACAACCTTAATTATTAAGAAATTTTTGACTAACTTAAATTATGGTATAGCTGATAGATTAGCTAAAGTTAGAACTGAAGGCCGGATATGTCTTATTTAAACACAAAACTGTAGAATAATTCTACAGTTTTGTGTTATTTATCAACATATATGAAATATGATTAGTCTCAAACTAAATACTTATTGTGGTGTGTATGATGATTGACCATCTGGAGTTATACTTGCTAAGTAAGATGTACATTTATTTCCAGCAACATCATATGCTTCCCAATATCCATACAAAATATGACCATTATACTCATTATTTGTTAAATTCAAGTATATGTTTCCAGAATTATATGACTTACTACCTTCATTTTCTCCGTTTATTTGAGCTATGTCTATTTCATGTGTATAATATGAACTATTTATTTCGCTTTTATAATAGAATATTACTTTGGCTATTCCAGAATCATCATCTTTTATAGCAGCTGACAAGTTAATAGTTTTATCTCCAGGGTTCCTACCAATTGTAATACCTGTATTATATCTAAGTTCTGGTAAAACTTTATCTATATTACTTACAGTATAACTAGTATATCCTCCAGATTTTCTACCATTCGTTAATCTTGCATATATAGTTCCATTCTGCATCATTAATTGACTAGAGGCATTATGCCAGTTACTTTCCACATTAGGGTCTCCTGTGGCTAATTGTAGAGTATATCCTAAAATAGTAGTACTCACATTAACTGTTACATTTTGGTTTGTCCAATAATTTATTTCTTGACTAAATGTTGTATTTGAACTTGTCAAATCAGGTACTTTTTCTTCGTATGTTCCTGTTATTTTTACTCCATTTACATATGCTGTTTTTCCATAAGCTATATCTGCTGGTGTGGCTGTAGCATCTGATGTATCTAAGCTTTCTAGTGTTCCTGTAACTCCTCCCAATGTAATACCCTTTTTTATGTATTCAGGTAGCAAATTGCCATTATTTGAGCTTCCATTTGATGAATTGTAATTTCCATTTGCTATATTGGTTCTAATAATGTTAGCTCCTATTATTATTCCTATAATAACTATTATTGTTATTATGGAAATTAAAATTATTAGCTTTTGTTTTTTACTTAGTTTTTTCATTTTTTGTAATTCTCCCTCTCTTTTATTATTTTTTTATTTTCCACGCAAAAAAGCTATACATCTTAAACGAATTTTACGTTCGTCTAAAATACATAGCTTTGCTACGTTGACATAAATTCATTTTATTAAATCTTACAATATATATATATATATATATACAGCCTCAAGGCTTTCAGCGATTTTTGTCATTGTTTTTTACTCCTTTTTTCTTTTCCATTATACCATAAAAACTATTTTTATTTACGCACTTTGCAATGTTTTTTCTAATTCTTTTATTCTTTCATCACTTAGACCTGTGCATTTTTTTATTTCTTCTTTTTTATATTTTTGTTTTGGCATATTAACTGCAACTTGACTTATACCTTCTGAAATACCACGTTTTTCTCCACGTTTCTCTCCACGTTTTTCCCCTTTTTTCTCTTTTTCATCTGCCATATCTAAAAATCTGTCTACAAATGCTTCTAACATATTTTTTCCCTCCTTATATTCTAATTTTTCTATACTTTTTATCATTAGTTTTGCTACTTTCTTACCTTGTTTTCTTGCTATTCTTTCATTTATGTATGAAACTATGTAATCTATTTGTTGTGTAGTTATTTTGATGTTTTTTATTTCTTTTAACATTGCTTCTTCAGCCAATCCGGAATCATCAATATCTGAATAACCAATATCGTTTGTTACTAGCTTTAATTTCGTATTATATTTTTCTTTTTGGTATTCTTTTATATAATCGTTTTCTATTATATGAAACTTCATATCTTCCTCCTTTATTATAATATTTATATTATATTTCGTCAAGTTTTAACGCACAATTAATAAAACTCGTTTTATTTTAACAAGTTTAACTAATCATTTAAATTAACTTATTCTTTCGTTTGAATCTACTTTGAATTGTAATTTTTCTTGAATTTATATGAATTCATAAAAGTACTTTAATAAATATTATTGAATAAAATCAATTGATTTTTAAGTGTGAAATAAGTATATTATGTTTTCCATTATATGTCAATACTTTTTTTCTACATTTTTTATATTTTTTCGTCGACATTTTTCTACAAAATTCGACATTTCACCTTCATATGTATAATAAATATATTATTTTTTAGCTATAATTTTAAGTTTCGGGATTTTTTAAGATTTTCACAAAAAACATTGATGGTAAGCAGATTTTTAGTATATTTTTATATTA
>CALYAG010000004.1 GCA_944393465.1 uncultured Clostridia bacterium
TGGCCCCTTGGTCAAGCGGTTAAGACGCAGCCCTCTCAAGGCTGAATCATGGGTTCGATTCCCGTAGGGGTCACCAATTATTATCCAACTACTTTCTTTATAATTTCTTTTACTCTCTCTTCTTTTTTATTCAAAAACAAATATCCAATTAATGCTTCAAAACCTGTTGAATATGCATAATCTTCCAAGCTTGCATTCTTTGGCAAATGATGATTTTGTGTGTTTCTACCTCTTCTTACAATTTCTTTTTCATCTTCTGTTAAAAAATCAGTTTCAATTAGCTCTTTTACAGCTTTTGCCTGAGCTCCTGCTTTAACATATTTTATTGATTCAACATGCATTTTATGAGGATTTAGATTTGTTGTATTTGCTAAATATACTCTTATATAAAGCTCATATACACTATCTCCCACATATGCCCAAGTAAGTGGTGACATCATATTTATTTGTGACTCATCTTTAATTAATATTTCATCTAGGTAATTCAATTGTTATCCTCCCTAATTTTCCACTTTGGAATTCGTTTAATATTATATCTGATATTTTTTGCATATTTATGTTTCCACCTGAAAGAAGTGCTCCTCTTTTTCTTGCAATTTCTTCTAAAACTTCCATTGTTTCTTTTGGCTCTTTTTTATTTATATTTGATGAACTCTTACCATTATTGCTAATTGGCACATCAATTTCTTTATTATCATCATTGACAATTTCTTCTTTGTCGTCATTAGTTTTATACACTTCTACATTAAATCTTTCTATTAATTTTTGTGGATAATTCTTTATCAAATATTTTAATAGATAATATGCAATTTCTTCTTTATCTATGGCATTATCTCCTATTGTTCCAACAAATGCTAAATGCATGGCAAGTTCATTATTTTCAAATTTTGGCCATAACATACCAGGAGTGTCCATAAGTTCAATATCATTTGTAACTTTTATCCATTGCTTTTGCTTAGTAACACCCGGCTTATTACCAACTTTTGCAGTATTTCTCTTGGCTATGCTATTAATAAAAGTAGATTTTCCCACATTAGGAATTCCCACAACCATTACTCTTATGGCTTTACCAATTCTGCCTTTTTGAGCATATTTTTCTTTGATGTCAGAGTACTCCTCTTTTATAGCTTCAATTACATCTTTTATTCCCTTTGATGTATTTGACTCAACGGCTACTGCTTTTATTCCTTCTTTTGCATAAAAGTCAATCCATTTATTAGTTGAACTTACATCCGCCAAGTCTGCTTTATTTAGTACAATTATTTTCTTTTTATTTTTAATAACATCTTCTATATCTGGGTTTTGACTAGCAAGTGGCACTCTTGCATCTAGTATTTCTATAACTATGTCAATAAATTTTAAGTCTGCTATTATTTGCTCTTTGGTCTTTTTCATATGACCGTGGGTACCAATTAATGTTCATTTTATTTTCACTCATTATTTTCACTCTTTCTTTTTTCTGCTTCTTCTAACAGTAAATCAAAATCTGATTTATATAATTTATCTTGTTTCACTCGATATTTTTCGAACTCTGTTAAAGCTTTATCACAAGCTATTTCGTGTGATATTTTTCCTGCATCTTTTAATATATCTCTATCATCTGCTAATAAAAATTTATCAATTCTAGTTGCCCAATCCTCCATAGTCATTGGTATGTTTCTTTTTGCTCTATCTTCTGCTAAATCTAAGAAAGCTGAAACTATCTGATATTTTTTTCCGTCTTCTGCAGTGTGTTCCAAAATGGAACATACTGAATTTTTATTCAATTCATTTTCTTTAAAAATATTATTCAAATGCTTAGTAATCGCTGGTCTTCCTACATCAAACAATTCAGCCATAGCTTTTTGCGTCATCCATAAAGTCTCATTTTCATAACGCACTTGAATTCCCTTTTC
The DNA here is from genome assembly GCA_944393465.1 of uncultured Clostridia bacterium. Lineage (GTDB taxonomy): Bacteria > Bacillota > Clostridia > TANB77 > CAG-508 > CAG-793. Next base: position 1,896 of record CALYAG010000004.1, read on the forward strand.
TTTTTCTTGAATTTTAAATGTAATAAATTCTTCAGTAGAACTTCTAATTATCAAATCCTTTGCCATCGTTTTCCCCCCCTTTACTATTCATTAAAACTATGTATATATATTACCATAAAAACAAGCAGTTTTCAACCAACTGCTTGCTATCTTTCGTTTATTTTTTATTTTACTAATTTTTCATAAATATTGTATTTTAAGAATGACTGGCTCATAGTAAATTTATTTGCAACACTTCTATTCATCTCACTAACGTAATCTTCTGGTATTTCTACATTTCCTTTTGGCACAAATTCTTTTTTAGAAGAAAAATATGTACCATAATCACTCACCCAACTTCTGTTTGAAAAAATAGCTACTCCTGGGGCATCACTCAAAATATCTTTTCCCATCATAAGTCTAGAATCATATTCTATGCCAAATAAATTAAGTAGTGTTGGTAAAACATCTATCTGACTTCCAACTTTATTTACTTGCACTTGCTCATCCATCTTGCTATTCCACAAAATAAAATTACTTCTGTTAACTTCAACAACATCATCACGTACATAATTACTTACTTCATTAACTTGGTCAATTGTTAAAGTATATGGGTAATGGTCGCCAACTAGAGCTATTACTGTATCATCTAAAATGCCTTTTTCATCTAGCTTTTTTATAAGAAGTTCTACTGCTCTATCTAGTTCCATTTGTGTTGCTAAATAGGCCTTAACTGGCGTGCTATATGGCAAGTTTTCTGTTTCCGCCTTATACCTTGTTGCAGTTGAATTTCCGCTACCATAATTATATGGAGCATGACCACTAACTGTAACGTAATATGTAACAAATTTATCCTCAGATGTATACATATCTGTTGTTACATTTATCATGTCTACATCTCTTGGTATCCATTTGCTATCCATTAGTTTTTCTAAGCCATTGCCAATTCCCATGTAAGAGTTAAATCCTAATGTTTTCATTGTATCTTGTCTAGAATAATATGTATAAGTCCAGTCGTGATAAGCATTTGCAGTATATCCTATTTTTTTAAAACTATTTCCTAGTGCGTACGAAATTGTTGGTTTGTTCTTTTTCCATAAGTTTAAAATATTCTGTGTAGGAATTAGCCCTGTTGTTGCCTGAAATTCGCCACCTGTAGTACTTAAAAATACTGGTGTATAAAAATTGTTAAATACAAACCCTGAATTTGCAAGTTTATATAATGTTGGCGTTAAATTTTTATCTACTGCTATGCTATTAAAACCTTCTGCTAATATAAAAATCAAGTTTTTGTCTTTAAAATATCCTGTATATTTATTTTTATTTGTTGGCTCTGTATTTGCAATATATTCGTATGCGTTTTTTAGTCCATCATCACTTGTTTGTGCTATAAGTTCTTCTAGCCCCAACTCTAATTCATTGTAAGTTGGTTCTTCTGGCTCATTTACCTCTTCGCCACTTACTTCATTTTGCTTAGCATTTTGCTCTTCACTTACCCCATTATCTTCAATTACAGCCTTCTCTTCAAACCCAAATATTGTTCTTTCTATGTCAATTACAGTCGAATTAATCAAGCCAAACTTCCCAATATTTTTCTCTTGGGCATTTACATTAAATAATAAATTATATGATGAATAAACACCTTTACTATCTATAAAAACTACGCCTACAAGAATAATTAAATACATTACAATAGCCAAAATCCAAGCACCAATTTGCTTTCCATTAAATTGCCTGAACTTTATTTTCTTATGTAAGCAAATGACTAATATTAGCGGTATAGCTAACAAAATCAAAGTAAACCAATTTTGCAAAATTGCATCTTTTATTATACTTGTAAAATCTAACGCATTTCCAGCTAAAACTATTGTCATAAAGGAAAATGGCACACTAAACAATTTATAAAATATTGCTTGCACCATAAAATATAAAGTTAAAATTATTGTAGAAATAATCAAAATAACTTTAGAAACTTTCTTTTTAAACACATTGCATAGCAAGTTTAGTACCATTATAATTTGCATAGAAAAAAGTAACGTAAACATTATGTCATCTACTCTTGCAGATTTTAGAACAACTATTTTGAATATCATTTCTAAATAAATAATTACAAAAGCTACTACACCTATTACTCCCATTTTTTATACCTCTAAAAAAATTATTCTCCCCTATTTCCACTATAGCATAATAGCAAGTAGTTTTCAACTAACTACTTGCTATTTTCATTAAACTATTGTAAACCTATACTACTTGCTATTTTTATTAATCTATTGTAAGCTTATGCTACTTGCTATTTTTATTAATCTATTTTAATTAAATTACAACGTCCTATAATTATTTTTATCTGCTCTATCATCAAGTTGTCTGTCATATTGTTCATTTGTATAAAACCAATCTGTTTTTTTATCTTTTGGCTTTCTGCCTTTGTCAACTGCTAAATCTAGTAAAACGGCAAATGCCAAAATTATTCCTAAAAACGATGTAAAAGCGCTCATTGGGTTAGTTATTTCGCCATGTCCACTCGTAAATACTGGAATTACCTGATTTACCAAATCTGCACCAAAGTACCCAAAATAGCATAAGAAATATATAATAGCCCCTATCATTTTTCTTTTAAATACTAAAACTATACATATAATTGTTACAAATAATAAAATTATTTCTACTGTCAAATTAATTGGTTGTACAAAAAATTCTGCATAAACTGAAGCTTGATATGCTACCACAACTCTAAAAGCCCAGTACATTATCATAAACATTGCTATCATCCAATTTGCAAAAGTTCTCATTTTAAATTCTCCCTTTTTAAAGAAAATTATTTTTGAGCTTTTTTTCAAAAGCCTTTTGGACACTCTTACCAAAAGGCTCTCAAAATCAAACCAAAACTATAAGTTATTCAATTTCTGAAAAACCTAATTAGTCTACAAAGTTAAATTCATCCTTAAATTTTTCTTTGAATATTTCAAATACAGCGTTTAATACATCTTCATCATCAACGCTAACATATGTTTCTTCTTCACTGTTTTCATCTGAACCCTTTTCTAATTGAAGTATAACTACTTCTTCTGGTTCAGCATCTTCTGACTCTTCTGCTGGAAGCAAAACAACATATTCTTCTCCTTCATAGTCTATTAAATCTAAGAATTCAAATTTAACATCATTTCCATCCTCATCTTTGAGAGTTACAATGTTATCTAATTCTTCATTATTTTCGTCCATTAATTTTCTCCTTTCAAATATTCTTATGTGTTATTATTTACACTTTGTTATATGATATACTAAAAAATTCCTTTTAGCAAGTATTTTTTTATTTTTTTCTTAATAAATTTCACATTTTTCTCTAATTGCCTTAATTTTGCAGTTTACTTCTTTTAAAAATTCTTTGTTCATTTCTACTTTATTTGTATTCACACCATACTCTTCTTTTGCATTTAAAATTCTATTTACTTTTCTATCTAGCCTTCCAAGCATTATGCCGCTTCTTATTTCTTCTTCTATATTTTTCATCCACTTTTCTTCATTGCCCAAATATTTTAACATTATCATATCATTCCCTGCATCAAAAGCTATTTTTATTGGATTAAATTTTCCTATAAAATAGAATCTTATAGCTTTCATTCTTATGTCATCAGTTATAATCAGTCCATTGTAATGATATTTTTTTCTAATATATTTGGTTATGAATCTTTTTGAAAGTGATGCTGGAAGTTTGCCTGTTTCTTTTTTTATTACTAAATGCCCAACAAGTATTGCAGGTATTTTATTACCAATTGCTTTTTCAAATGGATTTAAATCTTCTTTTAATTCTTCCATTGTACATTTTATTTTTGGAAGTGTAAAATGTGTATCTTGATTAGTTGCACCATGACCTGGAAAGTGTTTTACAACTGGTATTATACCTTGGCTTTGCAACTCTAAAGCATATTCTATGCCATATTTGCACACTTCATCCACATTTTCGCTAAATGCTCTATCACCTATTGCATGATTATCTGGAAATCTTTTTATATCTAGCACTGGTGCAAAATCCATGTCAATGCCTAACTTTTTTAGTATTTTACCTGTAATCTCTCCCGCTTCTCTTACTAAATCTTCTTGCTCATTTGAATATTTTGCTAGCTTATTTGCAGAAGGTAAATTTAAGAAATCGCTAGGAAGCCTATTTACTCTACCACCTTCTTGGTCTAGTGATATTATGATTGGAACTTTTTGCTCACTGCTTTTTTCTTTTATATAGTTTATAACTTTTACTAATTCTTCATAATTATTATAATTTTTTCTATATAGACATATGCCGCCTGCTTTGTACTTGTCTATTATTATATCTATGGTTTCATACATTTTCTTCCCCATAGGTACGTCTAAACCTACTATTAAAGTTTGTCCAATTCTTTCTTCTAAACTTAATGATTTTATGTCCATAATATCACCTTCTTTTATATTCTGCTATGGACATTATATCATTAATTTTGGTGGTTGACTACTGGTTTTTATGTTTAATAAAAATTTTACACAAATATAGCCTTTCTTTTGTTTTTATGTTATAATAATTTTGTAGAATATATTTGGAAGGAAATAATGATGGTAGATTTTACAAATGCAATAGAAGAATTAAATAATTATAGTGGCTCTGAAAAGAAAAAGACTTTAATCTATAATAATAAAAAATATTTGGTTAAATTTCCAGACCCTATTATGGAAAAGAATAAAAATATATCTTATATAAATAATGCTTTTTCAGAATATGTAGGAAGTAATATTTTTAGATTATCAGGGTTTGAAACTCAAAATACAATTTTAGGCAATTATTTTTATAATGGTAAAAACAAAATCGTATGCGCATGTGAAGATTTTACAGATTCTAATCATATTTTATATGAGTTTGAGAAATTGGCTTTAAGTACTAACCCTGACAAAAAAATAGATACTGAACTAAGCGATATCTTAGAAGTCATTACCCAAAACAATTTAATAAATACTAATGACACTATAAATAAATTTTGGAATATGTTTATTGTAGATAGCTTAATTGGTAATACAGATAGGCATAATGGAAATTGGGGCTTTTTAATAAATAATGAGACTAAAGAAATAAAATTTGCTCCTATTTATGATTGTGGTTCTTGTTTAAATCCTATGCTAGAAGATGAGTATTTAAGTAAAATAAATGATACCGAATTAAAAAATTTAGCATTAAATTGCTATTCTTGTTTAAAAGAAACCAATAAAAAAATTAATTATATGTCATTTATAAACAGTATGAAAAATGATTACTGTAATAAGGCTCTTGTTTATGTATTTCCTATGATAGAGATTGATAAAATTTTCACTTTTATAGATGAAATTGAATGTATGACTTCTGTTCGTAAGAATTTTTATAAAGCTATTTTGAAATATAGATATGATGTTTTAAACAAAGCTTTTAATAATTTATGTTAAAAAGATTTAGAATAAATGTAGGCTTTCTTAAATTTTAATCTACTGTAAGTTGGGACGGTTCTGTCAAAGGGGGACGGTTCTATTTGACACTATTTTGTGTCAATCAGAACCGTCCCCTTTGATATTTTTATTTGTTTGTTGACTTCTTCTACAAATTCATTATCAAATTGTGATTTCCCTTCAGGGACGGACCTAAAATGAAAATTTAAAATTTTCGTTTTAGGTCCGTCCCCAACTGAAAATTTTATATAGTTATTTCTTCTTTTGATGTAAATTTTTCTCTTACCAATAGTTTTAATGGTTTGTTTTCTTCTTTTTCCAATCTAGGGTCTTTTTGTATTATTTCTATTGCTAAGGCTTGTACTTCTTTTAACTCTTCCATATCTTTAAATAAGTTTGCTATTTTAAATTCTGGAAGGCCATGCTGTTTTGTTCCAAAGAATTCGCCTGAGCCTCTTAGTTCTAGATCTTTTTCTGCAATGACAAAGCCATTATCTGTTTTTGTCATTGTTTCCATTCTTTGTCTTGTTATGTCACTTCCACCATTATATTTTAATATGCAATATGATTCGTATTCACCTCTTCCAACTCTTCCTCTTAATTGATGAAGCTGTGCTAAGCCAAATCTTTCTGCGTTTTCTATTACCATTACACTTGCATTTGGTACGTCTACGCCTACTTCTATAACTGTTGTAGATATTAATATTTGTATTTCTCCATTTTTAAATCTTGTCATTATGTCGTCTTTTTCTTTTGATTTCATTTTGCCATGCAAATATTCTACTTTAAAATCTTTAAATACTTCGTTTTTGTATTTTTCATAAAGTTCTGTAACTGCTTTTAAATTTGCGGTGCTTTCGTCTTCACCTTCTTCAACTAATGGGCAAACTATGTATGCCTGTCTTCCGCTTAGAACTTGCTGTTTTATGAAATTATTTACTCTTTCTTCATATCTTTTACTTACTGCATATGTTTCTACTTTTTTTCTATTAGGTGGTAATTCATCTATTATTGAAATGTCCAAATCTCCATATAAAATAAGTGCTAAAGTTCTTGGTATTGGTGTTGCTGTCATTACTAATACATCTGGGTTATCCCCTTTTGCTACTATTTTTGCTCTTTGCTTTACCCCAAATCTGTGCTGCTCATCTGTTACAACTAATCCTAATTTTTTAAATACTACATTTTCTTCTAATAGTGCATGAGTTCCTATTAAAATGTCTACTTCTCCATTTTCTACTTTTTCTAGCACTTCTCTTTTTCTTTTTGCGGTCATTCCACCTACTAACTCCTCGCAAACAATTCCATATTGCTCGAGTGTTTTTTTATAGTTTTGAACATGCTGTTTTGCCAAAATCATAGTTGGAGCTAAAACTGCTACTTGATATCCACTTTTTACCGCTTTATATGCTGCGACCATTGATACTACTGTTTTACCTGAGCCAACATCTCCTTGAAGTAGTCTATTCATTGGCTTTTCATTTTCCATGTCTTTATTTATGTCTTCTAAAACTCTAAGCTGAGCTTTTGTTAATTTAAATGGTAAATTGTTTATTACGTCTGACATTTGCACGTTTTTATCGTATTTTATGCCTTTTACTTGTTCATTATTTTCATACTTTAATTCTAATAACCCTAATTGCATTGACAAAAGTTCGTCAAATACTAGCCTTTTTCTTGCTTTGTTAAACTCCTCAAAGTCTTTTGGAAAATGTATTTCATGCGTTGCTGTGTTTATATCCATTAGGTTATATTCTTTTATTAAATATTCGGGCAATACTTCTGGCAATTCATTATTAACTAATTTTATGCCGTTTTCTATTATTTGCCTAATACTGTTTTGAGATAATGAATTTGTAAGAGGATAAAGTGGAATTATTTTGCCTGTGTTTTTGGTTCTTTCTATGCTGTCATATGTTGGGCTGTTTAATTCTATTACACCATTTTTGATTGATACTTTTGCATAAAATCTATATTTTTGCCCTTTTTTTATGTTATCCTTTACATATGGTTGATTAAACCAAGTAACAACAGCTGTATCTGTATCGTCTTTTATTAATAGCTTTTCTAAACTTCTATTTCTATTTATGTATCTTACGTTAACCTCTGTTAGCGCTACCGCTTCTATAGTGTACTTTTCACCGTCTTTTACATCTCTTAAGCTTGTTATGATGCTTCTATCTTCATAGTCTCTTGGATAATATGTAATTAAATCTTTTAATGTAAATATGTTTAGTTTATTTAGTAGCTTTGCTTTATTGGGTCCTACCCCTTTTACATATTTTACGTCTTTATTTAAATCTATCATTGATTTTCCTCAAACTTTCACTAATTTAATCTATTTTGTTATATACCGAATTTTTAATGTAACTTTTTTGAGTACTTTATAATATTTTTATTTTATCATACGAACAGAGGTTTGTAAATAACATTTTTTTAGATTTTATGCATTTTTTGCAAAATGTATAATTACTTTTACAAAAATGTATAATTACTTTTGCAAATTCACTTGATTAAATGAAAATTTTGTGGTATGATTATATTTGTTACAGAACATAGGGGTATGATGTTAATGGTAGCATTCCGGTCTCCAAAACCGTGCGTGAGGGTTCGAATCCTTCTACCCCTGCCAATTTTACTTTATGCAATTGGGTGTAAAGTATTTTTTAGTCTAAAATTTAATCTTTGCAAAATTAAAGATTTAGACTTATAATTTTTAATTAGCTTTTGGGGGCACTAGATTGGAGTTATTATGTTTAAAACTTTCAACAAGTGCTTTATTTTTTTAACTATTTTTATTTTAGTTATTTGTATGCTTTTTGTGCCTATTTTTTACTCTAATAATTCTGCTTACACTGACGAATACTATGAGCAATTGCTTTTAAGTGGAGATGGCTTTTTTTGGCCACTTCCAGGCTATACTTACATTTCGTCTTATTTTGGCAAGCGTGAATCTCCAACAGCTGGAGCTTCAACTTATCATTCTGGTATTGATATACCTGCCTCAAATGGAACAAATATTTATGCTGTAGAAAGTGGAACTATTACTTTTGCAAGTTGGGGTGCTGGTGGTGGCTATACTATAGTGCTAGAGCTTGATAAATTTGATAACATTTCGGTCTCATATTGTCATTTATCTCCTAATTATATTGTAAATAGGAATGATTATGTAGAAAAAGGTCAGCTTATAGCTCATGTAGGACCTAAAAATGTTTATGGCATAAATAAAAACCCATACAAGGACAGCAATGGTAATCCTACAAATGGTGCTACAACAGGATGTCATTTGCACTTAACGATTAAGGTGGATGGTGAAGCTGTAAATCCCTTGGACTTTTTTAGTTAGCGTTGAAAAATGTCAAAGGGGACGGTTCTGATTGACACTCTTCCGTGTCAAAGGTGACGGTTCTAATTGACACTCTTTTGTGTCAATTAGAACCGTCACCTTTGACATAAAAAGCACTTAACTTTAACAGTTAAATGCTTTTATTTTACATATCATCTTCATTTTCATTTATTTGATTACTGTTTTGATCTTGATTATTTGCATTACCTGATTTATTGAAATTCTTGCTTTGGGTGTTTGCCCCATTTTGAGCTTGTATATTTCTTTTTGATTTACTGCCTTCGTTAGTTGCTTGCTTGCTATCGTTTGGGTCCTCTGTCTTATATTGTGCCTCATCTTCTTTAATAGCATTTGCTTGCTCTTCAGAAGAGCTTTCAGTTTCATCAATATAGCTTTCTAAATTTTCGTCATAGCAAATACTTGCGCAATGGTCACATTCACCATCGCAATAATCATCCCAATCAAGTTCTATTTGTTTGTGACATTTTGGACATTCTATCTCATCCTTTAAGTCTGAATCTTTACCTAAAACAAATTCATAATTGCAATATGGACATTGTATTTCAAATTCATAGTCATCATTATATTTTATATCATTATCATGCATTTGGTCGCCTGAAATGTAGTCATCTTCGTCGTCTTCATCTTCATCGATGTAAATATCTTCTTCTATCTTTTTTAAAGACCTTTGCATAGAATCAATTTTGCTAGATAATACCTCGTATTGATTACTACCTCCCATTGCCCTATTGGTAATGTCCATAAACATTAGACTTGCTTCAAGAAGTTTGTTTTTTGCAATTTCTAGGTCGTGCGGATCTTTTATCTCCTTTTCTAGGTCAGATAAAATTTTTGCAAACTTGTCTTTAGGTTCTATCATAGAATCTCCTTTCAAATTGTAATATAAATATTACAAAAACTTAAATTCTTTCCATGTATTCACCAGTTCTTGTGTCTACTCTAATTATGTCGCCTATATTAACAAACATAGGAACTGTTAATTCATAGCCATTTTCAAGTGTTGCAGGTTTTCCTGATGTTGTTGCTGTATTTCCAGAAAAACCAGGTTCTGTGTATTTTACTTCTAGCTCTACAAATATTGGTGGTTCTATTGAGAATACTTTTCCTTTATATGATAATACTTTTACATTCATATTTTCTTTAAGGAATTTTAAGCTATCACCTAATTGTTCTTTGTTTAGTGGAATTTGCTCATATGTTTCGTTGTCCATAAAGTAATATAATCCACCATCTTCGTATAAATATTGCATTTCTTTCTTTTCAATTTCTGCTGCTGGAAATTTTTCTGATGGGTTAAATGTTTTTTCTAAAACACTACCTGTTATAACATTTTTTATTTTTGTTCTAACAAATGCTGAACCCTTTCCTGGTTTTACGTGTTGAAATTCAACAACTCTATAAACATTTCCATCCATTTCAAATGTTGTTCCATTTCTAAAATCTCCTGCTGAATATACTGTTGCCATTATTATTTCCCCCTTAAATAAATTTATTCATAAAACTATATTTTATTTTACACTATTTTTGGCTAAAAATCAAGTGTTTTTCAAATTTGCGCAGGCTTTTATTTCTTATTAATATAGCTTTCCAAAATATAAACTGCTGAAATTGTGTCTACCATTTGCTTTTTGCGCTTATTATTTATATTTAAGTAATTCATAGTTTTATGCGCTTCTACTGTTGTTAGTCTTTCATCTACTTGAACAATATTTATTTTATTAAATCTTGATTTTAATTTATGTATAAAGTTTTCTGTTTCAATGGATCTTTCACTTTTGCTTCCGTCCATATTTAATGGATTTCCAATCACAAATGTATCTATATTGTATTGTTCTAGTATTTCTGCTAGTCTTTTTAATATTATTTTATCATTTCCATTTGAGTTAATAGTTTCTAACCCTTGGGCTGTAATACCTAGCTCATCTGTTATGGCTATACCAGTTCTTGCAAAACCATAATCTATTCCTAATATTCTACCCATCTTTACCCTACTATTCTGTTGTGGAAGAGGTTGTCAATTAGAACCGTCCCATTTGACAACCTCTCATTTAGCACAACTATTCTCCTATATATTCTTTAACCATTTTTTCTAATAGTTCATCTCTTTCTATTTTTCTAATAAGGTTTCTTGCACCTTTGTGGCTTGTTATATATGTTGGATCTCCAGAAAGTATATAGCCAACTATTTGATTTATTGGATTGTAGCCTTTTTCTTTAAGAGCATCATATACTTCTTTAAGAATTTCTTTTGCTTTAGCATTTTGCTCTTTTTCTACATCAAATTTCATTGTTTCATCCATTCCCATTATGAAAATCCTCCTTGATTTTTGATTAATTTGTTTGCAATATTTTTTTATTTAGCAAATTGGCTTAGTTATGTGTAATACTAACTTTGCTCTTGCTACCTAAATAGCCTTTATTGTATTTTCATTTGATGAATCTATGTATTCCTCTAATTTTTTTAATGCTCCATCCAAAGCTGTGCCTTTGTAGTATGTTGATATAACTACTCTTATTTTTGGACTTACTATAACATCTTCTTCATCACTATGTATATAATCTGGCTGAGCCATTATGTCTAGAGCCTCTATTTTTGTTTTTAATTCAGACATAAAGTTATATACTCCATCTTTGTCAGCTCCTGAGAATACTATTGCAAACTTTGGTCCCATGTATCTAACAAAAATGTATTCCTGTGCCAAATTCTTTTTGACAAAGTTTGATACTTCTGTAATTGTAACATCTCCTGTTTTTCTACTTATTTGTGTATTTATTTCTGGAAGATTTACAATTTTGAATAAGCATATTGCAGAAGTTGTATATTTGTCTATTGTTTTTTTGCCTTCTCCATATAAATACTCTGCTGACTTTAGACCTGAATACAAGTCATCTCTAACTATATTTTCTATAGTTGCTTGATTTTCTACTGTTTTTAAAATAGTCACTATGTTGTTCCTTACAACCTCTAAAATAGTTGTATCTATGTGGTCAAACTCATGTGGCTGGCTTCCTTCTATTATCCAGTAACCAATATATACATTATCTACATATAAAGGAAAAAACATTGCACATTTTGCCCTGCCAAATTCCATTTTTTGATATGGTAATTTTTCGTTTTCATTATCTACTGTAACATATTTTGGCGTTGCTGTTTTTATACTATCATTAAAAACAGGGTCATTTTGCAAACTCTTAAGAGCATCCCAATGCTTTTTATCAACATTTGAGGCTTTTACAACATATTCAGCACCATCAAAAACTACTATTGTAGAATATTTTATTGAATATTTACTTATTAATATGTCATTTATACTTTCTAGTTTTTCTTGTATGCTTGATGTTTCACCCAATGTTTTCATAAAATCTTGTAAAACGTTTAGGCTAGTTATTCTTTGATTTAAATTACTATATGTTTCTATTTTTTTGTGTACTGAATAGTTGTATATAATTAATGTTAAAACAATAATAACTAATATTGCTATTACAGTTATTATCACTTATTATCACCTCTTTTATCTTTATTGTTAGTTTTTACTTTTCTTTAGTAGTTTGACCTCATTTTATTTAATGTGTCATTTACTCCTGATGAAAATTGTGTTGGTGGCTGCTTTTTATTTTTACTTTTGAAGAAGCCTTTTTTCTCTGCCTTTTCATAGTTCGGTGAAAAGTTTGTATAACCTCCACCTGATACTAATGGATATACCATATTTGCTAATTTTTCTAAACTTGCTAGAAAGTTTTGAGAATATCCACTTAAAGATATTTGGCAAAGCGCTATTGCTTCTAAGTATCTAGCATATGTTTGCATTTCAAATGGTATTGTAACATATTTGATTGTAGCAGGATTAAATAAATCTCTTTGAAGTGTCATTGATGGTTCGTTATATTTTGCCATACCACCTAATATCATTTTGTCATTTAATATCTTTAGTTTCATTTCTTTGTTTATTATTACTCTTAATTTTGTTTCATCGAGTACATTTTTTAGTTTTAAATCACTTAAAAATTGTGTTAATGGCTGTATTGTAAGTGCGTCCATTGATTGTACCATATAAATTTCTGTTGCTTTTACAAAATAATTTATGTTTGTATCAAAATCACAATCCATTAATATTGCTGAATAATTATTGTCCAATGTTTGAAGTATTGGTTCAAAATTATCTGTTTCATCATCTTCATCTGGTAATGAAGTATATACAGTTAAATTTTTATTTACTTCTACTCCTTCGGCGATTCCTCTTGCTAAATTTTTGATACTTTGAGTTGCAATTTGCATTAGGTTTTGGTCATTATCTGTAAACATATAATATGAGTTTTTATTTTTTGTTAAATCTAATATTGCTGTTTTTATTCCTTTTTGTGCTAAAAGCTCAGCTAAATTATTTACTATAAATGATGTTCCATTTTTACTTGTTCCAACAAATGCAACAATTTTATTTTGAGCCACAAAATTGCTTGGCTCAACACTTGCTTCTTTTTTTGTCCTTGAAAGTTCTTGTGTAACTCCCATTCCCATATAGCTTGGTTCTGTGTGATACTGGTTGCTTTTAGAATCATTCGACATATATGAGTTTGCATATGAATTTGTATCATATGGATTGTTTGCGCTATAAGGATTTGCTCCATAATTATTCATTTCGTATGGATTAGATTGTGTATTATTTTCATATGAACTTGATTGTATGCTACTTTCATATGGACTTGATTGTATGCTACTTTCATATGGACTTGATTGTATGCTACTTTCATATGGAGTTGATGGCGTGCTATTTTCATATAAATTTGTATTATCCTCATTTGCCATATTAAATAGGTTTATATCATCATTGTTAAAATTGTTTTGTACATCATTGTTTGGTATATTAGTATTTTGATCACTAACATTTGAAACATTTGCACTTGGTGCATTAATATTTTGAGGACTAACGCTTGAAACATTTGCACTTGGTGCATTAATACTTTGAGCACTAACATTTTGAGCACTAACATTTTGAGCATTGGTATTAGCTTCTTGTCCATTGTCCATATTCATATTTTGATTGCTTTCATCATTTCCCAAATCAAATAAATTAAATGTATTTTGCTCTGCAATAGCTGTTGTTTGTGCCATATTATTTTGTTCTAAGTCTTCTGCTACAACATTAATCTTTTTAGGTCTACCCCTGCCCCTTTTTACTGGTTGAGCTTCTGGTTCTGAAACTTTTTCTGTGTTTTCTTGAACCTGTGCCATTGGTTGCTGTGGTGCAACATTTGATTGATTATTTACTTCTGGCTTAGCTTCTATATTTATTTTTTTAGGTCTGCCTCTTCTTTTTACATGCGCTATCTCTTCCTCATGGTTTACATTTTCAGTAGAATTTATATTAGGCTTAACTGTATTCATATTTTGAGTTTGTCCTTGTAAATTATAATTTGGCATGTTAGGTACCATACTTTGATTTTGCACTGGTCTATTTACTGGTGCAACTGGCTCAGCTACCCTAGAAGGCATAGTTTTTTCTATATTCATTGTTGATGGAATTATAACTGGTTTTGTTAAATTTGGTTTTTCTATATCTTTTGTCAAAAAGTCGACATCAGTTTTTTTAACTTCTTTTTGCAATGGGCTATATGGTGTATATTTGCCATTAGTTAAAACAGTTCCCCCATTTACAAGTTTTTGATATCTATTTGAACTTTTTTCTAGAATTTGTTTTACACTGTTAGGCAAGAATTTAACAATTATTCTTAATTGTGTATCATTATACTGACTAGCAATACTATCAAAGCTTTCTACACATTTCTTTTCATTGTTTCCTATTCTTTTATAATGATTTAATATGTTTTTGATTTCGTTTTCACTAACTTCTGATTCATTTTCCGGTTTATAATTAACATCTTCTGAATCTATTTTGTAATAAACCTTTGCTTCTTTTTTACTTCTAGGTTTGTTAATTAAATTACAAACCATATCTATATTTCTGTCATTGCCTAAAAGAGCATTGTAAATGCCAATTCCGAATAATTTAATTAATAGTTCATCTGATTTTGTTCTTCTATCTGAGCAAATTAAAATAATAGGTATATCTTCACCTGTAACTTTATATGCTTCATCACTTATACTATCTAATTTGTCAAATATAAATTTATCTATCGTATCATAGTTATTGTTTGAAATTGGTTCTAAATCTTCACCAATAACAACAGCATCATATGTTTTATCTTTTTGTAATTCTTTTATTATTGCATTAAAGTAATATACATTTTTGCTTGTAATTATTTCTTTAAATTTTTCTTGATACTTCTTTATTATAGAAGAAGATACATTATCGTTACTTACTGCAAATAAAACTTTCATTTGTTAACCCCTCCAACCTTTTACTACTATAGCAAAAATAAGTGGCAATACTTGGCATATAATTAGCATTGTTACTATACCAATCATTGCGCCAAAGCCTTTATCTCTTACGTCTAATTTTCTAATACCTATAACATATTGATAAATTGCTGCAATTGCTATTCCTAAAAATGCAACTGGAATACTATAAATTCTAACTTTATTTAATATGTATGCAACTAACCCATATGTAGTGCTGCCATAAGCTTCATTGTAGTCTTCTATTGATTGAAGTTCTTTGTCTTTTATTTCTACAAGTTGGCTTTTTGTTTCTTCTGATATTATTTCGTTTCCGACATTAGTATTTGCAGCATATGCACAATTTATACCCATTATGCTAATTATGATTGCAAAAACTATAAGTACTTTTCTCATTAAACTTGCTCCCTTCCATTATTTTTATAAATTATATATTGTTTTAAACTGAATTTTACATATATTAATAATACACTAATACTGTTAAAATAGCAAGCACATTTTGTAACTTTGTGTTAAATTGTATATTACAAATTAAAATTTATTTTACAACTTATTATATAAATAAGTCATCCATTTAAAAACTGCATTTGCCCAGTTTTTGTCACTTGCATATCTTGTATTTACCGCTGTTAAAGTTGCTCCCTCAAAATATGTACCTGTTGCAGTTTCTCCTCCATATATAGGTGTGCCTTTTGGATTTAGATAGTATTTTACAAATACACGAGATACTAAGTCTATTCCCTCAGCGTATGATTGGAAGGTATAAGCACTTCCAGATGGATCACTATCATATGCACCATATCCAAATAGGTTCTTTTTATTTTTAGATATGTTAGATGTTCCCCAACCACTTTCGTGTATTGCTACTGCTGCAACAAATATACCATTTATATTATATTGCTGTTCTACATAGTAAAAATATTCTGCATTATCTTTAAACACATTGTTTACATCATTTGAATCATTTTCAAATATTTGCTTAAACTGGTCTAGTGTAAGTCCACTTGGTTTATTTAGAAGCATACTAAAGCCTAGGTTTTGACTCAACTGTTCTTTTGTGTACTGAACATTATTTTCGTCACCATCACCGGTGCCATTTGGGTCAACATATTCTAAACTATCTGATTTTGCCCAGCCTAAATAATTGTCATATGACACATAATACCAGTCACCTTGTTTTGCTTTTAAAACTACCTTATCACCTTTATTTATTGTAATTACTTTATCTGCATTTTCATCTGGATTTAATCTTATTGCAAGTGTTATTGATGTTGCTTTAAGCTCGTCCCCTACTACTGGAACATAATTACTTGAAAAGGCTGCTGTTCCTACTTGTACTATTTTGTCTACTGATGCTTTCGTTATTCTTGAAGATATTTGAACACTTGAAATAAGCTCGTCCCCTTCGTATACATTTTTTAATACAGCATTTTGTTTTCCATCTACACCTTCTTGCAAGACTTGCATTTTGCCCTTTGCAAGAGAATTATTTTCTATATATTGAGTAGTGAATTCCACATCTATTTCTTGTTCTTCCAGTACTTCTATTTTTTGTACTTTAGTATTGTTTTCGACTATTTCATCTATGTTAATTTTCTTACTTTTGTCTTGTGAAGTTATGGGAATTTCTATTGCAACAGTTTTATTTTGTGAATCTGATGCATATGAAATATTTTTAGTTAAATATATACCAAAAATAATAGCTATAACTATTGCTATGGCTATTATTGTTAATAATATATATACCCACAATTTTGACTTTTTTACCATATTATTCACCCTAATATTATTGTAATATTAAAGTAAGTTTTTGTCAATTATTGTAATAAAAAAGTATTTAAATCGTAAAAAATCGTGTTACTATTCAGAACTTCATGTGTTTTTTAAATAGTAACACTTTTTTACAAATTCTTACTTACTAAATAGTAATTGGCTTCAAAGCCTCTTGCTCTGCCTTCAAGCACTAGCTCATAATTATTTGCTCCAGTGTATTCTAGCACTTCTTTTAATACTTCATCAACATTTAAGTATAATTTAATTCCAACTATAAATGTGTCTTCTACATCTCTTTCTTTTAAAAGTTCAAGTTGGGTTTCGTTTAATATTAATGACTCTTTATATATAGCAAATTCTGGCATATTTTTTATGTGATTGTAGCCATTTATTCCTACATATACAAATTGATAATCTTGGTATTCTTTTGCTAGTTCAATGTATTTTTTGTATCCTTTATACAAATAATCTGGTTCTTTTGTAATTAAGCCATAAGTTTGCAATGCTATAACAGCAATTATAGCTATTATATTAACAACAAGTCTTATTTTCTTTTTGCTTATTTTGC
This sequence comes from uncultured Clostridia bacterium, assembly GCA_944393465.1. Lineage (GTDB taxonomy): Bacteria > Bacillota > Clostridia > TANB77 > CAG-508 > CAG-793. The sequence goes on from CALYAG010000004.1 coordinate 19,377, forward strand.
CAATATAATATGAACCTAGAAGAACTACTCCAATAACTATTAATGGAAGTGTTGGTAAAATGTATCTTTGTTCTAAATATGGTGCAGTTTTTGATATGATTAAGTAATATATTATAACTGGAAATGCAAGTATTGCATATTCTGCAGTTCTCTTGTTTTTACCTAATTTAATAAAATAAGTTATTAATAGAATAGCTATTACTCCAAGCAGAATATATCCAATCGTGCTATTTATGCTAAATTCTCTAAACATTTCTTCTACATAGAATTTTAGTCTTTCAAAATAGTTTTCTTGAAGCCTACCTATCCCTCTATATGAAAAGAATATGTGATATATACTTGCCGGAAATATTGCTATGCCAAGAATTGCAAGTTTTACGTTTTCCCAAAGCCAAGTTTTTCTTTTACCTTTTAAATGTATAAATAAAATAGCAAAAATTACAGCTGCAAATAAGCAAAAATAATATTGCGTTAAAAAGCCTAAAATTGTGGCTATGCTTAATTCTGTCATTAATTTTTTTGCCATGCCATGTCTAACAATTTTTATGCAAATATATGTATACCAAAGTACAAAAAATGTCATCATCATATACATTCTTTGAAACATTACTGTAGAAATGGCTCCAATGCTTAGTCCATAAAGCAACACAGCTACTATGCCTAATTTTTCTTTTTTATATAATTTGAATATTTTAAAAATATAAATGCAGGTCAAAATATAAAATACTATGTTTATTATGAATATTATATATTTTGAAAATTGTCCCAAGAAAAATGATGAAACTATATGCACAAGTATATAAAAAAGTGGTGGATGCACATCTCTTGATTGGTTCCATATTACTGGAGCAAAGTCAAAAATATCTTCTGGCTGTATTGTTAAGTATTCCATGGCATCTTCTTTTGTTTTCCAAATTGGGTTTGTATCTTCTTCCACATCCCACAAATAGTAGAAAACATTACTATGAAAAACACAATATACAATATTTGCAAACCAATTTCCGTCTAATACATATTTAAAAATAACTGTATTCATTCCATCTGCAGGGCCATATGGCTGATACAAATTGTCATATTTGTAATTTGATGAACCATATGAAAACATTTCATCTTCATTAAATCCTTCTTTTTGTGTTTCGTAAAAAAGCATAGTAATAGTTAGTACAACTATTACTACACTCAAAATTATGTTTGTTTTGTTTTTGAAAAATTTTAAGAAATGTTTTAAAAATTTTTTCATATGATTTTCCTTTTTGCCTCTTTTATTGTTGCTGTGCATTTTCTTCTTGCATTTCATTTGATAATTGCTCCATTACATCTAATACTTGGGTCATTCCTGGATAAATTGCATCAATAAATTCGTCATTTATAACAACTTTCCAAGTAAGTCCTTTTCTTTCTAAATTAATTGTAATGTCTGTTGTTCTTGTGTCTACATTTTCATCTACTAAACTTTCTTCAAGTAATTGCAAATTTTGCTCTGTACTAATATCATCTTGCGTTTCTAGTACTTCTGATATTTTTTCTATCCAATTTAATAATACTTGTCTAAAGTTTTTGGTCGTAATTGTAGCTGTTACTGTTGCATTTGTATTTTCCACACTCTCTCCAGTTATTTCCCAAGAAAGCTCATTAAAACACTCTTTTTCTAAGTTTGACATTGAGTTACCACTATTTGTAGCTATAGAGCTATCTAAAACAGAAATAAGTCCATCGTAATCTATATTTAGGCTTGCCATAAATTTGTTACCATTTTTTAGGTTTGTAAATAAATTATTTACAGATGATCTTGGAGTTATTGAAGTATACAAAACCATTAGAGCTAATACAATTAGTACTATTAAAAGAATTACAACTAAAAGCCATTTTTTGCTCTTTTTTTCTTTTTTAACTTTTGTTTTTGGACTTTCTTTTAATTTATTTTCTGATTTTACTTTATTTTGCTCTTTTGAATCAACTTCTAACTTATCTTTTTTATTTTCTTTGTTTTCTTCTTTGCTTTTTGAAGGCTTGTCCTCAGTTTTAGGCTTATTGGTTTCTTTTTCATTTTTTAAGTTTTCTTTTTTTTCATCTTTTTCTTTCATATATTCAACCTCACTATCTTTGTAGTAAGCAATAACGTAAATTATTTTAAACTACATTTTTTATTTACTATAAATATATAATAATAAATTGGTTAAATCAAGTCTTTGGTTTATCTTTCTAAAAGGATTTTTATTGCAATTAAAATTAAAATAACTCCTCCTGCGATTTGTGAGTGCTTTTTGTACTTTTCACCAAATATATTTCCTATTTTTACGCCTAGCAAAGATAATATAAATGTTATAATTCCTATTGATATAATTGGTTCTATTATGCTTATTTTTAAGAATGCAAATGTTACTCCAACAGCCAAAGCATCTATGCTTGTAGCTATTGCTAAAATTATCATAGTTTTAAAGTCTATGCTATCATCTACTTCTTCTTTTTCTTTTTTAAAAGCTTCTACTAACATATTTATTCCTATTGCTGCAATTAAAAAAAATGCAATATAGTTGTCTACTTTTGTAATTGCATTACTTAATTTGCTTCCAAGAAAATAGCCAATTACGGGCATTAATGCCTGAAATATGCCAAAATACAAAGCAATAACTATGGCATTTTTCCATTTCATTTTGATCATAGATAAGCCTTTGCAAATGGCTACTGCAAAAGCATCCATACCAAGGCCTACGCTTAAGAATAATATTTCTGAGACTCCCATTTGACACCTTTCATAATATACCTAGTAGGATGATTACAATTATTCCAAGTACAATTCTATACCAGCCAAATACTTTGAAGTCGTGTTTCTTTATGTAGTTCATTAAGAATTTTATTACAAATATTGATACTATAAATGCTACTATCATTCCCACTAATAATACAGCAAGTTCCATTCCTGTAAAGCTTAAGCCAAATTTTAATATTTTAAGTAAGCTTGCGCCAAACATTACTGGTATTGCTAAGTAAAAGGTATATTCTGCAGCCACTGTTCTAGAAATTCCTATAAGTAACGCTCCTATTATTGTTGCACCTGAACGTGATGTTCCTGGAAATATTGCTGCTATTAATTGAAACAAGCCTATTATTAAAGCATCTTTGTATGTAAGTTCTGATATATCATTTACTCTAGGCTTCATATTCTTTTTTTTGTTTTCTATTACTATAAATGCAACACCAACTAAAATAAGCATTATTGCCACAACCCACGAGTTATATAAATATTTATTTAGTATATCATCAAATAGCAAACCTACAATTGCTGCTGGAATGCATGCAACTAATATTTTTGCCCACAAAACAAGTATGTTTTTGTCCCATACTACTTTTGATGAGCCTCCATGTTTACTTTTTTGCATTTTTAAAGGCCATATGCTTTTAAAATACAATACTACAACGGCTAATATTGCGCCTAATTGTATTACTACATCAAACATATCAAAAAAGCCATCTGATAAGCCTTGAAATTTTAAAAAGTTTTCTGCTAAAATTAAGTGTCCTGTACTACTAATTGGTAGCCATTCTGTAATTCCTTCAATTACTCCATAAATTATTGAATAAATAATGTTTAACATTTGTTCCTCCTGTTTTTTTATATTTATTTTTGTTTTATACAAATTATGCTAATATTTTAAATTGTAGCCCAATTATTTTTCATTCTAATGAATATATAGCATTTTGTTAAGTTCCTTTAGAACATTTATTGAAACTTTTTTAAAAGGATTATATCATTTTATTCATAGTCTTGTAAATATTTTTAATTAATGTTATAATTCCAATTAGTAATTGGTTTATGAATTTTTCCTCAAAATTCAAATTTAACACAAAGGATTTGTTATTATGATTGATGAAAATGATATTGATAAAACTCAAGAATTTTCTATTGAATCTGATGCAGAATATTATGCTAAAAATGAACAAATGCTAAAGCAACATCGTGATTTAAAATCTGCAGAAGGAAGAACTCCTATTGCTCCTAAAGGAAGCGAATTCCCTAAGGATGCTCCAAGATATAATAAGGCTCCACAAATGCCTAAAGATTATAGAAAAGGGTTAGCAACTTCAAAAGATGTTAAAGTGGGAAATCCTAGGTATCCACACACGCCACAAATGCCTAGCAGGGCTATTAATAATGGAGTTAAATCAAAACAAAAATGGCATAGAACAAGTGACGAAGTAAGAAAAAATGGCAAAATTCAAAATAAAAAACCTAAATTAAGTCTTTCAAAACGTCTTTTAATTGGTGCTGCAATTCTTACTGGTGGTGCTATTGCTATTAGTTTAGGTTCTTTGGCTGTTAAAAATTTTGTATCAAATCAAAGAAATCAAGCCTTGTCAGAATCTCAACAAAATTTACAAAATGTAAATTCTAATGAAAGAGAGATAAATATAGATTATTATTCTAATGAAGATAATTCTCTATATTTATTAAACAATCAAATAAATGATTTGCTAAAAAAATATGAGCAAAATCCAAGTTCAGTTTCTAGAGATGAGGTAGCATCTCTTTTAAGTGCGACTTATCAAGAAGGAAGAAATGTTATTTTTCCTAAAGTTGCTAAGGCTTATAATTCTTACAGTCAAGAAAATGATGAATTTCCAAAAGAAATTAATTCAAAAAATTTAGTTTATTGGCATAGTAAGGGAGTTAATGGATACTATATTAGCAATCAAACCGATCCTGTCAATAATCCAAATGGCCAAGCAATTGCATATGATAATAGTGATTTAAGTGATTTTATAAGTAACCAACTAAATATTCACAGTTTATATAAAACTAATCCAAATTCTGGAGCGGTTGAATTAGAAGATGATGTTACACTTGATAATGCTATTAATAGTTTAACTGTTGGTATTACTCAAGTTAATAATATGTCAGCATTAGATGTTCACTATGAAAAGGGATTGTTTGGTAATAAAATTTTAAAAATAGAACAACCACAAAAAGAAAATAGTGATAAAACCAATTCCAATACTTCTACAATAAATACTAAAAGCGATTTAGGAGATGAAGAAAGATAGTCTAAGAAAATTGAACAATTTTGTTTTGTTAGAACTTCGATTTTCCTATATCAAAAAAATGCGGCCAATAGTAGTTACAAGAGTAGCTTCTATTGGTCGCTTTTCGCCTTAATTATTTTTGATTAGCTTTTTCAATGATTCTCATATACCACTTTTGCGGTTCCCTTTCTTCATCTTTCACAATGACTTTAAAGTCATTGTCTTCGTAAAGAAGCCAGTAATCTTTGTCCACTTCATCTACTTTCTGTTCCCAAATATCCAAGTTGGGAACATCCAGCACTTTTGTGGAATCTACATTTTCTTGAATAAATTCCACAATTTGGTCACGTGCTTCAGGTTTTTTTAAAAGCTGTGCCAACATAATTTTTTCTTCCGGTACAGTTTCATTCAAATTTCTAAAGCACATGTTCATGAGAATTGTTTTCGGCAGGCCAATTTTCAATAATTTGGCATAAGCCAAATTTTTCTCTTTTTTTGAAGGTTGACCTTTGAATCCCTTCATATCATCAAAAACAACCCGAGCAATTTTCGGTGCGATGGTATTTACAAATACCATATTGCACACTCCTTTCTAAAATGGTATCTTATCTATTATAACACAATTTACATAAAAAATCAACCAATAAGCTAAAATACTTATTGGTTTTTAATTAAATACAAATTCCTTTAACAAAGACTATGTGCATAGCCTTTTAAAGCATGTATACTTACTGGTTGATATTTATTATTCTTCTGAGCTTGAAGCTTCTGTTTCAGGTTTAGCTTCAGGTTCAGGGGTATTATTGTATACTTCTAATATAGCTTTTTGGATTTTTTCTCTAGTAGCAGGATTTATAGGATGTGCTATATCCTTATGTTCTCCAGTGCTCTTAATCTTTTTGCTAGGCATAGCAATAAATAATACTCCTTCAGGATTTTTGATAACTTTGATTTCATGAACTACGAATTCGTTATCAAATGTTACAGATGCAACAGCTTTTAATCTGTTCTCTGAATTTACTTTTCTTAATCTTACGTCTGTTATTTCCATAATAGTGTTTCTCCTTCCAAAGTTATAAATTTTATGAAAAATATTTCTATTTTTCATACTACTTTATATATTCGCTAATAATCTTCTTTTTCCTTCTTATTTTTACAAAAATTTTACCATTTTATGAACAACTAATTGAAAGTTTAAATTTTAAATTATATATTAATTGATTTTAATAAAAATTTCTGTTTTTATGTAAATATGCATATTGTTTTTTTTCATTTTCTGTAATATAATAATTAGGCAAATTATATAATTTATTAAGGAGCGTGAATTTTTTTGGCAAACTTGCAAGAATTAAAAAGATATAAAAACATTTACATGATAGGTATTGGCGGAATTAGTATGAGCGGTATTGCAGAAATTCTTAAAAACTGGGGATTTCATGTTGCTGGCTCTGATATAAGTTCTTCTTCTATTACCGACAAACTAATTTCCAATGGTATTTCTGTTACAATAGGACACAATTTAGATGTACTTTCTAAAGCAGATTTAGTTGTTTATTCTGCTGCAATTAAGCCAACGGATGTTGAACTTGTTAAGGCTCACGAACTGGGCATACCAGTTGTTGAAAGAGCTGATTTTTTAGGTGAAATTACAAAGTGCTTTAGAAATACTATATGTGTTTCTGGTACTCATGGCAAATCTACTACTACTTCTATGGTTTCTATGTGCTTTTTAGAAGCTCATAAAGACCCTACAATACAAATTGGAGCGTCTTTGGATGACATTGGTGGAAATTACAAAATAGGTAATAGTGATTTCTTTATATTAGAAGCCTGCGAATATGTAGAAAGTTTTTTAAAGTTTTATCCTAAAGCTGAAATTATACTTAATATAGATAATGACCATTTAGACTATTATGGCACATTGGACAATATTAAAGCTGCATTTGTAAAATATGTAAAATTACTTCCTGATGATGGCATTTTAGTTTATAATGCAGATGACCCAAATTGTGCCCATTTATCACAATATACAAAGGCAAAAAGCTTAACATTTGGTATAAATTCATCAAATGCCAACTTTGTTGCTAAAAATATCTCTTTTGATAAAAATGGTTATCCATCTTTTGATGTATATTACAATAATGCATTTTACAAAACTATGAAATTATCTATACCAGGCAAGCACAACGTACTTAATGCACTTTCTTGCATAGCTTTATGTAATGAATTTGGTTTAGATAGAAATGATATAAAAAATGCTCTTCAAAAGTATAAAGGTGCTCATAGAAGATTTGAATATATTGGTGAATTTAATAGTGTAAAGGTATATGATGACTATGGCCACCACCCAACTGAAATACAAGCTACTGCTGAAGCTTTAAAGAAAAAACAATATAATCATTCATGGATAATTTTTCAGCCACACACATATAGTAGAACCAAAAATTTATTAGATGATTTTGCTAGAGTTTTACTAAACTTTGACAATATTATTGTTACAGACATTTATGCTGCTAGAGAAAGCGATACATATGGTGTTTCTGCAAAAGATATTGTAGAAAAAATAGATTCTATGGGCAGAACAGCTTACTATATACCTAACTTTGATGATATTGTTGATTTTGTTAAAAGAAATGCAAAACCTGATGATATTGTTCTTACTCAAGGTGCTGGAACAGTAACTCAAATAGGACCAAAATTGGTCGAAAAAGATTAATAATAAGTTTGAAAAAACTAGGAATATTCTTCCTAGTTTTTTTCTTGTATTTTAAGTTTCTTTATTCAAAATTGATTTTGCACTTTGCCTTGTGGTTAAACCCTTATTAAAAAGCTACCTATAGTCATTTTCTGCAAGTTCTGGATATTTAAAATCTTGGCCCGATCCAGACACATCTCCATCACTTACGTGATTTACATTGAAAGTTTTTGAACCTTTTAATAAATATTGATGTTTATAATCATTTGCAAAAATACTACTGTTACTTCCCACATAAACAGGGTCATCCCATGTAGGGTCTACTGCATACCAATTGCCATCTTCCATTTGTACATGATTCCATGCATGAGATTCTGCATTTCCGTATTCATCATAGCCTTCTCCATAAACAAGTACACATGGAATATTTAATTTATCTAATAAATATTTTAGACCTTCAGCATATCCTTCACAAACTACTTTTTTGTCAACCAAAGCTCCATAAACGTTATCCTTATTGCTAGCATTGGTATCATATGTTAAATTATCTACAAGCCAATCATGTACATATAAAACTTTATTGTATCTAGAACCTGTTGCATTTTGAACTATTTCATTTGCTATACTTTCAACTTCATTTAATGCAGCATTTACTTGATCTGCATTTGCAAAATAAGAACTGTAATAAGTTTTACCTGTTTGAGGTGAAAGCGTAAATCCATATGACCTATAGCTTAAAAATGATGAAGTTCTAGTTGCTACAGACAAATTATTTGTATCAACATAAAATAAATCTAGATTATCTAATGTTAGAGCATCCCAAGCTGACTGAAAATAATTTTCGTCTCCACTGCCTCCAATGTCTATAATGCTATCACTAACACTTGATGGAAATTTAATTGATTCTGTTCCATTTTTTAATTTATCTACATTTTCTAAAATTGTTGTGTACATTATTTTTTCCGGCTCTTCTAGCTGATTATAGTAATATCTTAAAGCAACATTGTCAGTACTAGCTAATTCTTCCTCAAAATAGTTTTGATAATCAATATTAGAAGTTGTATCTTCCCCTGTAAAAGAAGCATAAATTATAAAGCATGCAAAAATAATTAAAATTACTAAAATAAGCGCAATGGCGCTAAACCCACGTTCTTTTCTCTTATAATTTTTCATAATGTTCATTTCCTTTTCATCTAAAGTTTTGCTATTATTATATACAAAGTTTTGCTAATGTGTCAACATTATTTCATCATCATATCAGCAAAAATCGCATACCCCTCTGTTGGTGAGTTTAATAAAACATTTGTTATAGCACCTATGAATTTGTTATTTTGTACAATTGGAGTACCACTCATTCCGTGGTATTATTCCACCAGTTTTAGAAAGCAATTTTTCATCAGTTATTTCTATAAGCATACTTTTATTGTCTTTTGAATTTTTATATATTTTCTTTATGTTAATTTGGTATCTTTCTACTTTATCATTTTCCAGCTCACAAATAATTGTTGCCTCTCCTGTTTTTATTTCGTTCCTTTTTGCTACTTCTAACTCTTCTTGCTTTATTGAATTTATAAAATCTAAATTTGTTACAATTCCATATACTCCAATACTTGTATTACTTTCTATCTCTCCTATTTTTTGTCCATTATCTATTATTCCTCTTATTTCACCTGCTCTTCCCTTTACACCTTTTACAATTGATACAATTTGACTTGTTACCAATTCTCCATTAGAAATATTTAATAAATTCCCAGTATCTACATCTGTTATACCATGACCAAGAGCCGCAAAAGTTTTAGTAGCTTCCTCATAATACGTAAGTGTTCCTATTCCTGCAGCTGCATCTCTTACCCATAAGCCAATCATATAATTTTCATCTTTACCTTTTACTGGAATTATACTGGTATATATTAGTTCCCCATTTCTTTCATATTTAATTGATATTTCATTTCCATTTGAGCTATTTACTATATTTATTAACTCTTGTGTATTACTTATTTCTTTTCCATTTATTTCTTTTATCATATCCCCTTCTTTTATTCCAGAGCCATTATAAGGCATATATTTATTTCCATCTTGTCCGTCAATTTCAGACATACCTACAACAAGTACACCATTTGTATAAAGCTTCAGTCCAACAGTTCTTCCTATTGGATTTACATACCTTTTTGTGCTAGCATTTACTGTTTGTGAATACAGTTTATTTTCTATGCCTAGTACATTTACATACATAAATAAACAAATTACTAATAAAAAAATTGGAATAAATTTCTTTTTCATAAAAACTCCTAAAAAAATAGTTACTCTTATTAGAGTAACCATTTTTTTTTAATTTATTTAGATATTTAAAAATAAAAGCCCAAGCAATATGTCTATTTTCCATTCTCAAGCTGGAGCAAGCAGCGACCCGCGCCAAGAATGAGAAAATAGACATATTGTTGGGCAAATTATATATATTAATTTTATGGATTGTAATCATCAAAATAATCATTAACTTTATACAAATTGTACTTTTCTCTTGCAAGCGCCGTAATGTACGCTTTTCTAACATTTGCATCAGCTACTTTGTTTTCAAATTCACTTAAGTTCACACTATCATAAGCATCATTTGTGCTATGAAATCCAGTTCCCGAAATTAAATTATCTACAGTAAATAATATATCTTCTTTTCCTATTACACATTCATAAGCGCCAGAGCCTGAATGTGGATAATAATAATATGTTAAAGTTTGAGTTGTTTGATGTGAAGATGGGTCAACAACATCATATGATGTTAATTGTTGCTGATAATCTATTATATTATATCCTACTAAATCACTTGTATTTACTGTTACGGAAGTGTCTAATCCGTTTAAAGCCATACACCTTGGATCATGATATGTTCCAGTAGGGTCGCCATCTGAGCCAGTACGATTACCGGACTCTCTATTTCGTAAAAGAATAGAGTATCTTGATACAAATTCTTTATTTTTTGTATTTGCAACAATAGAATAATTGCTATAATATTTGTAGTTTCCTATTGGCATTCCTTGCATAAAAGAAACTATAGTAACATTATTTGCAATTATATTCCAGTCATCTTCTGAAAGTACTGGAAGTGCAAACTCAAATCCAGAATTGTGGTGTATGTTAAAATTAGAAATTATACTCATTAAGTTTGATTCTATTGAACTTATTATAACATCCATTCTGTGCTCGTTAAATAATGAGCTTTCCGTTTCTGGATCATTACCTGTTCCTAAATCAAACACTCCTGAAATGCTATGAGTATTAGGATTATAATACTCTAAAGAAATAGCATGTACAGGCACTTCTTCTCCGCTATCTTCTGATAATGTAGTATAATTAAGTTGATTATTAAAGCTCTCTGTAACTACTTCTAAGCTTTGTCCGCCTACAATTCCTAAAAAGGTATTTGTAAAATCATATGCTTCTTTATAATATTTAAAAGCACTACTATCTAAAAAATTTCCTGTATTTAATTGTGTATAATCTGCATTACTATCATTTAATACAAATTGTGCTAGTCCATTTGCTTCGGTTTCTGTTAAATATACTCTTAAATTATTATTTAGTCTAAAGAAATTTACTCCAACATATGTACTACTTCTAGATTCATTTGCATTTGGATCAAAATAGTATTTTTGATTATTATAATATACATATTGAAAATATTCAGTTTCTCTTGAAGTATATTCTGTACCAGTTTGACCATCACCTCTTGGAATAGTATCAATTGCAACTATATATTCTCCAAGTGTTTCTGGCCCAATTTCTATTCCATGAGCTGTAAGCGTTCTACTTGAATCATTAATATTACTTACAATACTAGGATTAATTAAATATCCTGAAATATTTACAATATTGCCATTTCTATCTGTTCCCATAACTGTAATATAATTATCTAATGTATAATTTATTACTAAGTCAAGTTTTCCACTAGCACCATTTGTATACTCACATGTGTAGTATATAAATGGTTTAATACCTGTACGTGATTGAAGATTATTTGAATTTTCTGTTTGGTAAACTTGTTTACCATTTTCTATTCGAACTGCATTTTGATAATCTCCATACAAATAATATCCATCATATAATGTAAACAGCATTGCTGGTACATAATTTTCTATGTCTTCCCTACTATAGCCTGATGAGCCAAGACCAGAAGCTAAACTTGTAAAAAATGAATTTACAGATGCTGATATATCTCTTATTTTTGAATCATTTACTGTTGAGTAACCATTACGTAAGGTATTCATTTGGTAGGCATACACTGCATCATTTGTAGCACTAAGTAATACGTCATTGAAATCAGCTTGTGCTTCTAACACTTCTATATTATTATTAGTATACATAGTTAGTACCATTGATATTGGTACTACTATTATTACAAAAATTACTGCTAGTTGTTGTAATTTCATGTTTATCCTTTCATTTGTTTACCTTCCATTAACACTTACAATTCCACTATGTGTAGCAGTTACAGTTGCTGAGTTATTTCCTGTTACACTGTAGAAAAAGTCTCTTAATATGGTTCCTATTGTTCTATTTGTGTTTTTAACACTAACAGTTACCATATCTCCTTGTTTTAAATACATTGCTCCTGCAGCTGAATTTAATTCATCAAGTATTTGGGTAGTATATTCACTATAATAATAGTTTTCACCAACTTTTGTATATTCTGCTTCTGTAACTTTTTTACCTGGGTTATCATCAAGTACTTGTACTTCCATTTCAACATCATAGCTATTTCCTGTTGAGCTAATTGTTTGAATAAAGTTATCATAACTATCTTGTGTTATTTTTCCTGTTGATCTAATTCCATCAACAAAATCTGTAGTTGCAGCATCTACTGCTTGTGTAGTAATATCATCTGTTTTATCTGCAGTTGTCATTAGTGGAAATATAAACATTAAAATTGCTGCTAAAAATATTGCTAGAACCGTTACTACTGTATCGTTCATAACTGCCTCCTTTTTATTGACAAAAAATTATATTTGTATTATAGCATAAAATTGCTTTTCAGGCAAGCATATATGCATACCTAAAAAAGCAATTTTTCACACTTCACTTGCTATATATATGTATTGTATTACTCTTTTGGTTGTTCCTTTGTTATTTGTTACAACTTCACCATTTTCAAGTATATCAACAGAATCTGTAATATTTGATAAAATATTATATTGCTGAGTTGAATTTCCATCATTTCCACTTGCAGTATTTAATACATTTTCATAATTGTATTCACCATATCTTTCTACAAATTCATAGTCTTTTCCCATAAATCCATTTGTATTGTAGTTTGAATTATAAAAGTTAAAATGAATTTGATAATATGGTCCATAATTTGTATCACGTCCAAAAAAGTTTTGATTTCTACTATTATTATCGTAAGTTGAAGTTCTACTTGTATAGTAGTTTTCAGAATTCAAGCCATTTACAAATGCTTTTATAAAATTATATGATGAATCTTGATTAGCACTCCATGGCTCTCTACGTACTTGTTCATCTTGTATGTCAAAGCCATATATTTCCCTAGAATTTGCTCCATTAACACCTTGAATTGCTAATGTAGAATGTACTAAATATGTTGGATTTGTTTCTGTAAAATATATTGACATTGGCTCAATACTACCAAATGTACCATTTTCTCTATTATAATTCTGGCCAGTGTAAAATAGTATTGTATAGTTTTCTTTATAATATCTATACAAAGTTGGTATTATAGTTTCAACACCTACTATTCTACTTGAAAGTGCATTTGTACTCCCTTCTCCTGTGGCTGATAAAGTTAATTGCCTATAATATTGTTTTACATCGGCTTCGTCAGTTATTTGTGCCGATGTCTGCCTTACCATGGTAAATGAATAAATTGCAAGTGATAAGGCAGCTATTAGCACAAGAACTGCGAAACTCATTTTTAATGCTTCGGTTGCATTTTCCATTAAGTTATTTCCTTTCTAAAAAAAGGGTTAAATAATATTTAAAAAAACTAAGGATTTGAACCAGTATTGTTTCCTGTATTTTCTGTTACAACTATTGTTTTAATAAAGCCGTTGCTCCAGTAAGCATCCCCTTGTGAATCAGTATCTGTAGAGTTTTCATTTGGTGGAAGGTCTACATCATACATTTTTCCTGTTCTTATTGTAGCTGATGTAACAGCATTTCCTGAGCCATCCACTACATAAATATAGTTACCTATTTTTTCATCATTTCTTTGAGCTGCACTATTGTTAGCTTGTACTTGTGTAAGAAGTGCTCTTACATTACTTCCTGATACATAATCTCCAAAATAGCCTTGAAATGGTGAATTGTGAGCTGTAATTTCTTGTGCATCAAGTGTTCCACCGCTAGCTATTCCTGAAACATTGTTGTAAATAATAACTCCTAAACCAACTATTAAAATTGAAATTAAAATTGCACCTGCAATAATTAAAGCTTTTGATGCGTTTTCCATAAAAATTTCCTCCTTTGATTTTTATTAATTTTTATATTTAACATTTAGTTAAAATGTAACTAAATCTAATAACTAATTTGATTTTTAAAGTTTTAATTTATACTTTATTTGTATAAACTAAACTTCTTCAAAATACATATAACTTACTAAGTTTGTTTTGCTGTGATATTTTATATTTGTACATTTAAAATTTAAGTTAGAATACAAATTTATAAATTTGCTTATTCCATTGTTGTAAATTTGTTCTATTCTAAATATGTTATCACTATCTTTAAATTTTATTTGTACTATAATAGAGTTTGTCCCATTATCTATAAAATATCCATTTTCGTCTTTTTGCACATTATTTTTTGTATTTTTGTCTATAATTTTGTTTATGTTTGTAGCAAGTGTAGCACCATTTATAGATTCATTATATAAACTTGTATATTCCTTATTTGATGCTTGCACATTATTTGCTCCATTTACATAATTTAAGTACAAATAAGATATGCTACATACTGCAATAATTACAATTATTAGTAAAATAATATATTTTTTCATTGCTATCCTTTCGAGATTATATCATTAAGAAAATAATAATGCAATATTTTTTATTCATCCCATAAAATGTTATAATGTTGTAATATAGCATTTACATATGTAGTATCTGTTATTTCATGGAAATTTATTGATTTTACTCTAGTAGTCCTATCATCATATTGAATATCTGTATTTGTTATTGTTCTTTTTACTTTTATTTCATTTTCATTACCTGTTGTGGAAACTTGTCCAATTTGTACATTACATTCGTAGTAAGTATTATTTTTATTTCCATCTAAAAATTCATTTATATCATTATCTATAACTGATGTACCTTCAATCAAAACATCTACAAAATATGCATCTCCTCTACTTGCCTCATAATCTGCGTTATTTTTTTGTGCATAATTAATTATTGTTGCTACATCTTGCATACTTATATTTGCCTTGCCTGAAAAGTTTGTAAAATTAACATTAAACTTATTAATTTCTGCTTCACTCATTTGTCTGTTCAAATTTCTAGAGAAATTGCCAAATTGAACTATCATATAGCTTGCCAATGTAAGAATTAAAACACCAATTAATACTTCACCAGCAATTATTAATGCTTTTGATGCATTCTCCATTAGCTCACTCTCCTTTGCTTTTAAATTTAGCTACTGATTATTGTTAATTTATGCATTTACCTGTAAATTAGCTAAATTTATCAAATTTTATTTATAGAATATATTAATTTACAACATTTACTTTACTAAAAATCATATGTGTAACTCTACCAGAAGCTCCATATTCAACATCATCACATTGAAAATATGCTTGCTTTACAGCGTTTTTTTGGTTACTATTTAAGCCATCATATGTTCCTTGAACAAAATCAACTAAGTTTACTTGTTCATTTGGACTACTACTACTGTCATATATATTTGTAAGTCCCGCAACCTCAACAACAACGTCTTCATAACCTTGGTAGTCCCCATATCTTATATTTGTATCATATACTAAATTACCTAAAGACACCAATTGGTATCCTCTTACTGTTGTTCTATTATATGCTTCAAATCTTTGGTTAAAGTCTGCTAATTGCTGAACTTCTTCTTCATCTGCCTGAGCTTGCTGTGATGTTCTTATTTGTGTATACCCAAAAACTAATAGTCCAACAATTAGCATTGCTATAAGCATTCCACCAGCAATAATTAGCGCTCTACTTGCATTTTCCATAAGATTACCTCACTATGTAAATCTTTATTATAAAATTATGTATTTATTACATTGCCTGCATTGTTTCAAATGATGACGTCATACTTGTTAGACCTATTACTACCAATGGTACAACTAAGTAGCCAACAAATATTCCTATAAGTGGAGTAAAGCCTATTGCTCTTCCTATCATACCTTTCTTAGAAATTAATCTGTCATTTGCTTCTTTACGTTTGTCTTGATAGTATTCTCTATCTGAGTCTAGTTCGTCAAAAGCCTCTTTGATAGGAACTTTTTCAACTGCAGTTTGCAAACTTTCTATTATTCTTATTAATGGTTGGAATGAAACTTCTTCTTTCATAGCCTCTAATGCTTCCCAAGAACCACTTTCATAGTCATTTAAACATCTACTAATTGGCTCTTTAAATATGTCTGCATATCTTTCCATCCATTCAAGTATCATTTCAACGTCAACTCTTTCTAGTCTCATAAGCATAAGTATAATTGTTTGGAATTGCATTACTTCGTCTTCCATAGACATCTTTCTTATTATTACTTGGAATTTTAGCATAAGTAATGGTGCAGCATATCCAATTATTGCAAATACCATTGCTAGCAATATTTCAAACCATTTTAAGTACTCAGAGTTAACTGTTTGTAATTTATCTAATATTTGTTCAGCATTTGATGTAATTGTATCATCATCTGCATCTCTATAATATGTTGACCTACGCATTGCTTTTTCTATATCGTCTTGAGTTGTATCAAGTTTTCCTCTAAACATATCAAGGAAATAGTTATGAGTTTTCGTTGTTTCCATAGCTTTTGCATAATCTCTATCATTTAGTTCACCAATTAAGTCGTACTCTGTTGTTGGCTCTGTATATATGTAATTTATTTGTACATTATGTAACATTACAAACATAAATATTGATGCAAAAAATACTACAACAGTAAGTGTAAGTCTATTAATATACAGCCACTCTATTTTTTGCTTAGAAGCTGCATCTTTTAGAGCTTGCTTTATTTTTCTACGTTCTTTTGTACCATCTTTAGGTATAAATAAATCTACAAATTTTTTAACTGGTTTTATATTATATAATTTTGCTTGCCATGGATTTTGATTGTTTTCCATTTTTATGTTTACTGCTCCATTATCTTTTAGCTTTCTAATTAATATGTAGCAAATAAATGTAACTAGCAAAATTATAATTTGCACAATCATACCAAGTTTGCCATTATAGAATGATTTTGTAAATGAGAAGTTACTTAAAGCCCAACTTTTAAGTGGTTCTAGCATAACCATTGGTATAATTGAAATTATTGATAAACTTTGAAATGTGTAGTTAAGTTTATCCCTTTTTAAAATTTCAAGTTGCATTTCTTGAGTTATGTTATCTAAGTTTTTTAAATAAAGTGATGTTCCATCAACTTTTCTATCACCAAATTCTTGTGTTAAATATGATATACCTGCAAATTCTTTTAAATAGTTATTTGGTGCTATATCATAATATTTTTCAAGTTCTGTTTCTGGATCTTCTGAATTTAGAATATTATATATTCTTTCTGCTTGTCTAGATATTTCTATATGTTCATCATCTTGTGCTGTTTGATAAATTGCTTCTCCAACCATGTTTGTTTCATGATA
This sequence comes from uncultured Clostridia bacterium, assembly GCA_944393465.1. Lineage (GTDB taxonomy): Bacteria > Bacillota > Clostridia > TANB77 > CAG-508 > CAG-793. The sequence goes on from CALYAG010000004.1 coordinate 36,918, forward strand.
TGAGTGACGCATTGCAGCAAAGAAATCTACTTGCTGTGTAAGTAAATTATTATCTAATTTATCTACCATTCCATCAACTAATGAATCTATTATAAATAATTCAAATATTAAAATAATAATCATTATTAATGGATTGCTTTTTGTCATTAATATTACTATTAAAGTTACTGGTATAATAATTAATAATGCTCTTGTTATTATTTTTGATGTTTGAAGTCTAGTTAAAAATTCATCATCAATATTTATTATTTCAAGTCTTCTTCTTATTTTTAATAAATATCTTCTTAAAAATGGCAACTTTAAATATCTAACATATAGTTTTTGATACATTACTTCTGATGAAAATGATTTTTCTTGAGTGCCTTTTCTAAGTCTTTCAATTCTTACTACATCAGAGCTTTGCATCTTTTTTCTTAGGAATAAATAGGCTATTACTACTAATGCAAATACACCAATAACAACACCCATTAGCACGAATATTGTCTGATTTGACATTTAAAGTCACCTCCTTTTTTGTTAACTAAACTTATTTTAGGAACATTACCCGAAAACAGTTCTTTAATGCTTTGGGGAGTAACCCCAAAAAACAATTTATTGTCCTTCAATATTAACACTTAATTTGTCTCCCCATGTTTTTTCTACAAAATTTCTAAATTCTTTAGCGTCAGTATCATCCATATTTAAAAGCATTTCTTTTAAGTTTGTATCTGATATTTTGTTTGTCATTACATATTTGCCATCTTGATATTCAAGTATATTTACATATTTGTATAATTCTTTGTTTGTTTCTTTTGTGTAGTATTTTGTAGTGTTTTCTGCAAATCTTTCAAATTTACCTTCTAGTGTTTTTTGGCTCTTATAATCATTGTTATAATCATTTACATCTTCTACTGGAATACATTCTGTAATTCTTTCAACATATCTTTTTCCTTTAAAGTCTTTTGTTAAGTGTATATCAAAGTTTAAAACTGATACAACTTGCTCTTCTGCAGTTTTTTCGTTTGTGAATACACCAGTTCTAAGCATTGAGTTACGTAGTGCTGTAACTAAGTTTGGAAATGTTTTTGCGTGGTGAGTAAATAATGTAAATTTAGATGCAACCTGTGCTGCTTGTATCATCCAAGATGCTACGGGGTCAGTTGCAACCTCACCAATGATGTTAACAGAACCATCAGTCTTTTTCTGAACATCTAGACCTTCCTGTCCTGAAATTGTATCTGTTTCTCTAAATGTTAAAATATTTCTTGTTGGATATATTTTTCTTAAGTGAAGCTCGAATGCAGTTTCCTGAACACGAATGTTCATTGTTTCATATATATTTTCTATCATACCCATAAGCATTGTTGTTTTACCACAACCCTGCTCACCAGTGATTGATATAATTCTGGCACCCTTTACAAGGTATTTAAGAAGTTCAATTGTTTCAGCGCTTCCTTCTTCGCCTTTGAACCATTGCTCTAGTGTTGAACGCTTTACGTCGAATTTTCTTACGAAAAATGCCCATGTTTCTGAGAAGCTTGGTCTAACAACAACTACACGAGAACCATCTTTCATTTCATTAATTTTGTAACCATTTGTATCTGAAAGCTGTCCTGGGTTATTGTATTTGTATATGTTTTGACAAACTCTTTTAAGCTCTGCCTCTGTACCAAATGATAAGAATGCAAGCCTTATTGATTTACCTTGGAAGAATATCCATATACTATCACAAGCTCTTGGGACTTTGTGTTCCATAACCTGAGAAATATAGCTTGAATCAGTTTGTGCAACCTGACTTAAAAAGCTTTCTGGCATACCAGATACACCACCAGATACACCATCTATGTTCATATCTCTTACTTCATCTATTGAACTATATCCTTTGTATTTTTGATAAATTCTTTGTACTACAACATTTAATTTATCATCAAATGTTAGGTTATAATTTTCTTTTTCATATATTTCATTTATTTCTTCTGGTGTAATAACATATGATGGTTTTGATTCTCCTGATGTATATTTAAGTCTTGCCAAATCATACTTTTTAATAAGCTCTGTTAATGCTTCATATCCATAATCTTTTTGATACATATAAATAAGTACATCAAATTTATCCTGTGGTGTTAAAAGTGAAGGAACATCAAAAGGAATTGCCTTTGACACATTTGTTTCATCTACACCATATTCTTGTGATAGTAAATCATAAATAAGTTCTTTTACATACTTTTTGTCATTTACATCACCATATGTACAGCCTTTTAATGCCTTTTTTAACTCATACTTTTTATTCTTTCTTCTTTTTAATTCCTCTTCTGAAAGACCTAAGTCATAAAGGTTAACTTTTGTTATTTCATCCATTCTTTTCTTAACAAAGTTCATCATCATGTCTAAAGTATAAGTTTTATCATCTACTACAACTTGTTCTTCTACTTTAGCATCTTGATTTTTCTTGATGTATCTAAGAACTAAGTAACCTGCTATAAGTACTACAGCTAATATTAAAACTATATTAAGAAACATAGCTTGCTCCTTCCTCCATATCCTTTGATTTTTTATTTTGTATTATTTTATATAATTCCATTTGCTCTTTCTTGCATTTTATATTCAAGACTGCTTGTTGTTTGTCTTAATTGTTTTATAAAAAATGTATCTTTATTGTCATAGCCCTCTATTCTTTGTACTTTTAAGAAATAATCTACGATTCTTCCTTCTGAGCATTCATCAGATAAAAGTATATTGTATGGAACAACCATAGGAATATTTTTTTCTCTTAAATATCTAGCCACGTTTTTATTAGAATATTTTGAATTTGGATTATATCTGCCTATCATTAATAATACATTGCTTTTTTTATAAAAATCATTGCTTTGTTTTAATTTTAAAAAATTATTAATTGATGTCATATTTTGGTTCAAGTTTATTACTACTAAATCTGAAACATTTAGTAATTTTTCTTTATTTTCTCTTGGTATTTTTTTGCTCATATCAACTAAAACAATGTCATATGATTGATTAGCTACTTCAACTATTTGTGAAAAATATTTTGAAATATTTATATATTCTTTAAAATCTACTGTTTTTGGTGCTTGCAAAATATCTAGTCTATCTCTAAGAATTGGCTTAGTATAGCTTCTAATTGTGTCGCTTGAAGCTCTATTGCTTGCAAAAGTTCTAACTAAACCTTCTAGTCCATTTGATACGTCCATAACATTTGCTTTTGTAAAAAGTCCATTTCTTCTATTATTAGGATTCCAAAAGCAATTTTCTAAAGTTTTGTCTATAAATTCTGTTGAAAAAAGTAATATTCTATAGTTATGCTCAATAGCCATAGCTGTTGCTATGGCTGAAATTGATATTGTCTGCCCAGTTTCTTTTATATCTTCACTTACAAATGTTATTATAGACATTTTATTACCTTTCTATTTTTTTCTAATAATTCTTCTAATATCACTTTGAGATACTATACCCTCTAATATTAGTGATATTAAATATTCTAAACCATCTTTATAAATTGATGAATAATTTTTTATGCTTATTTGTTTTATTAATTGATTTACAAGTGTTGCATTTCTATCAGTATCTGTATCAGTTATTTCAATAACTTCGTCACTCCATTTAACTGGATAATTTTCCAATAAGTGATTAAGATATTCATCATGTTTATTATTTATATCTGATGAAATAATCACCTTTGTTAAATTTACTTCTCCTCTTAAAGTAGCTAATATTTCCAAGCTTCTTTGTAATTCAAACTCATCATATGATGTACTAAAAAATATTCTTTTTGAGTTTGGTATCATAAATGAGTTAAATGTTTGTGGATTATCTGTATCTATAAGTACGTAATCATAGTTTAAACTAGGTGTACTTAAGTAATTGCATATTTGTCCTAAGTTCATAAACCCAATTGCAACATCTACTCCATCATATTCACTTACATAGGTAGGAGTAGATGATACTCTTGGAATTATATATCTTAATCTTTGTAATACAGTAGCATCTACAATTAATACATTTTTGTTAAGTATAGTCATTACTTTTGCTATATTTAATAGCAAATCTTTTTTATCATTTACTCCAATAAAACCTATTTGTTCCACTGTAAGTTCCTTTCATTTTTAAGATTTATTTTTTATTATTGCATTGAGTCTAAGTAGCTTTGTCTTGCATCTTGTGCATCGCTTATTTCTGAACTTGTACCGCTTGATACTGCATCTGCTCTTTCATCTGCGTCCATAGTATTTAGCTCATCGTTTATGTTGCCTCTGTTTTGTGCTCCATATGCATTTATTCTATTAATTAGTTCTTGTTTAGCTTCGTTTACTATATTTGGATCTTGAGCTATTAAGTTTTGTACTTCACCATTTGGTACATATGTTGTAATTGCTCCAGCTTGCATTCCTGGTTCAACATATCTTGTTATATATAATCTGCTTCCATCCATCATGTAAGATTCAACTATTGCATTACTCATCATTAGAATTTCGCCTTCTGAAAGTTCTAAAGAAATAGTATTTACTGATGGAATACCAGCATTATCTAGTACAGTTACTTTCTTTTTTGAAACTACAATATAGTTTGTACCATCTGGCATTCTTAATCTTACATCAATAGTGTCACCTGTTTCTAAGTCTGATGGAAGTGAAATCATATTATATTCTTCTTCTCTTACATCATCTGTATTTATATTGTCAGAAGTTGTTAACATATTTGTTGTCACTATTGTATTTGCAGCAATATCTATTTTTGCTACTACTTCTAGTGGATTTCCTTCTTCATCATAAGCTAGAGTACTAAAGCCTGCTGCAGTTAAAGCATCACTAGGTGCTACATTTGCATCAGCTCCTACTGTTGTAAACATATCTTGTGTAAGTATAGTTCCAGATTGTACAGTAGTTCTTAAAACATACACATTCTTTTGAGCATCAAGTCTTGCTTGTTCCTCTCCTCTCATTCTCATTATAATTATTCCTAATACTATTGCTATTATTAATCCTATTAACCCTGCTACAATAATTCCTTTTATAAATGAATTACGTGCTTTTCTTTCCAATGGATTCATTGTTGCCATTGATAATTCCTCCTTAATATCATAAAAATATTCTAACTTATTTTATACTAAAGCTAGTGTAAAAACAATATTTTGGTTAATTATTACTTTTTTTTAATATGTTTGTAATATTTGTAATATTAATAATGAATTTCTTAATCTCATAAAATACATTAGCTTGTGGCTATTAATTTTAATTAGGTACATTATTTCCTTCAACTGGTATTTCTTGTTTGTCCACATTCCAAATGTCTTTTACATAAAATTCATAATTGCCTTTTGTAGTAATTAATTTTGCCTCATCTGGTGTGTCTTCATTTTGTATTTCACCATAATCTTTTAAAAACTCTATTAATTTTGAATAGTTTTCTGGTGGATCTTCTGCAAGTTCTGTTTTTATAGTTTCTTCTATTGTCATTCTTTCTGTTTCTTCTTTTTTATCATTTGCTATATTTAGAACCCCATTGTTTTCTTTATTACTAACTATTATTACACCTGATAAAATCATTAATACTACAACAGTTACAACTAATGATACAAGTGTTATACCTTTTTCACTTTTATTTGATTTGCTGATTTTATTTGATTCAATTTTATTTTTGATACAATCTTTTTTGATAATATTATTTTTCATGGCTCCTCCTTTGTTTTATTTTATATCAAGAATTTATTTTTTTCAATCAATTTATTTTATTTTTTCTAATTATTATTAGGCGACTTTATTTTTTCACTTTTATATTTGCTGCCCAATTTCTTTTGTTTAATAATTTCAATTATTTTATTAATTGTCAAAACTAAAAATAAGCCAAATAAGACACCCAATGTATCTATAACTACATCATTTATGCTTGCATGCCTGCCACTAGAAAACATTTGATGGAACTCATCTGTTATAGCGTATAGCAAGCCCCAAACCGCTGTTAATGTTATCTGCCATTTAAGTTTAATTTTAAATGTAAGCATAAAGCAAACCACCCAAATACCAAGTAAAGTATATATGCTAAAGTGTGCCAATTTTCTTATTACGCTTTCTCCTATATCCAAAAAGGCTTCTCTATTTTCTTCTACATTAAAAATATCTGCAATTTTTGTTATTACAGTTTTGCTCAAATTACTTGACTCTTCTCCATTTTGTGCAGAAAAGCCAAAAATTATTAGTGAATTAGTTATTATTAAAATTAGAAATATGATTCGTAATATATATGTTTTCATTTTTTCCCCCTTTTTTATTATAAATAACAATTATTGAACTTTCAATAGCAAAGCCCTTTATTTTTTAGGATTTTTATGTTATAATAAAAGTAGCGTTGTGATTAGTACAAAAATCATAATAAATTTTAGGAGGTTTTTATGTGGATTTTAATCATACTACTAATTATTCTAATAGTTTTAGCTGTTATGAGTATTAAGATTGTTAGACAATCTGAGGTGTACATTATAGAAAGACTTGGTAAATTTCACAAAATAGCAGATGCTGGTCTTACTATTATCATACCATTTATAGACCATGTTCGTAGCATTGTTAGTTTAAAACAACAAACTATGGATATACCACCTCAAGATGTTATTACTAAAGATAATGTTACAATAACAATAGATACAGTTGTTTTTTACAGAATTTTAGAACCTGCAAAAGCAGTTTATGAAATTCAAAGTTTAAAAAAGGGGATTGAATATCTTTCTGTTACAACAATTCGTGATATTGTTGGTAAAATGGACTTAGACTCAACATTTACATCAAGAGATGCTATAAATGACAAATTAAGAGCTATACTTGATGAAGCAACTGATAGATGGGGATGTAAAATAGACAGAGTTGAAATACAAAATATTACTCCTCCACCAGATGTTAGAGATGCAATGGAAAAGCAAATGAATGCAGAAAGAAATAAAAGAGCTTCTATTCTTCAAGCAGAAGGTGAAAGACAAGCTGCAGTATTAAAAGCTCAAGGTGATAAAGAAGCCGAAATTCTTCAAGCTGAAGCTGACAAAGAGGCTAAAATACGTAGAGCTGCCGGTGAAGCCGAGGCTATAAGAAAAGTTGCTGAAGCTAAAGCTGATGAAGTAAAACTTGTTTATGGTGCTATGATGAAAGCTAACCCTGATGACAAATTAGTTCAATTAAAATCTTTGGAAGCTTTAAAAGATGTTGCTCAAGGTGAAGCAAATAAAGTATTTATACCATTTGAAGCAACAGGGGCACTTAGTGCAATTGGTGCAGCAGCAGATATGCTTAATGATAAAAATGAAAATAAGCATGAGGATAAAAATAAGTAATTGCAGTATAATAAATTTAATTAATCACTAAAGCCACAATATACATTCTAGAATATGTATTGTGGCTTTTTATTAATTGCAACTACTTTTTTTGATAATTACTTGTATCCACGTTTTCATCTGGAATATAGTATTTTGTTCCAAGCATTTTATCTGGCAAGTATTGTTGTTCTACATAGTGGCCTGGATAATCATGAGGATATTTGTACCCAACATGATACCCTTCTTTTTTCATATCTTCTACTGGTGCATTTCTTATATGCATTGGTACAGTTCCCGTATCTTTATTTTTCACATCTTCCAATGCTGAGTTTATTGCATTATATGATGCATTAGATTTTTTAGAAGTTGCAACATATATTGCCGCTTCTGCTAATATTATTCTTGCTTCAGGCATTCCTACCATATGTACTGCTTGCATTGCAGAATTTGCCACAACTAATGCCATTGGATTTGCCATTCCCACATCTTCTGATGCACAAATTACTATTCTTCTTGCCAAAAACATTGGGTCTTCTCCAGCATTTAATGCTCTAGCTAAATAAAATATTGCAGCATCTGGGTCTGTTCCTCTCATAGATTTTATAAAAGCACTTATATTATCATAATGTGAATCACCACTTTTATCAAATACTGCTTTTCTAGTTTGTACACATTCTTTTGCTACTTCATCTGTAACATGTATAAATCCATCGGTGTCAAACGGGGTTGTAAGTACTGCTACTTCTAATCCATTTAGTGCAGTCCTTACATCTCCATTTGCAGTTTCTGCTATTTTTTCAAGTGTTTCATCTTCAATTTTTATGTTATAATTTTTCAATCCTTTTTCACTGTTTATTGCTCTTTTTAGAATAGTAAATACATTTTCTGTTGTAAGTTCATGTAACTTAAATACCATACTTCTTGAAATTAAAGCCTTATTTACTTCAAAATATGGATTTTCTGTTGTAGCTCCAATAAGTATTACTGTGCCTTTTTCTACATATGGCAAAAGTGCGTCTTGTTGTAGTTTGTTAAATCTATGAATTTCATCTATGAACAATATACATTTACCACTTGGATTAAGAAGCATATTTTGTGCTTCCGCTATTGCATTTTTTATATCTCCTACACCTGCTGTTACTGCATTTAATTTTGTAAATTTATATTTTGTTGTATTACTTATAACTCTTGCTAAAGATGTTTTTCCACATCCTGGTGGTCCCCAAAGTATTATTGAACTTAATCTATCTGCTTTTATTGTTCTATATAGTATTTTATCTTTTCCAAGAATATCTTCTTGTCCAACATATTCATCTAAAGTTTGTGGCATCATTCTATATGCTAATGGTTCAGACATATCCATACCTAATTCCTCTCTTTTATTTAATTTATCTTCCTAAATACTTTAGTCCTTGTTTTATAATTTCTTCTACTGTAAGTTTATTCGTATCAATATTAGATAATACTTTTTCTACATCTTTTCTTGTATAGCCTAGTACACAAAGTGCCTCTAAAGCGTCATTTGCTTTGTTATCTAATACAATTGCCTCTTTAATTTCTTCATTTCCGCTAGCTTCTATACTTTGCTCAGTTTTCATTTTGTCTTTTAATTCTAATATAATTCTAGCTGCTGTTTTCGCACCTATTCCTGGTAGTTTTTTAAGTGTATTTACATCATTTGTAATTACAGCTAAAGCAAATTTAGATGGAGTAATATTGCTAAGTATTGTTATTGCGCTTTTGGCTCCAACTCCGCCTACACTGATTAACAATTCAAATGTTACAAGTTCCTCATTATTAAAAAATCCGTATAAGCTTATATCATCTTCTCTTACTCGCATGTACGTAAATACTTTTACTTCTGTTCCTTTTTCTAATTCGTTTATTGCTGTTTCTGACATAAATATTTTATATCCAATACCACCAACATCTACTACGATGTAATCTTTTGATTTTATTTCTAATTTTCCTTTTATGTATGAAATCATTTTCTATTTTCCTTTCTAAAATAATATTGTTAATTAATTTATATGCTTCTAAGATACAGACATTGGGCTATTGCTCCATTATCAGCTCCGTTCCCTAAAAGTTCCGGAACATATATTTTAGCTTTTTTAATTTTAACACAAAATTATGTTTTTGTGCATATTTTTTTGAAAAGTTGGAAATTATATACATAGAATTTATTTTTTAGGAGGTTTTTATGGGAATTGAAAAACATATAAAAGTAACTGGTAGGTCAACTATTTCATGGAAAGATGCAACTGTTAAGACTTTAGAAGAAGTTGCAAAAACACTGGATTATATTACAAGTTTAAAAATCTTAGACCAAAGAGCTAAAGTTACTGTAAATAAGATGACTGAATATTATGTAGATTTAGATATTACATTTATGGTAGACCAAAATCGTTAATAATATTGTGGTAAATCAAAAACATTAAATAATTCAAATATTATCGTGACTTAATAATATTTTGATAGAAAGGAGTTGTTTATGAATCCAATTGAAACGCCAAAAGAATATAACAAATATGTAGAAGCAAAATCACCTAAATCACCAATTTTAAAGGATTGTTTTAATGCCTTTTGGGTTGGTGGTCTTATATGCTGTTTAGGACAATTTATACTTGAATTTTGCTTATACAAAGGATTAGACCAAACTTCCAGCAGTACAATAGTGTCAATTAGTTTAATCGGACTTTCTGCACTTTTGACAGCTTTAAATATCTTCAACAAAATTGGTAAATTTGCTGGTGCTGGTACTCTTGTTCCTATTACTGGTTTTGCAAATTCTATTGTTTCTCCAGCAATTGAATATAAATCTGAAGGATATATTATGGGAGTTGGAGCCAAGATGTTTACAGTAGCAGGTCCTGTACTTGTTTTCGGTATATCATCTTCTGTAATTATTGGTATAATAGTATGTTTTTTTGTATAACAATTTAATAAAGTTACATTTTTGCTTGTATAATATTCGCCTAACGCTTCAATATACATTATTCCTCATTTGGCATATTCAAACAAAAGAGGGCTCCTGTTTAAGGACACCCTCTTTTCTTAAAAAAATTCCTACTTTACGTCTAAAGTCGTCTAGTCCGGTAGGAACGACCTTTAGCTCACGCTATAAGACCGTTTCCTACCTGCTTCATATATAAATTTTTATTTGAGCAAGACACTAATTTGCTCATTTTTGTATTGTGGCATTTGAAATGCCACAACAGCTTTCAGTACTACAAATACAAAGCGACACGAAAACCGAATTCGGCAAACGAATAGCTATGATTAGTGTTGTAACGACCAGACGCTGGATAGTCAGAGCCGGAAACGCTATAGTCACCACCGGCGACAAACTCGGAAGCTAGTAGAGTACGCCTCAGTTGTCCATTCCCCTAAATTTCCTGCTAAATCAAATATATTATTTTTTTTAGTTTGACCATATTTTCCTGTATTAATTAATCCTGTTGTATTCGAAAATGTATCATCATTATAATTTCCCCAAGATGTACTATCTAATATTTCATCTTGTGTTACAGCTCCAGTTTCAACTAACCAACCTAAAGTTCTATCCCATGCAGCGCCTGTTGGTAGAAAACTTGTAAATTCTTCACTTGTATACATATTTTCTGATGCAGATAATGCATCATCATAATTAATACAATTCCATAACATTCCATCTTTTAATTGTGTTGTTCTTGATATTCTTGTACTAGTAGATACTTTACTTGCTGCTTTTTCTTTTTGATAACTTGCCTCATATCTTGCTATATAAAATCCTCCATTTGTTTCTACAGAATCAGTATAATTTTCTGTATCTGAATAATCTTCTTTCATTGAAGGATCAAATAACTCACCAAGAATTGGCATCATTGATAGACAATAATCCCTAACAGTGTCACATCCCATTTCCTCTAATGTCGGTGCTCCTGCATCTTGCAACATTGCATTTAAATATTCTTCTGCACTACTATATTTTCCATTTCTTGCCGCTTCTTCAATTGCTTTAACTGCTTCATCTATAGTTTTTACTTTTTCATCTACATATCCATTTATATCACCATTGAATTCATTTTCCCAATCTTTAAATGTATCCTGTGCATATAAACTGTGAACACCTAAATATCCATATTTAGTTTCTCCTCCTGCTGTTACTTTTAATATATATGGTCCATTTATTGTTGGATTTACTTCTTCATTATTATATTCTTTTCCAAGATTATTTGAATTATCTAATTTTAGTATCTCATCTCCATATGGATCTTTTAGACTTATACTATCTATATTTGCTTCTGATGTCACATTTATTTTTATTTTTTGATCTTTATCTACTGGTACCCATACAAATTGATTTCCATCATTATCTTCTATTACATATCCATTGTCTACTGTTCCTTCTACATGTTTAAATTCTCCACTTGGTAATGATGGTTCTGTTGTTGCTTTTGTTCCGCTTATTGTAAATGAAATTTTTATTGGTCCTTGGTCATCATCTTGGCTACCACCATTTCCATTTAAATATTGGTCAATTAGGTCTGCTCCTTCCTGAAGTGCTAATTGTTCATTTGTTTCTGCATCTCTCCATGTATTTGCTGCTGTTTGTGCTCTACTAAATATTCCATTTTGTCCAATTGTTAAGTTAAGTGCTATTCCTGCTAAAATCAATAAAACTATAATAGTAACGACTAACGCTATTAAAGTAATACCTTTTACTTGCTTTTTCAATTTTCTAATATTCAAACTTGTCTTTCCGTTCTCCATTGTACTTTTTCCCCTTTCTTTTGAAATCTTGTTTGATGCAACGGTTGTTACTGCTACTTCATTTTCTTCTTGGCTGTGCATTTTATTTCTCCTTCCTTTGTGAATATTATTACCAACTTTTTTCTTTTTATGTTATACCATAAAAGTTTTTAATTTGCAATCGTTTTTAATTGCTTTTATATATTAAAAAACTATGCTATTTAGATATTTTAAATACGTCTAAAAAGCATAGCTCTGCATCTATGTTTACATATTTCTATTTGGTTAAATCTTACAATATATATATATATACAGCCCCAAGGGTTTCATCGATTTTCATTTGTGCTTTTCTCCTTTTCTATTAGTTACTTTATCACTCACATTTATATTAATTATTTTAAACATTTTAATAATTTTAGTCAACGCTTTTTTTATTACATTTTTGTTATATTCCCTAGTATTGGTATTTTTGCTTTTAATTTCAAATTAAGCGTTCCTTATTGAAATTTAAAATAGTAATTTTTAATTTTTGTGCATATTTTTTGAAAACTTGGAAATTATATACATAGATATTGAAAGGATTTATTTAGTTTGAAAGAAATTTCTTTTGTAACTATGTGTGCCTTTTAAGCAAAGCGAGAAAGGAATGAAATTTTTTATGAAAAAATTAGGTAATCAAACTTTAAAATTAGACCACCCACCTACAATTCTAGATACGGCATCAATTGTAGGACCTAAAGAATCTGATGGACCTCTTGCACAATATTTTGATAAGTGCTTAGAGGACGAATTTTGGGGAGAAAAAACTTGGGAAAAAGCTGAAACTAAAATTTTTAGAGAAACAGTTAATACATTACTTGCTAAGTCTGGTTTATCTGCTAAAGATATTGACTATTCATTTGCAGGTGATTTATTAAATCAATGTATTTCATCAAACTTTGGTATGCGTGATTCAAATATTCCCTTCTTTGGTTTGTTTGGAGCATGTTCTACTTTTGTTGAAAGCTTATGTATAGGTTCTGTTTTTATGGATAGCCTTGCTTGCAGAAATGTACTTTGTGCTACTTCTAGTCACTTTTGTAGTGCTGAAAAGCAATTTAGATTTCCATTAGAGCTTGGAAATCAACGTACACCAACAAGCCAATGGACTGTAACTGGTTCAGGCGCAGTTATACTTTCTAAGAAAGGACTTGGTCCATATATAACTCATATAACACCTGGGGTTATAACTGATTTAGGAATTAAAGATGCAAATAATATGGGAGCTGCAATGGCACCAGCAGCACTTTCTACACTTCTTGCACATTTTGAAGATACTGGTAGAACTCCAGATTATTATGACGCCATTATTACTGGTGACTTAGGTCATTTAGGTAAATCTATATTAATTGATTTAGGCAAATCTAAAGGTATTGATTTATCTGAAAATTATGATGATTGTGGTGTGCTTATGTTTGATAAAAATAAGCAAGATACTCACTCTGGTGGAAGTGGCTGTGCTTGTATTGCAACTGTATTTTCTGGTTATTTATATAAGCTTTTGAAACAAGGTCATATGAGTAAACTTTTGCTAATTGCAACTGGTGCTCTTATGAATTCAACAACATCTCAACAAGGTGAATCTATTCCGGGAATAGCACATGCTGTATCTATTGAGATGGAAATGGAGTAAATATTTTTATGAATAATAAAAATCAATTTTTTGCTAAAAAATTGACGAAAAAAATTTACACAGTATTCTTTACAAGCCCGAAGGAAACTAAAAAATTAATTTGAAAGGAGTAATCGTCAAAAACGATAATTAATTATGGAATTTTTACAAAGTATAGATTGGGGATTAATGCTTAGATGCTTTTTAGTTGGAGGATTAATCTGTATAATTGGTCAAATATTATTAGATAAAACTAAACTTACATCTGCTAGAATTTTAGTTATATTTGTAACTGTAGGTGCATTTTTAGGAGGACTAGGAATTTATCAATATATAATAGACTTCGCTGGATGTGGTGCTACTGTTCCCCTTTTTGGATTTGGCGCAAATTTAGCAAAAGGAGCTATAGAAGCTGTTCAAACTCAAGGCTTACTTGGAGCATTTATTGGTGGTGTTAAAGCTGCAAGTGGTGGCATAGCTGCTGCAATATTCTTTGGCTACATTGCTTCGCTTTTAGCAAAGCCTAAGATTAAGAAACAATAGTTACAGCTCTAGTATAAAAGACCAATATATATTCTTCCACATTAATTTATGTAATTACAGCTTGACAAAATAGCGTTACTTTTGTTAATAATAAGTAGAAAGGTAAAATGTTAATGATAAATGATATACTAATGATAATACTCGGATTTGTACTTTTAGTTGTTGGAGCAGATATGTTAGTTAAAGGTGCTAGCAATATAGCTAAAAAGTTTCATATTCCTGAAATGTTAATTGGATTAACAATTGTAGCTATTGGTACGTCTGCTCCAGAGCTTATTATAACAATTACATCCACTCAAAGTTCTAGCACTGATTTAATAATTGGTAATGCTATCGGAAGTAATTTGTGCAATCTTTTATTTATTCTAGGTCTTATGGCTGTTATAAGACCTGTTAAAATTGATAAAGAAGCTAGAAATTTTCATATTCCAATAGCATTTTTGGCAAGCACAGTTATTCTTTTAATGGGTTTAGGCATATTAGGAAATAGTACTCAATATATAAATCAAATAGAAGGCTTTTTCTTGATTATATTGTTTATAGTATATTTTTCTTATCCTATTATAAAAGAGTTCGAGGATATAATTAATTCTTATAAAAAAGAAAAATTAGAAAGACAAAATTCTAGTAATAAAAATTCTAAAAAGAAAAAAATTAATATACCATTTTCTCTATTATTAATAGTTGTAGGAGTTTTTTTATTAAAATATGGTGGAGATTTTGTAGTAGATTCTGCTACAAACATAGCTTTATATTTTAATATATCTGAAAGAGTAATTGGTTTGACCGTTGTTGCTATAGGTACTGCCCTACCTGAACTTGTCACATCTATTTTTGCTGTAATACGCAAAGATACTGATATAGCAGTTGGGAATTTAGTTGGTTCATGTGTTCTTAATTTATTTTTAATTTTAGGAATTGGAGCAATGATTACTCCACTTGAATTTACTCCAGACTTTATACAAAACTTAATTTTACTTTGCAGTATGACTCTTGTTTTGTGGCTATTCAATTTTATGGGCAAAAGAGATACCATAACTAGACCTAAAGGATTGGTTTTGTTAGGTGTATTTGCTCTTTATATGGTTAGTTTATTTGTTTAAATTACAATATAATCTTAACTAGTAGAATATGATTTAACTTCTATTTAATAAATTTGAATTTCCCATTTCAAAAAAATTCCCCAAAGTTTTGAACTTTGGGGTTTTCTTTGTATATACTTGAATATTATCTCTTACTAAATTGTGGAGCTTTACGAGCTTTTTTAAGACCATATTTCTTTCTTTCTTTCATACGTGGATCTCTTGTTAAGAATCCGTTTGATTTTAATACTGGTCTATATTCTGCATTTGCTTCATTAAGAGCTCTTGCTATACCATGACGTACAGCACCAGCTTGACCGCTAAATCCGCCACCTTGAACTTTAGCAATTACATCATATTTTGATAATGTATTTGTAACTGTTAAAGGTTGTTTTACTATTACTCTTAATGTTTCTTCTCCAAAATATTCGTTTATATCTTTTCCGTTTACAGTTATATTGCCTTTTCCTTCTACAAGTCTAACTCTAGCAATTGAGCTTTTTCTTCTACCTGTACCTAAGAATACAACTTTTTCTGATTTTGCCATCTTCTATTCCTCCTAATTAAAATTTCCATACTTCAGGTTTTTGTGCTGCATTTTCATGTTCAGCTCCTGCGTATACTCTTAATTTTGTTAACATTTGTCTTCCTAAGCTGTTATGTGGAAGCATACCTTTTACTGCTATCATCATAGCTTTTTCTGGTTTTTGTTCCATCATATCTTTTGCTAAAGTTTTTCTCATATTTCCAATGTATCCTGTAAAATGAGTGTAAACTTTTTGATTTAATTTTTTTCCTGTTAAAACTGCTTTTGCACAGTTAATTATAATTACATGATCGCCATTGTCCATATTTGGTGTAAATGTTGGCTTATGTTTTCCTCTTAATAATTTTGCTGCTTCTGCTGCAACTCTACCTAAAGATTTGCCTTCAGCATCAATTATATACCATTTTCTTTCAATTTCACTTTTCTTAACACTGTATGTAGTATTATTCATGGTAAAATTATCCTCCATTCAAAATTAATAATTTATATGAAACCATATAAAGCCAACCGGGGAATTGCTTTATAGGACATATTCAAATTCGCTATATTATTTTATTACAAATTAGCAAAAAAGTCAAGCAATTTTCAAAAAAATGTTGACAAATACTGAAAAATATTGTATTATTATTAATGTATTTAAGAAGAAGTTACATTCTCACCTTAACGCTTAAGCGGAAAAGGTTAAAATATATCTTATATAAAACTTAATTTAAATATTCATTTTTTAAATATTTAATTTTGAATATTTCATAATTTAAAACACTAATGTTTTATTATTTACCCAAATTAAGTTTTTCATAAATATGTTTGAGAATGATTGGCTTCATAACCAATCTTTTTATTTTGTCTAAGTTTTTACATATAAATAAAATTGCTTAGACTAACTAAAAGATTTTAGACTTGAAATCCAAAGCTAAATCTTAAATATAAGTAATTTTATGGAGGTGTTTTAATATAAAACAAGAATTACCAATCAATGAACAAATTAGAGCAAATGAAGTTCAGGTTATCGATGAAAAAGGCGAAAAACTTGGTACAATGCCTTTAAGCAAGGCTTTAGACATTGCTTATGAAAAAAAATTAGACTTAGTTTTAGTTGCTCCAAACAACAATCCAAAGGTTTGTAGAATAATGAACTATGGAAAATACAAATTTGAGCAAGCTAAAAAAGAAAAAGAAGCTAGAAAAAAACAAAGAAGTTTTGAAGTTAAGGAACTTAGAATTACACCAAATATTGATAAACATGACTTTGATTTTAAAGCTAAAAATGCTAGAAAATTCTTAGAAGATGGCAATAAAGTTAAAATCACTGTTAGATTTAGAGGTAGAGAGCTTAACTACGTAAAATTAGGTGAAGCTGTGCTAAATCAATTTATCGAAAACTTAAGCGATATAGCAGTAGCAGAAAAGAAGCCTGTTTTAGAAGGTAAAAATTTGTTTATAATTCTAGCAGTTAAAAATAAATAATCTTAATTTTATTCCAGTCCTTTTTGTAAAGGACGGAGCTAATTGTAAAATTTTTATAAAGTTTATAACTTAGCTTAAGTGCTAATTTATATATATACAAAAATATAAGGAGGAATTTATTATGCCAAAGTTAAAAACTAATAAGGCAGCTGAAAAAAGATATAAATTTACAGCTACAGGTAAAGTAAAAAGGACTAAAGCTAATAGAAGACATCTATTAGGAAATAAAACAAATAGACAAAAGTCATCAGGAAGTGTTCAAAATGCTTATGTTGACAGTACATCAAAAAATCATGTAAAAAAATTATTACCATATGGTAAATAGAATAAAGGAAGGTGAATAAAAAATGGCAAGAGTAAAAACAGCTATAATTACAAAGAAAAAACATAAAAAAATATTAAAAAGAGCTAAAGGTTATTATGGAGCTAAACATTATAGATTTAGACAAGCTAAACAAGCAGTTATGAAATCTGGTGCTTATGCATATGCTGGAAGAAAAGATAAAAAGAGCAATTTCAGAAAGCTATGGATAATTAGAATTAATGCTGCTGCAAGAATTAACGGTTTAACATACAGCACTTTAATCAATGGTTTAAAGAAAGCTAATGTTACAATCAATAGAAAAATGCTTGCTGATTTAGCATTTACAGACCCAAAAGCTTTTGCAGAAGTTTGCAAAATAGCAAAGAAATAAAATATGTTTGGGATATTCTCCCAAAATCATAATAAAAAGGTAATATGTTTAAACATTTACCTTTTTATTTTTTGTTTTTAAGAAGAACTTGTCAAGAATACTTTGTTATTTTTTTCAATTAATAGTTTTTATTCCATTGGATGTCTTCTTTTTATTTTGATATTTGATATGGAGATGAGCTTGTTCCTTCTCCTCCTGTTACTTTTATGCTTGATGGTAGTGTTACAACTGGACATAAATAATTCGTCGCAACTATAGTTCGGTTATCCGATTCATAGCAACACATTAAAGACGATCTTCCTTGTAATCCAAAACCAACTTTTTTTGTTCCATCAACTGTATTAGATTCACAATCAACTGCACGAGTAGCAATCCAAGATACAAATTTAATCATATCGTAAAAATTATCATTATAATATTCACTTGATAAAGGAATTTTATAATATGTTTGTGTAACAGTTAAAGTATTTGCATTATTGTAATCTTGAGTTGTTAGATCTGAACTAGCGCTTTTATTTAGTCCATCATTTTTAGTGCTTGTACTATTTATTCCTGAACCTATTTCTTGTGCATATAAACTTGGATAATAACTATATCCCAAATTATATGTTTTAGTATCTCCATATTTTACTCCATCAGTAGATACATAATCATCTCTATATTTTTTTCCAGCATCATTATAATGTTTTTCTATATCTTCCAAATTTATGTTTCTTCCAACTGCACCTAACGAGCTATTACTATATAATTTCTTTCCAATATCATTTAATATATATACTCCATTATTATATCCATTAGCACCATTTAGCGTTACTCTATTATTATTAGTATTAGTACTGTCTGGATATATATCTACTGTTCCTTCTTTGTTTATACTTATTATTCTCCACTTAAAACTTGTGTTTTGAGAAATAGTCTGGTCAGAAGAATATCCACTATAAGTTGATGACAAATAGTAATCACTAGCTGAATCTGGTGTATAATCAATATAGTCCCCTATCTCTAACATATCAAGAGTTCTTCTTGTTCCTGTTATTTTCTCGCCCTTTACATAGCAAGTTTTCCCCCATGCTACATCTTCTGGTCTGGCTGTGGCATCAAATGTATTTAAACTTTCTAATGTTCCTGTTATTCCCCCTATTGTAATCCCTTTTTTAATATAATTTGCAACTAGCGTTGAGCCTGCATTTGCTGTTGCTGCATAGCCCTCACTCATTATTCCATCATTGCTTACTATGTTTGTAGTAATTACTATTGCCACTATAACTGCAACTAGCAATACTGCTATAAATCCTATTATCTTTTGCTTTTTATTTAGTTTTTTCATTTTATTCTCCTCCTTGATATTTTTTCAAAATCATGTAAATGCGTACGCTCTTTTTGACACAAAGCATAAAAAAGCTATGCACTTTAAACGAATTTTACGTTCGTCTAAAATACATAGCTTTTTCTCTATGTTGACATAAATTTGTTTTATTAAACCCTACGATATATATATATATATATATACAGCCCCAAGGCTTTCAGCGTTTTTTGCCATTTTTTTTTACTCCTCAACTTTTCTTTATTATATATTTTTGAATCTATTTTTTCAACGAATTTTTTATTTAAAAATTGTGTGTCAAACTGGATTGCCCCTATTGACATCTTTTCTTTTATTTTTCTACATACTCTTTTCCATTCCAAGTTATTTCTGTTTTCTTTCCATTTCTGTTGTTTTCTTTTATTTTGTCATAAAGTTCATCTGATATATTAAAATCTTGCATTTCTTTGCCGTCAGATTTTCTGGTTAAGTATGCATATCTTTCATCATCTCCAAGTTCATCTACAGTATAAGTTTCTCCCTTCTTTCTAAATTGTTCCGCTTCTTTTTGCTGTTCTTTTAATATACTTGATTTTTCTAAGTTTATCTCAGCTTTTATTGTTTTATTTAATTCTTCGTCATATCTTAGATTTCCTTGGTCGTCTAAAATATAAAAGCCTTTTTCTTGTCCTAAGTACATACCTTTTTGAAGTTCTTCATATTTGCTATCTAAACTGTACTTATATACTCCCCTATTTTTTACTTCATAAACTTCGCCATGACTTTTTATTATGTCTCTAGTTTTATCTTGCAATTTTACTTTTGATGCATCTGTTAGTTTATTATTGGCTATTGCTGTTGTTAGTTCATTTATCAGTTTTTCTCCAACATCTTTAGTAAAATCACTTATTTTTCCTAAAATACTATTTAATTCCAATTTATAATTCTCCTTTCTTTCTCTCAATTTTGTTTTTTCTATATTCTGTCCACAATTTATTTATCTCTTTTTAATCTTTAATTTGTTATAAAATTTTAACCGTTTCCATCCAAATTAATATTTACTTTTCTTATATCTATAGTATTTCCATCACTTGTTAGCCAAAATGACCCTACTTCATCACCATTTGCCTTATCTGTTCTAAGAATTTGTGTACCACTTTCTTCTAATCTTTTAATTGCTTTGTCACTTGGAAGATTATATGAATTGTTTTTGCCTACTTCAATTATTGAATATTGTGGTTTTACCTGTTCTAAAAATTTTGTAGAACTGCTTGAATTTGAGCCGTGATGACCTACTTTTAATACATTGACTTTGTTCCAACTTCTAGAATTTTCAACCTCTGTTTCTGCATCTCCCATAAATAAATATTTTGTATTATTATATGTAAGTTCTATTACTAAAGAACTATTATTGTCTGATGTGCCTTCTTCTTCCATTGCTGACATTATCTCAAAGTGTGCATCTTCAAATATAAATACTTCTCCCATTGTTGGATGTTCTATTGGTATATTTTTTTCTTCTGCCGCTTCTACTGCATTTTTATAATCTGTTCCATTTTTACCTACTGTTGGAATTAAAAATGTACCAATTTCCATGCTTTTTATAACGTCATCTATTCCGCCAATGTGATCTTCATCTGCATGAGTTCCAACTAAATAATCAATTTGAGTTATACCTTTTTCTTGCAAAAAGCTAACAACATTTTTACCGTCACTGTTATTTCCGCTGTCTATTAGCATAACCTCATCATTTAATTTAATTAGCGTACAATCTGCTTGTCCTACATAAAAAAATATGATGTTTAACTTGTCATTGTTTAAATCAACTTCATCCGCATTTTCTATGCTTGCAGATGTAGTAATTTGCACTTCATTTGCTGAGGCTTCTTTTGCTATATTATTGGATGTATCTAAGAAGTAATCTGTTCCAAAATATCCTGAAACACACAAGAATATAAATACTATTATAGTTATTATAAAATTATTTGACTTTTTTCTTCTTTTGCTCATTTTCCACCTACTTTTGCTTATTATATCACACTTCCATAAAGTGTCAACCTTTTTCAGTTGGGGACGGTCCTTTTTCGAAAAAATTTTCAGTTGGGGACGGTCCTTTTTTGAAAATACTTAAATAAAAGCCAAAGCAATATGTCTATTTTCCATTCTCAAGCTGGAGCAAGCAGCGACCCGCGCCGAGAATGAGAAAATAGACATATTGTTTGGCTTAAGTTGATTTTTTTCGATTTAGGACCGTCCCCAACTGAAAATTTTATCCCATCATGTTCATTGTATCTTCTGCACTTATTCCCTCTAAGTCATAGTATGCGTCTGGTATATCTCCAGATATTACAGTTTCTGATATTAATACTTGTGCAGTTATATTCTCATCTACATCTTTAAATGGTGTTAGCAAACTTACATTACAGTTTACGTTTATATATAGTCTGTGTAGTGTTTGATTTACTCCCATTTCTTCAAATTCTGACTTTAGCTCAGTTGTAACTTCTCCTATTGTAGACATTCTCACTTCTAAGTTTGGTCCTCTTCCAGAAAGCAGGGTTATTCCTGTAAAACTTCCTAACCTTATATAAAATTTGCTTATGGTTGTGTCATTTAATTTTTCTTGAATTTCTAAAGCAATTTTGGAATTAAGTTTATTTATATTTATTGAATTCATTTTAATTAAACATACATCATTTGCCTCATCTTTTTCTATTGTGCATAAATCATCATAAGTTATATTTTGCATATTATCTAAGCAAGCCTCATTTGCAAACTCAGTAGCTAAGCTTCTTGCTTTTACTCTGCATTGTCTTTCGATAATTGGTGTAATGGCTTTTATTATTGTTGTTGCCGTAAAGTATCCTATTATTATTATTACAATTAAAATCACAATTCTACGCTTATATGGTTTTATATAGCCATTACCGCCAATTTCTGTTTATATTTATTCTAGGTAGCCTAGGTCTTGAGTAAATTCTATCCATTTACCCTCTTATTCTCTGCCTTGCTAAGTAATTTAGCAAAAATTTTCAGGCTATCCATACTAATTTTGAAATACATTTAAGCATTTACTCCTGCACTTTTGGTTATAAATAATTGCATTCCTGGAGTTAATGTGTCTTGCGATAATCCATTGCTTTCTTTTATAATTTGCATTGTGCTTTTAAATTCTTTAGCGATTTTCCACAAATTATCCTCTTTTTTAGTAAAATATATTACCATATTATATTCACTATTTTCGCTATTTTCTGTTTCTTTTACATCACATATTTCATTAAGTTTTATCTCCAAAGACGAATCAACTATAAATTCTATATCTATTTTTACATCTACCTCTCCACCTGGTAAAATTGTAAAATCTTGCAAAGGAACACTCATATCTATTTTTACTTGGCTGTTTTTACTAATTCCTACGCATGACATTTTATAATTAATTGGAAGTTCAAGTACGCTTGTTCCCAAGTCTGTCATATTATTTAATGAATGCATAAATGTAACATTTACATTTCCGCTTAGCTCAATTGCATCATTTCCAATTCGCATACTATCTATATTTACTCTTACATCTGCATCATATATTTTTTCATCACCAATATTTAAAAGTTGCTTTTCTCTAATGCTATATACATCATGAAAAATCTTTTTATTTTGCATAGCCTTAATTTGTTTTTGCTCAAAACTTAAATTTCTACTTGGACTATACAAATCTTCTATTGTATTTATTTCTTTTGTTTCATAACTAGATGCTGTAATTTCAATTTCTGCTTCTACATATATTGAATGCTCTTGCATACTATTTGGCTTTATTACTAAGTTTCTAATTTCATATTGCATATCACAAACATTTTCTTCCGAAATATTTTCCATATCTATAAATCCCATTATTGGCAGTGTTGCCGATACCGTGCTTATTCTGTTATCTTCTGTTAAATACATTATTTTTAATTTAGCATCAGCTTTTGCCAATATTTTATTATAACTTATTTTTGTGTCCTTATTTGTTATATCCATATTAACTTTTAATATTTCTGTTAAATTATCTACACCATCGATTGAAACAGTTTCTTTCACTTGAGCCTTTGTTTTTGCAGTTCCTAGCAAAGAATTTACAGTAACTTTTCTTTCTAATTTTTGCAAATCTTGTATATCATTAATTCCTGTAACAAACTCTTCTTGATTGTTTGCAAATAGCTTAATATCAAAGTCTAACATAGCTTTTACATTTATTTTTCTTTCATTTACAATTCTCGCTTCTACACTTTTTAAACTTGTATTTACTTCTGCTATTTGATCTGCTTTTGCATTTTCTATATTTTCTATTTGAGAAAAATCTATTACATAGTTAATCGCCCTTATCTCATGCTTTCCATCTTCTTCCGAACTGTATATTGTATATGTATTTATCCCTCCATCTATTCTAACTTTTCCGTCCATTACTTCTTTTTTATAAATTGTTACTATGCCACTTGCCGAAATTATATTATATATGTCTGGTTTTATGTCTGGAACTATGCAATCTCCTTCACAAATTGCAGTGTCCAATTTTTGAGCCACAATTTGATTAATGGATATTTTGTTTTTTTCTAACTCCATTTTGTCCTTTACCTCCTTAATTATGTTTTAATAATATATATGCTTTGAGGCGCAAAAAAGAACCTATTAATTTTGAATTTTTTTCAGTTGGGGACGGTCCTAAATCGAAAAAAATTTGCTTAAGCCAAACAATATATCTATTTTCACATTCTCGGCGCGGGTCTCTGCTTGCTTAAGCCTTGAGAATGAAAAATAGACATATTGCTTTGGCTTTAATTTAAAAATTTTGAAAAAGGACCGTCCTCAACTTAAAAAAGCAAAAGATTTTCGATTTAGGACCGTCCCCAACTGAAAAAATCACCGAAAAAAGAACGCCTTTGTGGCGTCCTAAAATTCGTTAATTACTTTCAAAAACTATAAAGCAGCTTTTATTTTCTTTGGCGTTTTTACTAAAGGAGGAATAAGTGGGCTATATCCTTCTCCATCGAAAACATCTACCTCTACTGTTCTTGTTAACACATCTTTATATTGATAAGATACGCTTCTTTTGTTTTCTTCATACTTTACTATGAATATGTTAGTATAAGCTTTTTCTATAGTAGCTTCTTTTTCAAACGACTTACTCCTTCCTAAAGATCCTTTGACAATTATCTTTTGACCAATTTTGTCCCTTATGTCTGATTCTAAGTTTGCAATATCATTTTGGTAAATCATTTTATCACCTACTTTTCTCAATATGCTTTTAGTTTATCATCAAATTTGACAAAAGTCAAAGACGAAAAAATGGAGGAATGCCTTGTCATTCCTCATTTTTAGGTATTTATTTATAATTATTACATTTATATTACATTTGCATTTTTTGTCAAAATTTGTCGAATATTTGTTTATGTTTAGTATTATTGTTAACAATATTAAAATTTATATTTTGCTATATTAATAAGATTTTCTTATTTCAAATAAATCTCTGGATTTATATTGCTTCCATCTTTTAATAGTTCAAAATGTAAATGATTATCTTCTGCTACTTCAAATACGCTACTGTTTCCTACAGTTCCTATTGTTTGACCTTGAGTAACCTTTTCACCTTCTTTTACAAATTCTGCTGAAAGCAAACTTGAATAAACACTTGTATAGCCATCATTATGTTCTATTGTTACAGTTAAACCATATCTAGGATCGTTTTTTATTGATTTTACTGTGCCATCAGCTGTAGCTTTGACTACAGTAGTTCTATCTGCTTTTATATCTATTCCTAAATGTGTTATCCACTCTTCAAGAGTTTCTGAATATATTAAATTATCTTTTGCAAATTCTTTAATTACTTCTCCTTCTACTGGAAATATAAATTGAGTTTTGTTTACGTTGTCCTCTGTTTTTTTAGCATCATTTGATTGAGTTTGATTTTCAGTAGTATTACTATTGTTTGTTTCCGAATTTTCCTTATTTTCATTAATTGCGGTTACATTTGCCCCAACTTCTTTTCCTTCTGTTTGATTTGTAACATTTGAAGAGCTAGTTGTGTTGTTAGAAATTATATTGTTTGTAGTTAAAGATTCTTTTATTTCATTAATCTCATTGTCATCTTCTTCCGCATTATCTCCGCCCACATTATTTTGTTTTAAAACTTGATTTACATTTTTGCTTAAGTCTGAACTTGCTGATTCTATGCTATTATGCTCATTTGTAATTTTATTATAACTAAGATTTCCTACTGTAGTCTCTTGACTCATTGACGCCACAATTGCAATTATAAGTAAAATTATAGCAATTATAAAGCTAACTAATTTTCCCCATTTTACTTTATCCTCTAAATTATTATTGTTTCTCTTCTCTCTTCTCATATATATCCTCCTTGAAATAATCTATTAATTTGATTATTTCCTTAAATTAGGAAAATATACATTATTTGTTATAAAATAAAATGCTTTTCTCTACCTTATGTTGCTAAAATCTCTATAATATAGTTTTATATAGAATTACATTTCCATAATTTCAACTCCAGTATAAAAATGTTTAACAATTTCTTCATAATTACTACCTTGCTTTGCCATACTGTCCGCTCCAGTTTGACTCATTCCAACGCCGTGACCATAACCTTTAACAGAAAATTTTATATTATCCCCATCTATGCTCACTTCAAAATTTGCAGATCTTAGACCCAGAAGGGTTCTTACTTCTACCCCTGAAAGATTTAAGTTACCTATTTTTATTGTTTTTACTCTACCAGATTCAGTATATTCTAATATTTGTATGCAATCTGATTGAGAATAATCAATTGAAAAATCTGCATGTTTTTCTAGAATTTTATTTTTTAATTCTTCTTTTGTAATAACTACTTCTGAGCTATATTGTGAATAGGCATCTTCTCCTGCTGTTTCAACCGATTGCAAGTATGGATAATTTGTTCCACCCCACACATTTACTGGTGCTTCTGTAGTGCCACCACTATTTGAATGGAAAAATGCATCAATAACTTCTCCATTGTATGTAATTATTTTTCCTGCAGTAGTATTTACTGCTATTTCTATCTTCCTCCAGTTATTTTCTCTTTCAGCTTCATCCCACCTTGCCATTCTATCTTCTTTAGATATCCAAGCTTGGCAACAACCAGAGTCATCACAAATGTCTGCATCACCATGTTTTCCATTATTATGTACAATTGAATATATAGTATATGTTCTTGCAACCAAAGCCTGAGCATTTAATGCTTCTTGCTCAAAATTTGCAGGCATTTCTGCTGATACCACTCCTAAAAGATACGTATCTAAAGGTAATTCTTCAATTTCTCCTGTATCTGCATGTAAAAGTTTTATTGTATCATATTGTTTATAATCATAATCTATCATTTGTATTTCTTCTGTTGCGTTTTCCAAATTGTCATTTGTATCATTTTTAGCTTTGCCACTTACAGTATTTTTTGTAAAAATAATTGGTATGGCAAAAGTGCAAAATATGAGCATAAGCAATATAATATATATTTTTTTCACTATGCCTCCTTTTCTTTGCAGGTTGACTTAATTTGTTTTTTATATATTTTAAAAGATTTGTTAATTAGAATCTAATTATTCTATTCTTAGGCTTCCTTTAGTTCTTCTCCCAATGTACTTAATATTTGTTTTTCTATTCTACATACTTGAACTTGGCTAATTCCTATCATTCTTGCCACATCTTTTTGAGTTTGACATTTAAAATATCTTAAATATATTATTTCTTTTTCCCTTGGTTTTAATTTTTCTATTCCTTCTTTTAAAGCTAATCTATTTACCGTTTTTTCTTCTTCATTTTCTCTTGTTTTTATTTTGTCTATTAAACATAGTCCATCATCATCTTCTTTATCATATAAAGACTCTACACTATTTTTGTATTCCAAAGATTCAATAACTTCATCTTTTGAAACTTTAAGCAATTTTGCTATTTCATCAATTCCAATTTTTTTCCCTTGTTTTTCATAGTCTTCTTTTATTTTCAATGCTTTTTGGCAAGTTGATTTAGTTTGCCTTGAGACCTTTATCATGCCATCATCTCTTAAAAATCTTTTTATTTCGCCTATGATAAAAGAAACTGCATAAGTTGACAAAGCTACATTGAATGTAAAATCAAATTTTTGTACAGCCTTTATAAAACCTATTGCCCCTATTTGATATAAGTCTTCTAGTTCATATCCTCTTCCCTCAAATCTTTTTACAATGCTCCAGATTAGTCCATTGTTTTGTTTTATTAGGTCATTTAATACTTCTCTATTTCCTGCTTGCACTTCAAGTATTTGTTTTTTTAGAGTTTCATCCATAACCTTCTCCTAATTATATGTTAGAGTTTTTTATTTATGCCTCAATGCATTTTTCTTTCTCATCTTCCACACTCATAATTTTCTTTTTCATAGTTACTTTTGTGCCTAGACCTACTGCCGACTCTACATTTACATAGTCCATAAAACTTTCCATTATAGTAAAGCCCATACCTGATCTTTCCATATTAGGTTTAGAAGTATATAGGGGTTTTCTTGCTTCTTCTATATTTGCAATTCCTTTGCCATTGTCTGATACCTCAATTTCTACAGTATTTCCAAATAATTTGGCAGTTATTTTTACTATTCCTTCCTCATCTTCATATCCATGAATTATGCTATTTGTTACAGCCTCTGAAACAGCTGTTTTTATGTCAGATAATTCATCTATTGTAGGGTCTAATTGTGATACAAATGCAGCAACTGCAATTCTTGCAAATGCTTCATTATTTGTTTTGCTCACAAATTCTAATTTCATTTCATTATCATATAACCCCTTCATTCTTGTCCTCCTCAACAATATTTATTATTCTTGATACTCCACTCATATCAAATATTTTTTTCATTGATTTATTTACATTTACGATTTCTAGGTTTCCATTTAGCATTTTTGCTAATTTGTATCTACCTAGTACCATTCCTATTCCAGCGCTATCCATAAAAGAGATGTTACTAAAATCAAATACAACTTTTCTTGGACTATATCCTTTAATTTCATTATCCATTTTCCTCCTTACTTTTTCTACTGTGTGTTGATCCACATCTTCTGTTAATTTGAATGTTAATTGCCTGTTTTCTTTGTTAAATTCAACTATCACATTATTACCTCCTAATTTAATTTACAGTTCTTTTTTATCTATTGCCTTTTTCAAGCCACTATCCTAAGCTTGTCTTATTTTGCATATTAAGAAGTATTTGTTTTAAAAGCACATCAAAAAAGAACTATAATATTTACTCTAATATTATAGTTCTTTTTGGCATTATTTTCCATAAGATATTTTGTCGAATTTTGACAAGTTTTCGACATTTTTTGCAAATGTTTTTTTAGAAAGTTGTGGCAAGGCGAATGTAATACTTTCCCCCATTGTTTACTGCACCCATTGCACCAAAAGTGAAATCAGCCTCAAATATTGTTTGGTCTTTAGAATATGAAGAAGACCAATAAACATCCTTAAGTCCATAATTCTTATAATTGCTATTTATTAAATCAAATTTTGCTCCAAATGCTGACCATTCCGACTTAGATGGTACAAACCAGCCTTTTGCCACTTCATTTTGTATTACTCCCCACATATCACTTTTATCTTGTGCTCCATACTTACTCGAATTCCAATTTTCTATCATCCTTTGAGTATTTATTTTTCCTGTTGGCCCTTTCCCTTCTATCTCAAAATCATTTGCATCTTCTTCTACGCCATATTCGCTATCTAAATACCCCATAGCATAATGATACCAATAATATACTACTGGGAGAAAATCTTTTAATGCCATTACATAAAATCTTTCGTTTCCATTTGTTCCTTCTATTGGCGCTATTACTTTTCCTGTTCCAAAAACATCTTTATAACTTTCTTCTTTTATAAAATATTGTTTTAAGTTCGTTTCTATTGGAATCTTGTAATAAGAATTATTTTGATAATTCCATTTTCCTTCTCCACCTACTGCTAAATCTGCAAATATAACCCCATCGACTGTTCCATCTCCTTCTATATCCGCATAATATACCTCATTAGGATCTAATGTTTCTATTGGTTCAGGACCTTCTTTCATGGTTCCAACTATTCTTTCTCCTCTTGCATATGCTACTTTTCCTTCCAATATATCTTCTGCAGTTGCTGTGGCATCTGATGTGTCTAAATCTTTTAGTGTTCCTGTTACTCCGCCAAGTGTTATTCCTTCTTTAATATATTCAGGTAACAGATTACCATTATTTGAGCTTCCATTAGATGAATTATAATTACCGTTTGCTATATTAGTTCTAATTATATTTGCTCCTATTATTATTCCAATAATAGCTATTATTGTTATTATTGAAATTAAAATTATTAGTTTTTGTCTTTTACTTAGTTTTTTCATTTTTTGTAATTCTCCCTTCTCATTTATTAAATTTTTTATTTATTGCTTATTTTCCTCTGGGGACGGTCCTAAATGGAAAATCAGAGATTTTCCATTTAAGACACGTCCCCGACAGAAAATATTCTCCATTTAGGACCGTCCCCGACAGAAAATATTCACTCAAAAAAGCTATGCACTTTAAACGAATTTTACGTTCGTTTAAAATACATAGCTTTACTACGTTTACATAAGTTTATTTTGTTAAATCTTACGATATATATATATATATATATACAGCCCCAAGGCTTTCAGCGATTTTTGTCATTAATTTCTTCTCCTTTGCTTAACTAAATTATATAATTTTTATTGCACATTTTCAATTACTTTTCACCTACATATAAATTTGATTTCATCTCATTAAAAGTATTTGTTAGTTCTTGATTATCAAATGTAAGTTTATTATCTAGCACTTCCCAATGTGCCTTATTTTCTGTCAAAAAGTTAAGTATTTTTATTTCATTATCATATAAATTATTCATTAAAGTTTTATCATCTACAGTATCTTGATATGTTTCTTGGAAGGTAGTTGATAAGTCGTTATTATCTATAAAATAGCCCTTGTATAAATCTTTGTAATAGTCGCCAATATTTTCGTCTTGTATTCTTGCTTCTATGTTTTCTGTAGAAAGAAGGTTTAATAATTCATCTGCTATGTTATTAAATTCTTCTTTTGTGGTATTTATATAGTTTATAGATTCCGTAAACTCTGGACCATCTTGCTCATAATTCTCAGGTGTTAGTATTGACTGCAATTGCGAATCATTTACCTTTTCCATAAATTGTTGTCTTAAGTCAGAATATTCTTTAAAAAATTCTTTCACAGTTTCTTCTACAACTGCAAATTCTCCAGATGTAACTGGTGCTGTATTTGATAAATCTACTGATGATATGTCTTTGCTAACTAGATTTTCTAATTCTCGATCTAGTTTTGCTTTGTTTATTATTCTTCCTCCATAGATTATTCCTATTGCTACTACAAAAATAACTAATATAAGTAATATAGTTAAAATTACTTTGTTTAGCTTGTTTCCATCTTTTCCTTGATTACTACTATTATTTTTATTTGAGTTTGAAAGTTCTTCTACTTCTTCCTTGCTTGAATTATTAATTTTTGCTTTATCTTTTTTATTTTTGCTTTTTTCTTCTTTAGTTTTTTCTTTTGCTTCGCCCTTCATTTTATCAATCCTTCCTTAATTTCTTTAATGATACTATATCTTAAAAATTTACGTGCGATTTTTTATTTATAAAATTTTTGATATTCATTTTTAACTATATAATTCTTTTATATCCCAAGTTGTTCCGTCTTTTGTGTCATTTAATAAGATGCCTTTTTTATCTAATTCTGCTCTAATAGCGTCTGCTGTTTCATAGTCTTTATTCTTTTTAGCTTCGGCTCTTTTAGCTATTTCGTTTTCTATTTCATTTACGGTAATGTTTAATTTGCCCAAATATTTTTCCCTCATTTTTGAAATAAATTCATCTGGATCCTGTTCAAAAAAGCCTAGTATTTTGTATACTCTTTTTATATCTTCTAAAGCTTTTGCCAATGTGTTTGCAAAAACTTGTTTATTAGCTTTATTTGCAGTTTTCATTATATTATTTATATCTCTAAAAACAATATGCAAATTTGAAATTGCCAATGCTGAATTAAAGTCATCATCCATTACTTCAATAAATTTTGGCACAATTGTTTTAAGTGTTTCGTTATCTAAAGTTTCACCATTAGCATCGCCGGCATTAGTCTTAATAAACTCATTCATCTGTTTAATTGTGCTATAAAAATAATACATATGCTCATCTGCTATTTTATAGTCACTGTCGTGTATATCCATATCTGTTGCATAATGCTTAGAAAGTAATACATATTTTAAAACCTCATAATTATACATTTTTAAAGCATCTCTTATTGATAAAGAGTTTCCTAATGATTTACTCATTTTTTCGCCGTTTATTTTTATTAGTCCGCAGTGAGTCCAATAATTAGCTAGCTTTTTGCCTGTTAGGGCTTCACTTTGTGCTATTTCATTTTCATGATGAGGGAATAATAAATCTCTTCCACCACCATGTATGTCTATTGTTTCACCAAGTGTGTTTAAAATCATTGCAGAACATTCTATATGCCAGCCCGGTCTACCTTTGCCCCAAGGAGATTTCCAATATATTTCTCCTGGTTTTGCCGATTTCCATAGTGCAAAGTCTACAGGGTCTTTTTTGCCTTCTTCTACTTCTATTCTTACACCATTACGTAGTTCATCTACTTTTCTATGAGATAATTTTCCATATTCTTTAAAAGTTTTTACTGAATAGTAAACATCTCCTTTTTCAGTAGCGTAGGCATCGCCTTTTTCTATAAGCGCTTCAACAAACTTTATAATTTGAGGGATGTATTCTGATGCTTTTGTTTTTATGTCTGCTTCCGTAACATGTAACGCTTTCATGTCTTTTTCTGTTTCGAGAATTTGTTCCTGAGAAAATTCTAAGGCATTTTTGCCAAGCTCATTTGCCCTTTTTATGATTTTGTCATCTACATCTGTATAATTTCTTACATATGTAACTTTGTAGCCTTTGTATCTAAAATAATCTGTCATCATGGCATATACAATTGCCTGCCTTGCGTGGCCTATATGGCTTAAGTCGTAAACTGTTACACCACAGGCATACATTTTTACCTCGTTTTTATTTATAGGTACAAATTCCTCTTTTTTGCCAGTCATTGAGTTTGTGATTTTCATATTTTCACCTCTCTTTTATAATTTTAATAATTTTCAATTGTGCAATTTATTTACGTTTAAAATTATGTAAACCGTTGCACAATTGAAATATTTTTTATGCTTTTAAGTTGTTTAATCTTGCTTTTGTTTCCTCTAACATTTTGCTGTAGTTTTCTAGTTTTGATTTTTCTTCATCTACTTTTGCCTTTGGAGCTTTTGCTACAAAGCCTTGGTTTGAAAGTATTTTGTTGCTTCTTTCAACTTCCGCTTCAAGTCTAGTTTTTTCTGCCTCTAATCTTTTAATTTCTTCATCAATATCTACTAATTCATTAAATGGCATATATACTTTTATGTTTCCTGTAGATACGCATATTGCATTTGCTTCAATTCCATCTTCATTGTTTTGTATAGTAATTGTGCTTCCAAAGCCTAATTTTTTGATGAATTCTTCATCTTGTGCAATTTTTTCTGCCATAGCTTTATTTTCTGTTACTACTATTAATTGTACTTTTTTAGATGGGTGAATATTCATATTTGTTCTAACATTTCTAATTTGTACAATTATATTTTTTATTTCTTCTATGTATGCAATATCTTCATCATAATTTTCTTTTGAAGCAACTGGCCAATCAGATATTATTATGTCTTTGCCATCATAATTTACTAAGTGTGAATAAAGCTCTGCTGTAACAAATGGCATAAATGGGTGTAATAGTTTTAATGCATTTCTAAATACATAGTCTAGTACATAAGAAACTGCAACTTTTTCATCAGAGTTTAGTCTTGTTTTGCACATTTCTATGTACCAATCGCAGAATTCATCCCATATAAATGTGTAAATATTATCTAGGGCAATTCCTAAATCATAGTTATTTATATTTTCTGTAACTTCATTTATTAATTTGTTTAATTTGCCAATGATCCACTTGTCTTCTGGTTTTAGACTGTTTTCTGCCTTTGATGCATTAGCATTTTCTATTTTGCTTTCAAGCTCTTTGCTAAATTCTTTTATTTCTTCATCTGATGCAGCATTCATTGTTATGAATTTTGCAGCATTCCACATTTTATTAGCAAAGTTAGATGCTTGATCAAGTTTTTCTGGCATATATTTTATGTCATTTCCCATTGTTGTTCCTGACAAAACAGAAAATCTTAAGCTATCTGTTCCATATTTGTCCATTACTTCTAGTGGGTCTATGCCATTACCTAAACTCTTTGACATTTTTCTGCCTTGGCTATCTCTAACTAGGCCGTGCATTACTATATCGCTAAATGGCTTTTTGCCTGTTGCATACAAGCCTGAAAATATCATTCTTGCAACCCAGAAGAATATAATATCATAAGCTGTAACTAAGCAATTTGTAGGGTAAAATGTTTTATAATCTTCTGCTTCTTTGTTTGGCCAGCCCATTGTTGAAAATGGCCAAAGTGCAGAGCTAAACCACGTGTCAAGTGTATCTTCGTCTTGGTGAATATGTGTGCTACCACATTTCTCGCATTTTTCTGGGCTTTCTTTTGCAACTGTAATGTGACCGCATTCATCACAGTAATATGCTGGTATTCTGTGTCCCCACCAAAGTTGTCTTGAAATACACCAATCTTGTATGTTTTCCATCCAGTTAAAATATGTTTTTTCATATTTTTTTGGTACAAATTTTACATCTCCGTTTTTAACTGCTTTTATTGCAGGTTCTGCTAATTTCTTCATTGCAACAAACCATTGCTCAGAAATTCTTGGCTCAACTGTGTTATGACATCTATAACATTTTCCAACATTATGAGTATAGTCTTCTATACTTACTAAAGCTCCTATCTCTTTTAGTTTTTCTACAATAAGTGGTCTTGCTTCGTCCGATGTTAAGCCTTTGTATTCTGGTACTATATCATTCATTATATTTGACTCATCAAATACTTCTATAAATTCTAGATTATGTTTTAATCCTGCTTGATAATCGTTCATATCATGTGCTGGGGTTATTTTAACACAGCCCGTACCAAATTCCATGTCTACAAAATCATCTGCAATTATAGGAATTTCTCTATTTACTATTGGAAGTATACAAGTTTTTCCTACTATATCTTTGTATCTCTCATCTTTTGGGTTAACAGCAACTGCTGTATCTCCGAGCATTGTTTCAGGTCTTGTTGTAGCAACTTCTACATATTCGTTCGTACCCTTTATTTGATATCTAATATGCCACAAATGAGATTGTTCTTCACTATATTCAACTTCTATATCTGAAATTGATGAATGACAGTATGGACACCAATTTATCATTTTTTTGCCTCTATAAATTAGTCCATCTTTATATAGATTGCAAAATTCTTCTAAAACTGCATCTGAAAGACCCTTGTCTAGAGTAAATCTTTTTCTATCCCAGTCGCATGAACAGCCAAGTCTTTTTTGTTGGTTTTCTATTTCTCCACCATATTTTTTGGTCCAAGCCCATGCTTCATCTAAAAATTTTTCTCTACCAAGTTCTTCTTTGGTATGTCCTTCACTTTTTAACTTTTGAACAACTTTTGCTTCTGTTGCTATTGATGCATGGTCTGCTCCTGGAAGCCATAAAGTGTTGTAACCTTGCATTCTTTTTGCTCTTATAATTATATCTTGAATTGTGTCATCTAAAGCATGTCCCATATGAAGTCTTCCTGTTACATTTGGTGGTGGCATAACAATAGAAAATGATGGTTTTGTTTTATCCATACTTGGCTTAAAATATTTATTTTCTTCCCAATTTTTATATATTTTATCTTCAAAATCTTTAGGATTATATTTTCCTTCTATTTTTTTCATAAATAAACACCTCATATATGCTTTTAAGCATACTCTTTCTTTTAAATAAAGTGCATAATAAATTTGTTTATTTTTATTATGACTAATTGTGGCTGTAAATGTTTACAAATTACAGTAAAAAACTAAGTATTATTGCGCTTACCACAGAGACGAGAAAGCCCACCGCTTTAAGCAGTAGTGCTTGTTTATTTATATCTTGCGTACTGAAATATTTTTCTGCAATTTTTCTTGCATCGAATATTGCAGTTACTCCAATTGCTATAATTATAAGTAAAATTATTTTTATCATTTTTGCTTCCTTTTTAATTTTTATTACTTAAGGTTAAATTTACATTCTTCCTTGTTATCTTTACAGTTTTGTATTTTCAAAAGCTCACATATGCTTAAACCTTGCAGAAACGCAATCCTGTATACTAAATCTTTTTCTTTCAAACTGTATTATTAGCTAAAAAACTCCACTGAAAATTTTGCTTCAAACTCTTGCCCAGGAGCTAAAACTATCATATCTGGCTTTTGTACAAATACGTTTGAGCTATGAATTCTGTCCGCTGTTGATTGCCATGGTTCTAAGCATATAAATGGTGCTCCGGGTTTTGACCAAATACCTAAAAATGGCCATCCT
This sequence comes from uncultured Clostridia bacterium, assembly GCA_944393465.1. Taxonomy (GTDB): domain Bacteria; phylum Bacillota; class Clostridia; order TANB77; family CAG-508; genus CAG-793. Next base: position 72,793 of record CALYAG010000004.1, read on the forward strand.
TCAAAATTCATAGTTAATACCGTTTTTCTAGTTCTGCTATTTTTCAAGCTAATGACTTTGTTTTGTATGCCTTTAATAATTAGAGCATCATTATCAAAAGTGTGCTCATCTAAAAGTATTATTCTATTATTTATTAGCTTATTTTTTGCATACTCTGTGCCAACAAGTCCATCTACTAAATATAAAAAGTGAGCTCTATCTTCATCTTCTTTAAATTCTAAGTAATAATTGCCTCTTTTTAAATCATCTGGGTCAATTTTGAAAGCAGGATGTCCACCTATTCCAAAAGGCATATTTGTAACACCTGTATTTATTACTTTGTATATAAATATTAGCTTGTTTTCTTCCTGCCTATATGTATTTGTTAGTTCAAAGTCAAAAGGGTATCTTGCTAATGTGTATTTATTACTTTTTAATACATATGAGTGAAAATTGTCCAATTTAGTTACTGGCTCAAATTCCATATCTCTTGCAAACCCATGCTGAGGAATTTCAAAGGTTCTACCATTTATTATTGTTTGATTTCTCTTTAGCTTACCTACAATAGGAAATAATACTGGCGCATGCCTTTTCCAGTACACTTTACCATTATCATCTCTCACATCTTCTCCTTGGTGAATTTTCTCGATACCGTCTAGTTTAAAACTTAAAAGTTCGCCACCAAAACTGGTTGTAGTCATAAGAGCTTCCATAGCTAAACCTTTCTTTAAATAATTTATATATATATAATATTATTTTATGGGCTAAAAGTCAATATTTACAAGGAAAAAACTGTGTCTTTGATTATGTTTTTAATTGTATTTTAAATTCTTCACAAATATGTCAAATGGGACGGTTCTAAATGACACTCACGCTGGTGTGATTGTAATTTAGAACCGTCCCATTTGACAGCTAAAAAAAAATCAACCTGTTTTAGGATGAATTCCTAAAAACAGGTTTTAACATTATTTTTTAATTGAAAGTACTTTGAATTTAGCAACTCCAGCTGGTACCTTAGCTTCTACCACTTGGCCTTTTTTTGCACCAAGTAATGCTGAACCTATTGGTGATTCATTTGAAATTTTGTTTTGTGCTAAGTCTACCTCTGTTGAACCAACTATTGTATATGTTACGTTTTCATCAAAGTCCATATCAAGCACTTCTACAGTATTGCCTACTTGAACTGTTTTTGTATCTATATCTGAAGAATCTATTATTTTTGCATGTCTCAATTTATTTTCTAGCTCTGCTATTTTGTTTTCGTTCATTTCTTGTGCATTTTTTGCCTCATCGTATTCAGAGTTTTCAGATAAATCTCCATAACCTAGGGCAACTTTTATTCTACCAGCAATTTCAGTTCTCTCAGTTGTTTTAAGATACTCTAGTTCTTGCTCTAACTTATCATAGCCTTCTTGTGTTAGTAGTACTTCTTCGCTGTCCATGACTTATCCCTCCTTTTGTGTTAAAAATTTACCTAAATATATTAATACCATTAGAAAGTTTTGTCAAGGGGCATGGAAAATTTTTTTCAGTTGGGGACGGTCCTAAATCGAAAATTTTTTCGAAAAAGGACCGTCCCTAACTGAAAAATTTTTTCGAAAGAGGACCGTCCCCAACTGAAAATTTTTCAAACTCTCCTACATTAATAATTCCTCTTTTTCCTACCACACCTGTTATTTGCATTTTAGCTTTTTCTAAAATATATCTTGCCTCATCGTATTCGTTTGTTTTAAGTAGCTCCGCTTCAAAAAGCTCTTCTTTATTCATGTTTTCATTTTCACTAAATATTCTCATTATCTTTTTTATATTAGCATTTACTTTTTCTATGCAAACTCCTTCAAAGTCTTTATTTAAGCTAAATTCATGGTTACAGTTTACAATTATGCTACTTTTGTTTACATTAAAGCCATTAAAATTTTTACAATCTAAATTAATGATTAATTCAGCATTTTTTAATGCCTTTCTTTTATTGCTTGAAACTGTTATATATATATCTTTTCTTTCCAATCTTTTTTCTAATTCTTGAAACTGCTTTAAATGTGTAGTTACTACATTTACAACTTTCACTTTTTCTGTTAATGTCTCTATTATTTTTATATTTTCTTTTGTGTAATTTTCTGCAATCACATAAATTTCTTCAAGTTCCGCATTTTTATTTACAATTTTAAAACAATAATCTACAACCTCTGGAATAGCGCATTTAAGCAGATATTTGCCATCTAGTTTTGAATAGTTTAAGTCCATTTCATTTTCAGTTATAGCATAGTCTACTCCATCTGCTTTTAATTTTGATATTAATTTATTTTTTATTTTTTCATTAATAGTAGGTATGTAATATGTATTATTTACAACCCTAATTATTTTAAAAAGATTTCTATAAAATTTTTGAACCCTTCCAATCTTGTCTAATTTAACAAATGCAATATTCATTATCTTCGCACACAGCATTAACTCTTGTAATGCTTGTACTTCCCTCCTTTGTATCAATTTAAGGGTGACAAATAATTTTTCTATGCAGAAAAAAATCACCCTTTTATATTATATGAGGGTGATTTTTTATTATTACTTTTTTCGTATTACATTATTTTACCTTTTACTACAAAAAGTCCTTTTTAATACCTATGCTTTTGTTTTTTTCTAATTGTGCATTAGCCAATTATAACTATTCATTTGAATTATCCGTCTTAGCATCAAGCTCGTCTGCAATTACAGCCCATATAGTGTTTGATTCTCTATCTTTTGACCAAAATGCTCCACCAGCTAATTCATATTTATTTATTAAATCCATTTTTGCTTTTAGAGAATCTTCATCCTCTATCCACATTTTGTATGTTGTACCATTTTGTGTGTATTCCATATAATTTTGCTTTGTGTTTTCATCCCAAGTTGGTGTAACACCTTCAGGAATTGTAACACTTCTCATATTTACTACTGAGCTTGTTAGAGTTCCATTAGACTCTTTCCAAAGCCTTGTATAAAATGGCATTGCGAGTATTAATTTATCTTTAGATACTCCTTCTTGTCCTAAAAATTTCTTGATATTTAACTCCACCCAGTCAGCTCCTGCAACTGTTCCTGCCTTTGTTGCTGATACACCATTTTGGTCATATCCCATAAATATAATGTAGTCTGCTACTTTGCCTATTACATTTCTGTCAAAACATAGTGACCAAGTTTCTGAGCCATCTGGTGCTGTAACATCAACAGATAGTGTAAGTCCAGCTTCTCTTAGTCTAGGTGCAAGTTCAATTATAAATCTTGAATAATTGTCTTTATCTGCTTGATACATATTTTCAAAATCTATATTTACGCCATCAACTCCTGCCTCTATTAATTCATTTACAATATTTTTTATTAAATATGATCTATTTTCAAAACTTGAAAGCAAATTAGATACTGCATCTAAGTCTCCAAGTTCGCTGTTAGATACTATTGGCCATACTTTATATCCATTTGCGTGTGCCCATTCTATATAATTTCGGCCATTTCTTCCTATATTTGCATCAATGTCTCCACTTGCTGTAATTTCATAGAATGATGGTGATACTACATTTATGCCTTCTATTTCGCCATCTCTTACAGGTGCAGATACATATTGTGAATAGTAATCCCACACTAAACTAACTTTTCCATCAATTGATGTACTAAAGTTTAAGTCATCTCTTACTGTTTTTTCGTTGGTAACATTATCTATCTTTACATATCCCAATTCGCCTTTTTTTGTTCTAACTTTTATCCAGTCATCCTCTACAACATTTCCGCCATTTTCTCTATCTTGTACTAAAACAAGCGTGTCCCCACGTTCTACTTTATCCATTGTTTTCGAAAATACAGTTGGTAAATATTTTACTGACATATTTTTAGCACTTAGTGCTTGTACAAATTTTCTGTTTAAAGAATCTATTGTAACAATGTTAGTCTCAGAAGAATAATTAACTTCAATATTGTATATATCGGTTAAGTCTGTTATTGGTAAGTAAATTGTTCCATCTCTAATTAGTATAGGATGCTCAATTGTAGTTTGCGCATCATTAACTATTATGTTTGTTCCTTCAAATGGAATTACAACTGTTTTTGTATTTGATGTAGTTATTACTCTTGAATTTTCTTCATCAATTAGCAAATATTCATCAAAAAAGTTTTGCATGTCTGCTGTAGACAAATATATTGTGTTATCTTCTATTATAATATTTGATTTTACATTTCTTGTAATATTGTTGTTATTTATAATTAAATTTGTTCTATCTGCAAATTCATCTCTTGCATAATTTGGCGCAATTTTTATAGCAAATATCATTAAACCAAGAATAATTGCCACTACTACTATTCTTAGTATTAATCTTGGTATGTTTATTTTTTCTTCTTTTGATTTTTTTGATTTATTTTTCATTTATTTTTTCTCGTATATGATTATACGAATCTCCTTATATAAATATTTAGGTTTTTAAAGTGTCCTATAAACTATTCTTATTTTTTAATTCAAATTGCATAATTATAATATCATAAAAGAATATTTTATGGAATAGTTTTTTGTTTTTTTCTTGTTTTAATTTGAATACTTGCTAAAGGAATGAGCACAACTATATATGGTATAATATATCTTGACTTTGCCTCCCAGATAATATGAAAAGCAAATCCTCCCATAAAAATTAATAGCAAATATATAATTTCAGGTGATAAATTCTTTCTGTTTTGTATAAGTACTACAATTGTTGATATGCAAATTAATATCAATAGCGCTTTTTGATAAAAAAGTAAAGGCTCTTCGAATTCTAATAATTTGTCTTTTAAAGTTGTTAAATTACTAATTACTGCCGAGTATGTATTTTCTGTCCACATTGAAGCTATCTTTAAAGTATAAAATCTAAAAGCATATCCTATATTTTCTGAAAAATATTCTAATCTTTCTTTTATTAATTTTGGATATTCATTTTTTGCTTTTTCAGGATTTTTCAATGCTGGTGCTGCAATTCCTTCATTATACCAGCCATTTGCCCTATTTGATTCTTCCATTGCCATTAACAGATAACTTGCAACAGGATATTGTTTTTCAGTACTTAACTCATATTTATTCGTGTAATATGCTATAACTAATTTTGCTGGAATAATTGTTATACCTATATAAACAATTATTGTTAGTACATTTATTATTTTTTCTTTTGCACTTTTTGTCTTAATTTTTGTAAATAAAACAAATAGCAAATAAATAACTGTTGCAATTACAAAAATTAAACTATTCATTCTCATCATATATGCAAACATTGAGAATATTGATGCAATTAAAATATGCTTATATTTTTTTGTTTCAACAAATTTCATCATATAATATACGCTAAATAAGGATAAAGTTAAACTACTTAAATCTCCATATTTAAAAGTTACTAGCATTGGAATTGATAAAAATGTAAAGAATAGCGTATAAAATAAAACCTTATTAGTTTTATATTTTTTTGAAATCATATTTTCTATTTTTCTTATTGCAAATATCATTGCTATTATTGCTAATATATTTATTATTGATAACTTATAAAGGTCGTCTGACCTAATTAATTTTAGAAAAAGTGAGAACATAAAAGCTAATGGTATTTGCTGATTGTATGCTTGCATATATTCTTTTATAGAAAGTTTTTGATATGCCTCTACTTCTAATGGTTCATCACTTTCTTTTGTATTAAAGCAGAATGCCATTATTCCTACAGCTTTTTGATCGCTTTTTAAAGATGGTTTAAATAATATTGAAAATGCTATAGTGGCAGAAATATAAATAATTGCAACAACGATAAGCAATACTTTTCTTAACATTTTTCTTTTTTCATTTTTATACCAAAATTTATTTATTATATTTGTAATCAAAAAAATGGATATAACTAGCAATAATAAATCAAATACATAAGCAGTGTTATTATAACATATTGTTACGACCTCAATAGGGCTTAAAAAAGCAGTAATACCTATATTTAATACTAATATTATAACTAAAAATATTATTCCTATTACAGCAAAAATTTTTTTCAATTTGTATCCCCTCATCATTTGATTTTTATTCTTTTTTTAATATAACATAGTTATTATTTATTTTCAATAACTCACTTTTTATTTTTGATTTACATATAATGTTACAAAGGAGGTAAAGCATGGGTAAGATACTTAAGAAATTACTTGCAACTTGCCTCGTGGGTTTTGGATTGGGGGTTTTACTTGTACTATTACTTCCATTATCCGGTTGGCTTTTTATTATAGGCTGTGCTATTACAATTGCAGGTCTTTGCTGTTTATTTCATAAGTAAATTCTTGAGATAATATATTCTTTAATACATAAAAATTTTACTCAAGGAATTACAAATTGTTAGGAGGGAGTTATATGACTATTGTTGTAAAAAAAGTTCCGAAATTTTTGAGAGGAATTGTTAAGTTTTTGTTTGGAATAAAAGATTAGGATTAGAATACGAAATATTAAAATCTCTTATATATACCGTTTTTTGTAAAAATTTGTTTTATTGTTAAAATTTAAGTATGCTGATTTTTAATATTAAAAAAGAGAACTCTTTACATTTGCCATATGTTTTAGGCAAGATTTGAGTTCTCTTTTATTTTATTATTTAATTTCATTTTAAGCACCTAACTTAGCTGAACGTAAGCATTTAGAGCATACAGACATTTTTTTGTTTTCTCCGTTTACTTTAATTCTTACTGTTCTAAGATTTGGTTTCCATGTTCTTTTTGCTCTTCTACTAACATGAGAACGAGCTATACTTATTTTATTTCCATTTGTAACTGATTTTCCACAAATATCACATTTAGCCATTTTACTGCACCTCCTATGCTTAAGTTTTAATCGCTATTTATTATGATAACATATTTATTGGATAATTTCAAGTGTTTTTGCAAATATTTTTCAAGAATAATTTTATGTAAATTTAGCTATGTATATTAAATATACATAGCTTTCACATTTTTATAATATTATTTTCAATTCTCCGTTTACTCTGCATTTTTGTTGCCATTACTGTTACATACTTCACTCATTGTTTTGCAAAAATCTAGCATTCCAATTTCTTCATTATTATTTGCTAAGTCTCCCATAGTTAAAATACCAATAACGTGATTGTTTTCATCACAAACAGGTAATCTTCTTATTTGATTTTGAGACATTTTATTTTCTGCTTGTTCTATATTTTCATTTTCATCACAAGAGCAAACATTGCAAGACATTATGTCACTTATTGGTGTGCTATCCACATTTTTTCCACAAGCCACGCCTCTTAATACAATATCTCTGTCTGTTAAAATTCCACAAATGCAATTGTTGTTATCACAAACTGGAACTGAACCAATGTGATTTTCATTCATAATTTTAGCTGCATCACTTATTTTTGTATCAGGTGTAACACAGCATACATTTTTTATCATAAAATCTTTTACTTTCATATATTTCTTTCCTTTCTGCAAAGATAAATAGATTGATAATCTCAATCTATTTAATCTTTTAAAATTTTATATAATTAGTTTTTGCAATTTTATTCTTAATATGCAAGCAAAGATTTTAAAATTTGGAATTTTTTTCTTATTTCTTTGGTTTAATTTTCAATTAAATTATGTCTATTATTTTTTTAAACTATTTTCTTTAGAGAATTTTTGCTACTTCTTCTGTACTTACACTTTGCTTTGTTGGAATTTTTATTATTTCAAATTTTGATGTGTTATTTCCAAATTTTATTTCTACAATGTCTCCAACTTTTATTTCATAGCTAGGCTTTACAACTTTTCCATTAACACTAATTCTTCCACCATCTGCCGCTTCATTTGCAACAGTTCTTCTTTTTATAATTCTTGCTACTTTTAAAAATTTGTCAATTCTCATTTTACTATCATTCCTTTCTAAGGTTGAAAAAGAATTGTGCTTTTGGCTAGGCGAACAAGCAAGAAAACCGGAGGGGTGCTTTTAGGCACATTGAGGATTTTCGCAGTGCAGTTTAACGACGCCAAAACGCAATTATTTTTCAACCACTATGCATTTATTCAAACTTGTTGAATATATAAATGCTTTATCTACTTTTCTTTTCAAAGCTTTCTCTAATGCTCTTTTGTATAAATCTAATTGTGATTTGTATTTTTCTTTTAATTCTTTTTCTGCATTTTCTTTTATGTAATCTGTTTTGTAATCAACTAGCACAAGTTCATCATCTTTTGATATAAAATATAAGTCTATAACACCTTGCACCAATATTGGTTCATTAGTGCCTTCATAAATCTCACCTGAATTTATATTTAAGTAAAAAGGAGTTTCTCTATGTACTTCTTTTGCCTGTAATATTTCATTATATAATTTTGAATTCAAATAATTTTCAATTATCTTCATATCTATTAGGCTTTTTTCTTCTTCTGTAATTGCATTTTTAGCAACTAGCTTTTCAATTAGATTACTTACTTCGTTTAGGCTTTGTTCATTAGTTACTTTGCTTAAAATTAAATGAACTATTGTTCCTCTTCTTGCACCACTTAATTTTTTATCTTGTGCAAATGATGGGACTTTTGTATTTTCTTTAATTGAATTAATCTCTTTTAATGCTGTTACAGAAGTTTTTGTAGGAAGTTCTACGTCTTTTTCGTACTCATATGTGTAGTTTAGCATTTTATCTATTTTTTCATATTCTTTTTTATTTATTTTGTGCTCATTTATTTCTTTTATGATTTCTGCTTTATGCTTTCTATTTTCTTCTTGTTCTTTGTTTTGAAATTCTTCTCCCGTTAATTCTGTTTTATTTACTATATTTAGATTCATAAAAGAATTGTCATTATATTTGTAAACAAGCTCTAGCCAATCTAAGTAAGTTTTATATTTTTCTACTAATTTTGGGTTAAATTTTTCTGGCTTTGTGAATTTGTAGTATTTATTTATTTCGTCTACTTTTTCCCCAAGCTTTTTTTCTACATTATCACTTGTTCCAACTATTATTAACTTTTCCTTTGCTCTTGTTAATGCAACATATAAAACTCTCATTTCCTCTGAAATAGCTTCTTTATTTGCTTTTATTTTTATTGCATCTTTTGCTATTGTAGGAAATTCGATTCCATCTACTATGTAATTTGCACCTATTCCTAAATTATTGTCCAAAACTATCTTTTCATTCATATCTTTTAGATTGAATTTTTTATTTGCGTTACATAGAAATACTATTGGAAATTCTAGACCTTTACTCTTGTGAATACTCATAATTCTAACAACATCGTCATTTTCTCCAATTATTCTTGCTGAGTCTATGCTTCCAGAACTCGTGCCCACTTTTTCCATAAATAATATGAAGTTGAATAAGCCTTTTAAACTTATTTTTTCATATTCTCTTGCTTTTTCAAATAACTTTTTTAAATTAGCTTGTCTTAAAGTTCCGTCTGGCATAAGTCCAACATAGTGATAATATCCTGTTTTATTATATATATCCCATATTAGCTCATCTAAAGGCTTGGTTTTTTCTTCTTCTTTTAGCTCTTTTAAAAGATTTGCAAATTGGGTTATTTTTTCTTTTAACTCAGGCCTTATTTCATTACTATCTTTTGCTTTTTCAAAAGCCCTATAATATGAAATATTTCTGTCCACTAATCTTATTTCTATTAATTCATTATCTGTAAATCCACCAATTTCTGATCTTAAAACTGTTACAAATGGAATATCTTGAAGTGGGTTATCTATTATTTTTAATAGTGACATTACTGTATCTATTTCAATTGTGTTTAAATATTCTGTTGTTATGTCTGAAAATACTGGTATTTCTGCATCCATGAGTTCTTTTTCATAAATGTTTGCAACTGATTTTGGACTTCTTAAAAGTATGGTCATATTTTTGTAAGGCACACCTGCTTTATTTAATTCTTTTATTTTTTTAGCTACTAGCCTTGCCTCTAATGCAGCATTTTCTATAACTTCGTAGTCTTCGGTTTCACTGCTTTCATCATTAGTTTCAATAATATTTAGCTCTGTTTCACAGTCTATGGTTGGCTCATCAAAACTTGCTCCTAAATTAAGAGCTTCTTCATCTGTGTATTCTATTTCTCCAAGTTTTTTACTCATTATGTTGTTAAATACTAAGTTTGTGATGTCTAAAATATTTTTTCTACTTCTAAAATTTTTGTAAAGAAGTATTTTTGTGTTTTGTTTTACATCTCTATTTTTTGCAAAGTTTAGCTCTGTTTCATTTGTATGTTTTTCTAAACTTGAAGTTGCTTTTTCTGCCTCATTTTCAGGCAAGTTATATTCATTATATTTGCTCATAAAAAGTTTTGGGTTCGCTTGTCTAAACTTATATATACTTTGCTTAACATCTCCAACCATAAATATATTGTGCCCATTTGAAACACTATTTAAAATATATTCTTGCACAGAGTTACTATCTTGATACTCGTCTATTTCGATTTCATTAAAATCATATTTTTTAGCTATTTCAGTGGGATTGCCATCATCATCTACTAATATTTTTAAAGCTAAATGTTCAATGTCATTAAAATCTACTATATTTTTTTCTCTTTTTCTTTTTGCAAATTCTTTTTCGAATTTTAAGACTAGATTTTGAATTGCTTTTAGTGTAGTGTACATTGCATTTATGTCACTTATTGTTTCTTTTGAATTTGTTCTTACTAACTTTTGTAATTCTGTAAAATTTGCTTTGGCTAAATCTCTAATTGCTTTGGCTCTTTCTTTTGCCTCTTTTTCTTCTTCTGACATTTTACTTTTTCTAGGCCAGCTTTGCCATGGTTTTGAATTCAAGTCTTGGTACAATTTGTCCCACAAGTTAGTTTGATTTTGCTTATTTATGTTTTCTTTTAAGTCATCTTGAAACAATGAAATTTGTTCTGCTTTTTTAGTATCATCCGAAAAATTTTCAATTAGTATTTTCTCAATGTCTTGTAAATCTGTTTTTAATAAAGATATAAAATCTATCAAATTTGGATATGTATCAACTTCTTGTATGGCCGCTTCTAAGTTTATTTTGCAGTCCTGTAATGTTTCTTTTACTTTGTCTACTATTATTTTGCCCCAGTTAGTATTTGAGAAATCTGTAATTGTGTTTATATCCTTTTGTTTGTTTAAATTTTCCTCATATTTTGACAAAGCTTGTTCTAATTTTATATCCTCAATATTTGACTTTTCTTCATATTTAATATTGTAACTTTCAACTGCATTTTGTAGCCATTTATCTGGAAATGGATCACTTTGAATAAACTCATAAATTCTAAGTATTAGTTCCTTTAATTTTGAGTCATCATTATATGAGGCATATTTATCTAAAAGTTTTGTAAAATCTTTGTTTTGACTTTCGTATTCATCATCAAAAATATCCTCAATAACTTCTTGCTTCATTATTTCTATTTCAGTGCTGTCTGCAACTCTAAAATTATTGCTTATTCCTATTTCAAAGAAGTTATTTCTTATAACATTTAAGCAAAAAGAATGGATTGTGCTTATATTTGCCTTATTTATAAGCATTAGCTGTCTTTGTAAGTTTTGGTCGTTTGGTTTTTCATCAATTTTTGCATAAATTGCGTCCATTAATCTTTGGCGCATTTCACTTGCTGCTGCATTTGTAAATGTAACAACTAATATTTTGTCTATGTCTACACCATCATTTATTATTTTATTTACTATTCTTTCAACTAATACTGATGTTTTACCACTTCCTGCTGCTGCTGAAACAAGTATGTTTGCTCCCTTTAGTTTTATTGCTTGCATTTGTTCTGTGGTCCATTTTCTTTCTGACATTTGTTTTTCCTTTCCCTTTTTGTTCTAGCATTATTTTAAATGTTTTTTTATGTATTCTATTTTTGAATTTATATCTTGTCTATGGTGAACAACGGTTAAAATATTAATCTGATTATTATCTATATAATAAAATATTTTATGCTCTTTATATATCAATTGTCTAATAATACGCCCATGAATATATAAATAAATTTTTCCTAAATTAGGCTGTTCTGTTAAAGCATTGACATAGTTTACTAACTTTTGAATATAATCTTTAGGATTATACAACTTTGTAACTTCAAAAAAATCTTTTAAATCTTCCAATGCAGTTTTATGCCATCTTACTACCATTTTTCAATCTCCTTTACTAATTCTTCTGTAGTAAGTCCTTTGTCATTTTCTGCATCCTTAATACCCTTTTCTATTTTCAATCTAATAAAAATAGCTTCTATAATATCATCAAATGTTGCATCATCTGGTAATGTACTTGTTACCTCCATGACCAATTCTTTCATTTTATTTTCCTCCTAAACATAATAATTTTTTATTTAAAATTTATTTATTATTATATCATCAAAAAAAAATTTTTACTACATATTTTTAATAATTTTCGCACTTTTGGTTAAAATATTAAAAATTATTAAAGAAAGGAGTATGTGGCAAAATTTGTTTGCCATTATTAATAAGTATGGATAAAGATAAAAATCTCAAAAATGAAAATAAAGATAGCAATATGGATGCACAATCACTTCAGGAACAGGGCAATAAAGTTAACTCTATTAATTCTAATTCAAAACCTAAATTTGATGATGAACATTCCAATACTCAATCAGCTAATGACAATGATAACACAGCTACTGACTCTAACACTTTCCAGCTTGATCTTGCGGTATTAAATGAAGTTAGCAAAATTGCTAAAATGGGGATGGACTCTATTTCTTACTTAGCACCTAAAGTTTCAGATAAAGAAATGCGAAAAGTCTTAGTTGCTATGTATTCACAATACGGAAACACCCAAAGTCAAATCAATCAACATTTTGAAAAATATGGGGAAATTCCTGACTCTACACCTTTTAAAGATAAAATGATGAGCTTTGCGGGAGTTCAATTTAATACTTTAAGAGATAGGAGTAATTCTCATATTGCAGAAATTATGATTCAAGGAACTTTAATGGGAGTAATTGAATGTCAAAAAATTTTAAATTGTGGATTGGATGTTCAAAAAAGTACAACTGAATTAATTAAAGATTTTAACAAATTTCAAAGAGAAAATATTGATAAACTAAATGCCTTTTTATAATTTTTTTCAGTTGGGGACGGTCCTAAATCGAAAATATATTTTCGATTTAGGACCGTCCCCAACTGAAAAAATTTTTAATCTAGTTTTGCACCGCAACTTGTGCAATATGTTGCATCTAATGTGTTTTCTGCACCACATCTTTTGCAATATTTTTTTGAGCCTGCCGTTACTGTTGAATTTACTATATTGTTTGTATTTTCTGGCTTTACTGTTTCTTGCACTACATTATTATTTATATTAGATGTCGTTTGTTCATTATTTACTGGCTGACTATTATTCATATTATTATTTACTGTATTTGCTCCAACAACAGTTGCGTTTGTTTGTACTTGGTCGGCTGTTCCTACAGTTTCATTTACATATGCTCTAGGTCCTTTTTCTTCTTCTAAGTCTCTATAGAATGCAAGGATTGAGAAGGTGATATATGGCATTAGTATAATTGATCCTGCATATGATGCAATTGATGCAAGTAAAGTGCTTGCTATTCCTAATACACCTGATACAAATGCTATTAATATTGACCATCCTATAAATGATAGCACTAGGCAGAATAATCTTCCTCTATTGCCTGTCATTAATCTTTCACTTTCTAGTACTGCATCTTTTGCCTCTATTCCTTCATTTTTTACTGCAATATAGTATGATAATGCATACAATAAAGATTTTCTAATAAACATAACTATAAATATTATATAAACTATAAATACTACCAAAAATCCAATTGCAAATGCTACAGATACCCCTGCAATAGCTCCAACTAGCGCTGAACTAGCATAGTCATCATAGTACTGATTATAGTCATCTTCATACCAATCTTTTGAATTTTTATAATCATCATAGTCATAGTCATAATCATAGTCATAATTATAATCATAGCTATAGTCATATGGTGCATAACTTCTTGAAAAATAGTCTTTACTTGAAGTATTTAATGTTGTATTTAATATAGATGACATTGCTGATGAATACATTGCTACACCCAAAGATATTAGTACTATCATAGTTATAACAAATATTAATATATATACCCAACATTTTTTGATAATATTCCAAGTTAGTTTCCAGCTATATCCAAAATGTTTAAATCCTACTGTTAAGAAATCTGTTGGTTCTACTTTTTCTCCATTTTTTAAGTGATAATATGAATATGCTAATCCATATGATAAAGCTGGTCCTATTACAATTAATGCTATAGATAATATTCCAAGAGTAAAACTAGATAATATATTAATTGCTATTAAAATTACTGTATAAATTAGTGATATTAAAAGTGCTGTTTTCCACTTTCCTGTAAGTGATTCTCTTGCCTCTTTTCTTGCTTCACTTGCTCTAATCATTTAATTTACCTCCCCTTTTATAGTTTAATAATTTATTTAAACTACACTTAAATATATTTTTAATATAATTATATTTTACATTAATAAAAAATAATAATCAACATTTTTCGACATTTTTTGTTCAGTTTTGAAAGTTACTATGCCAAATTTTTACTCTCCTACTGAACTATATTCTAAATCTTTCACTACTTACTAGATTGTAACTCGGAAGTTATTCAAATATTTCTCCTGCTTGCAATTTATTTCCATTTAAGAAACTTTTGTAATCCATCTTCTTGGCGTTTTCTCCTTGAAGTTCTAGCACTTTTATAAAGCTATCTCCTGTTTTTATAAATATGCCCTTTTTACTATCTGCAAAGGCTATTGTTCCTACTTCTAATTTTTTCATTCTGCCTTCATATTCTTTTATTTCTGGAAATACTTTTGCTAACTCCTCTATTGATACTGTTTCAACTTTCCAAAATTTTATTTTTTTACCATTTAAGAAAGAATATGCGCCCATTATAGGATTTAGACCTCTTACTAGATTTTTTATTTCTCTTGATGAGTTATTCCAATTTATTTTTGCCATTTCTTTATCAAGCATTGGAGCTAAAGTAAAGTTTTCTCCTTGCTTTTCTGCTCCAACAATTTTTTTAACTTTTTCTAGTATTTCACTATTTGCTTCACAGCAATTATTTTCTTGAGCTACATTTTCTGCATTTAAATTATTCGAATTATCGTTTTTCACATTTTTTCTTTGCTTGTTCGTGCTTTCTTCTTTCTCAATTTGTTCTTTTGCCTTTTCTATTTTTTCAATAGTTTTTACTAAAAGTTTTGCACCCATTTTAGATAGTCTATCCCACAATTCACCTGTAGTTTCGTCTTCTCCAATTTCTGTTTCTTCTTTTAAAATCATATCTCCAGTGTCCATGCCAACATCCATAAACATTGTAGTTATTCCAGTTTTTTTATCGCCATTAAGCACAGCCCATTGAATTGGAGCAGCTCCTCTATACTTAGGTAAAAGTGAGCCATGAACATTGATTGCTCCATACTTTGGAATATCTAATAATTCTTTTGGTAAAATTTTTCCATATGCAACAACACATAGTAAATCAGGATTT
This sequence comes from uncultured Clostridia bacterium, assembly GCA_944393465.1. GTDB lineage: Bacteria > Bacillota > Clostridia > TANB77 > CAG-508 > CAG-793. The sequence continues at coordinate 88,249 of CALYAG010000004.1, forward strand.
AATGATTTTATTTCTTCTATAAATTCTGTATTATTTCTTACTTTTGTCGGTTGATAAACTTTCAAGTTTTTCTCTAATGCAAATTCTTTTACAGGAGAAGCTATCATTTTCATTCCTCTGCCTTTGGGCTTATCTGGATTTGTTACAACAGCTAAAATTTCATTTTTGCTATTGTAAACCGCTTCCAATGATTCTTTTGCGAAGTCTGGTGTTCCCATGAAAATTATTTTCATCTTTTAACGATTCCTTTCTTTAGTTTAAAAAGAATTGTGCTTTTGGCTAGGCGTTCAAGAAAGAAATACCGGAATCGTATATTGCTATACGATGAGGATTTTCTTTTGCAGAACAACGACGCCAAAACGCAATTATTTTTAAACTTATTTATTTTTCTTCTGGCTCAATATACTCCAAAGTACCCGGTTCCATAATATCCACAAACAACTTCCCATCTAAATGGTCTATTTCATGTGCTAAAGCTTGAGCCAAAAGTTCCTTACCTTTTACAGTTATTTTTTTGCCATTCTCATCTAAAGCTTTAACGGTAACTTCCATTGGTCTAATTACTTTAGCAAATTGATTTGGAAAGCTTAGGCATCCTTCTTCTACTTCTTGCTCACCTTTTGCTTTAACAATAACGGGGTTTACAAGTTTTAAAGGTTTATTGCCATCATATAAATCTATAACTACAAGTCTTTTTAGTATTCCCACTTGTACTGCAGATATTCCAACGCCATTTGATGCATGCATAGTTTCAAGCATATCATCTAAAAGTTCTCTAATTCTATCATCTATTGTTTCAACTTCTCTTGATTTTTTTCTTAATATTTCGTCACCATTTTTTCTAATTTCTCGTATTGCCATGATTCTCCTCCTCTTATTAGCACTATAAAGATAAAACTATCCGTTGGAAAAGAATTGCTGTTTTCCAACTCTACAACATATTGTTTGGGTTCAGCTCAATATTAACCCTTGCCGTCTTTGTTTTCATATTCAAAAATGTGTCATATGCATCTGTGAGTAAGCTATTTACTCTATCATCATATTTACATTTTATAAGCATACGCCATCTATATCTGTCTTTAATTTTATCTATTGGCGATGGCACTGGGCTATATAAAAGTAATCCAAACTTTTCATTTATTACTCTTTGTTTTAAATATGTGTGCAAATCTTTTGCAACTTTTTTTAGTTCTGACATATTTTTTGCAGACATATCTATTACTATTATATCGCAAAATGGTGGATATTTCAATTGTTTTCTTAGTTCAATTTCGGTATTATAAAATAAATCATAGTCCTGTGCTTTTGAATATTCTATTGCATAATTATCCGGATTATATGTTTGAATAATTACTCTTCCTTCATATTCTCCTCTGCCTGCTCTACCCGCTACTTGGGTTAATGTTTGAAATGTTCTTTCATTTGCTCTATAATCGCCAAAATTCAAACTACTATCTGCTGCGATGACTCCAACTAAAGTAACATTTGGAAAATGGTGTCCTTTTACAACCATTTGTGTTCCAATTAAAATATCTATATTTTCATTTCTAAATTTATCTAGTATTTCTTCATGTGAATTCTTTTTTGAAACTGTATCCACATCCATTCTAATTGTTGTAGCTTCTGGGAAAAGATTGTGTACCTCATCTTCTAACCTTTGAGTTCCCGCTCCAAAATATTTAATATTAGGGCTGTGGCATTCTGGGCAAGTTTTTACTACCGGCTCTTCATAACCACAATAGTGACATTTTAGTTTATTTTCATTTTTGTGATAAGTCATTGTAATATTACATCTCTTGCATTTAACTGTGTATCCACAATCTCTGCACATAATGAAAGTTGAAAAGCCTCTTCTATTTAAAAATAAAATAGTTTGAGTTTTTGTTAATAAATTTTTTTCAATTTCTTCTTTTAGGCTTTCACTTATCATTGATTTGTTGCCATTTGCAAGTTCTTGCCTTAAGTCAACTACTTTTACCGCAGGAAGATTGGCATTATTTGCCCTTTTGGTAAGAGTTAAAAGTGTAATTTCTCCATTTTGCGCTTTATAGTATGATTTCATATCTGGTGTAGCACTACCAAGCAAAAGTGGAATATTATTTGATTTTGCTAAATATTCAGCCACTTCTCTTGCATCATACCTTGGACTCATTTCAGACTGATAAGATTCATCATGCTCTTCATCAATAATTATTAGTCCCAAATTTACAGCCGGTGCAAAAATTGCAGACCTTGCCCCAATTATTATTTTAGCTTTTCCTTCTTTAATTTTATTCCATTGGTCATATCTTTCCCCTATAGATAGTTTACTATGTAAAACAGCAATTTGTTCTTCTCCAAATCTTGCAATAAATCTATCCACAGTTTGAGGTGTTAGTGAAATTTCTGGCACTAACATTATGCTACTTTTATTTTCCTTTAAGGCTTTTTCAATTAACTGCAAATATATTTCAGTTTTTCCTGAACCAGTTACACCATATAGCAAATACTCGCCACTATCTTTAATTTGTGTAATTGCTGTTTGCTGTTCATCTGTAAGTTTTAAATCATGAGTTTTGCTTTCTACTTTGTGCATAAATGGATTTCTTTCTACCTTTTGCTCATTTATTTCTAAATATCCATTTTTGACTAAAGTGTTTACTATGCTTCTTGTTCCATCTGTAAAAATTTCTATATCTTGCATAGTTGCTGAATCATTTCTCATTAAAAAATCTAATATATTTTTTTGCTTTTCAGATTTTATTTTTCCAGTTTCTATATCTTCTTCAATTTCATCTTTATCCTTAGCTAAATATATTAGATTTATAGTTCTATCTTTAACTCTTGTTTCAATATTTTTGCTTGTTGTACCTGGAGCAAGCATTAATCTTAAACAATCTGAAACATTGCAAATATATCTTTTTGCCATCCACTTTGCTAAGTTTATGTACTCTTCTTTTATGCTTGCATCTTGCACATTTAAGATTGGTTTTATTTTATAGTCTGACTTTTCTTTAATGCCAATAACTATGCCTTCTTCAGGCGTTTTTTTATTTCCAAATGGCACAAAAACTCTACTACCTACTTTTACATCTAAATGTTCAGGTATTTCATAATCAAATATTCTGTTAAGTGTTTTTACTGTTGATTCTATTATAATTTCTGCGACCATTTTTACTCCTTTTATTTACTTTTTTCGGTTGCTTTTTTCAGTTGCTTTTTTTCAGTTGCCTTTTTTCAGTTGCCTTTTTTCAGTTGCCTTTTTTCAGTTGCCTTTTTTCAGTTGCCTTTTTTCAGTTGCCTTTTTTC
>CALYAG010000005.1 GCA_944393465.1 uncultured Clostridia bacterium
ACCTCTCCTACCTTTCGATTAACCTTCTCTTTCTCCTTAGAAAGGAGGTGATCCAGCCGCACCTTCTGATACGGCTACCTTGTTACGACTTCACCCCAATCATTAGTTCTACCTTCGACTGCTGCCTCGCAAAAGTTAGCTCACAGGCTTCGGGTATTCCTAACTCTCATGGTGTGACGGGCGGTGTGTACAAGGCCCGGGAACGTATTCACGGCAGTATGCTGACCTGCCATTACTAGCAATTCCGGCTTCATGAAGGCGAATTTCAGCCTTCAATCCGAACTGAGACTGCTTTTTTGAGTTTTGCTCCACCTCGCGGTTTCGCTTCCCTTTGTTACAGCCATTGTAGTACGTGTGTAGCCCAGGACATAAAGGGCATGATGATTTGACGTCATCCCCACCTTCCTCCGATTTATTACCGGCAGTCTCTCTAGAGTTCCCACCTTTACGTGCTGGCAACTAGAAATAGGGGTTGCGCTCGTTGCAGGACTTAACCTAACATCTCACGACACGAGCTGACGACAACCATGCACCACCTGTATACAGTCTCCGAAGAGCTATGCTATCTCTAGCATATTACTGTATATGTCAAGCCCTGGTAAGGTTCTTCGCGTTGCTTCGAATTAAACCACATACTCCACTGCTTGTGCGGGCCCCCGTCAATTCCTTTGAGTTTCAACCTTGCGGCCGTACTCCCCAGGTGGGATACTTACTGCGTTTGCGACGGCACAGATGACTTATCATCCCCTACACCTAGTATCCATCGTTTACGGTGTGGACTACCAGGGTATCTAATCCTGTTTGCTCCCCACACTTTCGTGCCTCAACGTCAGTTACTGTCCAGAAAGTCGCCTTCGCCACTGGTGTTCCTCCTAATATCTACGCATTTCACCGCTACACTAGGAATTCCACTTTCCTCTCCAGCACTCAAGAAAAGCAGTTTTAGTCGCAGTTCCTCAGTTGAGCCGAGGGATTTCACAACTAACTTACCTTCCCGTCTACGCACCCTTTACACCCAATAAATCCGGATAACGCTTGCTCCCTACGTATTACCGCGGCTGCTGGCACGTAGTTAGCCGGAGCTTATTCTACAAGTACTGTCTTGTTTCTTCCCTGTCTAAAATGGTTTACAATCCGAAAACCTTCTTCCCATACGCGGCGTCACTGCGTCAGAGTTTCCTCCATTGCGCAATATTCCCGACTGCTGCCTCCCGTAGGAGTCTGGGCCGTATCTCAGTCCCAATGTGGCCGTTCAACCTCTCAGTCCGGCTACTGATCATCGTCTTGGTGGGCCGTTACCTCGCCAACTAACTAATCAGACGCAAGCTCATCTATCAGCGGATTGCTCCTTTTCTGCTTGTATCATGCAATACTCACAGCTTATGCGGTATTAGCAGTGATTTCTCACTGTTATTCCCCTCTGATAGGCAAATTGCTTACGCGTTACTCACCAGTCCGCCACTAACCGCTCCAATAGTAAACTATAGGTTAAGTCCGTTCGACTTGCATGTCTTATGTGCGCCGCCAGCGTTTATCCTGAGCCAGGATCAAACTCTCATATTAATTTAATATTTTTTGAGTTTTAGCTCATTATAATTCTGTTCTTTTTAGTAGTACTTAAACTACCGCAATTTTTATTGGTTTCTCAAAAGATTCATTGTTTACTTTTCAATGTACTTTGTGTTCCTGACCGGAACATGTTTTATTATACTATTCTGGAGAATAAAAGTCAACACTTTTTTCAAAAATTTTTAAAGTTTTTTTTCATGTTTTTTTCATAGAGCTAAATTTAGCGCATTTTTGCGTCTATATATTAGCATATTTTCGTACTTTGAGCTTTTTTGCTTTTCATTTAATCACTTATTTTTCTCACTTTTTTATTTTATTTTTATCTATATTTTTATTTAGATGCATTTTTATTTGTTTTATGTTTACTCTTTATTTTGTCATCACAGTTAGTATACTTTTTAATATTAGTAAATATATTTCTTATAAATGTCTACTGTTAAAAATTAAACTATATAAAAAGACACTAATACTTTTTATTTTTCATTAGTGTCTTCTGCATTATCATATTATTCAAACAACGGGTCCAAATTTATTCCTATTGAAGCGCCTTGTGATATATACACAGAATTTATTTGATTTTTAACTGCATTTAAAAATTCATTTAAATAGTCTTGGTCATAATCATTAATAACAGCTACTTTACCATCCTGCATATTTTTAAATTCACCAACATCACTTGTAAAGTTAATTGTATCATTGTATTCAAAACTTACTGATTTTATTCCATCTACCAAATTTATTGTCATATGATTTTGAACATTATTTTCCGCAACAGTTCCTGTCATATTATAAATTAGCTCTATACTATCAATAATTCCATCATCGTCTTTTTGTAATTTTATTGTGTAAGTATCATTATTGTTTTCAATCTTAAAATCAATAGTAGGTTCCGCTTCTTCCTCAATCTTAATTGTTACAAATTTATCTTCATCATTATTTATATTTGAAATTGTTATAGTTTTGGTTCCTATTTGAATTTTTGTTTGAATATTATTTTGTCTATATTCATAAACAGTAATAGAAAAATCTCCTGCTAAGTCTGGATTGTTTTGCAAATTTTCTATTCTTTGTCTCATCATGCTATTTAATGTGTTTACATCTGTATAATCATTGTTTAAATTAAGTAATCTACATTTTGATGTAATAAAATTCATCATTATACTGTCTTGAACTAATTTATTTAAAATTGAAATTTGCAAATTGCTATTTTGCTCAGAGTTCAAGCTTAATGTATATGAAGTTGCATCATACTTTTGTCCTTCTATTTCTATTCTCTCTTTTGTATTTTTGCTATATGATGTATCTGGAGCTTGATTTCTAATCATTTTTATATATTCTTCCAAATGCTTTTTTTCTATATTAGATACTTTCAAAATTTCTTCTTTATTAAATAGAGTTATTTGATCTGGCAAATTTTCTGCAATTTGCATATTCATTTTTGTAGCCAACTCTGGCAAATTATTGTTTCTAAATACTATATACCCATCTGCTATTTGTTCTGAATAAAACCCATACAAATCTTTGTCTCTTGCAACAGTCATATTAAAAAGTCCATTATTATCACTTCGAATAGATATGTCATAATTTGATTGTTCTTTTTTGTTGTCTGTTTTGCCAAATACAGTCATATTTACTCTGTTTAAAATACTTTGATCTGCAATATTCTCAGAACTTGTAATTCTCATTTCACCAGTTGTTGTGTAAGTATTGGTTTGCTTTGTTTTTTGAAATGTTTGATAATTGCTACTTGTATCTAGCACATCAACAATTTCCGGTATTTGCATTGCATACCTAAAGAATGCTCCTCTTTTTGTTCTAAATATATCTGTTGTCATATATAGAACAAAAATGCACGCTGCAAGTAGCACAATTACAGAAAAAATTATAATTAAATTTCTTTTTATTTTATTTGGCTTCATTTAGTTTTAGCATAACAGCAAATTAATTTTTCTGGTTGCCCTTAATTTAGCAAACCTTTAATTGATATTATGCGTTCCTCCTTTGTTTCATAATTTCATACATTACTATTCCTGCTGAAACTGATGCATTAAGCGAATTTATGTGGCCTTTCATTGGAATTTTTATTAAGAAATCACAATTTTCTTTTACTAATCTGCTCATTCCAAAGCCTTCGCTTCCTATAACGACCCCAACTCCTCCTGAATAGTTTTGCTCATCATAATAGCTTTTTGCCTCCATGTCTGTACCATATATCCAAATATTTCTTTCTTTCAAATAATTTATTGTTTCATTTAAATTATTTACTCTTGCAATTTTCATATATTGCACAGCGCCTGCAGAAGTCTTGTTTACTGTACTATTAACTAGAGCGGACCTTCTCTTTGGAATGATTATTCCGTGTACTCCACTACATTCGGCGGTTCTTATTATTGAGCCTAAATTATGTGGATCTTCTATTCCATCTAATATAAATATTACTGGATCTTCGCCTTTACTTTTTGCATCTTCCAAAATATCATCTACATCACAGTATTCATAAGGCGGTACAACTGCAATAACTCCTTGATGATTATGTGTTTCACTCATTTTGTCGAGCTTATTTTTGTCTACCTCTTGAATTATAACTTTGTTATTTTTGGCAAGCTTGATAATTTCAGTTATTGAACCATGTCTCTCGCCTTTTTGAATATATAGCTTATTAATATCTTTTCCAGATTTTAATAATTCTATTACACTATTTCTTCCTTCTATTAAATCTTGATTTTCTTCCACAAATGCCTCCTTTAATTTTTCTTTTTTCAATTGTTTTTTTCAGTTGGGGACGGTCCTAAATCGAAAATTTTATTCTTAATTATCATATTTTTTCATTTTAGGACCGTCCCCAAACGAAAATTTTCGATTTAGGACCGTCCCCAACTGAAAAAATTATTTTCCTTCTTCGTTTCCACCTTTTAGCACATTTAAAAATGCCTCTTGTGGAATTTCAACATTTCCGAATTCTCTCATACGCTTTTTGCCACGTTTTTGTTTTTCTAATAATTTTTTCTTTCTTGTAATATCTCCACCATAGCATTTTGCTAAAACATCTTTTCTAAGTGCAGATATTGTTTCTCTTGCTATTATTTGTCCACCTATTGCTGCTTGAATTGGTATTGCAAATAATTGCCTTGGAATTTCCTGTTTTAATCTTTCTACTAACGTTCTGCCTTTGTTATATGCATTTGATTTATGAACTATAAATGATAGTGCATCTATTTTTTCATTATTTACATATATGTCTAGCTTTACTAGTTCTGACTCTTTATAATCTTTTAGATAATAATCTAGTGATGCATATCCTTTGGTTCTTGATTTTAGTGAGTCAAAAAAGTCATATATTATTTCATTAAGAGGTAATTCGTATTTTAATGTTACTCTATTTTCGTCTAAATATTGCATGTCAACATATATGCCCCTTCTATCTTGGCAAAGTGTCATTACATTTCCAACAAAGTCTTTTGGCACCATTATACTTGCATCTACATATGGTTCTTCTATTTTATTTATTTGTGTTTGAGGTGGCAGATCGCTTGGATTGTATATTTCTTCAATCTCTCCATCTGTTTTATATACTTTATATATTACTGATGGTGCTGTTGTAATTAAGCTTAAATCAAATTCTCTATCCAGCCTTTCTTCTATTATTTCTAAATGTAATAAACCTAAAAAGCCACATCTAAATCCTGAACCTAAAGCGGTTGATGTTTCTGGTTCATATTCTAATGCTGCATCATTTAATTGTAGCTTTTCTAATGCTACTTTTAAATTTTCGTAATCGCTTCCGTCCATTGGATAAAGTCCGCAATATACCATTGGATTTACTTTTTTATATCCTGGTAATGGTTCATTTGCAGGGTTTTCATTATTTGTTATTGTATCACCAACTCTAATGTCAGACAAACTTTTTATGCTTGCTGCTATATATCCAACTTCTCCAGCTGAAAGTTCATTAGCTGGCTCATATTTGCCTGGTTCAAAATATCCAACCTCTGTAACAGTAAAATGTTTATTTGTTGACATTAGTCTAATTTCGTCGCCTACTTTTACTGTTCCATCTTTTATTCTTACATATGCTAGTGCACCTTTATAGTCATTATATATTGAGTCAAATATAAGAGCCTTAAGAGGTGCTTCTCCGTCACCGCTTGGTGCTGGAATATCTGTGACTATTCTTTCTAAAACTTCTTCAACATTTAGTCCAGTTTTTGCAGAAATACATGGTGCATCCTCAGCTGGAATTCCAATTATGTTTTCTATTTCATTTTTTACTTCGTCCGGTCTTGCACTTGGCAAGTCTATTTTATTTATTACTGGTACTATTTCCAAATTATTATCTAGTGCTAGATATACGTTTGCTAATGTTTGAGCTTCAACGCCTTGGGTGCTATCTACTACCAAAATAGCACCTTCACAAGCTGCTAAACTTCTTGACACTTCATAATTAAAGTCTACATGGCCTGGTGTATCTATTAAATTAAGCTCATAAGTATGACCATCTTTTGCATTATATTTCATTCTAATTGCTTGAGATTTTATTGTTATTCCTCTTTCTTTTTCTATGTCCATGTTATCTAAAACTTGTTCTGACATCTCTCTTTTTGAAAGAACTCCTGTCATCTCAATTAATCTATCTGCTAAAGTTGATTTTCCATGGTCTATATGTGCAATTATGCTAAAATTTCTAATGTATTTTTGATCTTTCATTGTAATCCTTTCCTTATTACTTATATTATAGCTGATGAAATATGAAAAACTTTTACTTTGTTTCCTAATAATTTTTGCGTTTCTTTTAAAACTTTATGGTCATCATCAAGCAAAATTTCGAAATCATATATAGGCAATTCTTCCTGCATTTTAAGAGCTTTAATAAAATCTCTGTTTTCTTTATTATATTCACCTAATTCTTTAGTAATAATAATCCAATTTTTTTCTTGTATAAAATTAACATATTTTTTTAGCCATTTAATTTTTTCTTCGCTTATTTGAATAGTTTTAGATAATGTAAGAATGTACAAATCAATATTTTCTATTTTACTTAATTCTTTTAAAATATTAATGATGTAATTTACTGGCTCTATTTTACTATACTCTTCTTCCATAGCTTTGGCAACATTTTCTTCTTGATAAACTGGATATTCAGCAATTGTTCCGTCCATATCAACAAATATTGCTATTTTCTCATTTTCTTTTTTTATTTCTTTTACTTTATCTATAAATTTACTCATATTTCTTCACCTACCTAATTTTTTAATAGGCACAAAGTAAATTTCCTTTGTGCCCCTCCTTTCAATTTAAATATTTTAATATAGTGCTATAAATGCTCTTGTTCATCTCATAAACATCCATATCATCGGTTCTTATAAGTTCTTTTTTGGCTTTAACGCTATTAAAATACTCAAGAAACATTTTGTTGTAATTCTCGATATATTGTTGATTAACCAGTCTCCCCTCTCCTCCGCGCCGTTTAATCGAAACGCTTGGAGAAACAATCAATGCAATAAAAAGGTCAGAAACAAGTTCATCCCAAAACATTTTTTTGAATTTTTCGTATTCTTCTTCACTACATTTGCCTTCTTTTTCAAATTTCCAACCATAGAAAAAGCTATCAATAAGTCCTCTGTCAGCTAAAATTATATCGTTTGGCGTATAAACTGCTTTAAGCAACTCGGATTGAGTTCTTAAATGCATCCATAAATTCGCATCAAAAGAACCCTTTGGAATTTCTAATGGTAAAGATTCTGCTGATTCTTGAAGTGTGACTACTTTATATCCATTGCTCCGCAACATATTCGCTACTGTTCCTATAGCTGTTGTTTTGCCTGCCTCAGGAGTTCCAGAGAACTCAACAATGAAAGGAATAGAGTTAAACATAATAATATTTCCCCCTTTTAAATTTCAGCTAATTTATATGATGATTATAATACTTTTTCACAAGTATTTCAACATTAATATAATAAATTGTTTAATTTGTCCTCAGAATGAAGTCTCCCCCCCGAGTTTAAGTGTTAATCGATCAGTATTACGTGTTCATTGCAATGGACTATGCTTTTGGCATTAATTGTTCAATATTAAAAATTTGCAAAACTATTAAAATCAATATTATTGTACTTTTCTCCAAAAGTTTCTATATTTAGTATTCTTTCTTCTGGATTATTATCATTTTTTTCAAAAGATATTTTTATATAGTCATTTGGCAAAATATCTTCAATTAACTCTCCCCACTCGAATATGCATATTCCTTTTGAAAAATATTCTTCTCCACCTATGTTTTCAAATTCATATATATCTCCAAGTCTATATAAATCAAAATGATAAATACTTATTTGTTCATTTTTGTATTCATTTACTATGGTAAAAGTAGGGCTAGATATTTCATCTTGCATACCAAAATGAGCCAAAATTCCTTCTACAAATTTTGTTTTTCCAGCTCCTAGTTCTCCTGAAAGAACAAGTACATCACCTGTTTTTAAAATTCCCGCTAAGTTTTTAGCATACTCTTTTGTTTTAAATTCACTTTGGCACACTATTTGATACATAAATCTACGTCCTTTCTTTTTATTTACAACAGTCTTAAAATTATGGTATAATTAATCTTTATTTAATTTACAACTATCATATTTACAGTTGTTATATTCCATATTGGCTTTGCTACAACTTTTTAGTAATTTTTTCAATAATATTTTATATTAAGTTTAGCTTTTTTGCAATATTTTTTGGGCATAAAAAAAGAATAAAGACAAAATTTTATATCTTTATTCTTTCTAACGATGTTGTCAAATAGAACCGTCCCAAATGACAATTTTTCATTATATGCGGTTAAAAGTGTTGTCATTTAGAACCGTCCCAACTGATAACCGACAACTCCGTCCCATTTGACACTTGGCTGTTCTCAATTGGCACTATTTTCTTAACTCTGCGCCATGCTTGCTTTGTAATCCTGCAATTACTTTTTCCATAACTTTGTTTACTTCTTCATCAGTCAATGTTTTATTTGCATCACCTAAAGTTACTGAAAATGCAATACTTTTCTTTCCTTCTGGTATTCCTTTGCCTTCGTACAAGTCAAATACTTTTGATTCTTGTAATAGTTTTCCGCCATTGTTTTTTATTGTTTTTAATAATTCTTGAGCTGGAACATCTTTATTTACAAGAACTGCTATGTCCTTCTTTACAACTGGGAATTTTGAAAGTTCTTTATATTTCATTTTTCCAACTTTTTTAGAAAGTAGCTTATCTAGGCTAATTTCCATTACATAAACTTCTTCTTTGCAAAGTTCTGGTGTAACTCTACCAATTAGTCCAACTGTTTCTCCATTTACTGAAATTATAGCTGATTTTCCTGGATGCATTTCTTCTGGAAGCTTTTCTTTATCTGCTACGAAACTATATCTTCCGCCATAGCCTAAATAGTCTAGTAATTCTTCGCATACACCTTTTATGATGTAGAAATCAACTGGTTTTGTGTTTAAGCCTAAATAGTATTCTCCTGTCATTAGGCAAGCTAGTCTGTTTTCTTCTTTGTATTCATCTTTTTCAATATAAAATGCTTTTGCTATTTCAAATAAGCAAATGTCTTTATTGTCTCTTGAAACATTGTATTCATAAGTTTTAAGCAAAGAAGTAATTAAACTTTGTCTTAAAGCATTTCTTTCTTCTGTAAGTGGTGCTAGTATTTTGATAACCCCTTTATCTTTCATTGTAAACATATTTGCTTCTTTTTCATTTACTAAGCTATATGTTAATGTTTCATTCATGCCAAGGTTTATCATTTTGTTTCTTATTTCTCTAGCAGTTCTATCATATGAACCTTTTTTTATAGGCATTTCTTTTAGTCTACCTTGAATCATATCAACACCATATATACGTCCAACTTCTTCAATTAAATCTTCTTTTATTGAAATGTCTAGTCTTCTTGTTGGAACATAAACTGTTAATGTATCTGTTGAAGTCTTTTCATTTGAACTTGCCTCTTTGTCTTTTGCTTTTATGCTATCATTTTTCTTTTCTACTTTAAATCCTAATCTCTCAAATATGTCTATGATTTCTTTTTCAGGTATATTTGATCCTAATAAAGAATTTATATCTTTTGCTGTAATATCTATTTTTTTATCTTCCTTGTTAGTTTTATCATAAACTTCCATGCCACCAACAACTGTTGCATCAGCATATTTTTCAAGCAAGTTGCATGACCTTTCTATTGCCATATATGTTCTATTAGGGTCTAGACCTTTTTCAAATCTATTGCTAGCTTCGCTTCTTAATATTTTGTTTGAAGTTCTTCTTATTTTTACACTATCAAATATTGCAGATTCTATTATTATATTTTTAGTGTTTTCTGTTATTTCTGTGTCATATCCACCCATAACACCAGCTAAACCTATAGCTCTTTTTCCATCTGAAATAACTATATCATCTACTCCTAAAGTTCTTTCTTGTTTATCTAATGTTGTTAGTTTTTCTCCAGCTTCTGCCATTCTAACTTCTAACATTCCTTTTAGCTTATCTGCATCATAGAAGTGTAGTGGTTGACCTGTTTCTAGCATTACATAGTTACTTATATCTACAACATTATTTATTGGTCTTATGCCTGATGCCATAAGTTTTTCTTTCATTTCTGGAGTACTTTCATGTATTTTTACATTTTCTACTTTTTTAGCTAAAAATAGTGTGCAATTATCTGTTGCAATATTTAATTTAAAATCTAATTTTCCACTTTCTTTGTGTGTTAAATCTATTGGTTTTACTTTCTTATCATAAATAGCTCCAACTTCATAAGCCATACCTAAGATACTAAGCAAATCTCCTCTATTTGCAGTTAATTCAAAATCTATTACTCCATCTTTCATATGCATATATTCTATTGGGTCTCCTCCTACTGGAGCATCTTTATCTAGCTCGTGAATTCCTGCTTTATCTTCTTCTTTTAAGAATTTGCTTTCTAGTCCTAGTTCTGCAATTGAGCAAAGCATTCCATTAGATTCTTGACCTCTAATTACAGATTTTTTTATTTCTCCACCTGGAAGTTTTGCTCCTGGAAGTGCAACAATAACTTTAAGTCCCTTTCTTACATTTGGAGCTCCACAAACTATTTGCGTATTTTCTTTTCCTGTGTTTACTTTGCATACATGTAAATGGTCTGAGTCTGGATGCATTTCACATTCTAAAACTTCTCCAATGACTAAGTTGGTTGCTTCTATTAGCATTCCTTCTGAATCATATTCATTGCCTACTTTTGTCATATCTTCGGCAAGTCTATGCACATCTTCTTTTGAATTTATATCTATATCTAAATAATCTTTTAGAAAATTTGTACTTAATTTCATTACCATATTCCTTTCTTTCTTAATATTTATTTTTAGCTACAATATATATTCTGGAGCTTTTATTTATCCATCCTATCAAATTGGCTTAAAAATCTTACATCATTTGCATAAAGTAGTCTCATATCTGTAATTCCGTATTTAAACATTGCAAGCCTATCTAAACCTGTTCCAAATGCAAATCCTGTATATTTTTCTGGATCATAACCGTTCATTTTTAAAACATTTGGATGAACCATACCAGAACCTAAAAGTTCAATCCAACCTGTATGTTTGCATAAGTTGCAACCTTTTCCTCCACATTTGAAACAACTTACATCAACCTCATAAGATGGCTCTGTAAATGGGAAGTAACTTGGTCTAAATCTTAGTTTTGTGTCTTCTCCTAGCATATGCTTCATAAATACTTCAAGTGTTCCTTTTAAATCTGCAAATGTTATATCTTTATCTATAACTAGGCCTTCTACTTGATTGAATTGATGTGAATGTGTTGCGTCATCTTCTCTTCTATATGTTTTTCCTGGTACTATAACTCTTATTGGAGATTTTTCTTTATTTGCCATCATTGCTCTTGCTTGAACAGCAGATGTTTGAGTTCTAAGCAAGTATTCAGTTGTTATATAAAAACTATCTTGCATATCTCTTGCTGGGTGTCCTTTTGGCAAATTTAATCTTTCAAAACAATATTCATCTGTTTCAAGTTCTGGTCCAGATATTACATCATAACCCATTGAAACGAATAAGTCTTCAACTTCTTCAATTACTCTATTTAATGGGTGCTTGCTTCCCCTTCTTGCTTTTGTAGATGGTAATGTTACATCTATTTTTTCTGATTCAAGTTTTTTTGCAATTTCTAACTTCTTTAATTCAGACTCTTTTGATGAAATTATTTCTTCTAATTCATCTCTTACCTTATTTACTAAGCTTCCTATAACAGGTCTTTCCTCTTTTGAAAGACTACCCATTTGTTTTAAAAGTGCTGTTAATTCACCTTTTTTTCCTAAGTATTTTACTCTAGTTTCTTCTAGAGATTTTAATTCTGCACAATTTTTCAATTCTTCTAGTGCATTTTTTTCAATTTGTTTTACTTGTTCCTCCATTTTTACCTACCTTTCTTTCTGATGGTATAAATCTAATTCATAAATAACAAAAACGAACCATCCGCCCATAGGACGAATAGTTCGTTGTACCACCTAATTTTATTAATTTATATTAAATTTTATAAAATAGACCATATACTTTTACTAAGCATATGCTAATTTATTAGAATTATAAACTAACCTCTAAAGTTATAACGGTGCAACCGCTTTTCCTACTACTGTTTCAGAAAAGAATCTCCAAAGTGAAATTTCAGTAAATACCATATGGCGTTTCTCAGCTTTCCGCCTCTCTGTAATATGTTTATTATTTACTTACTTTGCTTTTTCTTAGATTATATTTTTATAAAAACTAAAATTATTATAACATATTTGCTATGTAAATGCAATGGCTATTTAAGAAAATGATGTTTAACATAATTTAGCATTTTTTATATTAATTCGTTGTAATATGTATATTTTCTATATCTGTTTTAAGTTCTCTTTGAATTATATTTTGCACTTGTGCGACTTGCTCTGTAGTAAGCTCTTTGGCTTTTATTACTACATTTACGCTTGGGCTATTCACAAAAACAACTGCATTTTCAAAGCCTTTTGTTTCAAATAAATTTTCTACTACCATTATGGCATTTTTTGTGTCGTTTATATTTTTTATTTCATTTTCTGCAATGTCTTTTTGCTCTGATGAAATTTTATCGTTCTCCAAAATATTGGTGTATGTTTCTATCATTTGTGAATACATTGTTTCTCTTTCTAGTTTTGAGCGAGTAAAATAGTCAGAGCCATCCGCTTGAGTTGGTGCGTTTGAGTCTGCTACTTCCGAATTTGATTCAACTGTTTCATTTGCCATTGGTGCATTTGGATCTACTTCATTTGTGTTTGCTTCAGTTGTTTCATTTAGTGCATTTTGTTCGTTTGTGCTTTCTTGAGCATTGTTAAGCTCATTTTCATTTGTGCTATTTCCATCAACAGCATTAGCACTAACAAGTTGTGCATCCCCTAAACTCGCTAACAACATATTTTCATTTTCATGATTATTTGTATAATTCATGTATCCAGCAGTCATTAGCATTAGAGCCAGCGCTAAAATCACCACTTGATTTTTCTTCATAATCTTTTTAATTCCAATGTTTTTAGTTTTATCTCCTAAATATTTAATCATAATCTTCCTCCTAGTTTATAGCCGTTGGAAAAGAATTAAATTTTGGCTAGGCGTTCGAAAAAGAAATACCGGAGGCGTATGTTGCTATACGCTGAGGATTTTCTTTTGATGAACAACGAAGTCAAAATTGTAATTATTTTTCAACTTAATTGCTCATTTTAAATACTTGAATCTTATGCGTAGCTAGTCCCGTTGCCGCTTCTACTGCTTGAACTATTGCAGTTTTTACCTCTGCATTATCTGCTCCTTCTGCTGTAATTATTGCACCTTCTATTTTTGGACTTATTATACTTTGTGTTACAGGCTCCCTATTTCCACTACTGTCTTCTTTATATATAACTTCTTTTTGACTGTCATTTTCTTCAACTGTTCTGCTTCCACCTGCAGAGTCTGTTTCTGTTGTATTACTTGATTTTACATTTTCATTGTAAATTGGCACATATGTGCTTGTTTGTGAATATGTAAGTAATACTTTTACTTTTCCTACACCTGATATGTTTGATAAAATATTAGCTAATTTTTCTTCATTTTCATCATAATTTACATCTGATGAAACTTGTACTACAGTATTATCATTTTCTGCATCTGGTACTGAATTGCTACTTTGAGACCATTTATCTCCATTCCATATATAATTAATTGCTACAATGGTTATGGCTAGAATTACTATAAATACCAAAATATTTTCAATTTTCTTTTTGTTATTGCCATCATTTTTTGAAAACATTTTCTTTAGTTTTTCTGAAAGCATTTTTTACCTCCTAGTTTATTTATTATTTATATATTGTAACCTTATTAATTTTCATGAGATAGTAATATTCTTTTCTTTTACATTATACGTTTCGCTCAAATATTCTTTTAATTCTTTTTCTTTGCTAGTTGGAATTCCTTTTACAACTTGATCTTTTATGTTATTTGTTTTTTCTCCTATTTGAACTTCATTAATAATTACAGTATTTACACTACTATTAAAATTAGAATTGACTCCCTCATTATTTTTTGTTTCTTCACTCTCATTTGCCTTGCCATCACTATTACTAGCCTTCTTACTGTTTTCTGACTCATCATCTTCTTTTAGCTCATATATTCCTGTTATACTAATTTTTAGTACCTCATAATTTTCGTTGGTTTGTAATTCTACATTTTCACATCCATAACCTTTGTTGTTTAATTTTGAAATTACATCCTGCTTTAAATTTCCTATATACAAATTTGTGATCTCATCTTCATTAGTTTTATCTAGGCTTGTTGTAGTGTTTTCTAAAGATATGTTAAATTCATCTAAATTTAAATCAATATTTTTTCCTACAACTGGGCTAATTACAGCAAATAGCACATACACTCCAATTATTATTTTTATATATTTTTTGTTTTTGCCTTCTGGTAAAAGCATTTGTAAAATTGTTCCTATAATTACGGCAAATATTATTTGCTGAGCCCATGAGCTAATAAATGATACCATTGTTTTACCTCATTTTTTATAAAATTATATTTATTGTAAAAGCTATACAGTCTGTCTAAAATTAATTGATATGCTTATTACCCATACATCAGTCCACTATTTGAAATTTTCATAACTATAGCTATTCCTATTATTAGCATTGCTGTTAGTGCAAACATTACCGCTAAAAATATTTTAAAAGTGCCTCCCATTTGCTCTAATATTCCCACTACTTTTTCATCTGCAATTGGTTCACAAAGTGCAGCACCTAAATAATATGTAACTGATAGCACAGCGAGCTGAATAATTGGTCTTATGCAAATTGCAAGTATTACAACTATTCCTACAACTCCTACTGCATTTTTTATAATATTACTGCATCCCATTATTGTATTAACTGCATCTCCAAGTATGCTCCCTATAACTGGAACTACTGATGAAATTGCTGTTTTTGCTGCTTTTGCAGTTACTCCGTCAATGCTTGATGTGAGTCCTCCTTCAAGTGAAGTAACACTTACAAACAATGTTAAGACTGTTCCTAATACCCACACCATACTTGAATTTAAAAATTTTGATAGTTTTCCTACTTGCGCTTGATCTGATATTTTTGAAATTATGCCCAGTGCTGTTGATACAAGTGCTATTGGTATTAAAATATTTGTTAAAAAATTGCTAATAAATGTTATAAGTAATAGTAAAATTGGCTGAAGCATTCCCGAAGATACCACATTTCCAGTTGTTATCATAAGTGTAATCATTAGTGGTATAAGCGTATTTGCAAATCCTGTTAAGTTTTGAACTGCCTGTTTCATTTCTGTTATAATACTTGAAAAGTTCGCCATAACCATTGTTATTATAAGTATGTATTCTATGTAATAAGCAATTTTTGAAACATTTTCATTTCCTAAATTTTCGCTAATTGCTTTTAAAATGCTATGAATTATAACTACCACCATAACACTTGCAATTGTTGTAAGTGCAGTTTTTACATTGTCTCCTAGAAGTGAAAATACAATGTTCATAATTGTATTATTGTCTATGTTCCCACTTATGCTTTGTTTAAAAAGCTCTGACATATCTATATTTCCAAATGTGTCTTTTGTATATTTTTTTGAGTCTGATAGAAATGTTGAAATTCCAAGTGCATCTGTTTGTGAGGAAATTATTTCTTCTTGTGAGGTTGTACTTGATGCTAACTTTATTGGTTCATTTTGCTTTACAAAATCTGTTTTAGATGTTAACGTGTCTATATTGGAGGCTTTGGCTGTAGTTGGTACTAAATATGTAATTATTGCAATTAAAATTACTATGTAGAATTTTTTCATTTTTCACCTTCTTTTAAATTCTTTGCTAAAGCTACAATATATGTTCTGTAGCTTTTAGCGAGGCGGAGCGAACAACGCGCTCATTACGCTTATATCCTTTTCTTATTATTAATTACGGAAGAATTTTTACCACTGTATCTATAAGTGCATTTATAATTGGAATTGACATTGAAATTATTATTATTTTTCCACCAATGTCCACTTTGCTTGCAATTGCGCTTTCTCCTGAGTCTTTACATATGCTTACTGCAAATTCTGTAAGTATTGCTATTCCTGTTATTTTTATTAATATTACTAAAAATTCGCTATTTATGTTTGTCTTGCTAGATATACTTTTTATCATATCTATTATTCCTGAAAGTGTGCCAGATGCTAAAGTAAGTATAAGCACTCCAGCAATTATTGAAGCATATATTGCAAATTCTGGTCTATATTGCTTTAGTATTACAATTATAATTACAGCTATAAAGGCTATTCCAATTATTTTTATAATATCCATTTTTCCATCCCCACTTTCACTTTTATCTTTTTTGAAAATTTAGGAGGTTTTATATTTTTTACTTGTAAATAGGCATGAAAGTTTTTATTATTATTACAAGTCAAACATGGTCCTTACTGTTGTAAATAATGAGCTTACTTCTTTTATGACCATTGAAAGTACAATTATAAGACCTGCAAGAGTTGTCATCATTGCTTGGTCTTCTCTGCCTGCCCTAACTAGTACTTGGTATAAAACCGCAACTAATATGCCTATAGCTGCTATTTTAAATAATAAATCTATGCTCATTTATTTACCTCCATTTAATAATTTTTTGGCAATATATGTTCTCGAAAATATTTTCTAAAACAATTATTATAAAGTTTTACTTAAATCAAAATAATCACCAAAGCTAGTCCAATAGTAGCACCTAATGTTTTATATAATTTTTCGTTTTTTAACTTTTCATTTTCAGCATCTTTTATTTGGACATCTAAAAATTTGCAAGTCAACTTAATTTCACTAACTTGTCCATCTATGTCTGTTTTGCCAAGCATTTTTGCTAGTCCTTTTATTATGTCTTTATCTTCTTTTGTAAAATTATTGTTTGAATTTTCTACTGCATTTTCCCAGGATTCTCCTGCTGACTCATTTTCCATTGCTTTTGAAGAATTATGAAAAATCTCTCCTATATTTTCTTTCACTTTATGTGATATTTCTTCAAAAACATCTGGAATTGGCTCATATGTAAACTTTATTTTTTCTTCAAAAAAGTTTAGCGCTTTTCTCATTTCTTTCAAATCTCTAAGCCTATTTGAGAATTTTTTTGACATTAGCAAGCCTACATAACTTGTCCCGAAGCAAAATTGCTCCTAAAAATATGTATTTAATAATAATCATTTGTATTTTCCTCTTTTCTTTTGTTAATAATCAATTTCATTTATACTATATATATTCAATATGTTTATTTTTAGACCAACTTTCCATCTACAGTTTTATACATATTTCTATCTAAATAATAAACTTTTGCTATTTTTCCCCTGTTTTCAAGAAAAATTATCCTTTTAAATAATTTTTCTTCGTATAATTTGTTAAGTGTTTCATTTTGTCTTAGCTCTGAAATATCTGAACCATGTGCTGTAAATATCCCCTTTACTCCTGAACATATTCCATAATTTATAGCTTCCAAATCTCCCTCTGTCCCTATTTCATCTGCCACAATAACTTGTGGTGCCATTGTTCTTACAGCAATTTTCATTCCAATACTTTTTGTAACATTGTCCATTACATCTGTTCTTAGACCAACATCATTTTGTGGAATGCCCTTATACATTGATGCAATTTCTCCTCTTTCATCAATTAAAGATACGGTAAAGCCCATATTGCTTATATTTCTTACTAAATCGCGAAGTACAGTTGTTTTACCACAGCCAGGTTTTGAAACGATTAAAGTATTATTAATCTCTAAATTACATATATTATTATTACCTCTTTTTGTTACAACTTCTTTTAAAATTTCATCACTTGCTCCAATTATTTCTCTTGCAATTCTAAAGTTCAAAGAAGATACATAATTTACATTTGTAATCTTTCCATCCTTCATTGCCACATTACCAGTAATACCAACCCTATGTCCACCTTGCAACGTTATGTAGCCATCGCAAATTTGGCTTTGATAAGAATAAATAGAATTATTGCAAAGAGATTGTAAAATATTTAAAATTTCAGTTTGAGAAACAACATGGTCTAAAATATCTTCTTTTCCTTCTGGATATTTTAAAATAACCGGTCTATTTACTCTTATTCTAATCTCTTCTATTGTATTTTCATTTATGCTGTAACAAATATCTCTTGATAGAACTCTAGTAATTGCACGCAAATCTGACATATTTTCTCCTCCAATAAAATTTTCAGTTGGGGACGGTCCTTTTTTGAAAAAATATTTTATTTTTATTTATTATGTATACGCAATCACCTTTTTTTCAAAAAAGGACCGTCCCCAACTGAAAACCTTCCCGACTGACAACCACCTGACACAAAAAATAAGTAGCCTATATTAAATATATGCTACTTATTTTTATTTATTACTATTCATTTAACTAATATGGTCTTTTCATTGAACTTTTTTTAAATTAATTTATTCTGCCCAATTAGTGTAAACATTCATTACATCATCTAAGTCTTCTAGGTTGTCTATTAATCTTTGCATTTTTTCTGCAGCTTCGTCATCTAATTCAACTGTTGTTGTTGGTACCATTCTTACTTCTGCTTGAACAAATTCTAAACCATTATTTTCCAATGCTTCTCTTACTTTTGAAAAGTCTTTTGGGTCTGTGGTGATTTCATAGCATTCATCATCTGCTGTAAAATCTTCAGCTCCACTATCTAGTGCAAGCATCATCATATCGTCTTCTGACATGTCTGTTGTAGTTCTATCTATAACGATTACACCTTTTTTATTAAACATATATGATACGCATCCTGTTGTACCTAAGTTTCCGCCAGCTTTATCAAAGATGTGTCTTACATCTGCTGCTGTTCTATTTTTGTTATCTGTACTAGCTTCTACTATTACAGCAACACCATTTATACCATATCCTTCATATGTAATCTCTTCGTAGTTTTTGTTGCTTCCTTCTCCAGATGCTTTTTTGATTGCATTGTTTATTGTATCATTTGGCATATTATTTGATTTACATTTTGCTATTACATCTTTTAGTTTAGAGTTACTAGTCGGATCAGGTCCTCCTGCTTTAACTGCTAATAGTATTTCTCTTCCTAATTTTGTAAATATTTTTCCTCTTGCTGCATCTGCTTTTCCTTTTTTGGCTTGTATGTTGTGCCATTTACTGTGTCCTGACATGACTAATTCCTCCTTTTAAATTTTTTCCATTATTTATTGTAACATATTTTTTTGAATTTGTGTAGTCTTTTGCCCAAATTTTGCAATGTTCTTAAACGGTATGTTACTATTCACAGCTTTAAATTATTTTTTAAGGCTACAATATATGTTCTGGATCTTTCTAAGTAAGTAAAAGAACTTGCGGACAAAGCTATTTTCTCTCATACACCACAAAATCATAATCAAAATCATCTGCATTCATTTTTTCTCTGCTAGTTTCTTTCCAACTTTCTAAGTCAACATTTGGAAAGAATGTATCCCCATCAAAGTCTTTGTGAATTTCAGTTATATACATCTTATTTACATATGGCATTAGTAAATTGTAAATCTTTTCTCCACCAATAACAAAATTTTCGTTTTTGTCTTCGACGTATTCTTGTATATCACTTAGTGAATGAACTATTTTTACATTTACATCGTCTACCTTAAAATTAGGGTTTTGTGTAAATACTACATGCTTTCTATTTGGCAATACTCTGCCCAAAGATTCAAAGGTTTTTCTTCCCATTATTATGGTATGACCTGTCGTTAAATTTTTAAATCTTTTTAAATCTTCTGGCAAATGCCATAATAACTTATTATCTTTTCCTATTACATTATTTTCAGCTTTTGCTACAATTAAACTTAACATTTTGAAACTCATCCCTTCTCTTTTTTTAAGCCTTTTAATATAATGACTATTAAATAGCAACTGGTATTTTGCCTATTTTTACATCTTTATTATAATCATAATTTTGAATTTCAAAGTCTTCCAACTTAAACTCATAAAAATTCTTAGTTGGATTTTTTATTACTAATTTTGGAACTACGTCCATTGGTTTTGCCTCTAAAAGTTGTTTTACTAAAGGAATATGCCTATCATAAATATGGCAATCACCAATGTTGTGTGTTAATGTTCCTACTTCTAAGCCTGACACTTGTGCAAACATACATAGTAAAGCTGAATATTGCATTACATTCCATCCATTTGCAGTAAGCATATCTTGTGAACGTTGATTTAAAATAAGGTGTAATTTTCCCTCTTTAACTAGCCATTGAGTTCCATATGCACATGGCTCTAAATTCATATCTTTTAAATCTTCAAAATTAAATATATTTGTCATAATTCTTCTACTAGCAGGGTCATGTTTTAAAAGATATAAGCAATAGTCAACTTGGTCCATTACTTTTAACCCATCTTTTGTTTTAAACTCATACTTTTTTCCAAGTTGATAACCATATGCTTTTCCTATTGTTCCATCTTCACCTTTCCATTGGTCCCAAATATGTGAATGCAAGTCTTCTATTTTATTTGATTTTTTTTGCCAAATCCATAATATTTCATCTATGGCATTTTTGATTGTTTTTGAATTATTACGTAAAGTAATCATTGGAAATTCTTTTCCTACATCATATTTGTTTTGAACTCCAACGATTGAATAATAATTTGCTTCTGTTCCATCATCCCATCTAGTTCTTACTCCTGTACCTTCTGATGAGTATCCATGTTCAATAATTTCTTTACATGTATCAATAAAATTTTTGTCTGCTTGTGTCATTTTTTATTCCTCCTCGTATTAATGATTTCCTCGAACGTATTTTATAATAATTTTAATTTATCTTCAAGTATTTTCAAAAATAAGATGCACTTATACTAAAGTGCATCTTACAAAATATTAATCTATATTAATAAGTTCATATTCTTTTGTTCCAAATCCTAGTTCTGCCGCAGCATCTATTGTATGTGTTCCATGTCTTGAATTAACTCTTTCTAAGAAATGCTCTTTTCCTGGATCATTTGAATTTTTTACTAAATCTATGCAAGCTGCATCTATTGCAATTGGGTCTGTTGATGCTAGTATTCCCATATCTTTCATACATGGGTCTTCTGCAACTGCGCAGCAATCACAGTCTACAGACATATTTTTCATAACATTTATATATACGATATTTCCTTTAAAATGGTTATGAACAGCTGATGCTGCATCTGCCATTGACTCCAAAAATGCATCTTGCTCTGGCAAATTGTCCCATATTGCATATTGGTCTTTGCTTTGCCCTGCTGAATGTATCCATGATTTTCCTTCAGATGAAGCGCATCCTATTGATAATTGCTTTAATGCTCCACCATATCCGCCCATTGGATGTCCTTTAAAAATTGTGTTCTTCTAATAATTTTTTATGTTTTTCTGTCGTATTTCTTGCGCCATCATATGCAGTAATGCATTCTACAACAGTTCCATTTACATATTCAACCATCTCTTTAACAAATTCTGGCCTTAAATAGTTTTGATTTCCTTCCTCTCCAGAATGTAACTTTACAGCTACTTTTCCTGGTAGTTTAACTCCCAATTTTTCATAAACTTTAATCATAGCTTCAGGAGTTATTTCTTTGCAAAAATAAACTTTTGATTTTTCCATATAAAACTCATTCCTTTCTTGCCTCCTTTGAAGGCACACACAGTAATGAAAGAATTTCTTTCAAACTAAAGCTCATTTTCTTACAAGGCACACATAATATTGACTTATATTCATAATTGAATATAAGTCACATTATATAAGTCTAAATTTTTTATTCTTCTACTTTTTCGAACATATCTTTTCCAACTCCACATAGTGGGCATGTCCAATCATCTGGTAAATCTTCGAATTTAACTCCTTCTTTTTCTTCATCATAAATATAACCACATACTGTGCATTTATACTTTGCCATAATTTTTACCTCCTAAATTATTATTGTAAAAAACTCTTAATTTTTCTTTGAAAAGTAATTTTTTTAATTAAGATTTAATTTTACATGCTCATTGTATCATGTTTGGAACCTTTTGTAAACGTATTTTTCACAATTTTTCTGCTTTGAATGACACCTTCCTTAAGCAAGTTATTTTGGGGAGGCGCTCTAAAAATCATCAAAAATTATTTACTAATAGCTCCTTCTAATTCTTTCATTTTTACTTCTGACTCTTTATTTAACTTTGTTCTTATAGTAACAACTGGCTCTATTATTTCTAAATTTTTTTGATTAGCAAGCATGCCTTTTATTACATTTGCTGCATTTGGCGCCCATGAACCATTTTCAATAATTCCTATTTTTCTATTTTGATAATTTTTTTCAACTAACAAATGTAAGAAATTATACATTGCTGGAAAAATGCTCATATTATATGTTGCACAAGCTATGCACATTTTTGAATATTTAAAAGCATCTGCGACCACATCTGGTGCAGGAGTTCTTGCAATATCTACTAATTTGACAGTATTGCCTTTTGCTTCTAAATCTTTTGCAAATTTTTGAGCCACCTCAAATGTATTTCCATGTAAAGAGCCACAAACTACTAAAATGCCATCTTCTTCTGGTTCATATTTGCTCCATGTATCATATAAATTTATATAATAGCCTAAATTTTCTTTTAAAATTGGTCCATGTAATGCACAAATTGTTTTTATTTCTAGGTTTGCAGCCTTTTTTAATACACTTTGCACTTGGATACCATATTTGCCTACAATATTTATAAAATATCTTCTTGCTTCATCTATCCAAGGCTCGTCTGTATCTAATGTTCCAAATTTTCCAAAAGCATCTGCTGAAAATAATATTTTTTCTGTTTGCTCATATGTCATCATTACTTCTGGCCAATGTACCATTGGTGCCATTATAAATTGAAGGGTGTGCCTTCCTATGTTTATGGTATCTCCTTCTTTTACTACAACTTTTTTATCTTCTAGCCATTTTTGAATCTTTTCTTCTTGCAGATTATTATCCTCAACCATTTCACTATTTATGTCCAAATCTGCATAAACTTCATCAAAATCAATAAATTGAGGCAAAAAAGCAAAAACTTTTTCATTTGATATTATTTTCATTTCAGGATATTTTTTAAGCACAGCTCCTATACTGCCTGAATGGTCTGGCTCTAGGTGAGATATAACTAAATAGTCAGGCTTTTTACCATTTAATGCATTTTCCAAATTGTTAAGCCATTCGTCAGTTTTTCTTTTATCTACTGTGTCCATAATTACAATTTTGTCATCAAAAATTAAATATGAGTTGTATGACATTCCATTTTTTAAAATGTATTGATTTTCAAACAAATCAATTGTTTTATCATCTACTCCAATATATTTTATATTTTCTGCTATTTTTATATCTTTCATAATTTTGTAGTTTTCTACTCCTTAATAAAATATTTAAAGTTACCAAAACTTTATATCATTATAATTTTTATTGAGCTTCATTTTCCAGTTTTGCAAATATTTTTTAATCTTTTTTAGGTGTGCTACTATTTTTATAAGTTTCTTCACTTTGTCTTTTTACAAATAAATTACATTTGCAAACTTGCTTTTGAACAAATTCATCACATGGGCAAAGTGTTGTGTCATCCACATTTAATCTACATGGACAATGTCCATCTTTTCTGTATATACCTTCAATTATTTTTTGTACATATTCTTTATCTGGGTTTAATTCATAACCTTTCATAATTTTTGCCTTTCTTTTTTATTAGCTTTGCTTTTATTTGCATTTTTTTGCTATATTATTCTTTATATATATCTTTTTAATACTTCTTCTAATTCTGCTTTTGGATAAAAACCACCAATTCTATCTATAGCAGTTCCGTTTATGAATATTATCATTGTAGGTACTGCCTCTATTTCATATTTATATGCTAAATCTCTAGACTCATCAACATCTATTTCTATTATGTCTATGTCTTCTCTTTCTTCTGCTATTTCTTTAAGAACAGGCATAAGCATTTGGCATGGTCCACACCAAGTTGCGAAAAAATCTACAATAACAGGTTTTGTATTTTTTAAAACTACTGTTTCAAATTCATCTTCTTTTATCTTTTTTAACATAATTTACCTCCTGTTTCTTTTTGAAATTTTTTAATTTTATTTTTTTTAATTTCTAGTTATTTATACCATATTATGCATAAGTTTTCAAGATTTTCATGTAATGTTTCATTTTTTTCATCAGTATTCACAGTTCATATTGTATTATTAAACATATAATGTTAAAATTTTAAAAATAGAAAGGTATGATTATTAACAAATTACTTTCATTACTATGAGTACCTTTTAGCAAATCGAGATAGGAGAAATTTAATTATGAAGAAAAAGATTATTGTAACTGCTTTAATAGTAATAGTTTTAGCTATAGTAAGTGGATATTTTTACACTACATTTTCACCACATAGCAATGATCAAGGAAGCTTCGTTAATACTTCTGTTAATGAAGAAAATAGTGTTTCTAATGTTACTACAGATAGTACCAATAATAATTTTGCTGAAAGCGAAGACCTTTTTTCGTCATACTATGATGAAGCAGAAGAAATGCTTTCAAAAATGACTTTAGAAGAAAAAGTTGGTCAAATGTTTTTGGCTAGATACCCTTCATCAGGCGTAATAAATGAAATCAAAAACTATCAACCTGCTGGTTATATTTTATTTGGAAAAGATTTTCAAAATGAAACGCCTAATTCTATAAAAAAAGAAGTACAAGATTGTCAAAATGCCAGTAAAATACCACTCGCTTTAGGGGTTGATGAAGAAGGTGGCACTGTTGTAAGAGTCAGTCAATATAAAGCTTTTAGGGCATCTCCTTTTAAATCGCCAAGAGAAATTTATGCAAATGGCGGTATGGATGCGGTAATTTCAGACTCTCATGAAAAAAGCAATTTGTTAAAAAGTTTAGGGATAAATATGAATTTAGCACCTGTTGTAGATGTACCTGAAAGTTCAAATGATTTTATTTACAAAAGAGCATTTAGCACAAATGTAAATGAAGTTAAAGATTTTACTAATCAAATAATAAATGCAATGAAATCTGATAATATAACTTCTGTTATGAAACATTTTCCTGGCTATGGAAACAATGTTGATACCCATACAGGTATTGCTATAGATAAAAGAGATTATTTAAATTTTGAAAATAGAGATTTTATACCTTTTGAGGAAGGCATAAAAAATGGTGCTCCTGCTATTTTAGTCAGTCATAATATTGTAGAATGCATGGATAAATCTAAACCTGCTTCTTTATCAGAAAATGTTCACAATATTTTAAGAAATGAACTAGGCTTTTCTGGAATTATTATGACAGATGATTTAGCAATGGATGCTGTTAAACAATATGTAGAAAATGGCGATGCTGCAACTCAAGCAGTGCTTGCTGGAAATGATTTAATTATATCTTCAGACTTTGCAAATCAAAGGAACGAAGTTTTGCAAGCGGTAAAAGATGGCACAATTGAAGAAAATACAATTAATGATGCTGTAAAAAGAGTACTAGCGTGGAAAGTGATGTATGGAATAATATAATTATGTAGCTTTTTTGTGTAAATCTATAGACTTCCATGGTAATTTATGGTAGAATAAAGGTGCCTTTCATGGTAGAAAGGAGGTATACTAAAGATGAAGCATTTGAAAGAAGTGCTAATCTTAATCATTATATACATAATTATGTCTAATGAAAAAGATTAAGTGAAAAAAGCTAGGATCTAGACTCCTAGCTTTTTAAGTATACTGATGAAGCAATTGAAATTTAATTGCTATACTTATTATACTTTTTTTACCTTTTATTGTCAATACTTTTTTCATTTTTCTATTTCAATTCTCACAAAAACTATTTTCGATTTAGGACCGTCCCCAACTGAAAATTTATAATACATTTTTCAAAACTATTGTTTTCAATCTGCTCATTTCTTGAAGTGTTGTAAGAACACCTTCATTTCCAATACCGCTATGTTTCCAGCCACCAAATGGCATTTCAAATGAACGGTAGAAGCTTGTTCCATTTACTACTGCGCCACCACATTCAAGTTTGTTTGCTATTTTTATTCCTCTTGAATAGTCTTTTGTTATAACACATCCGCAAAGTCCATAAGAAGACCCATTAGCAATTTCAATTGCTTCTTCTTCAGTATCAAATCCTATAACTGGTATTACAGGTCCAAATACTTCCATGTCTTTGGCTATGTCCATGTCTTTTGTAACATTATCTAATATTGTTGGATAATAATATGCTCCATCTCTTTTTCCACCACATACTAAAGTAGCCCCTTGCTCAATTGTTTTGTTTACAAATTGTTCTACTCTTTCTGCTGCTGGAACATTTATAAGTGGTCCCATATCAGTATCCATTTGTGATGGATCACCAACTTTTAAGTTAGATATTACTTCTTTCATTCTATCTATAAATTCTTGTTTTCTAGAATTATGTATTAAGAATCTCTTTGATGCACAACATACTTGTCCACCATTATATAATCTTCCTAAAATGGTTTCTTTAACAGCTAAGTCCATATCTCCATCTTCTAAGAATATGAATGCATCATTTCCACCAAGTTCTAGCATTACATGTGTTAAGTTTTTAGAACATGTTCCCATTGTTTGAATTCCGGCAGCCGTACTTCCTGTTAGTGAAACTAAGTGTACGCCTGGATTTGCGGCTAATTCTTGACCTACTGTTGGACCATCACCTGTAAGAAGTTGTATTGTTCCTGCTGGAACACCTGCTTCTATCATTAATTTAACATATTCTGTAAGTGTTAATGGGTTGTAGTTTGATGGTTTTACAATAATGCTATTTCCCATAAGTAATGCAGGTGGAACTTTTTGACAGAATAAGTCACTTGGGAAGTTGAATGGTAATATTGCTGCAACTACACCAATTGGTTGTCTTACTGTTATTTGCATTGTTTTTTCTTGACCTGCTTCTTGTCCTGCTGGTATTGATTCATTGTATAAATGTTTTGCTCTTTCTACAAATGCAGTAGCTCCAATTTTTACATTTGCTATTTCTGCAATTGCTTCTTTTATTGGCTTTCCAGTTTCTGCACTCAATAATTTTGCTAATTTATCTTTATCTCTTTCAACTAAATCAATAAATTTGTATATTTTATCTGCTCTTTCATGAAGTGGAACCTCTGCCCATTTCTTTTGTTCTATTTCAGCTACTCTTACAGCCTCATTTACATCTTCTGGAGAGCAATTTGGAACTGTGTCTATAAGTTCACCTGTTGCTGGGTTTGTTACTTCAATAATTTTTCCGTCTGATGCATCTCTCCATTCATAACCTATTAAATTTTTCATACCTAACCTTTTTCCTTTCTTTAAATTTTTTAGGCTTTCTCTATATAAATTTGTATTTTCAATTGATTCTTCGCCATATATATTTTCTATTGATTTTTCGCCATATAATAAATTTTGATTTTTGGCACTAATTTTGATTGTGTTATTTTCCTTATTATAGTAAATTGTAGTCCTACTTGGGTCTTCCCCATCTCTTCATTTACCAAGCGCTGTGAATGAAAGCATTAAACCTCCACAAGTATTTGCTCCATGATCTTTTGAACCATATTCACCAAATGTAAATATTGTAATAAATGGAACTCCTTTTGCTTCTTTCTTTATTTGTTTTGCAACTTCATCTATTCTATCCCCAATAGCTAACTTTCTTCCTCCGCAGTGAACTAAAAGATAAGCTCCTACATCTTGTCCCATCTCTTTATTAAGTTCTTTCATTGTATCTCCTGTTGATTTTACAAGTTCATCAACACTAGCTTGCATTTGAACAACAGCAGTATTTAAAGCTAAATGATTTCCTACATTAATAGAGTAATCTTTATTTGCAGACATAGGATGACGAATTGCTACTAAGTCTCCAATTGGATCTTTTACACCAAGTGGTTCTGTTACAGATTGAAGTAATAATTTACTTCCTTCCATATCTTTTAATTTTTTACCTGTCCAAGATGCATACTTTTTAAGTGCTGGAACTCCGTCTATTTCAACTAAAGTTCTCTTTCCTTTTAATTTTGTAACAATACCTGCGTTACCTGTTTCATGATAAGCACCTGTATAAACATTTGCCATTTTTTTGTTTGTATAGAAAAATGCAACTGCTACACCATCTGAAAATACAGAATCTCCAGTAAATATGCTCCATTTGCCTTCAACTGTGTTATCTGCGCTACTGCCACCAAAAAATGGTACTCTACCTATAACATCTTCAATTCCTTTTAAGTAATCTTCTTCTTCTCCTGGTGATGCAACCATATAAAAGTATTCTGGTGCAAAGTCTAAACCAGCATTTTTCATAGCTTCCTCTGCTACTAATCTACCTGTTTCTCTAGCTGTTTTTTGCTTTTTGTAACCTGCAACGCCTACTGTTGTGTCTGGATCTCCTATAGATAAAATTCCTACGAAACCATCTTTTGATGAAATAAAACCATCTGGTACTATAATTCCTGAACTAGATGTACAACCTATGATTGGAGCCGTTCCAAGTTCTGATTTTGCTCCTTCTAAAACTTTTTCCACATCATTGTCTACTGATGTATATAAAAATGCAACTTTAGTTTGCATTAAATCTTTAACTGCCTTTTTTGCAGTTTCTTGTCCTGCTTTGTAACTGTCTTTATTTGTGCTATATGCAACATTTGATTTTAGCATAAATATTTCCTCCTTCGTATTTAGTTTGATTTAATTATATTTTAAAAATCGACATTTTTCAACAAATTTAATATTACAATTTTGTAATATTTTTTCAGTTGGGGACGGTCCTAAATCGAAAAAAATATTATATTTGTTTGACAATATTTTCGATTTAGGACCGTCCCCAACTGAAAATTTATTTATTTTTTTGTGTAAAGTTCCATGCATCTTTGCACATTTGTTCCAAATCTTTTTCTGCTTTCCAACCTAAGTACTTTTCTGCTTTAGATGGGTCCGCATAACATTCGGCAATATCTCCTGGTCTTCTTGGTGCTATTTCATATTTTATTTTTTGCCCCGTTGCCTTTTCAAAATTCTTTACTATGTCTAGTACAGAATATCCTTTTCCTGTACCTAAGTTATATGCCTCAACACCAGTAACTTTTTCTGCTCTTTTTAATGCTTTTAAATGACCTTTAGCTAAATCTACAACATGTATGTAATCTCTTACACCTGTACCATCTGGTGTTGGATAATCATTTCCAAATACATTTAGGTGGTCAAGCTTTCCAAGAGCTACTTGATTTATGTATGGCATTAAATTATTTGGTATTCCATTTGGATTTTCGCCGATTAATCCACTTTCGTGTGCGCCTATAGGGTTAAAATATCTAAGTAAAATAACGCTCCATTCATTATCTGATACATATACATCATTTAAAATTTGCTCTATCATTAACTTAGTTTGTCCATATGGGTTTGTTGCAGATAATGGGAAGTCCTCTTTTATTGGAACTTCTTTTGGATCTCCGTAAACAGTTGCAGATGAGCTAAATATTATTTTCTTTACATTGTGAGCCCTCATAACTTCAAGCAAAACTAAAGTGCCATATATGTTGTTGTCATAATATTCTATTGGCTTTGCTACTGATTCTCCAACTGCTTTAAGGCCTGCAAAATGAATTACTGCTGTTATATCTTTGTTTTCATCAAATACTTTATTTAAGCCTTCTTTATCTCTTAAATCTAACTCATAAAATTTAAAGTCCTTTTTTGTAATAGTTTTTATAGCCTCTAAAGCAGAAGGCTTGCTATTTACAAAATTGTCTACTACTACAACCTTTTCTCCTTCATTTAATAATTCAACTACTGTGTGTGAGCCAATGTATCCAGCTCCTCCTGTAACTAAAATTGACATAATTTACCTCCTATACAATCTCTTATATATATCATAATCTTTTAAAATTTTTCTAACATACATATTTGTTTCATTATATGGTATATTTTCTATATCACTGCCATCAGCCTTTATAATTCCTTCATCTATCCAGCCTTGAACTGTTCCCATACCTGCATTATATGCAGCAAGTGCAACCGCTTCTTCTTGAAATATTTCCAGTAAATCTGCAAAATATTTAACTCCAAGTTTTATGTTTGTATCTGGGTCACATAAACTATCATCTGTTACTTCTTCATCAAACTCATTTACTGCTACTTCTTTGGCTGTATTTTCCATTAGTTGCATAAGCCCTGTTGCTCCTTTACCTGATACTGCTTCATTATCGAAATTGCTTTCTGCTTTTATTATAGCATAAATTAGCAAAGGATCAACATTATTTTCTTTTGCATATTTTTCTACATATTCTGCGTAGTCTTGTCTATATATTAATTTTTGTATGTTTTTAAAGTTTAATAATATTATCAATAAAATTATTACTATCGAAGTAAGTACTAATATTATTCTTCGCACTTTCTGATTCTCCTTTAATATCATGAACTTTGATTTTCGTTTTGGAACAATCATGTTTTTCCAGTTGGGGACGGTCCTAAATCGAAAAAATATAATTTTTATTTAAAGTTCGTTACTACATGAAAATTTTTTCGTTTTAGGACCGTCCCCAACTGAAAAAAACATTACAGAAAATCTTTATTTTAACTCAAACCAAGTTTTGCCTTCTGAAAGTTCTACTTTAAGTGGGACGTCTAGTTTTACTGCGTTTTCCATACTGCTTTGCAAGATTTGCTTTGCCTGTTCTTTTTGTTCTTCTTTTACTTCTAGTATAAGCTCATCATGTACTTGAAGTACTACTTTTGCATCTAGATCTTTTATTCCGTCGAAAACTTTGTTCATTGCTATTTTCATTATGTCCGCTGCTGTTCCTTGAATTGGTGTGTTCATTGCAACTCTAGTTCCAAATTGCCTTACAACATAGTTATTTGATTTTAATTCTGGCACATATCTTCTTCTGCCAAAAAGTGTTTCGACAAAGCCTTCTTCTTCTGCCTTTTTTACTATACCCTCCATGAATTCTTTTATGCCACCATATTTTTTCAAATAATTATCTATATAGTTTTGTGCTTCTTTTCTTCCTATTTTTAATTGTTGCGATAAGCCAAATGCAGTGATTCCATATATTATGCCAAAGTTTACTGCTTTTGCATCAGATCTTTGCTCTTTTGTTACTTTTGTAATTGGGACTCCAAATACTTTTGATGCAACCTCTCTATGTATGTCTTCATCATTATTAAATGCTTTTATCATTGTTTCATCTTTTGAAATATGTGCCAATACTCTTAATTCAATTTGTGAATAATCTGCATCAACATACACATATCCATCTTTTGCTTTGAAAGATTTTTTAATATTTTTGCCTTCTCCTTCATGGCTAGGCAAGTTTTGAAGGTTTGGATCTGTACAACTTATTCTACCTGTAGCTGTAATTGTTTGATTAAATACAGCATGTATTCTACTATCTTTTGGATTTATAAATGCAATTAAACCATCTACATATGTTGAGCTTAGCTTAATTAAGCTTCTATATTCTAATACCTTTTCTACTATTGGATGCTCATGTTTTATGCCCTCTAATGTTTCCACATCAGTAGCATATCCCTTTTTATTTTTCTTTGGTTCTGTTAATTTTAATTTTTCAAACAAGATTTTTCCAAGTTGCTGTGTTGAATTTATATTAAATTCTTCTCCTGCATAATCATAAATTTCTTTTTTTACTTTTTCTAATCTTTCTTTTAGCTCTTTTCCGAATTTTTCAATTTCTTGCTTTTCTACAAACATTCCATTAAATTGCATGTCACCAAGAACTCGAACTAATGGCATTTCTATTTCTTCAAAAAGTTTTATAGAGCCATCTTCCTGCATTTTTTTCATAGTTATTGAATATAAACTATTTAAAGCATAAACATATGCTCCAACTTCTTCTTTGTTTGAAATATCTTTTACTTGGTCAAACATATTAAGTTGCATATCTTCTTTTTTTGGTATTAAGTCGTCTAAGTCTATATCTAAATATTGCGAAGCTATGTCTTTTATGTTATGTTTAGTGTTTGTTGGGTTTAAAATATATGACGCAACATCTGCATCGTATTTTATGCCTTGCATATTAATTCCATATTCTTTAAGCAATACATAATCTTCTTTTATGTTGTAACTTATTTTGCCAATTATATCATTTTCCATTATGCTTTTAAGTTTTAATACATCATCTTTGCCGTTTAATTTAGTATATATTATATTTCCATTTTTTTCGTATATACCTATACCTAATATGTCCTTTTTTATAATTCTTGATTCATCATTTGAAGAAGTTGTTTCCAAATAGAAAATTAAGTGAGAAATCTTTGCCTCATTCAATTCTTGAACTAGCTCATCAACACTCTTTTCTATTACATTTATTTTTATAGCTTCTTTTTTTGCCTTTATTTCTTTATCTAGTCCAAATCTTTCTATAAATCTGTTAAAGTTAAGCTTTTTAAATATTTCTGCAACTTTTTCTCTATCCCATTCTACTATTTTTACATCTTCTAAATCTTCTTTTATTGGAGCATTTGTTTTTATTGTTCCAAGTTCTTTAGAAAGCTCTGCCAAGTCTTGATTTTTTATTAATGTATCCTTAAGCTTTGATGTTAAATCTACTGTTCCATCTTGCAAAGCCTTATATAAATTTGCAATTGTTTTAAATTGTTTTATTAAGCTTGTACCAGTTTTAGGTCCAACATTTGGCACACCTGGAATTTCATCTGATGAATCTCCCATAAGTGCTTTTACTTCAATTAGGTCAATTGGCTCTAGGCCGTATTCTTCTTCAACTTTTGCTTTGGTATAAATTTCTGTTTCTGTTTTCCCCATTTTTGTTCTAGGAATTCTAACAGTAATATGGTCCTCTATTAATTGAAATAAGTCTCTATCTCCTGAAAGAATATACACATCTTTGCCTTCGTGAGCAAACTTTTTAGCTAAAGTTCCAAGTATGTCGTCTCCTTCATAGTCTGCCATTTCAATTATTTTTATGTTCATATCTTGCAATACTTCTTTTATAACTGGCATTTGTTCTGCAAGCTCATTTGGCATGGCATGTCTATGTTTTTTGTACCCTTCATACATCTTTTTTCTAGTATCTGCCGCTGTTTTTGAGTCAAATGCAATTGCCATATATGTAGGCTCTACTTCTTCCATATTTTTAAACATTATAGACAAAAAGCCATAAATAGCATTTGTGTAATGTCCGTCTTTTGTTGCTAGCATTTTATTTCCCATAATACCATAAAACGCTCTATTCATTATGCTGTTACCATCAATTAATAAAACCTTTTCCATATTAAATTCCTTTCCAAAGCACACATAGTTATAAAAGTAATTCTTTTCAAACTACTCTCCTTGAACTTTTTCTTTCAACAAATTATCTTGCAATCCCATAAATAACGTAAAAGCAATTTGTATATTTAAAATTGTTATAATCAAAATTCTATAAACAAAGAAACTATGAACATACGAATGATTTTTTAATACAGCATACCATATAAATGGCAAGATTGCTATTATTACAAATATTAAAACTTTCAAAATTTGTATTTTTTCGGTTTGCTGTTTTTTATGTTTTTTCAAATATATTTCCTTTAATACACCTATAATAGCATATATTGCTAACAATATAAACAAATATTCAATTATACTATTTCCTAATTTGTTTAAGTTAAGTTTAAATATGTCAAATATGCCTGCACCAACAACATCACCTGCTCTATATAATGCTTGATTTATTGCATCAGACAAAATATGTTTTCCTAAAGTTATATCTGTAATTAACCATTTAAGTGCCCAGAACAAGCCATATCCTACAACCCAAGCCACACATATTTTTATACAGTCTAAATACAGTTTTTTATTTTCTTCTTTTATATTTAATAAAACATATATTGGCAATGTTAACCCCAATGTTACTAATGGTGTTGTAAGTAAGTCAAAAAAGCTTGTGCACATACCTATAACTAAAAATACTGATGCAGAATTCTTAAATTTTCCGTTTTTTAATAGTAAAAAAATCATTGCAATTTGAGCTATTATAAACGTTGTTATTTCATTCATTGAATTGCATATAACATATAAATTTATTGCTAAAAAAGATAACAAATAAATAATTGCGGTTATAAAGTTAAGCTTTTTTATAATCAAAAATAATGCAATTAAACTTAAAATTATTGTTAAAACAAATAATAAATTTCTAATCCCCTCTATACTCATTATGGATAAAAGTGGTCTTAAAAATATTAAATATCCATGCCAATATCTTGTATACTCATAAGAATCTACTATGTTTTCACCATGCATAAGACCATATAATTCTGATACTTGATAAGTGTTCCCATATTCATCTGTATAGTTTGGACTTGTTCCAATGTGTTTTTGAATTTCTTCATGAAAATTCTGCGTTTGACCAGGTATGTAGTTTTTTCTATCAAGCATCATTGATTCATATGGATGATTACTATCTATTGAATAAGCTGTATTTAGCATTAATGCATCAGTAAAATAAAATAATCTTTCTGTTCTAAAAGGAAATTCTATTTCTTGTTCTTCTCCATATTGTGCTAAAAATTCAGAAGATTTTCTAACATTATTCTCCAAATTTTTTGATGGTATTAATGAACTTAAAAATAGCAATCCTATTAATATTATCATTGTAATTATAAAAGTTAATACATACTTTAAAAATGTTTTTAACATAGTTAATTGTATACCTTTCTCGTATAACTAATGCAGCGTTTTCATAACAAGTTTCTATAATTTATAAAAACGCCACATTTTTTATTTTTACCAACTTTTATCTGGATTTGCATTTTTTGCTACAATTCCTAATTCTGTTTCATAAACAATATCATAATCTTTAAATGTCTCTGTATTTGTTAAATAATATTCATAATCATGTTTTAACAAAATAGCATAATCTGCTTTAAGTAACATTTGTTTTAGTGTAACATATGTATAATCTATTCTTGTTTGACCCCACGCAGTTTCTGTTAACCTGTTTGTCAAAAGTTCACCTGTTAAAGGATAACTCCAAGCAATTGCCTTAGGATTGAATGCACAAATATATTCAGAATCATTTGGTACATTTTTTAATGCCTCTTTTAAAAACTCTATTTCTGAATTTGTAAATTCTGGCACCACATCAAAAATCACATAATTATTTACACCATATATATCCATAACAGTAAGCAAATTTTCATGTGAGTTTAATTCTTCGTTTTTTAATACTGTTGGAACAAAAATTATATAAGCAATTAATATAACTATATACAAACCAGTTAATGCAAATGGCAATATTTTATGTTTTTTGTAAAGATACATAAATGCTCTAAAGTTAAGTATGAACATTATTATCCATAGTGTAAAATAGTTTTTTGATAAATAGTAATATGATACTCTATCAAAAGCCCTGCCTATGAGTAATACTATAATAAATAACACATTAAATATAAACATCATAGACATAAATTTGTTTTCTTTGAACTTTTTTACTACAACATATAAAGATAATGGAAGTAGTAAAATAAAGTTTGAATACAAATCTGTGTAAATATAACCACCTACATTAAATCCACTGTCTATTATTCCTTTGGATGTAGCTAGCACATCTCCGTCTAAAGCATTATCTTTTATTAAAACTTGATAAATACTTGGTGCCAAATGATAAATGTAACCCAAAAAGAAAGGTACTAGCAATGTTATAGTTAAAGTAAATATATTGCTTTTTGTAAGTATTTTTTTGTCTTTTTGGTAAGATACTATGCATAAATATATCCATTCTGCAGGATATACAAATGGTACAAACATAAAGTAAGAGCAAAATAGTCCAAAGTTTAGTAAAAATAATATTATTCTATACCAAGTTCTATTTATTGCACCTTTGCCAATTAAATATATGATTTCTATTATTGCTAAAATAACTGTAAAAGATAAACTCATATATTCAAAGCCAAAAATTAAGCTATTTAATGGGTATCCCATTATACATAATATGGTAACTATTAAAGCTAAATACTTTGTTTTATCATCTTTTGTAAAATGATTTAGTACAAAATATAGTAAATATCCTGTTAAAAATAATATGAATATACCAAATGCCATAAATATTTTGTAATTATCTATATAATCAATTTTACCTTCAAAGCACTTCATTAAAAGTCCAGAATTTACATATGATGCAAACTTTCTGCATTTAAAGTTTCCATATAAATCATCTTTTGAATTTGATAAAAGTTTTTCTTCATTCATAAACTTAAGTGATGTTAAAAAATGACAAGATGGATCCGATGATTCATATTTGATGTTAAGTGTTGTTCCATAATTCAAAAATGCTACAAATGTTGTAACTATACCAATTATAATTATTGCAAAAACATCCATTTTGTTTGATTTGTATTTTTGCAAAACATCACTAGGCCTTTTCTTTCTGTCTTTTGATATGCTTAAACCTAGCCCAATTGCTAATACTATATTTATTAGTGTTAAAGTTGTTAATGATGACTTTAAATTGAAAAAAGTCAAACAATAACTAAAAAATGCGTTTAAACACATTATTAATACAATACTTACTCCAATTGCTCCAAATAAGTTTAGCTTTTTTTCTGTCTTCTTTTTACATAAAAATATTATTTGTAATAAAATAATACTTGCTACATACAATATCCCTTTTAAATTCATTTGTTTCTCCATTCTAGCTTCATTAGTTTTTATTTTAAATAAGCTTTTTCATATTTTACGATATAATTATACTTAAAGATTTTATGTTTTTCAATATATTTATTTTTACTAAAATTTAAAAATTACTTATTTCAAAATTTTAGATTATACTCTTTAACTTTCCACATTATATTCTATTCCTAAATGCTTATATGCTTCTGGAAGAGCTATTCTTCCCCTTGGCGTTCTAGATATGTAACCTATTTGTATTAAATATGGTTCATATACATCTTCTATAGTGGTTACTTCTTCACCTAAGGTTGTTGCCAAAGTTTCAATTCCAACAGGTTTTCCTTTATACTTTTCTATCATAGTAGTTAAAAGTCTTCTATCTATTGTATCTAGGCCCATATCATCTATGTCTAGTTTATTTAATGCTATTTTTGCAATATCTAATGTGATTGTGCCATTTCCAAGAACAGCTGCATAGTCTCTAACTCTTTTTAAAAGTCTATTTGCAATTCTAGGTGTTCCTCTTGAACGTTTAGCTATTTCCACAGCTGCATCATTTTCTATTGCAATTTCTAAAATATTTGCAGACCTTTTTACAATTGTGGTAAGTTCT
The DNA here is from genome assembly GCA_944393465.1 of uncultured Clostridia bacterium. Lineage (GTDB taxonomy): Bacteria > Bacillota > Clostridia > TANB77 > CAG-508 > CAG-793. Next base: position 37,312 of record CALYAG010000005.1, read on the forward strand.
TCTGCGTTATACAAATCTAGTCTTTCTACTATGCCAAATCTATCTCTAAGTGGTGTAGTTAATGCACCTGCTCTAGTAGTTGCACCTATTAGAGTAAACTTAGGTAAATCAAGTCTTATTGACCTTGCACTTGGACCCTTTCCTATAATTATGTCAAGTGTAAAATCTTCGAGTGCAGGATAAAGTATTTCTTCTACACTTTTGTTTAATCTATGTATTTCATCAATAAAAAGCACATCAAATTCAGAAAGATTTGTAAGAAGTGCTGCTAGGTCGCCAGGCTTTTCTATGGCAGGACCTGATGTTATTTTTAAATTTGAGTTCATTTCATGTGAAATTATGTTTGCAAGTGTGGTTTTACCAAGTCCAGGTGGTCCATACAATAGTACGTGATCAAGAGGCTCTCCCCTTTTTTTAGCCGCTTCTATATAAACTTTCATATTTTCTTTTACTTTTGTCTGTCCAATATACTCATTTAATGTTTTGGGTCTAAGTACATTTTCTTGCTGAGATTCCATTTCATCTGCAACATTTGGACTTATTAAGTTCTCTTCATCCATTTTTTAAACCTCTTATTTTTGTCTATTTTGCTTTTTAGTATTTGATTTATTTTTCTTTGCTTTATTATTTATATTTTCTTTATTGCTTTCATTATTTTCTTCTTTGTTTTTATTTATTGCATTCTTTTTTTCTTTGTAATTTTGCTTTATACTTTTTATTTCATCATTTTTGAAATTTACCAGCTCTTTGTATCCAATTGCAATAATTGCAATTACAATTAATGCAAAAGATAGTGCTTTCCAAATTCCATCATCTATTAAAATTACTGCAAACATTCCAAGTGATGCACTAGCCCCATAAAGTATTGCCACTGCTTGTTTTTGTGAAAAGCCCCTTTTCATCAATCTATGATGTAAGTGACCTTTATCTGCTTGAAAAACTGCTTTTAGTGATTTGCCTTTTACAATTCTTCTTATTATTGCAAAAAGTGTGTCAAAAATAGGAAGTGCTAAAACAAGTATTGGAGCAATTAATACAACAAGTGTAACTGTTTTGGCAACTCCAAGAATTGAGATTGTTGCTAAACTAAATCCCAAAAATTGCGCTCCCACATCCCCTATAAACGTTTTAGCTGGGTTTAGGTTAAATGGCAAAAAGCCACCAATTGCTCCTGCTAAAGCTGTTATTAAAATAATTGATATTAATGGAGAATCATTTGTTGAAAATATTATAAGTAAACTTATGCAAGATATAAGTGATACTCCAGAAGATAAGCCATCTAATCCATCAATTAAGTTAATAGCATTTGTTATTCCCACAATCCAACCTATTGTTAGTATAAAATTTAAAACTGGATGAATAACTATTTCATTTATTGTATCTATTCTTATTCCAAAAAAGTAAACAATTAATGCAGCTAAAACTTGTCCAATTAGCTTTTGCCATGGTTTTAAAGTCTTTACATCATCTGCATATGCAAATATGCCCAAAACTATTATTCCAAGCAAAAAACCAAGTAGTTTCATTTTGTAATTTTCTTGACCGTTTAAGTCTAAATTACCCTCAATTGTCATTGTTATTATTAAATAAATAGCCGAAACCAAAAATCCTGCAATTACCGCTAAGCCACCAATTCTAGGTACTGGTCTTTTATTTACTCTTCTGTCTGAAGGATAATCTATAGCTCCAACTTTTTTTGCAAGCTTTATTGTATATGGTACCATAACAAACGATGTTATAAACGCTAGTAAAAATGCAATTGCAATGTCTCCCCACATAAGGCTTACCTCCTACGTTTAATTTGCCCTTTATTTTCTTCTCATTAGTATAAATTTAAAATTTTTAATATTTTTTATTCGTTTTCTTCTCTTTTTCCATTATACTCATTTACTAAGTAAAGTGGTCTATTTTTTGATGCATTAAATATTCTTCCTAAATATTCACCAATTATGCCAAATAGCAATATTTGAACACCTGAGAAAAACAATACTAGCAAGATTATTGCTTGATAAGCTTGTACTGCTACATCTAGTCTTATGCACTTAACTATTACATATATAAAGTATATGAATAGTGCTAAAAATGTAGGTATTGCTATGTATGTAGATATTCTAAGTGGTGATGTAGTAAAAGATGTTATGCCATCTATTGCTAAGTTTACTAACTTTTTGTAGTTCCACTTTGTTTTTCCTGCAACTCTTGCATCTCTGTCATACATTACTGCTTTTTTCTTGTAGCCTATCCAACTAAACATTGATTTAGAATTACGGTCTGTTTCTCTAAGTTTTTTTAATGCATTTACACATCTTCTATCTAATAATCTAAAGTCACCCGTATCCTTTTGAATTGGTACTGATGTAAGCATTTGCAAAACTCTATAATACATTTTAGATGTAAACTTTTTTAAAAAGCTCTCGCCTGCTCTTGACTTTCTTTGTGCATATACATCATCATATCCTTCTTCCCAATATTTAATCATTTCTGGAATTAGCTCTGGTGGATCTTGAAGATCTGCATCCATAAATATAACTGCATCACCTGTTGCATAATCTAAGCCTGCAATCATTGCTGTTTCTTTTCCAAAGTTTCTAGAAAAGTCTACATATGAAATTCTTGGGTCTTTTTCTCTGTACTCTTTAATTAAATTTAAAGTATTATCTTTTGAACCATCATTTACAAATAATATTTCAAATTCATAATTATCAATACTGTTCATTAATTTTTCAAGTCTATCATACAAAAATGGTAAAGATTCTTCTTCGTTGTATGCTGGTACAATTATTGTTATTTTTTTCATTGTTTAATTTTAGCTCCTTTTCTATTTTTAAATTTTTTATCATAAGCTTTTATTAAAATAATTATTTTTTATTATCTTTTGAATTATTTTTTTCTGCTTCTAGTTTACTATTTTTTCTATCTTCAAATTCATTTAATTTTATTTCAAACTCTTGCTTTGATTTGTTTATGGTTGTTTGCAATATAAGTCCTCCAAAGAACGACTGAACCATGCAAATATAAAAGAATATGCTTGCCATAAAAGAAGGCATTTTTGGTACTAAACCACTATTTACATAGTCTATTAAAACTGGTATTAAAAAAGCTGTACCTATTATACCACAAATTAGAGCAATCCATAGAAAAAATGATAAAGGTCTATAATTTTTATATAAAGTAATAATTGTTTTTATTACTCTTGCACCATCTGCATATGTGTTTAACTTTGAAAAACTGCCCTCTGGCCTATCTCTATATTCTATAATTACATTTTCCCAATTTAAGTTTTTGTCTAGTGTATGAATTGTCATTTCTGTTTCTATTTCAAAACCTTTAGAAAGCACTGGAAATGTTTTTACAAACCTGTAGCTAAATGCTCTGTAGCCTGTCATAACATCCCTTATTTTGCTCTTGTAAATCATATTTATAAGAGCTCTTACTGCTACATTTCCAATATTGTGAAAAGGTCTTTTGTTTTCTTCAAAATATGTTGAAGATAGCCTGTCCCCTATTACCATATCCACATTTTTGTTTAAAACTAAGTCACACATTTTTCTTGCATCTTCTGCTGGGTATGTGTCATCTCCATCTGTCATAATGTAGCACTCAGCATCAATTTCTCTAAACATTGATCTTATGACATTGCCTTTGCCTTGTTTTCTTTCATACCTAACAACAGCTCCAGCTTTTCTTGCAATTTCATCTGTGCCATCTTTTGAATTATTGTCATAAACATAAATTGTAGCTTCTGGCAATTCTCTTTTAAAATCTTTAATAACCTTTTCTACTGTTTTTGCTTCATTGTAGCAAGGTATTAATACTGCTATTTTATCCATTCTAATTTCCTTTCTAAAAAATTGTAATATTATTATTCTACTTTGTTGCAATATACATTCTCTCCTATTTCACGGCGCGGGTCGCTGCTTGCTCCAGCTTGTGAAATATCGAGAACATATATTGCAACATTTGTATAATGCTTTTACAATTTTTTTAAATATACGTAATTACTGCTGTTAAAATTGCAACAGTGTTAAGTAAAACTCCAGCATATGAAATAACTTTTACCAAGTTTATTTTTCCACTTTCTTTTACTAACTTATTCTGTCCTAATACTAACATAAATGGTAGTAATAATTCAATAAAATATCTGCCTTGAACACCATTTATATAATAATTTTTTAATGTTGACCATTGCATATAAATGCTTGTATAAATTAAACCACATATAATAAACAAAATAACTGAAATTGTTATTTTCATTTTTTTATCCAATTTGTCTTTTATGTCTTTATCAAATAACACAATCATCACAAAAATTATAATATATGCAATAACATTTATCCAGCCAACTCTTACCATTTCTATATGTTCCATATATCCGCCAAATAATTGCATTAAATACAAGTCAAAATCATGATATAAAGTATAGAAACATATTCTTAAATATTCTATTGGATTAGATAAAATATTTAATTTTTGTGCATCAGATTTATTGTTGTCTATTAAGCTTAAATGTGTTGATGCAACTCCTAACCAAGCTAGGTTTGCTATAATAGGTAAGGCTACTGCTAGCACGCACATAAGTACTCTATCACGCTTTTTGCTATATTTTTCTTTTGGTATAAGCAAAGTTAAAAGTGCAAATGGCACATATACTATTTTGCATAGTCCCAAAACTACTCCAATAACTGAGAGAACTACAATATTTTTTATAGTAATTTTTTCTTTGCCAAATATAAGTTTAAGTAAATATGTAATAAACAATATGCTTGAAGTTATAGTTAGTGCATCTGGCGATACTGACGCTATTTGCGACAAAGTAGTTGGAATTATTGCTATAAAGAATATTATATTTTTTCCAAATGGTATTATTTTTATTGCCAAGTATAGTAAAAATACTGAAACAAGTAAATTTACTATTCTTGTTATATAAAACATAATTAACAAATTATTTGTAAATAATGACACTATTCTTATAGTTAGTGCTTGAGGCAAATATGGAAGTGGTGAATAAACTGCCATATATTCTCCACCAACAGTTATGGCGTTTTCTTCATCTACTTCTACATCTGCTGACCTTATTATATCATCATAATAAGTAGCATTTAAGTATCTTTCTTCAATATTATAATCTTCATGCAAAACATCACTAAAGGCTGCTGGAATAGTTGTTATAGAATGTTCATCTATGATTGGCGTATTAAAAATTCCAGTTGAAATTTCATACGCCCTAAAGAAATGTGCATGTTCATCATGACCTCTATACATAGGAACTACAAACACATATGCTAGTCCCAAAACTAAAGTTGTGCAAATAAATAATTTTTCAAATTTAAACTCTTTAAACATTAGTAAGTAAAGTGCCACTATTGCTACAATTGTTACTCCAATTAAAGCTACTGTAAAAATAATATTTGCATATCTACTATAATAATAAATTTCAAAACTTAAACTTCCGCTTTGTTCTACTCCATTTATTGTAAAAGTACCATTTTCATAAGTTTTTGTAGTATTATATAAAACAGGGTTTGTACTGCTTCCATTTTCATATGTTACAACTATTTCATATTCTTTATCTTTTGAATTTGGTTGTTTATCAAAAGCAAATTTATATTTAGTATCAGATTGAACGGGCTCGTCATAAATGCTATTATACTCAGCAATTGTTGTGTTATTTTCTTTGTCGATTATTTTTATATTTATTGGGTCTTTGCTATAAGTTCTAAAAGATTTGTCAAACCCTATTGCAATGGCTTCTAAATTATTTCTTGTAGAGACAAAACTTTGCACTACTTCTACTTTGCCATCTAAGTTAGTGCTTGAAGGTTCTTCATTTTGCTCGTTACTTGCTGATTCAGCGCTTTCATCATTTTTTAGGCTTCTGTCATAAGATAAGTAATTTTCTGTATAATAGCTTCTTTCATTATATATAAAATTACTATACATAACTACATCAATGACTAATATAATTAATATAAATACTATAAATAGTATTTTTTTGTTTGAATTAATTGTATTTTTTATTAATTTCATGTTTTTTAACATCTAGCTCCCCTCATTAAATTTACGTTTATAAAACTATAAATGACAAATTACAATTGCAAGAACTGCCCATATTTGCAATACTACTCCTATGCTAGCAATAGTTTTGCAAGGGTTTTCTTCACTATATTCTGTTTTAATTTTTAACTGACTTCCAATTAGTAATGCAATTAAAGGCAAAATTGGAATAAAGTATCTTCCTTGTATTCCTGCAATAGAATCACTTCCTACTGTTGTCCATTGAACATATAAACTTGTAAATATAAGTCCTATAATTGCTAAAACTGTTAAACCTATCCATACTTTTTGATACAACTTAAATTTATTTTTTATTGTTTGGTCTGTAATTGTAATCCATACAAATATTAAAGCTAAGCAATATGGCACAATAGAATATAATTGTACAAGTTCTCCCCAACCAAGCTCGCCACCAAACATTGAATAAATATATTTTTGCCCATTTAAGTTTAATGTATATAAGCAATCTTGCAAGTATTTAACTGGGTGCATTAATATGCTAATAACTTGTATAGTAGAATCACCTTCTCTAAAGTGCGATAAATAAATTCCTGCAACCATTAGCCATAACAAATTAAGAATTATTGCAAAAGCGCATACTATAATTATATCTTTTATCTTTTTCTCACTCTTAAACTTTTCTTTTGGTATTATGAATAATAATAGTATTAAAGGCAAATATACTATTTTGCACATTGCCATTATTACAGATAATACTGTAAGAATAACTATTTTCTTTCCATCTATAATGTGGTCTTTTTTAGCAAATGCCAAACTAAGTATATATGCTATGTAGAAAAATGCCATAGATATGGTCATAGCATCTGGTGAAAGTGATGAAAAACCTTCTATTGCAATTGGTATAAAAGATAAAGCTAGGAGTATTTTTTTACCAAACGGTATTTTCTTAATTGCAAAGTATATTAAAGCAATTGAAAAAACAGCGTTCATTATTCTTCCTCCGTAAGCAATTAAAAGCACTTTGTCTGTAAATAATCTTGTTATAAATATGCCTATTGCTTGAGGAATATATTGTACAAAAGAATATACGGCAGACGTTTCAGAATATAATTGTGATGTATTTTCTTTATCTAAAGTCATACCTAAATCTTCTTTTACTTTACCATATGTTATACTTGTCCAATCATCTGTTGCAATATTTGCTACACTTTGTGGCATAACTGTACCCAAATTATCTCCATCAATGCCTTCCATAAACCTGCCTATAGATACCTCATATGACCTATACCAATGATATAGTTCATCATGGTTTTTGATAGTTGGCATTGCAATTATGTAAAATAAGCAAATTACAGGAATAGTAACTAAAAATATTTTTTCTACTTTTATATTCTTTTTATATCTTAAATAAATGCTTATAATTATTGCATATACTGCCAAAATAACAGCTGCAAAAATAAAGAACATTAATTTATTGTTATTAAAATAATATTGCTGAATTGCAAGTGTACCATTTACTTCTTGTCCATCTATTGTAAAATTTGTGATGTTTTCAGCATTATCTGCCTCTAACTCTGCATTATCTATATCATTAGCATTTAAGTCATTACTTTCTAAATCAGTCTCTTCTGCGGCCTTGTATTTTACCGCAAAAAACTTATCAGTTTCTTCACCATTTTGTGGTTCGTATTTAATATACAAAGTATATTCTTTTCCTTGTGAATTTTTTTGCTTTTTAAAATTAAATTCATAAGTTGAATTTTCTCTAACATAATTTCTTGAAATGCTCTCTTCTTTTATTACATTTCCATTCTCGTCCTTTATGCCAATTATAACATTACAAAAATTTCCATATTCATCTTTAAAAGGCTCAAAATCTATATCCACCCTCGTAAAATTATTTTGATTACAAAATACTTTTTGTTCTACAATAGTGCCCACTTTTATATTTTCTACATATTTATCTGCCTTTATTTTTTCACTTGTATTGTAAAGTTTATTAGATACTCCCAAAGCATAAAATGCCATAGCAATTATAGCTACTATGCTCATTAAGAGTATTATAAAAAACTTCCAATCTTTCTTTATTTTACTTGTACAATTTTGTATAAAATTCATTAAATTCTCCTTATTAACATTAATAGAAAATCATGTTAAAATCTGCAATAGTGGATAGTGTCTCCCACAAATTTAATCTGGTCAGTGCTAAAATTATCCCAGTTTTGTTCCTTAAAACTTGCTTCTATTTTTGGATCCTTTTTACCTTCAACTAAATCAAGATTATTATAATAATTTAGCATATCTACAATAGCCCAATCTGGACCAAATCCTGATATATTCATATCTTTATGCGCCCATATATTTGGATAGGTATTGTTTAAATATTCATCACTATAAATACATATTTTTGTGACTTTATTACCAGTTTCTTGTTCATATTTTTTAATTTCTTCGCCAACAGTTAAGCTATTCATTTTATCAATATAATTTAAGTTATAATGGCTTATTTCTATTTTATTAAATTCAAATAACTGCATAATTAACATTATGGTGCAAATCACACCTATTATAATAATAGGAATTTGAATTGTTTGAAGTTTGTTTAAGCTTTTTATATTTTTGTTTATACTATTGCTTTTATTATTTAAAATATTAACTAAAATATAAATGCAAATTATACCTACAATAGCTCCAAAAGGATATGTACTTCTTGGTACAAACCATATAGAAGCAGTATTTTCCATTATATGAGGTACTATTGTTATAGCAAAAGTAGCAAAAAGTACATATACTAGGCCTAGAAACTTAAGCAATTTTGTACTTATTTTTATTTTATTGTTTTTACATAATAAAACAATTGCTAAAACTAATAATGTGGCTATAACTATTACAAATGTGTATTTTGGTAAAATTGTATATGTTGCCAACATTTCTACTGAGCCATCTATTATTTTATGTAAAGATTCTACTAAATTTATTTCTCCATTAACCCTTGCACTTGAGAAAAATAGCCTAATTGTTAATAAATTTATTATGGCAGGTATTCCATATCCTAGTAACAAAACTACATTATTTTTTATAAATTCTTTAGCATTTTTTGAGTAAAAAACTACATAAATTGTTGATAAAGCTATAAATAAACCTATTATACCTTGATAACAAAATGTTGCTATAAGCATAAATATAAATACATATTTAAGTGCTTTTTTGTCGCCATCAAGATATTTTACAAATTTGTCAAAACTAAGTACAGTAAGCAATACTGTTAAACCAAATATTCCTTTTTCTATAAATAAAAATAGTTCTATAGTAAATGGGTTTATTATGGTAACTGTACTAACCAAAAAGCAAATTGCCCCATTATTTATTTTTTTATTTATTACTAAAAATAAATTGTAAATAGAAAGTGTAATGCATAAAATGGCAAGTATATATGATGATATATAAATAAAGCCAAAACTAAAGCCAAGTTTAAAGAAACCTCCTTGCCATATAGCTATTACAAATCTACCTATTGACATAAAGTGACTAACCATTTCACTTGGAGTGCTTTCTAAAGTACAATATGTGTCCGCAGCAAACTCTATTTTAGCAAATATTCCAAAAAATACTAATGTAATTAATAGGCTAATGTATAAGTTTTTATCTTTTAATTTTCCGATTATTTTCTGCATTTCTAATTTCCTCACTAAATTTTTTACATATTTGTTAATTTCTTAAGTACTTTCATAATTCCTGTTTTTTGTAAAAATCTAATAAATCCTCTGTACCCTTTGTGTTGCCACATTTTATCTTTGAATATTTCAAACTTATAGTTATCTACATTATCTGCCGAAAAGCCATAATAGCTATTATATTCTCTAGCTTCCCAAGTATATTTTTCTTCTATGTTTATTAATCTATTTGTTATTAGCTCTTTGCAAATATCTAAATTATTGCTGCTGATTTTCTTTTCTTTGTTAGGCTCTTTAGCAGTAGATTCAATAATATTTGACATTTTATTTACCATTTGATCAATTGTAAATCCATTCAATATTTTATTTCTACATTTTTTCTTGTAATCCTCTAAATTATCAATTATTTTGTTTATGCTATCCACATAATTTTGAACTTCTTCTTTGCTATAATTAAAATCAAAAATGTCTTCTTCATCTTGCAAGCAAGGAACTATAACACCAGTATTTTTGTCAATTAGCTCTTTTTGTCCCCCTACATCACTTGAAACTACAGGAACGCCCATTGCTAAAGATTCATACGCTGTAAGTGCCAAGCCTTCTTTTATAGAACAATTTATTGTTAAATCACTTATGGCATATATTTCATCAGTTTTATTTGTTCTTCCCATAAAAATCATATTATTAGATAAGCCATATCTTTTAGCAGTAGATTTCATTTTATTAAATAAGTTGCCATCGCCAACAACCAATATACAAAAATCATTTCTTACTTCTTTTAATTTTTTTGCAACTTCTAATAGTAAAAATGGCCTTTTTTGCTCAGTAATTCTACATATAAAGCTAATTATGTATTTATCTTTTGGAAGATTATATTGTTCTTTTAATTTTTCTTTATTATATTTACTTGGGTCAAAATGCTTTTCATCAACACCAATATAAACTGTTTCTACTTCATCTTTGTTTCTGCCAAAATGGTCAATTAATATTTTTCTACTATTTTCATTGCAGACCAAAGTTTTGTCCAAAATAGAACCGAGGTTGCTTGAATCTCTAGAATATCCGCCATTACGGTTGTACCACTCTTCCATATGAACATAATCAATAATAGGAATATTATTGTATTTGGCTTTTATGTAAGGAAGTACTCCATATCCAAATTCGCTATTTGTATTTAAAATTATATTAATATTGTTTTTTTCTATTATATAATTTATAAATGCAGGCCAATATTTTTGGTCTAAAAATGTAGTCAAATCATACACTGTGGCATATTCTTCAAAAGCTTGTCTATAAGTATTTATAGCTGGCTCAGTTGAGACTATAGTTATGTCAAATTTTGATTTGTCAATTCTTGAAATTAAATCAAAATTGAACTTATCCGCTCCTCCCATAACCATCCATGGAATTATCATAAGCAAATTTATTTTATTATTTTGCTTTCTTTGCAATTTTGGAATAGATTTTACTTCATCTTTTATAATATCCCAATCAAAATTATATAAAGGATATTGTTTAGCTCTTACTTGCTTTTTTATAGTTTTGGCAGTTGTATTTACTATTTCCATTGCTCTTGAATTATTTTGTCTTGCACGATTTAGCTCGCTTTTTTCTTTTCTTCTGTACCAAGAGCTATAAAAATTCATACGTACAGGAAAACGACCTTTTGCAATTAGTTTTAGCCAAAGGTTCCAGTCTTCATATACATTTTTTTCATTTATATCAAATCCATTCACTTCATCAAAAGCTTGTTTTTTTATCATTGATGTTATAACTAAATTATTTTCTTTTTTCATTTTTTTAGAATTGAACCACTTATTCCAAGTATATTTCAATCCTTCAAAGCCTACAGAATCTGAATATGCCCAAGAAGCCTTTTGATTTGTTTCTAATGTCCAAAATGCAGTTTCCAAATATGTTTTATCAAGTAAATCATCGCTATCACATAAAACTATGTATTTTGAAGTTTTAGAAGCCTTGCTTGCACCATAATCTCTTGATAGCGCTGCTCCTGAATTTTCTTTGTGAAATACTTTTATTCTGTTATCTAGCTTTTGAATTTCTTCTAGCTTATCTAGACTTTCTTTATCTTTGGAGCCATCATCTATTATTAGTAATTCATATGCTGGAAAAGTTTGATTAAGTATGCTATTTACTGTTTGCTCTATATGTTCTTTATCATTGTAAAAAGGCATAACAATTGATATAAGTGGCTCCATGCTACTTATGTTTTCAAATTCTATTTTTTCTAGTTTTTTGCCCGGCTCTTTTGAGAAATCAAATTTCATTTTAAATTCCTTTCTTTTTAGTTGAAAGATAATTGCGTTTTGGCGTCGTTTAACTGCGCTGCGAAGGTCCTTGGGTGTGCACTTAAGCACACCTCCGGCCTTCTTGCTTGCATTACCTCTCCAAAAGCACAATTCTTTTTCAACGTCTTTTATTATTACATATCTACAATTCCTCTGCGAACTTCCTTTGAAGCTTATTAAATATTAGGTATCCTACTATGCAAAGTACAATTCCAATTGCTAAAACTATAAGTAAAGTAGGTATATCTGGCATTGTTTGTCCCCAAAAAATATCTCTATAACCTTCTATTATGTATGTCATTGGGTTAAACTTTAATATCCACTGAAAATTTGCTGGTATAACATCTACTGCATAAACAATTGGTGTTGCATAAAAGAATAACTGCAAAAGTACACCAATAAAGTGTTGCAAATCTCTAAAATATACTGTAACACTTGAAACTATTAGTGAAATTCCAAGTAAAAGCACATATTGTACCAATAATACTAATGGATAAAATAGTATGTTTATTGTTAGTCCTAGTCCATATCCTAATGTAAATAGTAGTATTAATATTGAAGATATTAAAAATGTAACTGTCTCACTAGTTACAACTGAAATAGGTAGTATTTCTCTTGGAAAATATACTTTTTTAATAATGTTGCCGTTTTCTATCATGGTAAATGATGACCTATTTATTACAGTTGAAAAATAGTTCCAAGGTATTAAACCGCAAACCATAAATACCACATAATTTGGTATGTCACTTTTCATAATAAGTGGAAATATTATTGCATATACTATAATTTGAAGTAGTGGGTTTACAAATGACCAAAGCACTCCTAAAAATGAGTTTTTGTATTTGCCACCTATGTCTTTTTTTATGCTAGTTTTTAGCATTTCTCTATAATCATATAATTTTTTAAATACGTTCATTAGAAGCTCCTTTTGAGTTTTATTATTTTAATTTATATTTATGAAATTTTGCGCCTTTTAAGTTGTTTCTTTTATATATTCATCAATTACTTCATCAGTTTTTCCGTCCATTTGTATAACACCTTTGTTTAGCCAAACTGCTCTATCACAAAGTTCTCTTGCAGAGCCCAAGCTGTGTGTTACAAATACCATTGTTTTGCCCTCTGCTTTTAGTTCTTTCATTTTTGCTAAACATTTTTCTTGGAAATGTTGGTCACCAACAGATAAAATTTCATCAACCAAAAGAATATCTGCATCAACATTTATTGCAACAGAAAATGCTAGTCTCATATACATACCTGATGAATAAGTTCTTACAGGGTTATCTATGTAGCTTCCAAGCTCAGAAAATTCTATAATTTGGTCAAGTCTATTATCTATTTCTTTTTTAGTTAAACCAAATATAGAAGCATTAAAATATATATTTTCCCTACCTGAAAAGTCTGGATGAAAGCCTGCACCAAGCTCTAAAAGTGATGTTAATTTGCCATTTGTAATTATTTTTCCTTTGTTAGGATAAATAATTTTTGTCATAAGCTTAAGTAAAGTAGACTTTCCGCTTCCATTAACACCAATTAGTGCAACTGCCTCGCCATTTTTTATAGTTAAATTTATATCCTTTAATACTTCTCTTGTTTCTTTTCTATTTCTTTTCCAAAATAATAGTTTTTCTTTTAAGCTATTTGCTTTGTCCAAATACACGTCAAATGTTTTGTATACATGTTCTACTATTATTCTGTTTTCATTATCTTTTTGCATTTTTTATTTCTTCCTTGTCTTATATTTAGGATTTTTAGAGTTCCTATTACTCTTTTAACATAATTACCAATATTTTAAATAACAAATTTTTCTGCATATATAATAATATAAAAACTAGTTCTTGTCAAAATTTGACTTGTTTTTCTTTTTTTCTTTTTTAGCTTTATTTTTTTTGTTGTTCTCTTTTGTATTATCTGTTTCTTTAAATGTTAATTTAGTCTTTATTAACCCCGGTATCCACATTATTGCCACAATTATTTTGTTTAATACTCCTGTTACATTTTTTATAGCATGGTCTCTTTCCGCCAAAATAGAGAACAAAATATAATGCTTATATATGTAAAACTTTTTCTTTAAAGTAACTCCGCTTAAGTCCATTTCTAGTATTTCTCTAAAATATTCATAATATCCAAGTGGATTTTCTTTAAACACTTTTTGTATATTTTTTGAATATCCATCCTTTTGGTACTCACATACCATAATTGGCTCATTTATGCATATTACATCATATTCTAAGTCCATTTGATGATACATTCTAGATTCTGTAACAAATTTTTCGTCTGCTTCTAGTTTATATGAAAACTTTTTTCGAATATTACTATTAAAAGCCAATGCTTTTTCACCTGTTATATTTTCCCTAAAATACAAACTAAACATATCACTTCTGTGCAAATTTTCTGGAAAATTATTTCCCATGTTATTGCCATTTTGATCATATTTAAGAAAAACTAATGCATATATTTCATCTGTAAGTACGCTTTCATATTTTTCAATTGTATCAAATGCCCCCACTGTAAAATAATCATCAGAGTCACATTCTATAATTACATCTCCTGTTGCATATTTCACTAAATTATTTAATGCTGCCATTTTTCCAGAATTCTCTTGGTAATAATATTTTATGTCAATTATATTTTGCTTAATGAAATTTGTAATTATGTATTTTGTTTTATCTGTTGAGCCGTCGTCCATTACCAACCATTCTATATCTACATTTGAATTATTATTTACTAATATACTTGTATACAATTTATTTAATTTATCTCCTCTATTGTATGCTGGTGTAAGTATTGATATTTTCATTTTTTTCTCCTAAATTTCTACTTATATACTTTAAATTTAATGATTTTTAGTATATTTTAAGTTATGTTTGGCAAATTTCTGCAGAATATATATTTTAAAGTATATTTTTTATTTTTCTTATGATTTTTTCTTGTATTTCTTCATTTACTCTTTGAATTGAACTATTTGTGTCATTTTGACTAACACCTGTATTATAGCTGTTTTCTAGATATTTTACATTGTCACTCTTTAGCTCTTTTTCTAAGCCCTTAACTATACTTTCAAAATTATTATCTAAAACTATAGCTTTATCATAACCTTTTGCACATTCTTTTGCAGCTGTGTTTGTCAAAATAATTGGCTTGTTTAAAATTTTAGCTTCTTCAAGTACCATTCCATAGCCTTCATAATATGAAAGTAAGCAAAAATAATCGCAATATTTTATGTATGGATATGGGTTTTCTTTTTGTCCTAGCAATATAAATCTATCTGTTAAACCATCGGAATCTATTTGTTTTTGTAAATTATATCTTTGCTCACCATCGCCAACTATATATATTTTTGTGTGTATGCCATTATTTTCAAGAGCTTTTTGTACTTTTATAAATCTGTCCAGTGCCTTTTGTTCAACCAATCTGCATACTGTAAGCAAATTTATTTCTTTGCTATCATATGGCAAATCTACATGTTCATCTGCCTTTTTTAAAACTTTTTTATAATCTATATAATTACGTATTAATGTTTCATTTTGCTCTTTTGCCCATTTGTATTCTTTGTTAAAATCTTTTTGATTTTCCTCACTTACAAATACAAGTTTGTCATATTTTTTATAAGCTATGCCATCAACGAAATTTTTTATTTTTGCCTTCAACCCATTTCCATATACTTTTGAAATGTCATTATGTATCCAAGCAATTTTGGTATTTGTCTTTTTTATGTCACTTAATCTTAAAGTTTCATTGTTCTCTGGCTCTTGCTTATTTTTTGCTCTTTCACTTGAAGTTTTTCTATTTATATTTGTAGCAAAAAGCCTTGTAACAGGGCCCTCTAAAAAGGCTATTTCAGCATCAAAACCTCTTTTCATTATTGCCTCATATATTTTTTTCTTATATAGTATAAGTTTTAGTGATGCTTTTAATTTTTCAATTTTTGTTAACTCTTTATATGGCTTTCTATATAACGCTATTATTTTTATGTTTTTGTTTAGTTCTTTTTTTAATTCTCCACCATCATATATTGTAAATATGGTTACACTGTATTCTTCTGATAGCCTATTTGCCAAATCTACAAGCACTCTTTCTGCTCCACCTATTGTAAGACTTGTTATTCCAAATATTATCTTTTTCAAATTATCACCTCGTATTCTATTTTGTTTATGCTTAATCAACTTTTGTTTTTTCTAAAAATTCAAAGTTCTTAATTATAATCATGCTGACTACTGATATCACAGCAATTAGTGATGAATTAAAAAATATGTAGCCAGATAAATATGATAATGTAAATATTAGTCCTAATCCTGCAATTGACATTAAATATGATGTGTTTAGTTTTTGCTTTGATTTTAGCTTTTTTATAACATTAAATAAAGAGTAAATTAAAATTGCTAAAAATGGACCTGCATATAAAGCAAAACCTATAATACCAAAGTTGAATAACAAGCTTGCTAGCTCATTTTCCATTATCATTTCTCTAAAATTTGTTTCAAAACCATTTCCAAAAATTATGCCAAGTATGCTTTTTTGCTCTAGCACTAAGTAAAAATTGTAAACTAGCTGTTGTGTTCTTGTATCATTACCTGCTAAATTGTGTTTTACAGCAAAATTATATAGGTCAAGCACCGCTTCTTGTTGTGCCTCAGACATAAAGCCTGTTTGTAATGTTCCATTTAATATGTCATTTTTTATTTTTAGCATATCTCCAGTCATGTTGCCTACTTCACCTGTTGCCTCATCAATAATCTGGTATTGCGACTCATCCATTTGAGCCCTTCTTTTTAAGGTATTTGAACCTACTAACCCCACTGTAATTACTCCAATTGCAAGTATTATAAGACCTACTATTGCGACTTTGTTTTTGCTAAAAATAACTTCTATTGCAACAAATACTGCTACTGCCAAAAAGAAACCTATTAGCCCTACTCTTGTACCAATTAGAGCTACCAAATATACTCCTATCAAAATTAAAATTATAATTGTTGGTATTCTGTATTTTTTGTTTTTTATTAATGGTAATATTAAAAATGTAGAAATGCAAAGTATTGCACTTAGGCTATTGCCCGACTCTATCCAACCTTTGTAACCTATTTGCTCTTCTGCATATGTATAAGATGACGTACCAGTTAGTATGGCTAAATAAATACTTACAATGTAAATAGCACACATAACTAAAATGGCAATTTGTAAGTTTAAAACATTAGAATTTTTAAATAAATAGTAAAAAACCACAAGATTAAACACCAAAAAAGTGTAGTTTATTACATATTGTAGCTCTTGCTTACTATCGCCATATGAACACCCCGTAATAAAAGTATTTGTTACAAGTAAATGTACCACTCCATAAATTAAATATACGGCAGCAATTCCTATTAAAATTAGTTTATTCTTTTTATTTGCCTTTATAAATATGTATATTGCAAGTACAATAGGAATAATTGGTCTTAAAAATGTTGACACTGAAATTTGCGTATCAAATGCATTTCTAAATAAGTAACTTGCTATATCTAATATAGGGCAAAGTATTATGTACAAATATACTATGTATTCAATTTTGAAATTCTTTATTTTAGTCATTGTTACGTTTCCTTTTATATCTAATTTGGGTTGTTGGTTGTTTTCGGTTGGGGTTGTCAGTTGGGACGGTTCTGTTTGACACTATTCTGTGTCAATTAGAACCGTCCCAACTGACAACCCCAGTTATCTCCAAAAAAGCCTTAGCACTTTTGTGTAAATTTTAAATGTGGTATTATTCATTGTTTTCATAAATATTCCATTTACTGTGTTATTTTTCTTAAGTAATGCATTTTGTTTCCAATTAGGAAATTTGGCGTTTAAGTTTTGCCAAGTTTCCTGCAAAAGCAATTGCCTTGTAAGCTTGTCTGGAATTTGTATCATCCTTTTTAGTGAACTGCATAGTAAAAGTCTAGCGCAAGTGTACTCTATTTGAGTTTCATATTCATTATATAACCCTATTCTTTTATAATAATCTATAACATTATCGAGTACAGTAAAAATTTGCTTTGTTTTAGCTCCCTGCTTGTTTACTATTGAGCCCTCTCTTTGCACATAGTATATAAGTGGTTCTTCCACAAATTCAAAACTATTTATATATGGAATTAATTTGTAAAAAAATTCTATATCCTCATAGTATAAGCCAACTGGAAATTCAAGTTTGTTATTTATTATAATATCTCTTTTAATTAATTTATTCCAAGCAACTACTCTGGCCTTTTCAAACATTTCTTTTTTATCTTTGTATCTAAAACCTGTATCTATTTTTTGATGGTCAGGATATTGCCAAATAAAGTCACATTCAACATAATCACTATTTGTAGCTTTAGCCTTTTCATACATTTTTTGATAAGTGGTTCTATCTACATAGTCATCCGAGTCCAAAAAGGCAACATATTCGCCAGTTGCATAAATAAGGCCAAAATTTCTTGCACTAGAAAGGCCTCCATTTTCCTTTGTAACATATATAATGTTACTATGTTCTTTTTTAAATTGTCTTATAATTTGCTCCGAATTATCCTGTGAACCGTCATTTACCAATATTATTTCTAGGTCGTCCAATGTTTGATTTATTAACGAAGTTAAACATCTAGTTATATATTTTTCCACATTGTAAACTGGAACTATAACGCTAACTTTTGGCATTTTGTATTTGTCTCCTTTAATTTAAGATAAATTGCTTAAACAAAAGCAAAAATTTTGTACAATTTTATATTAGTAAATAAAATTATTTTTTTTATTAATTGTTTTAAATTTCTTGCTTTTATGTTTTTGTATATTTTTCTTTTTTTAAGTTCTTTAATATACCAATTTTCAGCCTTTTTATACTGTTCTTTTAAGCTTTCATTTTCGATTTTATCTTCTATACTGTTTGCAGTATCTTCCACATCATCTTTATTCATTTTGCTTTTCTCGTTAAAATTTGTACTTATTAAATCAAATTCTTTTATTTTTAGCAAAATTGCATTTGTAAGGTATATACCTACATTTTCTTTGGTTACTTCACTCAAATTGTAAGTTTCTATTGTACTTAAAATATTGTCATAATGGTAAAGCGCATCTTGAGCTTTTTTTATAGTTTTAGATAAATCTTGCTCTCTCATTATGCTATTTTCTGATTGAACATAATAATAAACATAGTCAGGTAGCGAAACAACTTTATTTGCTTTTAATATAAGTAATGGAAGCAAGCCAAAATCTTCGTGATATCTGCCTTTTTCAAACTTAAAATTAAGCTCTGTAAACAAACTCTTTTTTATAATGTAAGACCATAATGTGTCTAAATATTTGTCTGTAAAGCACAATTTATTAAATGCATCTTCACCTGTAGTAATTTCAAAAGTTGCCCCTTCTATTTTAGTTTGTGGCAATGTATTGCTTAAAATAATTCCTTTTCTTTTTATTATATCTATACCTTCTTGCATATAACTATCAATATTTTCAAAGTAATTGCTAGAAACATAGTCATCGCTATCTACAAAAGCAATATAGTCTCCATTTGCTTTTTCTATGCCAAAATTTCTTGAATCTGCAACACCTGTGTTAGGCTTAGAAAAATACCTTATCTTGTCTGATGCAAAAAGCTGAACAATGCCATCTGTATTATCTGTAGATCCATCATTAACAAGTATAATTTCATAATCATTATACTTAGTGTCTAATATTGAATTTAAACATTTTTCAATTGTTTTTTCAGCATTATATGCAGTTATAATGATACTTATTTGTGGCATTGCATATTCCTTTCTTTTTATTTAATTGCAGTTTTTGGCTTTTAACAGCACATTTCATTTCAGTTTTTTTATACATATTTTAAGACTCAATAATTTTTTTAACTTTTTTAGTTATTTCTTGATTAAACTTTTCTGGGTCAAATTTTTCTGTTTTTAGACCCTTTTCTAAGAAATTTTTCATTCCTCTGTATACGCCTTTTTCAGAGTTTTCAACAACTTGTCCATACTTTCCATCAATATCTTTTTTGCTGTCTGAAACATCTGTTGTAATTATAGGTAAACCAAGTATTTCTGACTCCACAAAAACAACAGGATATCCTTCAAATTGTGATGAAAGTAAAAAGCAATCACTTAATTTAAAATATGGATAAGGATTCTTTTTTGCCCCCAGCATTATTATATTATTTAAATTTTTCTCTTTTATAATCTTTTCATAATCTTTTGTGTTTGTGCCTTTTCCAACTAATACTACTTTAAATTCAAATCCATTTTTATTTAATTTTTCTGTAGCTTCAATTATTCTTGACAATCTTTTTTGTTTTTCATCATGTCTGCCTACGTTTAAAAAAATTGGTTCATTTTTTTTCACATCAATTTTTTGTTTGCTCTGTGCTTTAGCATTTTTTATAGATTTATTTAAATCAAGTTTAGCCTTATTTTCTAAGTAATTTTCACCAAAAATCTTTTTTAAATCTTCATCAGGAATTTTTTCATTGGCTAGCTTTTGAATTCTTTTATAATCAATTAAATTATTGCACACCAAAGCTCGTTTTGTTAACTCTGGAAATTGTGCTATAAACACTTTTTTGTCTATATCAGACACAAAAACTATTTTTTTAAAATCTTGTACTTTTAGGCTTTTGAAAAAATTTCTATATTGTTTTATGTTATTATCATAAAAATTCATATAATTGTTGTGTATCCATATTGCACTATTTTTGCTAGCAACTCTTGCCACAAAAGATGAAGGCAAACTGTATGTAGCAAAATCTGCAGAAAAATCAAATTTATTTTTGTATTTTAGCTTAAAATTTAGTTGCTTAAACAAATTAATTGCTTTTCTAAGTGGACTAAATTTTATACTACTTGGTGTGTATGTAATAACTTTAATTTCTTTTGGTAAATCATTCAAAAACACCCCTTGCTTGCTTTCTAGCACTAATGTAATATCATAGTCTTTTACTAAATATTTAAGCAATGTAATTAGCGCTGTTTCAATTCCTCCTACATCTAGGGAAAAAGCTGAAAAGAGTATTTTTTTCATTCTTGCCTCCATAATATTTGTTTTTTCATATATTATCAAAAAATGCAAAAAAATACAAGTATTTGCATTTAAAATGATATACTTGTATTTTATATTTTTTTATTTAAAGTCATCAGTTTCTGATATAATTTCTATATTTTTGTACTCCAAAAATAGTCCTGACTCAATCACTCCAGTGATTGATTTTACTTGCTTTTCTAATCTTTTTTCTATTTTATCAAACTTGACGTCTAGAATGCCATTATTATTTTCTGTAAAACCTCTATATGTTATTTCTGTTGCGCCAAGCTTTTCTAGCTCCTTTGATACATATTTTAATGCTTGTGGAAATACCTCTATTGGAACTTTGCATTTTTGCCCCAAATAGTCCACCATCTTTGTATTATCCACCAAAATGTATGTTATTGGAGAGGCTATAATATTTAGCTTTTCTTTAAACATAGCTTTACCCTTGCCCTTTATAAGCCATTTATTTGTAAACTCTGCCTCATCTGCGCCATCAAAAGCCCAGTCAAGTTCGTTTTCAATTAAATTACCAATTTTAATGCCATAATGCTCACATACTTTTTGTATTTCATTTGAAGTTGGTACTGCAGTAATGTTCAAATGCTCTTTTTGCACCTTTTCACCTATTTTTACAGCCGTAATATACGAAGTTGTACCAGAGCCAAAGCCTATGGTTTGGCCATCTTTTACCTTATTTAGTACCTTTTGTGCTAGAGCTTCCTTTGCTTCTTTATTCTCTATCTTGTCCAAATCTATTGTAAATGAACTATTTTGGCTACTGCTTAAACTGCTGTTATTATTAGACATTCTTGCTTCCTCCTAAGCTTATTAATTTTTTATTATATTATCATAAAATGTGGGTTTTAACAATAGATTAGGAAAAAAAATTGGCGATGGAACACGCGTTATTTAAGCTTGTTTTTGTAGGGCGAGTGTCAAACGGGACGGTTCTAATTGACACAAAATAGTGTCATTTAGAACCGTCCCGTTTGACAACACTTAATTATTCTTTTATTAGCTTCTTTAGTTCTTCCTTTGTTATGTTTAAAATTTGACATATTTGCTCATTTGACATTTTTAATTCTTTCATTCTTTTAGCATTTTCTTTTTTCTCGGCTTTTCTGCCGTCATCTATCCCGCTGTTTTTTTCCGCTCTTTTATTCCTTGTTCTTTTGCATATGCTACTCCCGTGTCATAGTTAAACTTTGCCATTGCTCTTGCTTCGATTATTTCTCTTTCTTTTGGGTCTGACATTATTTCATCTACCAACTTCATCGCTTTTTTTACTTCTGGATTATCTAACTTTGACATCTCTACTTTATCCTCCCTTCCTAATATAAGCCATAGCCACTCATCTAGCTTGGTCTTTATTTCAGGATTCTTCTTTAAAAACTTTGGTAATTCTATGAAATGCATCTCTAATACATCTGTTGCTATTTCATCTTCTTGTTTATATCCCAAATCAACGTATTCTTCTTTTCTTGTCTTTTCAAATTTCATATGTGCTATTGAATGATAGCTATTTCTCTTATAACAGTTAAAATTCAAAATATTTATTACTATTGATGGCTTTAAGCCTTTGTAGTCTTCACTTGTTTTTATTTGAGTAGCAATATTTTTGCTCATATACACTGTACTACGCTTTGAGATATTTCCTTGATCCTTTACTTGCATCTCTATGTCCACAATTCTTTTATTATCAAGTTCAGCTCTTATATCAAGCACGCTACCCTTTTCATTTAATATATCTTTTGGAATTTCTGCATTTAGCACTTGCACATTTTTTAATTTGATTTTTAATATTGCTTCTAAAAAATCTCTTAATATTCCGTTTGGATCATCTCGTGTAAATGTACGTTTAAATACGTAATCATCTAAAAGTGGGGCATCTTCATTATTATTTGACATTTATTATTCCTTTCTATTGTATCAAATTGTTGATGTTTTTTCAATACTTTTTTATATTATTGCAACATATTTTAATACAATTTTTTTTAATTTTAAATAAATTAGTAAATTAATCATTTTTTCTTTAGTTACTAATTTACCTCCTTTCCTTTTGATGTTGCCCCTATTCCCCATTAATTCCTTAAATAGATTAATAGGCTAATTTTTTATATGATTTTTATTTTACATTATTTTCCATATTGTGTCAATATTTTTTCTAGAATTTGACAAAAACTTTTCGACAAAATTCGACAAATGGTCGAAAATCAAAAATACCAAGACTACTTAAAGTCTTGGTATTTCTTATTTTGACATATGTATGTTGGGTTATAAGTGTGTTGCTTGATTGTGTTTGCTGGTTCGGTTGCTTATTTTACACTTGTGGAGTTGTCATTTAGAACCGTCTCATTTGACAAACAATATACGGACGGCTGTAAGACCTAAGGCCTTACAAGCCGCTTTTAACTCAATTTCCGGCTAATCTGCAAATTGATATGGAGTATCAAAACTTCCATCTCCGGAACCCAATTTGATATTAGATTTTAGAGAAACTACTGCGCGCAAACGACGGCCGTATCCGCGCGTGTCACTGTCCGAGTAGAACAAGCCGCAACCGTCGAAGAAGCTGCCGTCAACAAAGCGAAGCCCGAAGTGCGCATAAGTTGAGCCAGCATTAACATAGCGCGACGCAAGCCAATATGTGTTTCCAGAATGTACCAAATTGTAAAATGTGCTGTTTTTGTAATAGCTACTGTTCATTGACCTATAGTAATATGTTTGTGTTACTGTTAGAGATGAATTTGCATGACTAAATGTCTCTGTAGTTGGACTATCATAATAATTATCACTTTGTTTTATTCCATCTGTTTTTATTGTATCTGTATCTATTCCTGAGCCGTTTTCTTGTGCATATAAGTTTGGATAATATCTATAACTTGCACTTGTATAAGTTGCTGTTTCGCCTACAGTTTTATATCCATTGTTGTAGCTGTGTACATAATCTAATCCACTTTCATTCATTCCTTTTTCTATATCTTCTATTGTTAAGCTTCTTGCAGTTACTCCTAAACTCTTATTACTATATAAACTTGCTGCTACATCGTTTAGCAAGTATACACCATTATTGTAACCAGTTGATCCTTGCAAGTATATACTTTGACTAGTTGGTGTATCACTTATTAAATCAACTGTTCCGTCATCATTTATGCTTAAAACTCTCCAATTTAAATCTTCTTGAGCAATTGAGTCGTCTGATGTGTTTGAACTTCCAGTATTTGCCTGTGTTAGTTTTGTATAAGTTCCTGCACTATCTGGCGTATATGCTACATAGTCACCTATTTCAAGCATTCCTAATGTTAAATATGTTCCTGTTATTTTTTCTCCTTTAACATATGCTGTTTTTCCCCATGATATATCCTCTGCAGTAGCTGTTGCATCTGATGTGTCTAAACTTTCTAATGTTCCTGTAACTCCTCCTAATGTTATCCCTTTTTTAATGTATTCTGGTAATAAATTTCCATTGTTCGAACTTCCATTAGATGAATTAAAATTACCATTTGCTATATTGGTTCTCATTATATTTGCACCAATTATTATTCCAATAATAACTATTATTGTTATTATTGATATTAAAATTATTAGCTTTTGTTTTTTATTTAATTTTTTCATTATTTAAATCTCCCCCCATTTTGTCAATATGGACACCCATTTTTGACACTTTCTTGTATTTGAATATTTCATCATCTTTTGGCACAAAGCCAAAATAAGCTATGCATTTTAAGCGAATTTTTACGTTCGCTTAAAACACATAGCTTTACTATGTTTACATAAGTTTATTCTATTAAACCCTACGATATATATATATATATATATATACAGCCCCAAGGGTTTCAGCGATTTTTGTTATCATTTTTTACTCCTTGCTTTTTCTTAATTATATATTTTTGAAGCTATTTTTTCAACTAATTTCTTTATCAAACTGGTTGTCAATTTTAATATTTTAGTGCATAAAACATTTTTCTACAAAATATGACAAACCGAATTAAATAACTATGTTTTTGACACGTAAGTGTCAAAAAAGCACGTCCCCATTGACACTAGTCATCGTCCCCACTTGACACTATATTTTTTCTACATACACTTTATCATTAACTGCAACAACTGTATATTTGTTCAACTTTTCTATATCTTTTATTTCATTATAATTACTATATTTAAGTATTTGCTCTTTTGCTTCTTTTTGTTTTTCTTTTAGTTTGCTTCCCTCATCCTTTTTCAAATACTTAAATTCTATCATTACTGCATTATAGCCTTTAGTTCTATCTCTTGGCACTAAAAGTATGTCTGGATATTCTCTTTGAACTTCTAGCTCTGACTTTACTGTGTATATTTTTAGATTCATTGATATACAGTAAAATATTAATTTGATATATTTTTCATCAAATCTTTGATAATCTCTATTTGATAGATTTTTTAAATATTTTTGTAATATCTCTATTATTTTGTCTATTTTTCCTTCTAATGCTAGTTCTTCTAAAACTTGATTATATTCGTCATTATCTATTTGCATTTTTGCTTTTTCATCAATTAATTTCATGAAATATTCCGAATATATTTCTCTCATAACTTTATTTGGTATTTTCAATTCAGACTTTCCTAATTTTTCATTTGATATTGTTAAATACCCCAAATAATATAACATCGATACTAGGTCAGTGTCTGTGAATTCCATTGATGGATTAAACTTTTGAGTTATTTCAGCCAATATGCCTTCACCTGAAACTGTTTTTTCTATTATTTCAGCTCGTTTTTCTCCCTTGCACAAATCTAGCATTTTGCCTATTTTACTGTAATCACTTGCTATATTTACATCTACTAAATTTCTTGGTAAATCCTTATTTTCTAGATACTCGTTCAAAAAGTATAAACACATATTAGAATTATATATTTTTTCTTTACCATTTAATGAAAATTTATATCCATCATAATATTCTTTCATTATAGGCAATAGCTTAGATTGTTCCTCTGTAGAAATTTCTTGATTATTCATTAATTCTATAAGTTCTTCTTCTGTAAATCCTAACATTTCATTTAATTTTGCATCTTGTGTTTTATCTGTTCCAATATTAAACCCAGAAGTTAAACTGTCCAAAGTAATTGGTGCTACACCAGTAATAAATATTCTATCTATTACAGTTTCTGTACCTTCTTTTAGCACCTCATACCATTTTCTTACTTTACCGTTTTTTGATACCAAGCTTTTAAACTTATCTGTATTAAATCCTAATAGCTCATTTGCAAAATGGTCGTATTCATCTATTATTGCATATATTTTTTCATTTGACTTTTGGATGCTAAAAGCTTTTATCAAATTATCTAATATATTTTCTGCATCCTCATTTTCATTTATATAAAAATCTAAATTATATTTTTGTATAAAATATCTTATTGAAGAAATTGTTTTACTTTTGAAACCTCTCATTGTTGTTTCTTCATCACTTGTATCTATTTCTGAAAAGTTAAATCTTAATATATGATAACTATTTTTTAACTCTGTTGGATGTTTACCTATATATGTGTCTTTATATAATTCTTCAAACTTATCTTTCTTTTTTATGTCATAATAATTCTCTATTGTACTAGTAAATAAAGTTTTTCCAAACTTTCTTGGGCGTAAAAACATTATGTATGGTTGTGGCAAATTTTCTAGTATTTCTATGTATTTTGTTTTATCTACATAGTAATAGTTATTTGTTATTATTCTTTCATAGTCACTAATTCCATAAGGTAATTTTTTTATCATTCTTTGCTCCTCCTTATAAAGAGTTTATTATTAAATCTTACATTTATTATATTATCATAAAAAGTATTTTTTAACAATAGACAAACGAAAAAATGCAGAGGTTGTATTTTCGACAAAATTCGACAAATGGTCTGAATAAAGAAATACCAAGACTACTTAAAGTCTTGGTATTTCTTATTTTGACATATGTATGTTGGGTTATAAGTGTGTTGCTTGATTGTGTTTGTTGGTTCGGTTGCTTATTTTACACTTGTGTGGTTGTCATTTAGAATCGTCCCATTTGACAAACAATATATGGACGGCTGTAAGACCTAAGGCCTTACAGGCCGCTTTTACTCTATTTCCCTTTAATTTGCTATCTGATATGGAGCCCCGCTACTTCCATCACCCGTACTCAATTTGATATTAGATTTTAGAGAAACTATTGGGCGGAGAGAAACACCTGCTGAACTTGATCCCCAGCCACCTTTAGTTGCATTATACAATGTACTACCATATATTTGATTACCTTCAACACGTCTAAGTCCAAACCTTATAGTATTACCATTATCAAAGTCAACTTGACGAGATGCAACCCAATATGCACTTCCTGGATGTATCAAATTATAAAATATACTATTTTTGTAATATTCATCACTCATTAGCCTATCATAATATGTTTGCGTTGCTGTTATCATTGAACTAGTTGGTCCAGCATAGGCTTCCGTTGTTGGACTTGTATAATAACTATCACTTTGTCCTATTCCATCATTTTTTACAGTTTGTGTATCTATTCCTGAACCAATTTCTTGTGCATACAAGTTTGGATAATAGTAATCACTCATAAATGTTTTTATCTCACCCCATTTTGCTATATTATCTGAATATCTGTGGATATAACTTAAACCATTTTCATTCATTCCAACTTCAATATCTTCAATTTTTATGTTTCGAGCTGTAACCCCTCCATATTTACTTGTGCTATATTGTTTTGCTGTTATATCATTTAGTATAAATACTCCATTGTTATAAGCTGTTGCATTACGGAAATATATTCTAGTGCTTGTAGGTTTAGAACTTATTAAATTTACTGTACCATCACTATTTATGCTTAATACTCTCCAACTCAATGTTGTATCTTGTGGTATTATTTGATTATTTTGGTACCCGCTATATGCAGTTGATAATGAATAATTACTTGCACTATCTGGCTTATATGCTACATAGTCTCCTACCTGCAAGTCGTCCATATACTTAACTGGTGCATCTACTTTTCCTAAGAACATTGCTACTCTAAAGCCTACTGCTTGGTCTGCAGTATTTGATGAGCTAAATCTTCCTATAACAGGTTCGTCTGTTGAAGTAAAGCCATAGAAACCACCTCTAGATACTTTGGTTGCTTCTGAATTTGAGTAACGCTCTGTTGTCCATTCATATACGTTACCACCCATATCATATAGGTGTTGAACTGCTGTTGTTTGACCAGTTTCCATTAATGTGCTTGAATTTGTTCCACCAAATGATGTGTTGTAGTAATTACCTTGTGATGAATTTGTTAAATAGCTTGAATTTCCTGTTGCTTGTAAGAATCTTAGTGCTGTATCCCAAGCATAACTACTTGTTAAGTTTGTTGTTCCACTGTAACCTTCTACTCCTGCCATACCTTCTGCTAAGCTTCTTGCTTCACTTTGAGTTACAAAGTTATATACATTTTTATTTGGTTGTATAATAACTGCATCAGATGTGCCTGAACTTGCTGTTCTTACTGATGTAGAACTTACACCTGCTTCATATCTACCTAAATAGAAACCTCCGTTGCTTACTGCACTATTCTTTTCACTTTCGTTTAAGCTTTCTGCAAAGTATTCGGTTTCGTCAGCTGTTGTTTTTATCATCATGCTATTTGTGTCTGCATCTGTTCCGCCATTTATCCATCCTGAAACATCTGGGAAGTTTGATCTATCATAGTTTATAGTCTTTGGTCCATCACTTGTATTTATGGTTCCTACTGGTATCCAAACAAACTCATTACCTTTTTCATCTTTTATAACTACGCCATCTTCAACTTTTGGCTCATTTGGAGTATCTGATTCTGGGTCAGACTGTGGTGTAAAGCCTTCTGGAATTGTTATTGGGTTATCTTCACTATCTGTTACTTTTGTGTCTTCTGGTACTGGGTCCTTGTTTGTAACTATAACACCTAAGTCAGACAAGCTTGTGTCAATGTTGTTTATTGCCTTTGAGGTTGCTGTACCTACGTTTTCATTATCATTTCTTTCATCCCATAATCTTGCATAAACTGTAGCTTTATCATTTAATGTTATTGGTCCAGTGTATTCTGTAAAGTTTCCAGTATTACCTATTCTGTATTGTAATGTATAGTTTGCTTGAGTAGATGAATCTACGCTTATTTCTACTTTTACTGCTTCGTTTGTTACTTTGCCATCTGCTAGTTCTTTTCCATCTTGTGTAGTAACTTTAAATTTTGTATTAGAGCTATTTAATGCTGGAACTAAATCTGTTTTGGCATTTGTTTTAGCGCTTCCAACGTTTCCTGCATTATCTGCAAATGTAACTTGAATGTCATAGTTGGTGTTATCATCTAGGTCATTAAATTCAAATGTTTGCTCTGCGGTGGTACCTTTTGCTTCACCATAGCTTGCATCTGTGCTCTTTTTGATGTAATAACTGTACTGTGGTGATGTTGGAGCACCTGAACCTGTATCTACTACTTCAGGTACTGATATGCTTATAGATTTTGATGTTTTTTCTTCTATTGTTATTTGTCCATTACCTCCAAGTATTGGAGCTGTGTTATCAAAGTAATATGGTCCAAAGTGTGCCACTAGGTTTGAGTTATTTGCTCTATCTGTAACACTTCCAGCTTGTACCCATAAATACTGTTGACCATTTAATGTACTATTTCCAGGAACTGAAAATGTTATTTGCTTTGCTCCTGCTGTATTTGTACCAGTTAAAGATGTGTAGTTTGATGGAGGTGTTGTAGATGATGATGACCATCCATATTCTAAGCTTTGATTTAAGTTAAATCCTGCTATATTTGTACTATCACTACCTTCATCTGTAGCTGTTATAGTAATGTTTTTATTTTGTTGATAATTGCTATCGCTTGATGGGCTTGCACTAATTGTTGGAGCTTTTTTATCTATGTTTGATACATCTATTGTTTTTACGTCTGTACTTAAGTTTCCTGATGAGTCTTTTAATTTTGCATATACTACATCGTTTTGCGAAAGTACAATTCCTGTATTTGAATTATAGTCGGTGTAATCTCCTGTGCTTGTACCTGTTCTATATACAATTGTGTAACCTGTTTCTGTAGTGCCTAATGTGACTTTTACACTTTGATTTGTCCATGAACTTGGGGCTAGTCTTGCTGTTATTGAAGTATCTGCAGCTGGTATTTCTGCTGTAGTAAATGATATTAGATATTCATATGGATCCCCAACATTTCCTACTGCATCAGTAGCCCAAATAGTAACACTGTAACTTGTATTAGGTTTTAGGCCTTTAAATGTTACATCACTCATATATCTAACTTCTTCTGCATCCCATTCTGGAGCATTATCCACTAATGTTTCTGTATAATCTCCATCAACTTCTGTTATAGTATAGTTTACACTCGCAACTCCTGAACAATTAACACCAGGAGGGTATGGAAAGTCTCCATCCGAACTTTTTGATATGATTGTTACAGAATCACTTGAAGCTACTTCTGCTAAACTTGCTTGAAAAATTTTAGGTTTTTCAGTATCTATTAAGAATGTATTTGATGGATTATATAGAGCATTTAAGCTATTTCCTGCAATATCTTGGGCAGTTATAAGTAATACTACTTCTCCTGAAAATGTTGTGTATTCATCTTTTAATATAATATTATTGCCATTATAAAATGTTTTTCCATATCCTCTTATAGCCCTCGTCCAAACATCAAAACCGTCACTTGCACGAACCCATACATACTTCAACGAACTCTCATTCAAGTTGTCATCGGTAACTGTTACTTTTACACTAGCGGTATTTGACCACTCATCACTTCCATTAGGTTCAAATGTTACTGTTGGTGGTGTGTTATCAAACTTAAATGTACTATCTGTTCTTTCTATTGTAACGTTTCCTGCTACATCTTTTGCCATTACCCATAAGTAGTAGTTTCCATCATAGCCAGAGCCCATTACAGCTTGGCCACTTGTGAATGTGTCTGTTACACTATTAAATGAACTTTCTGTAATTCCTGTACTTGATGTTGTCCATATATATTTCAAAGAACTATTATCTATTGCTGCTTGGTCATCTGGCTCTACTGTTGGAGCTACTTCATGGTTCTTTCTTGGCGTGCTGTCGCCTTCTTTATCAAATGTTATAACTGGTGCTGTATTATCAAATTTGAATACTTCTGAATGGTCTATTGCAGTATTGCCTAAGCTGTCTTCTACATATACCCATAAGTACCAGTCTCCTGAAACTGCATTTTTATCTATTGGTACATTATTCTCAAATGTTCCTGTAAACTCATCACTTGAAGGTTCTTGTGCACTTTGTGTCCATACATATTTTCTAACAGTTGCATCTCCTGCATTTACTGTTACATTATGAGATTTTGCATAATTGCTATCTCCGTTTGGAGAAAATGTAATGCTTGGTGCTTCATTGTCTAATTTATATGGTCCAAATGGAGTAATAGTTGCCTTATTTCCAGCTCTATCTACTACACTATCATTTAATATCCATAAGTAGTAGTCTCCTGTAACATTTGCTGGTGTAGTTACTCTAAATGTCATAGTTGTTGCTCCTGCTGAATTTGAGCTTGTAGCTTTTTGGTCATATGCTGGTTCTTCCGTACTTGATGTTGACCAACCATATCTTAAAGTTTGTCCTGCAGCAAATCCTGCTACATTTGAGTCATAGTTTGAATCCTCTGCTGTTACAGTTATACTTACTTGTGTATCTGCTGGGTCTTGTGATGATGGTTTAGCTGAAACTGTTGGTGCTACTGTATCTATAGTTAATATTTGTATTGGTACTACTGCACCTGCGTTTCCTGATGCATCTAGAAGTTGTGCATATATTGTTTTGTTTGTGTCTACTGTTATGCCTGAACCACTTAAATCATAATCTGTCCATGGTCCACTTGCACTTTCTGAATATTGTATTTTGTAACCATCATATCCTTGTTTTAAACCAAGTGTTAATGTTACTGATGAATTTGTCCAATCTTTAGGATTTATTTGATGATCTATTGCATCTTCACCTGATGCAACAGAACCTGTGGTTACTGTTATTTCTTTTGATATTGTATTTCCTGCATTATCTGCTACTTCTACCATGATTGTGTACTCTGTGTTTTGCTCTAAGTCTTCAAATCTATGTGTTTTTCCATCCGTTTCAGCTGAACCATAGTTTCCGCCATGTGTTTCTTTTATATAGTATCTGTATGATGAATCATTTATTCCAGAATCACCATCGGTTGCGTTTGCTTGTATATTTATTGTGTTTGATGTTGCAGTTCCTATAACTTCTAAGCTTAAGTTTGGATCTGTATTATCTATATAGAATGGTTTTGTTGTTCCAACTATATTTGAGTTTCCTGCATTATCTTGTGCATATATCCATAGGTACCAGTTGTTTCCTGTAACATCTGCTGGACTTGAAATGTTACTTCCTGATGTGAATGATGTTCCATTTGTGTTAAATGATTCTGCACTTGGTGCTGAACTACTTTGTGTCCATTGATATTTAAGAGTATCTGCTTTTACTCCTGCATTGCTATCAGCTGCATCTACTTTTACACTGTATGATTGTTGCCAAGAACCTGTATTGCCATTTGGTGTAAATGTAATGCTTGGTGCTGTGTTATCTATGTTAAATGGTCCTATATTTTCTGTTGATGAATTACCTAAGTTATCTTCTGCATATATCCACAAGTGCCAGTTGTTTCCATTTTCACCTGATGGTGTAGTTATTGGACTTTCACTTGTAAATGTTGTTCCGGCTTTTAACTCATCTTCTGTAGGTGTTCCATTTCCATTTACCCATACGTATTTTGGCATATTGCCTGGCATTCCTGAGTCTGTATCTTCTACTTTTACTGTAACTGTATGAGATTTTTGTGGTGTTGAATAATCTCCTGTTGGCTTTGTTATTGTTGGTCCACTATTGTCTATATAGAATGGTCCTACTTTAACTGTTTCTTCGTTTCCAAATTCGTCTGTGACTTTTACATTTAAGTACCAGTCATTTCCTGTTGCGTCATCTGGGCTTGGAATTATGGTTTTACCATCTTCTCCTCCGCCTATAACTACTGGTTTACCGTCTTTGTCAAAGTCTGGGGTTGTATCAGTACCTTTTGTCCATACATATTCTATATTGTCGATTTGACCTTGGTCACCATCTGGGAATTTAACTTCTACATCATAGTGTTTTTCGTAGTCATCGCTTCCGTTTGGTCCAAATTCCATTTTTGGAGCTTCGTTATCAAAGTTATATGGTCCAAATACTGCTTGTGCATTTGAGTTATTTGCTTGATCCGCAAAGCTTCCTGCTTGTACCCATAAGTAGTAGTTTCCTGTTAAGCCTTCTCCTGTTACATTAAAGCTTATGCTTCTTGCTCCCGCAGTATTTGTTCCTGTAGCTGTGTTAAAGCTTGATGGAACTTGCGTATTTGATGTGCTCCATGCATATTTTAAGCTTTGGTTTGCTTTGAAGCCTGCTACATTACTGTCATAGTTTGTATCTGTAGCTGTAACTGTAACTCGTTTAGTTTGTGATGCTGCACCATCTGAGCTTGGCTGTGCTGATACTGTAGGTGCTTTTGTATCTATTTTTGATATATCTATAACTGCTGGGCTACCTTGGTTTCCTGCTGTATCTTCTAACCATGCATATACTGTAGAATTTGTTGATACAGTAAATGGTACTGAGTAATCTGTTTCTATTCCGTCTTGTCCTATTTTATATACTATTTTGTAGTTTTGTGGATTTTGTGCATTATTTGTTAGTGTTACTGTTACTGGAGTATTTGTCCATGATTCTGGATTAATACTTGCATTTATTGCAGATGATCCTCCTGGTATTGGTGCTGTTATTATTCCATTTAAAGATCTTGAATCAGAGTTTCCTGAGCCATCTGTTACTGTTACTGTTATATTGTATGTTGTATTTGATGGTAAGTCTTCAAATGTATGTGACGCTCCTCCTGATACAGTTTGTGTGTAGCTACCTCCTACTTGCTGTATTGTATAACTATATGATGCTACTCCTGAATAATCATCTTGTGCTGTTACATTTACTGTTATTGAGTTTGTTGTTCCATCATAGTCTAATTCTATTGAAGGTGGTGTGTTATCTAGTAAAAATGGTCCTGCACCTTCTATTACTTGGTTATTTGCTGTATCTAATGCTAGTACCCATAAGTATCTATTTCCTGTTTCTCCATTTAGTGTTACATCACTATTATTTTTTAATGGATTTGTTATTTGAGATGCATCTGGCTTAGTATCATTTTGCGTCCATAAATATTTTAATGAACTTTCATCTAAGTTTGTATCAGATACACTTACTTTTGTAGATTGAGATTTGGCTGGTTTAGTATTTTGCTCTGGTGTAAATGTGATTTTTGGTAATGTGTTATCAAAGTTAAATGAGTTATTTGTTTTTGTTACTACAATATTTCCAGCAGCATCTGCTACATATACCCATAAGTAATAGCTTTCATTATAGCCCGAACCTCTTACTGTTCCTCCACTTGCAAATGTGTCCGATACACTTGCAAATGAACCTTCATTTATACCTGAAGTTTGGGTTGACCATAGGTATTTTCTTGTTACTATATTTGAAAGACCATCATTTGAAACATTTACTGTTGTTGAGTGTTCTTTTCTTGGAGTAGAATCTCCATCTGTTCCAAATGTTACTTCTGGAGCTATATTATCAAATCTAAATATTCCCGAATGTGCTTTGGTTTCGTTTCCTAAGCTATCTGTTGCTTTTACATAAAGTATATATTCGCCTGAATCTGAGTTTTTGGTTATGTCCGCACCACTTGTTGTGGTTCCTGTGTACTCATCATCTCTTGGTTCTCCTTCTGATGCTAATTTCCATACATATGTTATTTGGGCATTTGTGTCATCTGATGTTACTGATGTTGTATGCGATTTTGCCCAATTTGTACCTTCATTTTTTGTAAAACTTATGCTTGGTCCTTGGTTATCTAGTACATATGGTCCAAAATGTGCTTCGGCATTTGGGTTTCCTGCTTGGTCTTGCAAACTATTTGCTTGTACCCATAAGTAGTATGTGCCTGTTGCATTTGGTGTTGTTACGCTAAAGTTTGCTGTTGTGGCATCTTGACCATTGTTACTTGTAGATGTTTGGTCATATGATGGTGCCGTGCTGCTAGATGTTGACCAACCATATTTTATTGTTCTACCAGATGCAAATCCTGCTATATTACTGTCTGTATTTGAATCTGTTGCTGTAACTGTTATGGTCTTTGATTTTGAAGGTGTTTCTTCTTCGCTTGGACTTGCTGAAATTGTAGGTGCGACTGTATCTATGTTTGTAATTTGTATTGTACTTTCGCTACCTGGGTTTCCTGATGGGTCAACTGGTCTTACTATTATATCTTCGTTTTTGTCTACTGTTATTTTTCCTGTTTCTGGAGGATATTTTTTCCAATTATCATCTCCTGGCTCTTTATATTCTATTGTGTAATCTGGATATTCGTCTGATACATCTAGTGTTACGTCTACCGGTTTATTTGTCCAGCCATCATCGCTTAATGTGTGATCTATTACGCTATCTCCACCTGCAACTGAGCCTGTGATTACTGTTGTTTCTTTTGAAATTTTGTTTCCAGCATTATCTGTTACTTCAACTAATATTGTATATGAAGTATCTTGTTTTAAGCCTGTAAATCTATGTGAGTCACCATCTTTTATTGCCTCTCCATAGTTTCCGCCATTTGTTTCTTTTATATAGTATGTGTAAGATGTGCTATCTATTTGTGAGTCTGCATCTGTTGCAGTTGCTTTTATGTTTATTGTATTTGACGATGGTTCTCCTATAACTGATAGGTCTAAGCTTGGGGCTGTGTTATCTAAATAGAATGGATTCTTTGTTCCAACTATGCTGCTGTTTCCAGCATTATCTTCTTCATATATCCATAGGTACCAGTTGTTTCCTGTGGCATTTGATGGAGATGGAATTGTAGCTGTGCCATCTTCACCTAATGTAAATTTTGTGCCATTTGTTTTTATGTCATTCTCATCTGGTGCTGTAGAGCTTTGTGTCCATTGATATTTAATTGTTTCTCCATTTACACCAGAATTTCCATCTGCCGGTGTTACTGTTACATTGTGTGATTTTTTCCAAGTTGTACTTCCGTCTGGGCTAAATGTAGCTGTTGGAGCTGTGTTGTCTACATAAACTGGTCCTATTTTATCTTTTGTAGAATTACCTAGATTATCTTCTACATATACCCACAAATAGTAGTCATCTCCTGTTGCGTTACTTGGTGTTTTTATTCCTTCGCCATTATTAAATGATTCGCCATTATTTTTTATATCATCATCTGTTGGTGTTCCATCACCTTTTACCCAAAGGTATTTGAAAGAGTCTTCATTTGGTCCAGATCTGTCATTGTCATCTACTGTGACTGTTATTGTATGCTCTTTTTTGTAATCTGTGTAATTATCATCTCCAAAGTCAACTGTTGGACCTTCATTATCTAGTTTATATGGTCCTTTTGTGATTATTTCTTCGTTGCCTTCATCATCTTCTATTTTTACGTGTAAGTACCAGTCATCTCCTGTTTCGCCTGGTGGGCTTGGAATTGTGGTGCTTCCGTCTTCACCTTTTTCTGCTGTTGTTGGGTGAGTGTCTTCATCATCAAAGTCCGGCTTTTCTTTGTCATGTGTCCATACATATTCTATATCTGTTACTTCGTCTCCATCTCCATCTGGGAAGGTTATTTCTGTTTCATACTCTTTTTTATAGTCGTCTCCTGGTTCATCGCCACCAAATTCTGGTCTTGGCACTGAACTATCAAATACATATGGTCCAAAGAAGTGGGCTTCACTTTGGTTTCCTGCTTTATCTGGAACAGGAGCTACATATAAATAATATGTTCCATTTAAACCTGTTCCACTTGGTACTGTAAAGCTTATTTCATTTGCCTTGTCCGCGTTTTCACCAGGAAGGCTTGTTAAGCCTTCTGGTGCTGTGCTATTTGATTGTGTCCAAGCATAATTTAAACCTTGATTTGCATTAAATCCTGCTGAGCCATTCTCTGTTACTTTTACTGTTACTGTTTTTTGTTGTGATTTATCTTCTTCGCTTGCTGGGTCAGCAGAGGCTACAGGTGCCTGTCTGTCTATATTGGCAATTTCTAGTGTTGCTGGGTCGCCTGCGTTTGTTCCATCTGTGAACCATGCTTTTACTGTACAGTTATCTGTTACTTCAAATGGTCCTGTGTAGTCTTGTGCTGGTCCTTCACTTTGTCCAACATATGTTATTGAGTATTGTATGCTGTATCCTTCATTTAAGTTGTCTTCTATTGTTACTGTAACGTTTTTGTTTGTTGGTGTTGTTGGATTTGAAGATAATGTCATATTTCCATCTTCAGGTTCTGCTGATGGTACTGTTCCTGTGTGTGCTCCCTCAGTAATTGTTATTTCTGTTGTGTTTCCTGCTGGGTCTGTAACTTCTATTTTTATGTCATAGTCTTTATCTTGGTCTAGTCCTTCAAATATATGTGAACCATCTTTGTTATTTTCTCCGTTGTCTTTCTTGTATTCACTATCTGGAGCGTCATGTTCTTTAATGTAGTAATCATATGTGAAGTCATCTTTGTCTGGGTCGCTTGGGTCATTTGGTGTTACTTCTACTGTAATTGAATCTGATGTAGTACCTGTTACATCTGCACTTACATCTGGTTTTGTTCTATCTATATTTGTTACATCTACATAAACAACATTACTAAATTCTGTTCCATCTGTTACTCTTGCATATACTCTGCCATTGTCTGTCATTTCTACCGGTCCATCGTAGTCTTTCCAATTGTCTGTTCCATTTACACTGTATTGTAGTTTAAGTGGTTCTTCTAGTTCTGGCTCTACTCTTATTGTTACATCAACATTGTCTTGTGTTGGTCCTGATGGATTTAAGTCAAAGAATATGTTTTGATCTTTAACTAGATTTGGTACTGTTACTACACTGCCTGTTTGTGAATTTGCTGTTATACTTCCTTGATTTCCTGCTAAGTCTGTTGTAGAAACTCTTATATCATATGATGTGTTTCCCTGTAAATCTGTAAATGTAAACTCTCCAGTTGTATTGTGTCCCACTGATTCATAATATTGTTCACCTTGTGGCTTAATATAATAATTATATGTTGGTGGGTCTGGCATACCTATTTCAGTATCTGTAGCAATAACTGATATTGTTATTTCTCCACCATTTACTTGCAAATCTGTTATTTGAACTTCTGGGCCTGTAGTATCTTCTACTATTTTGCTTACTGTTGGGCCTACTCCGGTATCATCTTTATACCTTGCATAAACTGTAGTTCCATTATCTACACTAAACTGTCCTGTGTAGGTTTGCCATGGGCCAGTTCTGCCTATTTTGTATTCAGTTGTATAACCTGCTTGTGTGGATATTTCCACGGTTGCTTTTTGGTTATTCCAACCACTAACA
Source organism: uncultured Clostridia bacterium (assembly GCA_944393465.1). Classification (GTDB taxonomy): domain Bacteria; phylum Bacillota; class Clostridia; order TANB77; family CAG-508; genus CAG-793. Next base: position 75,762 of record CALYAG010000005.1, read on the forward strand.
TTAATAGTTGGTCTTGCGGATAAAGTTATATCTTCATCTCCGGAATCTCCGGTTGTTTCTCCTCCATTAATAATTGAATTAAATTCGTCAACAAAACGATTTAATCCTTCTTGCTCTTGGTCAGTGGCATTTGTGTACTGTTCAACAGTATTAGTTGTCATGCCTACTATACCTTGGTCGCCCACTCCTAATCTTAGGGCTATACCTGCAAGTATTATCATTACTATTAAAGCTATACATAATGATAATAAGGTTATTCCTGATTCTTTCCTTTTCATAATTCTCCTCCAATTTAATTTGTTAGCCTTTCTCGGTTATTATATATAAATATTTGACAGTTTTCAATATTTTTCTAATAATTAATTGTTACATTTTTATTACATTTAAAAAAAAGAAAAAGACTTAGTAAGATTTTGTCTTACTAAGTCTTTTTGTGCCAATAAAATACTTAATTAGTACATTCCGCCCATTCCATTGTCTTGAGCATGGTTGTCACAGCCACATTCTTTCTTTTCTGGAATGTCTGTTACAATGCTTTCTGTTGTAAGTATCATTGATGCAATTGATTCAGCATTTTGAAGAGCACTTCTTGAAACTTTTGTTGGATCTACTATTCCGGCTTTTTTCATATCTACGTAAACTTCATTTTTAGCATCAAATCCAACACCTTCTTTTTCTGCTTTAACTTTTTCAAGTATTACAGCTGGCTCTAAGCCTGCATTTACAGCTATTTGTTTTACTGGCTCTTCTAGAGCTCTTAAGATGATTTTTCCACCAATCTTTTCGTCTCCTTCAAGTTTTCCAACAGCTTTTGCAACTTCTGGTATGATGTTGATATATGCTGTTCCACCACCAGCAACTATTCCTTCTTCAACAGCTGCTTTTGTTGCAGACAATGCATCTTCAATTCTTAATTTTTTATCTTTCATTTCAACTTCTGTTGCAGCACCAACTCCAATTACAGCTACTCCACCAGCAAGTTTTGCTAGTCTTTCTTGTAATTTTTCTTTTTCGTAGTCGCTCTTTTCTTCATTTATTTGAGCTCTTATTTGTCCTACTCTGTCTGCAATTTGTTGTTTGTCTCCGTTACCATCTACTATTATTGTTTTATCTTTTTCTACTTTAACTTGTTTTGCTCTACCAAGTTGTGTTACTTCTGTATCTTTTAGTTCTAAGCCTAAGTCTGAAGTTATAACTTCACCACCTGTTAGAACTGCTATATCTTGTAGCATTTCTTTACGTTTGTCACCATATCCAGGTGCTTTAACTGCTACTACGTTAAGTACTCCTCTTAATTTGTTAAGTATTAATGTAGATAGAGCTTCGCCTTCTATATCATCACATATAATAACTAGTTTTCCTGACATTTTCATTACATTTTCTAGTAATGGAAGTATTTCTTGGATGTTGTCTATTTTCTTATCTGTGATTAAAATGTATGGATTATCCATATCTGCAATCATTTTTTCTGTATCTGTTACCATATATGGTGATACATAACCTTTATCAAATTGCATACCTTCTACTACGTTTAGTTCTGTATTTGAAGTTTTTGATTCTTCAATTGTTATAACACCATTTGTTGTAACTTTTTCCATTGCATCTGCAATTAGGTTTCCAACTTCTTCGTTGTTAGCTGAAATACTTGCAACTCTTGCTATATCATCTTTTCCATTTACAGGTGAGCTTATTTTCTTTAATGCTACAACTGCTGCTTCTGTTCCTTTGTCCATACCTCTTTTTATAGCCATTGGATCTCCACCTGCTGCAACATTTTTTACACCTTCTCTACACATAGCTTGTGCTAAAACTGTTGCTGTTGTTGTACCATCACCTGCAACATCGTTTGTTTTTTCAGAAACTTGTTTTACAAGCCTAGCACCCATGTTTTCGAATTTATCTTCTAACTCAATTTCTTTTGCTATTGTAACACCATCATTTGTTATTAATGGAGCTCCATAGCTTTTGTCTAGAACTACATTTCTTCCTTTTGGTCCTAATGTAACCTTTACTGTGTCAGCTAATTTGTTAACACCATTTAATAATTTTTTTCTGGCATCTTCGCCAAATTTTATATCCTTTGCCATAACAAATTCCTCCTTCAATAATTTATTAAATTTTCTGTGTCAATGGGGACGCTCCTTTTTGACACTTGACTGTGTCAAAAAAGGGCCGTCCCCTCTTGACACTCAGTCATTTATTATTAATTATTCAGCTAAAGCTAATATATCGCTTTGTTTAACTATTATGTAGTCTTCTCCCTCATATTTTATTTCTGTTCCTGCATATTTATTTAGAACTACTTTATCTCCTTTTTTAACTTGCATTTCAACATTTTCACCATCTACTTTTCCTCCAGGTCCTACTGCAATTACCTCTGCTATTTGTGGCTTTTCTTTGCTTCCACTTGATAAAATAATTCCGCTCTTTGTTGTCTCTTCTGCTTCACACATTTTTACAACAACTCTGTCTCCTAATGGTTTTAACATATAAATTACCTCCTTATTTCTCGTCATTTTATTGTATGCCAGTTTTGGTATAATATGTTTGGTTTGTGCTATTATTTTGAAACAAATGTTATAAGTATTTTTAATAAAAATACGTGAACATTTTGTTTTGCTTAGCACTCTTTCTTAATGACTGCTAATACTTTATATCTTTTTTTAGCAATTGTCAATAGAGATTGCTAATTTTCACAAAATGTTCACAATTTTTTCAGTTGGGGACGGTCCTTTTTCGTAAAAATTTCCTAGGCTTTAATTAACCTAGGAAATTTTTAACGTCAATATGAGGATCCTTTTTGACACACTTCAATGTAAAAAAGGTCCATTCTCAATTTCAATTTTGTAAAAGTTTTTCTAATTCGTCTTTTTTTATCTTTAATATATTACATATTTGTTCATTAGTTATATTCATTTGTTTTAAATTTTTTGCAATGTCTTTCATTTTTTGAATATTTCTCTTTTGTTCTTCTTCTATTCCTTTTGCTATTCCTTGTGCCATTCCTTCTGCCATTCCTTCTGCCATTCCTTTTGCCATTCCTTTTGCCATTCCTTTTGCCATTCCATCTTCATATCCAGCGTCATGTCCATCTTCGTAGCCTTTACGTCTGATTGCCTTTTCATCCATTATGGCTTTTTCTCTTAAATCTGCTAATCTTCTCATTTTTTCATCTTCTGTCATTTTATGTACTGTTACCACTGCTTCTTCTATATCTTCATTCTCTTTCATAATCTCTTTGACCTCCCTTGTGTTAGGGTCGTTTATGAATAATGCCCATTGTGCTTTCTTGTTTTGCTTGTTTCTTTCATATTCAGCCCTTACTTTGGATAGTTCTATTATATCTATTTCTATCTTGTCTGTCAAGACGAGGTCTTTTGCATTTTCTTCTCGCAGTTTCCACTTTGTTTCCATTCTTTTTATCTCTTTTGTTAGGTCTAAATCATAATCCAAAATTGCTACCATAACTACTCTTTTAGCCTTTTTATAGTCATCACCTTTTTTGACTTCATTATAGTATAATTTTGAAAAATAAAATAATAATCTTTCTTGTATATTTGACCTATCTACTAATTGTATTTCTACATCTACTTTTTCAGTGTCATTTATATCTAGCTCTAGGTCTAATATGCCAAGCTTGTCCTCTGGTTTTTCTCTAAATAATTCTTTATCATCGTTTATTGTTATTTTCTTAACTTTTTCATCTAACATTGCTTCTGCAAATGCCTTTGTTATTTTCTCGTTTTTCTTGCTAAATAAGCTTTGAAATACTACATCTATCTTTGGTTTTAATAGTTTTAAATTTTCTTCTCTATTTGCCATAGGCACAATTTCCTTTCTACTTTTTTTATTGATTATTTGATTTTACTAAGATAAATGATTAATGTAAGACCAAAATACAAAATTTAAAATAATTTGATTTTCTTATAAAAAATTTAGAATTTAAAGCTTTAAATTATGTCACTATTATATTATGATTGGTATTTCTTGTCAATAATTTTTGCATATAAATCGTACGACAAAATGTGACAAAATTCGACACAATCGTTTAATATTTATCAGTTTTGGACAATCCTAAATTTTCAAAATTGCTTATACCAATCAATATGTCTTTTTCGCATTCTTTCGTAGGTCGCTGCTGCTTAAGATTTGTGAATGAAAAATAGACATATTGCTTTGGCTTTATCAGATATTTTCGAAAAAGGACCGTCCCAAATCGAAAAAAATAGGTACAAAAGTACAATTGCACATCGCAAAAAAATATATTTTCGATTTAGGACCGTCCCCAACTGAAAAAATTATTTTATACTTTTTGCAACCAATTCAACAAAAAGTGGATGTGGTCTATCTGGTCTTGATTTAAACTCTGGGTGAAATTGGCATCCAACAAAAAATGTATGATTCTCTAGTTCAACTATTTCTACTAAGTTTCCGTCTGGTGATGTTCCTACTATTTTTAAGCCGTTTTTTTCCATTTGTTCTCTGTAATCATTGTTATATTCGTATCTGTGTCTATGTCTTTCATAAATTACATCTTGTTCTGCGGTTTTATTTAAAGATTTGCTGTCTGAGCTTTCATTTGATGATGTTTCTTCTTTATTTAGCAAATATTTGCTATACATTTTCATTACTTTGCTTTTTACTACTAATTTGCAAGGATAAGCGCCAAGCCTCATTGTGCCGCCTTTTTTGTTTATTTTCTTTTGTTCTTCCATTATGTGTATTACCAAGTTTTTGGCATTTGGTTCAAATTCTTCTGAGTTTACGTCCTCTAATTTTAATACATCTCTTGCAAATTCTATAACGCTCATTTGCATTCCTAAGCAAATTCCTAAAAATGGTACATTGTTTTCACGAGCATATTTTATGGCTGTTATCATACCTTCTATGCCTCTATTTCCAAAGCCTCCTGGCACTATTATGCCATCATACTTTTGCAATGTTTCTTTAACATTTGCTGGTGTTATTTTTTCGCTATCTACTAATTCAACATTTGTTTTTACAGAGTTTGCGTACCCTGCATGCTTTACGCTTTCTATTACTGATAAATATGAATCTTCTAGCTTAGTGTATTTGCCAACAATAGCTATGTTTACAGTTTTATCTTTTACACTCTTTATTTTTTTAACTAGTTTTTCCCATTTTTCATTATGCGGCTTCCTATTTCTTAGATTTAACTTTTTGCAAACAGCTTCTGCCAAGCCTTCTCTTTCTAGCATTAATGGAAGTTCATACAAATTATCTACAGTTTTATTTTCTATAACATTTTCTTTTTTTACATTGCAAAATAAGGCAATTTTTTCTTTCATTTTTTCCGGTATGCTTGTGTCCGCCCTACATACTAAAATGTCTGGCATTATTCCTAAAGATTGAAGTTCTTTTACTGAGTGTTGAGTTGGTTTTGATTTTAGCTCATTTGAGCCCGAAATATATGGTAAAAGTGTTACGTGAATAAATACGGTGTCAACTTCTTTTTGTTCTATTCCTATTTGTCTTATGGCTTCTAACATTGGCTGACTTTCTATATCGCCTACTGTTCCGCCAATTTCGGTAATAACAATATCTACACCTTGTTTTTTGAAATTATATATTTTTTCTTTTATGGCATCTGTTATATGTGGGATTACTTGAACTGTTTTTCCAAGGTAATCTCCTCTTCTTTCTTTTTCAATTACTTCTAAATATATTTTGCCACTTGTAATGCTTGAGTTTCCAGTTAAATTTTCGTCTGTAAATCTTTCATAGTGACCTAAATCTAGGTCTGTTTCTGCTCCATCTTCGGTTACAAAAACTTCTCCGTGCTCATATGGGCTCATAGTTCCGGGGTCAACATTTATGTATGGATCCAGCTTTTGGTTTGCTACCTTATATCCTCTATTTTTAAGTAGCCTTCCTAAAGACGCTGCTGTCATACCCTTTCCTAATCCTGATACTACTCCACCTGTTACAAAAATGAATTTCATATGTTTGTTTTTCCTTTCTTGCCCAACGCTCGGAGGCATGTACGAGATTGTATCAATTGTTGTCAAATGGGACGGTTCTGTTTGACACAAAAAAATGAAAAAGATAGGCTAAAAAAGCGTTTTTTTTTAACCTATCTTTAACAATTAATGTAGACTAAATCATTTTAGAATTTAGACGCCATCAATATCGTACCAATTATTTTATATCACTAATTTAATTTTTATGCAAGAGTTTTTTGAAAAATTTTCAATTTAATGTGAATTTTTAGTAAAAATGTCCCAATTTTTTATTACATTTTTATGTAAAAATGTCTCGATTTTTTTCTACTTCATTAAATGAATTTTTAGTAAAAATGTCTCAGTATTTGTTGGTCATTTTTTAGTGAAAATGTCCCATTAAAAATGAGACATTTTCTTATCCCTTGATAAAGAATTTTTTCATATCTTTTCTCCATGGATGATTAGCTGGTGGTATATACTTTTTCTTGGTTTCTTGGTTTTCATTATTACTTTTTTTATTTTCAGCTACTTTTTCTCTTTTTGCTATATGTTGCATATGGTAAAAATTCTTTTCTATTTCGCACCATAAAGTTCCATCATATGCAATAATTACAGTACATTCAGTTCTATACTTATATGATATTATTTCTCCAGTTTCTGTATCTACTGGAACATAATACTTTCCCTGAAAACTTATTGAAGAAGCATTATCTATGAGTCTTATATATCTTTCCGAAATTATTAGATTTAGTTCGTTATATGTATAGTCATTTGTCTTCATTTTTGAGGTTTTAGTGTCTATTTCATATGAAAATTTTTTATTCATTTCAGGAATAAAGATTTTATTTAGATATTCATTAGCTTCTTTTATTTCAGTAATGTTTTCATGCCTTAATTCAGAGATTAACCTATTTTTAAATGTACCGTTTGCTCTTTCTACATTTGCTTTAGAAACTGCATTACTACTTGTTTCTAAAACAATATCTAAATGCTCGCATATTTTTCCAAATTGAGTGGTGTTAAAGTTATTCTTTTTGTTATTGTTAGCAGAAAACGAACTCCTATTATCTGCTTTTATTTTATATGGAATTCCATAATTAAGAATAATATGCATAAGAACAACAAAATATCCTCTTGTTAATTCTTCATATTCAAACCAACCAGCCAATACTTTTTTAGTTGCTTTATCTACTGCTAAGTGCAAAGCACTAGGAATATTTCCAAACCATATTTTAAAACACGCATCTACCTGAACTTCTTGACCAAATGCTAGCCAATTACTAGAACGCCTTACATAAGCTTTTTCTGCTTCTAATTTTCTTGTTTTGTATAGTTCTATCTTGTTTTGGGTGGTTTTATCTAAGTTATATTCATTTGAAATTTGAGCTATTGTGTTTTTCATTTTTTCATTGTATAATTTTAATGTCTTCTTATTAGCAAGGGGAGACACCATGTCATCTTTAAAAAATTCAATATACATTGTTGAATATGATATGTCATATTTATTTTCAATAACTTCATAAAAGGCTTCAAAATTGTAGTCGTAATACTCTGTAAAGTACAATTCTTTTATTTCTTCTAAAATTTTGGAGTCTTTTTTATTTGGATTAGATTTTCCTTTATTTTTATGAATAAATCCTTCCTTTCCTTGTTTGATAAAAATGTGAATAAGTCTGTTAATTTGCCTCCTAGATAAATCTAAGATTTTTTCAGCCTCCTGCTTTGTTATTTCTCCATTGACAACTTTTTGAATTGCGTCATACTTCTTTTGTTCTTTTTCATTTAAGTTCATTTTGTACCTCTCTTTCTACTCTTTTGAGTAAAAAGATGATACATTAAAATTGGGACATTTTCACTAAAAAATGCATAAACTTTTTATGAGACATTTTCACTTAAAAATATATTAAATTTCTACCAATAAAACATGAGACATTTTTACTAAAAATTCAAAAACAAAAACGGGACATTTTTACTAAAAATTCACAGAGTTTTTTGAAAAATTTTCAATTTAATGTGAAAAATTCTCAGCTTAATTTTAATTATGTGCTACAATTGTGTAATTTGTTGTGTAAATCTATGGATTTGTATGGTAATATATGGTAGAATATATATGCCTTTCACGGTAGAAAGGAGGTACAAATGAAAAATGATTTAAAAAATCTGCTAATCTTAATCATTATATACATAATTGTGTCTAATGAAAAAGATTAAGTGAAAAAAGCTAGGACTAGCCCTCCTAGCTTTTTTAAGTACAATAAAAAATGATTTAAATTAAATTGCTAAATTTATTATACTTCTTTTACCTTTTATTGTCAATAGTATTTTTATTTTAAATTTTAAGTTGTGAATTGTGTCATTTAGAACCGTCCCATTTGACAACATCCAGCAATCTACTCATATACTACATTTTCTTTGCCTACAATTTCTGCAAATTCATTGATTATTTCATCGTCTGCAAATATTGCTCCACAGCTACTAAGTTTTTCGCCTTGTTTTACATAAACAGGTGTATTGTTCCTATCCCCCATAAAAAATCTTATTGCGCCTCTTAGCTTTTCTTTGTTTATTTCATCTAAGTTTGTTATTTCTAAAGTTAGCTTTTTTCTTTTTGGAATACTTTCCATTGCCTGAGATATTGAGCTAAAATCGTTTACTCCGCCATTGTAATTGTTTTTATAAGCACTTGCCCCATTTGAAGAGTTTGCATAATTTCTGTGGAAGCCACCACTCATCATATTTTTTAATCCCTCTTGGTCTTCTATATCTACAATAGAGTTTGCTATGATGCTTGCATCTGCGTCTTCCTTCATGCTTATTCTTCCATCAATTACGACAACAGATTCTTCTAATAAAATATTTGAGCAATTGTTATAACAGCTTTCAAATACTATAACTTCACAAGTTCCATACATATCTTCAACTGTTACGAATGCCATTATTTTATTGTTTTTGGTAAACTTCTTTTTGACTTTGTCAATTATTGCAACTAGCCTTACTCTTTGCCCATCTTTAACTGCATTTTGCTTTTCTGAAATTACTTGTCCGTTTTCTGCAGATTGGCTATTTAGTGTTTCTTCGTCATCGCCAGATACCGTTTCATTTGCTTCTTTTAATTGCAAAATATTTACATTTGAAATTTTTGCAATTAAATCTTTATATTTCTCTAAAGGATGTCCTGAAATATATATCCCTAGCATTTCTTTTTCCATTGACAATAGTTCTTTTTCAGAATATTCTGGAAGTTCAGTGTAATTGTATTTCATTTTTTGCATTTCATTATCTTCGTTTCCCATATCAAACATGGTTACTTGTCCAGCATAATCCTGATTTTTTGCATCTGCTATCATATCTATTATGCCTTCATATGAAGCAATAAGTGTGGCTCTTGTTTTTCCTAAATTGTCAAACGCTCCCGCTTTTATTAAACTTTCTATACACTTTCTGTTTATTGATTCTCCATATATTCTTTCGCAAAAGTCGGTAAAATCTTTGTAGTTTCCATTTTTTTCTCGTTCTGCCACTATATTGTCTACTGCTTGAAGCCCAACATTTTTTATACTTCCAAGTCCAAATCTAATTGAATTTCCTGAAGCTGTGAATTTTGTAAAGCTTTCGTTTATGTCTGGTTTTAATATTTCAATACTCTTTTTTCTACATTCGTCAATGTAAATTGGAACTTTATCTAAGTTTCCTAAAAAGCTATTAAGCATTGCAGCCATGAATTCAGCTGGATAATATGCTTTTAAGTATGCTGTTCTATATGCTACTACTGCATAACAAGCAGCATGAGATTTGTTGAATGCATATTTTGCAAATTCTGCCATTTCGTCAAATATTTTATTTGCTGATTCTTCATCTATACCATTTCTTACACAACCTGGTATTTCTACATTTCCGTTTTCATCTAGCTTGCCATGTACAAAGTTCTCTCTTTCTTTTGCCATTACATCTAGTTTTTTCTTTCCCATGGCACGTCTTACTAAATCAGCTCTTCCTAATGAATATCCAGCTAAATCTCTAACTATTTGCATTACTTGCTCTTGGTAAACCATACAACCATAAGTTACACTTAATATTGGTTTCAAGCTTGGATGAGTATATACGGCATTATCTGGGTCTTTTTTATTCGCTATATATCTTGGAATTTGGTCCATTGGTCCTGGTCTATAAAGTGACACTCCAGCTATAATGTCTTCTAAGCAGTCTGGCTTTAGTTCTTTCATAAAGTTTGTCATTCCTTGTGATTCAAACTGGAATATTCCAATTGTGTCGCCGTCCTGCCACAATTTATACACTTTTGGGTCATTCATTTCTTTGTCAAATACTACATCTATTCCTTTATTCTTTTTTACTAGTTCAATTGCATCTCTTATAACTGTTAGTGTTCTTAGACCCAGGAAGTCCATTTTTAATAGGCCAAGTTCTTCAAGAGTTGTCATTATGTATTGGGTTGAAATGACGTCATCTCTAGCATAAAGTGGAACATAATTTACAACTGGCTCACGAGCTATTATTATTCCACAAGCGTGTGTTGAAGCCTGTCTTGGAAGTCCTTCTAAAGCCATTGCAATATCTAATAAATTATGTATTTCATTATTACCTTCATATAAATCTTTTAATTCTTTATTTTGCTCTAGTGCTTTAGCTATTGTTATGTGGAGTTCATTAGGTATCATTTTTGCTAATTTATCCGCTTCTGCATAAGAAACATCTAATACTCTTGCAACATCTCTTATTACCATTTTGGCTGCCATTGTTCCAAATGTTATAATCTGAGATACATGGTCATGTCCGTATTTTCTAGCAACATAGTCAATTACTTCTTGCCTTTTTTCGTAATCGAAATCTATATCAAAATCGGGCATACTTATTCTTTCTGGATTTAAAAATCTTTCAAAAATAAGTCCATATTTTATTGGGTCAATATCTGTTATTTCTATTGCATAAGCTACTATTGAACCCGCTCCTGAACCACGTCCCGGTCCTACTGGTATATCATGAGATTTTGCATAATGAACATAGTCCCATACTATTAAAAAGTAATCAGTGTAACCCATTTTGTTAATTACACCTAATTCGTATTCTTCACGCTCCCAAATTTCTTTGGGAGGATTTTCTCCATACCTCTTTTTTATTCCTTCATCCGATAAATGTTTTAAATAATCAAAGTGAGTTGCATAACCTTCAGGTACATCGTAATTAGGAAGTATAGTATGTCCAAATTCAAATTCTACATTGCACTTTTCTGCTACTATTACTGTATTTTCTATGGCATCTGGCACATTTTTAAAATATTCCATCATTTCTTCTGGAGATTTAATATATAGTTCATCTGTTTCAAACTTCATTCTATCTGGGTCAGACATTCTTTTGCCAGTCTGTATACATAGTAAAACTTCGTGGTTATATGCATCTTCCTTTTTTAAGTAATGTGAATCATTTGTAGCTAAAAGTGGTATGTCTAGTTCTCTTGCCATTTGAATTAGTTTTTGATTTACCATTACTTGCTGTTTTATTCCATTGTTTTGTATTTCTAGATAATAGTCCTCACCAAATAAATTTTTAAACCAAAGTGCTGACTGTTTTGCTCCTTCCATATCTCCTTGAAGAATTTTTGAAGGAATTTCACCTGCTAAACAAGCACTTGAGCAAACTATACCCTCGTGGTATTTTTCTAGAATTTCTTTGTCTATACGAGGTTTATAATAAAATCCATCTGTAAAGCCTAAAGATACTAATTTAATTAGGTTTTTGTATCCATTATTGTCTTTGGCAAGCAAAATTAAGTGATTATACTTTGCATCTAGCACAGGGTCTTTGTCTTTCATAGTTCTAGGTGCTACATATACTTCACAACCTATTATTGGCTTTACGCCATTTGCTTTGCAAGCCTTGTAAAAGTCTATTGCGCCAAACATAACACCATGGTCAGTTATTGCCATAGCGTCCATGCCTAGTTCTTTTGCTCTTACTGGTAAATCTTTTATTCTATTTGCTCCATCTAATAAACTGAATTCACTATGCACGTGTAAGTGAACAAATTTGCCGTTTAACATTTTGGTTTTCCTTTCTCGCATAAGATATACGTATTTATAAATATATTACCTATTACAAAAATGTGAGCTTTATAAAATCTCTTTATGTTCTGTTTTTTATGTTTTGCTTATTATATCATTTGTAACGAAGGTTTTCAATTGTTAAATTTTAAAAATCTTTAGAAAAAGTATTGTCGTTTTTTCGCTTTTATGTTATAATTTACCATATATTATTTTGAAAGGTACGTTTTTATTATGTATGATACACAAACTGTTTATATAAATATGGATGATTCAGGACAATTAGTCCAAAATAATCCAAGCGAATTAATATTTGTATATGGTGGAATATATTTTCTATCATTAAAAGATCAAGAAAATTTTTCTAGACAATATAAAGCTTTAGTTAATTTAATTAAACCTAAATACTGTAATGATTTTAAAAACGATTCTTCTATTGAAAGTAGTTTTTGCAGGAATCATACTTCTTCGAGTTGTAAATATAATTGTCCAGAATTAAAGTCCAATATGCTGATGTTAAAAGATAGGCGTAGACTTTTAAATTTTATTAAAAAATTTAATACTTCAGTAGCCATAGTATTAAATTCGAAACTTAAAGACTATATTTTTGATAGTAAAGCATCTAAAGGAAGATATAAAGATTATATTATAAAAAGAGAAGTTAAAAAAATTGTTGAAAACTTAATATCTCAAAATAAGTTAAATAGTAAAATTCCTGTGAAGCTAATGTTAAATTTAGATGAACAAACTACTTTGTCAAATGGATATTATGATTTAGCAAGTAGTATTAAAGAAGAACTACAATTTGGAATTATAAATTACAATTATGATATAAGTTTTCCGCCACCACTTTCTAGTGTAGATGTGAAAATAAAATATAAAAATTCTTATTACAATTATCCTGTTCAGGCTGCAGATTTATTGGTTGGAGAAATACGACATAAGTATTATAATTATTTAAAAAATAATAATTTTGAATTGTACAAATCACAAATAAGTTATTTGAGTTCTTCACTATATTTACCAGAACAAAAGTGAAACTTCGTTTCACACTGGCACTAATTTAATTTAGTGCCTTTTCTTTTTGCTTCTCTTCTTGTATA
>CALYAG010000006.1 GCA_944393465.1 uncultured Clostridia bacterium
TAAACCATTGAAATAACTGAATTTTCTTTTGTTATAGTAAATTCAGTCAAAAGTGGAATTTACTTTTGAAACTAACCTTTTTGTCAAATTCAAAAGCTACAGAACATATATTGAAGCTTATTATAAAAATAGATATGAATTGTAAGTTTTATTTACAAAAACTAGGACACCATGTAGTATCCTAGTTTTGCATTTTAAGATATATTAAATTTTATTTCTTCTTAAAATATCTTCTTATTAGTATTACGCCTCCGGCAATAATTACTAAAGCTATAACTCCAACTATTATCCACAATGTGTAATTTCTGTTGGCACCTGTTGGTGGAAGTATTAATATTTCTTGTGAGCTATCAGCATCTATTTCCTTAGGTGTTACTAAGTCTACCTTAGTATATTGTTCTTCATCAGGGTCTGCTGGTACGTCTGAGCCAGAATCTTGATTTGCCATTGGTTGGTTACCAGTTACTGACCATTTTAATCTTCTACCTTGTGAGTTAGATACTTGTATTATTTCACATAAGTTGTTATATACCATTGTATCTTCTCCTGAATCAGGTGTTAATGTTGTAGATAACATCATTGTTGTATGAGATGAGCTTTGTGGGTCAGCCACTTCCTCATCAGCAACTACTTGTGCTTCTTCTGGATATAGATTTAAAGCTAAGTCTTTGCTTGTTACTATAGTATTATATGTGTTTAATGTATTGTAGTATTTGTTATTTATTAAGTCTGTATTATTGCCAACTGGGTTTGCTTCGTAATCTGTGCTTTCAGTGCTTGGGTCAGAAGTTAAGTCTTCAACTGTTCTTATTGACCAGCCTGAATTGTTTGAGTTTGTTGGTAAGAATTGCATATTGTTTGTAACATAATCTACTACTGTATTGGCTGTAGTTGTAGAAATATTGCTTGCACTTGTATCATTTGTAACACCTGTATAGTAGAATTGATTATCTAAGTAATCTACTTCGCCAACATTTGTTACAGTAAATGCATAATCTACTTCTATTCTTGCACCATACATTAACTCTTCATCCATGTAGGTTGTAATTAATTCTGGTGTATTTGTTGAGTTATTAGAAACTTCAACTGCCTTTAATCTGTATGCACTTCCATTTGGATCTTCTGGGCTATATGTTATTTTATGTCCAGCATGTTCAGCAAATGGCATATTTGTTACAGATCTATTTGTATCAAATAGTATTGTACCATTTTGTAATGTTATTCTTACATTAGCTACCTCTTTGTTCATTACTAATTGAGCTATTGGTCTTTCTTCTAGACCTAAATCTATGTCATCTAATACATAATTTAGTCTATTTGGCTTATCCTCACCATTATTATTATATGATTGTCCAGTTGTAATATTTGTATTCCATTCAACTTCAGCATTAATTACACCTGATTGTGCAACCATTTCAGTATTAGACATAAGCTCTTTTATCATTGCTATTTGTTTAGCTACAGAGGTTGTAGCTCCATCTACCAAGTCTTCTGTACTAGCAACTTTTAAGCCTGCTGTTAATACTTCTGATCTACCATTTACTATTGTTTGGGTATCATCATCTGGATTATCTACTTCAATTCCAGTCATACCTCTGCCATAATCATTTGCAGCTTCTCTTATGTTTCCAACATCTTTTGCATCAGATGCTCCACTTTGAACTTGGCTTTCTCCTATATTGTAATAGTAGTTAATATCTTTGTTTGTACCATCATCTATGTTTACATAGTTACTTATAGCTTCACCAGCTGTGCCCATTGTAGGTTGTGAATCTTTATGATACTCATAGTTTTGTGTATTGTATTTATCTGCATTTGCACCATTTGCATCATATCCGTAACCGTAAACTCCATTATATGAACCTTCTTGAGATATATTAGGTTGATATGTTGTGCTCTTGTAATCTTGACCATTGTAAGATTTAGCATTTAAACCTGATTTAGATATATATCCACTAGTATCATTTACATTTGAATCTGCAGTATCTCCTTTTAACAATTGTACTACTTCATCGCCTTCTCCGCCTTCTGTTGTAAGAACTGTTTGTGTTGTATCACCATAAATAAATCTTACTATAAAGTCACCTGCTGGCATACCCTTAAATGCATATTCACCTGTTGAATCGTCTCCAAATGTATATCCAGATATAGCTGTGGCTCCTGCACCAGATATTATTGGTGCAACTGTATGGTCTGTTGCATAATTTCCTTGACCACTGTAGTATCTTAAGCTTCCTGAATTAGCGCTACTGTTTGCATTTACCCATTGTTTTGTGTTAGAATCCCAAGTTCTTGCAGTCCAAATATATTCACCTAAATAAGCATAGTTTCCATTTGCATCTCTATTTGGTGTACCATCTGGATTAATATCTTGAACTAATTCAACTAATTGAACTGTTACACCATTTATCTTAGTATCTTTGTTTCCATCACTATCTTGGTCAGTATCTGAATATCTACCATTACCTACCATAGCTTGGTTAGATTCTTGATTTCTAACATCTTCATAAACATATCCCTGAGCTACTCTTTCGTAGTCGTCACTTGCTGGGAATACTAACCTTATGTTTGGAGCTTGGTCAGTATCATCTTCTGCTCTATTTGTTATTGGATCATCTTCTACAATTAAGTGTGCTGCATTATATTGTCCATTAGAATCTTGCTCTCCTTCTGGCTCTAAATCTTGTGAAGATAAGTTACCAACAGTAGAATCTACATCAATTACTCCACCTTTTTGTCCATCAACAAGTGTATCGTTTACTGTGTTATCTGGATTTAATGTGTTTGGTATTTTTTCATCAGAGCCATAATATGTTGAGTAACTATTTATTTCTGCTAAGTTTTGTTTACCAACACCTTTATCTGCTCCAGTAGAAACATTTACATCCATTTGAACTCTGCCATCCATACCATTTTCATCTTGTGCCTTCTTAACTTCAAATGTTAAGTATACGAATGCTAATCCTCCACCTTTAGTAATTTCTGGGCTAGCACCTGTTACTTGTCCTTGTTCATTTGTAATAGGCATTGAAATAGGTGTTAAAGTTTCATTTTGAATAGTTTGAGCTTCTCCTGAAATGTATAATGGAGATTCATCTGTTTGAGGATTTTGTGTTCTATTGTTATATCCATATCCTAAGTTATTATCTCCTTCGCCATTATTCAAAACAGATTCTCTTTTAACTACTAAATCTGCTAAATAATTTCCGTTTCTATCACCTATATATGATGTTACATTAACCTTTTCATCAGTATTAATTGCATTAGATACTTCAAAATCTGAGTATTCATTTGGTTTATATGATTGTGTAGCATCATCCCATGTACCATCAAATACATATTCAGATGTATCGAAGTAATCTGTTATTTCATTAACAATTGTATCAAATGTTTGAGATTGATTTCTTAATGCAATTCTATATGTTACATAAACTCTAAGATCTCTTGCATCAGTTCCGCCAACATTATAAATTGTTCCATCATATAAGTATTCAGATTTACGTATTTCCCTTGTATACCTTGTATCGCCATTATATAAGCCATTTGCATATCTTCCGCTATATGAACCATCTGCATTTTTAATAGTAATTTCCCAATCACCATTTTCGTTTAAGTCTTTATTGCTATACATGTATGTTTGAGTTTTACCATTTACTCTGACTGTGGCTTTGTAAACATCTTTTTGCAATGCCATATCTGCGGTATCTCTTTCGTTAATACCAAAGTCTACATTTCTACTTTGATCACTAGGCTGAGTATATAAATAATTCCATGTTTGTCCAACAGCTGTTTCTGTTGCTAAATTGCTAGGTGGATTATCTAAATCTTCTATAATAAATTGGTCATATACCGGGTAATTTCTTGTTTCTGCAGTAATCATACAATCTCTAATAAACTGAATTACTCCATCTGTATCTGTTGAACCTACCCCTTGATTTTGTAGCCAACTTCTTAAACTATTATATGCATTATCATATGAGCCTGTACTAACAGCTAAGCTTACAAATTGATCCCATGCGTCCAAATATGTTAATGCTTTTGCATTTCCATCTGAGTCTGTTCCATTTTGAATGTATGTCCCATCATCTCGTTTAAGTTTTACATTTTTTCCATAAGCTATATGCCATCCATTCAAATTGTAATTTGACGGATATGAATCAATTCTATCAAACCTATCATTAAGTTCTGACCTCCCGACTTCTTTAGCATTTGAGAAGCCTCCAGATAGGTCCTCTTTATAATATGTTTGTTGATATAATTGTCCATTAAATTTAAATACTACAATATAATCTTCTAAAGCATTTAAATTATAAAAATGATAAGCTCCATTTGAGTCTGTTATAGCATATCCTACTGAATTACTTCTATCTCTTACTAGATATAATTGTACTTCCATACCAGCATATCTATAGTCTCCAGTATCTGCCCCGCCACTATTTAATCTACCATTTAGGCTAGATTCCTTAGTTGCTCCAACATCAACCCATACTTTTCCACCTAATTCTACTGTGCAATCTCTTGCAATTAGGTCAAAACTTACTGAATCTTGTTCTCCCCATGTCCATATGTCTGGTGTTCCAGTTGGGGTTTGACCTGTTAAGTTAATGATTATTATTTGCTGTATAATATTTTTAGTTTCTACATTTTCGTAAAATATTGGATTATGTCCATTAAAATTAAAATACCAATGATTATTATTTATAGCATTTTCATAGAACTTATTTGTTAGCTCAGCGGTTTTGTCAGCTGCTGCCTGCTCTGCACCCGACTTATTATTATCATAGTTTGTTCCATCATATGTATATCTATCTATCTCAGTAATATCTGTGCTAGGATCATTACCATCATTAAGACAATCATTTATAGCACCTTGTTGTGTAGTATACTCATGATTATTATATTTCCATATTGTAGTCTGTGTAATTGAACCACTCTCTCTATCCCAATAATAATTATATACATCTGTTTTAAAATCAGACGGATTAGTATACTGTTTGACACTTGAATCAGGTAACCTTAATGTTAAATATGCAGAAGTATAAGCTCTATGATCCCCAGAGCCTGATAAATCAAACCCAGCTGCTTTTGCTTTACTATAAATTGTCGCATATAGATAGCCTATAACTTCTCCTTCTGTAGTATAACTTGACATTTCTGCTATGGTTTTTTCGAAACACCATGTACTATTGTGTCCATCTGTTCTAATTTGCCAAGCTTCTGCCCATTCTTCAACTTTTTTATCATTTATTTCATATTTAAGTAATGATGCATTTTTATATTGCACAACGCTTCCTGGTATTTTAGTTAAATACTGTAAATTAAAATGTGGTTCTATCTTATATATTGTTTTTGTTTGATCACTAGGTACCTCTATTCTAATATAGAATATTTCTCCAAATTTAGGGAAGAATAGTTCATCTCCATTTGCATCTAATATTGTTATATTACTGTTTTCTTCTGAACTTCCGTCTGTATAAGTTAATGTTGCTGTAGCAGATTGTAGTTTAACAAATTGAAATTTACTACATCCTATGTTTAGTCCACAAATTTCTTGGTAAACTAAATTGCCTAAAGTACCAGAACTATGATTTGTTGCTTCAGTATCATTTATAACATTTTGATTCTTATCTAATAAATTAATTATATATGGTCCTTCTGTGTATGTTCTAGCGTTTTGATCAACATAAATCTTTATGTCATTTTCATTAGTTGGCATTACTTCAATGTTCATCTTCATATCATTAGGATATAACAAATTATAATAAAACGCTGCCCATCCTTCGGCTCTATCATATATTGGTTCTATTGTTCCAGAGCTTTGCTTTGTATCAGTATATTCTACTAAATTTTCCACATACCCATCTTTGTCTTCCCATTGTCCAGAAGACCAAACAACATTTTGGACCTTTGCTCTTTCTTTCATAATTTCACTATTTTTTTCTGCATCAGACAAAGCGCTACTCTTAATTTCTTGGTATCTGTATAAATATGTTAAATAAGCTGCTGCAATGCTTTGTTCTACATCTAGTGTATCTGAATTATTATAAGTGATAGATTCATTAAAGAAATCTCCATTTTCTCTATTTCTATATACTATTACTGGCGAATTCTTAGTTCCATCTTCTGATCTAAGTAATGGGTTATTATGATTTGCACAATATGGTTCATTCTTTTCACCTATGCTCGAGTCCAAATATGGCTCAGGTGCAGTTGGAAGGCCGCTCGCCTCCATCAACATCTAATTTACCAATAGTGGCGGCATTAGAAATTGTACTCTTTAATACCAAAAGCAAAATAATTGATAGAATTATAAAGAAAATTTTTATTGCAATATTTTTTTTGTTCATTTTCTCACCTCCTATATTCTCTTAATTATATATTTTTTAATTAAGAACACAGCTAGTCCTATTATTGCTATTACTCCAAGTGTAATACCTATAAATGAAGCTACTTCTCTACCAGTACTCATTGCAAGAAGTGTTGTTGCTGTAGATATATCATCTTCGCCATCTTGTCTATTTCCTGGAGTAGAATCTCCATCTTCCAGCCCATATTCATTATATGTTTTGCTAATTTCTGCTGTATTTACGACTGTACCTGTATTTTCACCTGTCATTCTTCTTGTTAAAGTCAATGTTAAAGTTTTACTTTCTCCTGGCTGAATTAGTGTATTTGCCAAAGATGTTGTGTAAAGATTTCCATCTGCACCTACATACCAGTTTGTATTTAGATCTGAGCTAAATGCCATTCCTTCTGGCATATAATCAACAATCTCTTCTGCGTATCCTGCTACTTTTCCTTCATTTGTTATTGTTATGTTATATTCAATTAGTACGGTTGAATATTCTACATATGTATTTAGTAAACTTACCATTGCGAAATTTGAATTATATTCTGTAGTTTTTGGATCTAATTTTGTATTAGTTACCGTAACTTTTGAAACTATCTTGTCTAATTTTAAGTCAAATTGTTCTCTTTCTTGTAAGCCTAAATCTACATTGTATAAATTATATGTAGATAAGTTTAATATATCTGTTGCTGCAACTGGAGTTCCGTCTAAAGTAGCATCTACGAAGTCTGAATTTTGTGACTCTACTGCACCTGATACATGATATGTTGTTACCATATAATTTATTGTGTCTATATGAGCAACTATTTGATAATTTCCTGAATTTAAGTTTTCAAATGAGTATTGTCCGTCTTCGTTTGTAGTTACCCTTAATTCATTTCCATTTGAGTCTTTAGCCACAAATCCTTGTGTATCATATAATACTAATTCTATATTAGAAAATCTTGGTTCATCAGTATCTTTTATACCATTTTTATTTGTATCATTCCAAGCAGTTCCTACTATTCTATAAGATCCTTGTACACCTGGTGTATTTGTTCCACCAGTACCTTGTATTGTATGAGTTAAGCTGTTTATTGAGACTTGCTCTAATACTGCTTCTGAATATTGTTCTAATATATTAACTTGTGGTGTAACTTTTACTTCTTTGGTTGTACCATTATTTATTGCAACTGGTTTAGCTACTATAGTTAGTCTTGCAGTTCCACCAACTTCTAAGTTTACTATTTCTGATACATAATTTGATGTAAAATTATTTTTTTCTGTTCTTTCTCCATTAGATACTTCTACTCTATATGAACTATTTAACAATCCTGATGGAGTAGTATTTGATATTTGCACTTTGGCTGGCATATTTCCAGTATTTTTTACATCTATGTAATATTCAATTGTATCTGAGTCTAGTAGATTTCCCTGTGAAATATTACTTGATAATGTTGCTTCTACTTGTGGCTTACCATAATATACAGAAACTTGATTTGTATAGAACGCTGTATTCATTCCATCACAGCTTATGCTAGCTCTAGTTTGTAAATTGTTATTTGAAGATTCTATTGTTTTAGCTGTTACATTTAAATATATTGAATTTCTAGCACTTAATGTTCCAATATTGAAAGTTACTTCCCTAGTAGACTCATTATAATTACCTTTATATTCACCATTAGAATTTCCTGAAGATACATATTCTAAACCTTCTGGTAATGTCATTTTTGCAACAACATTTGTTTTATCTTCACCATTTACATTTTGTACTCTTATTGTATATTCTAAATTTGTATTTGGATCCACATTTCTATTTTCATATGTAACAGTTACCAAACCTGTTACAAAACCTTTTTCTAAGTTAGATGTAAATACTCCAACTGCCTGTCCGTCCATTTTGTCTGCTGTTGCTGTAGCTCTTACTGTTCTAGAAACATCATCTGAACCAATAATATTTCCAGCAATTAAATCTAATGAAACATTTTTAGTTTCTCCAGCGTTTATTGTTCCTAATTCTACTTCATATGGCGAGGTGTATACTGTTTCATATTGTAATGGCCAGTCTGGTATATCTAAATCTGTTACTACTAATCTACCAAATCCTTCTGGAAGCTCAACTGAAACTTTTGCATTTTCTGCAACTTCATTACTTGTATTTGTCACATTTATGTTATAAGTTAAGTAGTCTCCTTCTTTTATAGTTCCATCCGTTGGAACATTTGCACCTGTAAATTTGTTTTGTGCAGTTATATTTACACTTAGTTCTGCTTTTTCTGCTGTTTTAATTCCAACAGGGCTAGCTAAAACAACATTTTGAGTAGCGCCTTCTTCTGCATTATTGTTATAATAAACTCCATAGCTTGCTTTAGCTACATTTGCATAATCAACGTTTGCTGGTATATTAATTCCATAGCTAAAGTTAAATGTTGTTGCATTATCTACTGAACCATTTGCAACAATCATATAAGATTTTGCATTTTGTGTAAATTCCGTAGTCCAAGCATTATTATTATCATCTAAATCATTAGTTGCTTCACCATTTGTTGAATAATATACTGTGGAATCTATTCCATCAACAGTTACAGCTCCTGACATTGTTGTATCAAAAGTTGAACCTAAGTCTTGACTTCCGTCAGCTTGTTTGTTTCCTTTGAAAGGTATTCTTCCAAGTACTTTTAAGCCTTCTGCTACTGCGCCTAAATTATTTACAACAGTTCCAGATATTGTTGCAGTTTTTGCATCTGACAATACTTGTAAATTACCCACTTTTTCTTCTTCTTGTGCTGTTACACTTTCGTCTCCATTATATCCAGATATTGTTTGTGTTGTAACAAATCCTGTAGGAGCAACAACATTTACTGGAACTTCTACTGTATTTGCGTTTGGATTATTTGATAATGTATTTACTCCTGAAGCATTTCTAATTATGTCATCATTATCATTTGTATATGATAACAATATATTTGTTTGATTGCTTGGTGCTAAATTATTAAGGGTTAAGTCTAATACTAATCTAATAACCGTTCCTTTTGCTGTTGATTGTGAACTATATTGTGTTTCTGTACCATTTAATTTTAGACTTATTGTTCTTCCATTTACATTTAATGCTTCACTTGTTAATTCATCTTCATATAATAATGTAGCATCTTTTGCTTCAATGCTTGTAACTTCTTCTGGGAATGTAATGTTAAGTTCTGGATTTGCAAATAAGTTATCTGTTACATCATTTCTTTCAAGTTCAATGTTCATTACTACATTTTCATTTTTAACTACTGTAGATAAATTTGTATTGCTTAATTGTACGTTTACTTTTGATGTTGGTTCTTCTAATGCTATTTCTCCAACTGACTCAGCGTTTACTTGTACTTTTGTAGTTAAAGTTTTAAAGCTTGCTATTTGAGCTTTAGAATATTCTAAGTTGCCTTTGATTGCTTTTGTTATATTTAAGTTTATTTCACCTTCTGTTTGAGGTTTGCTTGTAACAAAAGATATATTTGAGTCATTTATTTCAAGTTCTACTGTATCTTTGCTTAAAGTTCCTATAACTGTTCCGTCTGATTTAAGTACATCTATTTTTCCATCTTCTCCAAGAACTTTTGTAAGTTCATCTGTAGAAATGCTTACCTTTTTATCATAGATGAAATTACTTGCATTTTTGTCTTCTAAAAAGTCTCCATTTTCTTTTATTGTAATTTCATTTAATGCTTCTGCCAAGCCTACGTTTAATCTATATTTTTCGCTGAACTCTGTTTCTACTTGGCCTTCTTGTTTGTCTTTGTTTGAATACATATAGCCCTTATTTATGCTTGAATTTTGTGGTACTACTTCTACTGTTGCTATATCTCCTATTTTTGCATCTAGGCTATAGTCCTGAACTTCCATACTTGCTGTAACGGCTTTTCCATTTAATAAAGTTGTATTTGAAGTTGTTTCTGTATGTATATCTATTGGTTGTTCATTAGTATTAGTTTCATATATGTATGTAATAACAAATTTATCTTGAGTTCCTTTGCTCCATGCAACCATTCCATTTTCATCTGCTGTATTTGCAACATTTATTGTAAGAGTTCCTGCTTCGCTGTCATATGAATAATTATCTGTAGTAAAGTTTACACCATCTGCCTCACCATTTGTAGCGGCTGTATCTATTGCGGTTACTATAACTTCTGAAGGTTTTAAGTTATTAATTGTTGGAACATTAATTAGTATTTGTTTTGAGCTTACAGGTAATTTTGAATCTTTTAAGCCATCACTTAATAAGAAGCTTAACATTGTTTTGCCATCATAGTTTAAATATCTAATTACGTCTTGGTTTAATTCATCAGATAAGTTTTCATCACTTGTATTCCAATTTAAATGAACTACCATGTCTTTTTCAATTTCGCGTTCTTTGTTATCTTCATTTATGTATGTAGCTTTAAACTTAACTGTGCTATCTTTACCTAACTCATCTACTGAAACTTTGTCTTCTTTATTTGATATAATTGGTATAGCTAATTCAATTGTTTCGCTTGTGTTTATTTGATTTAGCTCTAAAGAATTTTCAGTTATGTTTTTTATTCTGTTATCTTGAACTTTCTCGTAATCAAATTTGTAGTTGTTATTTTCTAGGTTTATTGAAATGTCTTTTATGTATCCTGTATTTTTCACGCCAATATTAAGATACAAGTTTGTATCAGTAGAGTCTATATCTGCTGTGTACTCGTATCCTTCATGTGAACTTTCATTTCCTAGTTTTACATCAAAAGTAATGTTTTCTTCTGATGTCTCATTGTTTTGTTCAATAATATTTACTGCATATACTCCAGTAGTTGCGCAATTAAAACCTACTAAAATTGCAACTAGCATAGCAGCTATTACTTTGCTTATTACTTTTTGCATAGTAACCCTCCTATTTTTTAAATTAACATAACTTAATTATACCTTTTTTTTTTCGATTTTTCAAGGATTTTCGCACATTTTTTCTGTTATTTTGTAGATTTTTTACGAATGCTTCATTTAGATTCTTTTTTGTTATTTTTTTGCTTTATAGGTCATGTTTTTTCTACTTTTCATGTGCTTTTTAATTAATATAATTCTTACATATATTACCCTTTATTTTTGTAGTTTGCAATAGCAATCTTTCAATACAAAGCTAAAATTCATCTTTTGCCCATACGGAAGGTGTTTTTTTAAGTTTTTTTATTAAATTTTCTTTACAAAATTGTAACAATTTACTTGCAGGCGCATATAATATTATAGTTAGATATTAAGTACGCGTAAGTGATTATGATTGTAATATTTGTATTGTGGAGGCTTAAGTATGAATGATAATGATATGGCTAATATGATAAAAAAGGCTCAAGAAATGATTAACAATAATCAGATTCCTGATGAACTAAAAAGTCTAATTTCTAATATGCAAAATAATACTAATAACTCAAATACCAACTTTCAAAGGAATAGGAATGTAGGTAATTCAAAGCAAAATTATAATGGATATAATCAAGTCAATAATTCTAAGCAAAACAACAATTCTAGAAATAATTATGGCAATTCCAATAGTCATAATAATGATTCAAGCAATAATAATTCTGGCTTTCCAGATATAGATATTGAAACTATGATGAAACTTCAAAATATAATGTCTAAAATGAAATCTTTAAACAATGATGATGATATGTCAAAACTCTTAATGTCCTTAAAGCCTTATTTGCGTAATAAAAAAAAGGAAAAAGTTGATGAATATATTAAACTTATAAAAATGGGAAAAATGACGCAAGCCTTTGACTTGTTTGGTGGTGATAAAAAGTGAATTTGTTTCCAGTAGACGAAAATGGGATGATTGATATTTTTGGCTTTAAATTGCATACAGATGACCTTTTAATACTACTTATTTTATTTATATTATACAAAGAAGATGTAAAGGATAAGTTCCTTTACATCGCGTTAATATTATTATTGATAAATTAATTTTTTCAGTTGGGGACGGTCCTAAATCGAAAATTTTAAAAATTAAAGCCCAAGCAATATGTCTATTTTTCATTCTCAAGCTGGAGCAAGCAGCGACCCGCGCCGAGAATGTGAAAATAGATATATTGCCTAGGCGCATGCAACTTTTTTCATTTTAGGACCGTCCCCAACTGAAAAAATTTATTCCATTTCAATTAATCCTTCATCATTTATGTACGCATATGAATAGCTCTCTCTTTCTATATCTCTTCTTTCTCTTTCAAGTATTTTGCTAGCTATTCTTATTTGTGGTGATTCTATAATTGATGCTGCGATTATTGCTTCTTCGTTGCCTTTTGCCCCTGCATGTGCCATTCCCCTAAGGTTTCCAACTACTGCTATATTATCTTCTGCTATTACCTCTGCGCCATCATTTACATCGCCAATTATAACTATACTACCTTCAAATTCAAGTTTTTGGCCTGACCTAATAGATCCTTTATAAAATTTAGTTTCAGATATTTTTATATCTTTTTTAAAAGTCCTTTTTATTCCGTGAAGTCCCAATGTTCTCGGGCTATCAAAATCTACCTTAACTTTTATTACACTTTGTATCATTTTTTGAATGCTGTCTATTTCAAAACGTTTTAAAATTTTTCCTGTAACCAATATCGGAGTCTTTTCATCTTGGTAAAACTCTTTTAGGTCAGGTAGCTTATCTCTTAATTCAGTTAGAATTTCATTAGTTGTGGCATCATCTTTTATTTTAAGTACAATGCTATCTTTTTTAAAATAAATATTTATGCATCTAGACATCTCTTAATTACTCCTAATAATTTGATTTTCCAAACCTCCTTTTGTCTTTTGTAAATTTCAAAGGTATTATAACATTCATCTAATTAATGTACAACCATAAAATCACAATATATGTTCTTTAACATTTGCAAATATTGTAACACATTTATCTAACTGTTTGCATATCAGAATTTGCTGTCATATCTTCTGTAACAGTTGCTGAATTCATTCCAAAGTATTGTGCGAAAATATCTCTAGCAGTTACTGCTGTAGATGCTCCGTGTTGACCGTCTTTTATATATACAGCTACTGCAATTTCTGGGTCATCATATGGTGCAAAACCTACGAACCATGCGTTAGCATTTCCATTTGTGTCTGTTGTTGCTGAACCTGTTTTACCGCCAACTTCTATATTAAAATCTGCAAAATAACGGTAAGCTGTTCCTGAACCATCACTTGTAACGCCTCTCATACCTTCTTTTACAGCTTGTAAGTTTTCATCACTTATGCTAAGGTCTGAGCCACTATTTCCACTTATTCCTAGTTTTTCATTTACATAGTTTTCTATTTCTTCTTTTGGAACTTCTGTTCCATCTGAATTTGTTACTGATTTTATAATTGTAACATCTAAGTTATGACCACCATTTGCTACCATTGCAACATATTTTGCCATTTGAAGAGGAGTAAATGAATTGTTTAATTGACCTATTGCTGCTTGAATAGTGTATCCATCTACCCATGGATTCATTGTGTCTCTTGAAGCTAAAACTCCCGCTTCTTCGCCTGGTAGCTCAACTCCTGTTTTTTGTCCAAGTCCAAATGCTGATGCTACTTGTACTAATCTATCTATACCTGTTCTTCTACCTGTTTCATAAAAGAAATAGTTACAAGAAACCTCTATTGCTTTAGTAACATTTAGCCAACCATGTCCTCCACTTTTCCAGCATCTTGGTTGATAATCTTTATAGAATCTATAAACTCCTGTGTCGTTTATTTTTGTATTTACGTCTATTGCCCCACTCTCTAGGCCAGCTATAGCTGTAACCATTTTAAATGTTGATCCTGGTGGAGATATTGAACTAATTGCTTTGTTCATAAGTGGGTGGTCTTCTGCATTTAAGTAATTATTCCAATTTTCAGTACTTATACCATTTATAAATAAAGAAGGGTCATAGTTTGGATAACTTGCCATTGCTAAAATTTCACCTGTTTTTACATTTAGTACTACTGCAGCACCTTCTTTAGCCATTTCAGCATCTTTTAGCTCTCCATTTTGCATCATTTGTATATTTTTTTGCAAGGCATCTTCTGTTATTTTTTGCAAGTCTGCATCTATTGTAAGCATAACATCTGCTCCTGCTACTGCCTCTTCTGCAATATATTCGTCTGTAACAACACCATCTACAGACATATCTATTTGTTTTACACCATCTGTTCCTTTTAAATATTTTTCTAAAACCTGTTCTATTCCAGTTTTTCCTGTTATATCATTTTGATTATAATCATCTGGATTTGCTTTAAGCTCATCTTCACTAATTGGACCTACATAGCCTAAAATATGTGATGCAAGCAAACCATATGGATAAGATAGTGTTGGTTCAGATGTTGTACTTATTCCTGGGAAACTTGAGCCCATTTCGTTTAGTTTTGCTAAACTGCCATTACTTATATTTGATGCAAGTTCTACTGATTTTGTATTACTATATCCGTCTTTTTCTATTTCATATCTTAAAGTTATTATTTTTCTAGCATCTTGAACATTATCTGTGTTTACTTCATATTTTTCTTTAAAATAGTTAAAACAAGCCTCTGCATCATAGCTTGAGTCTAATTTATTTTGTTCTTTGAAGCTTTGGGCTGTTTCTTCATTTTTAAATGCATATGGTTCAACAGTAATAGGAAAATTATCTACATATGTATCTCCATTTTGCTCTAATGTTTGTGCCAATAATAAAAGTGCATTATTTAAAGTCTGATTATCTACTTTTGTCTTGTAGATTTCCACATTATATACCAATTTTGTGGATACAAGTTTTTCACCACTGCTGTCTAAAATATTTCCTCTTGCTGCTTTTATTGTTGTTTCTCTTGTAAGCCTTGTATTTGACTCTTCTCTGTATTCTTGTCCATGTACTATTTGCAAATTAAAAAGTTGAAGTAAAAGTATTATTCCAATTATGTATACAATGGCTATGGCAATATTGTATCTTAATTTGTTTTCTTTTCTACTTTCCACTATTCCTCCAATCCCTTTTAAATTATTGAATTCTTTATTTTTGTTGCAATGCCTCCAAGTCGATTTCTTGCCCTTTAATTATTGAATTTACTCCATGTTAGTAAATTTTAAATATTAAAAATATCTTGTTAAAATCTTTTTACCTTTGTATTGTTCTTCTAAGTAGTATCCCAATTTTTTCATTAATGGGTAAATTATTATTATAAGCATTGTGTTAAATAAAATTTCTACGAGCAAAGTAAGTGTAAATGTAAGTATTTCTGGTGTTACACCAGCTTGAAATATACTTATAGCATAAGTACATACTTCGTATACTAAAGTACTTATTGCTGACATAACAATAATTGTTACTCTACTATCTTTGGAAAAGTTTTTGTCCAAATATTCTCCAAGTAAGCCTATAATTGCTAGCAATACCGATGTTACACCTACAGTTTTGCCTAGATTTAGGTCTATAATTATACCAAATATTATGCCAAATATAGCTCCTGTTTTGTTACCTATAAATAAGCCTATAAACAGCACCAAAACTACTATTAAATTTGGCATTATTCCTCCTATATTAAACCAAGAGAAAAAATTTAATTGCAAAAAATATATTATGAAAAATGCTAATAGTAAAATTAGAATTACTTTAAATTTTCTCAAATCTTTCTCCTTTAAACTACATTTATTAAGAATTCACATTTTAGTTTTTTAATCTTCTATAAATGGCTTTTTAAAATTGATGTATGGCCTTACATTAGTTTTGTGTTATGACTAAAACTGTTTCTAGTCTTGAAAAGTCTGTAGCCACTTCAATTTCTGCATATCTGTCTGCTTCATTTTTTGTATTTACTACACTTTTTACAGTACCTATTAAAATTCCTTTTGGATAGATGCCTCCAAGTCCTGATGTAACTACTTGGTCACCCTGAAGTATGGTACTATCTGCTGGTATATAGGTTGCTCTTACTGTTTCGGTATTATTAAGAGTGCCTTTTAAAATGACACTATCTTGTACATTTGATATGTTGGCACTTACATTACTTGCAGTATCTATTATGGTTTGAACTTTTGCTGTACTATTTGTTGCAGAAATTACATATCCTACTAAACCTGATTCTGAAATAACTGGCATATTTTCATTAATTCCATCATCTGTTCCTGCATTTATTACAACTATTTTTTCATAATTGCTAATACTTCTTTCTATAACATAGGCTGGCACTGTGGTATATTCTGAGTATTGGTCTTTTAAATTAACATATTCTTTTAATGTGTTATTTTCTGATTTTAGTATTTCAAGTTCTCTTAATTGTTCTTGAAGTTTGCTGTTTTCGTCTTTTAGACTTTGATTTTCTTGCTGTAAACTTGCAATGTCACTATTTTCTTGCTCATTGCCTGTTATTTTATTTTTTAAAAATACTATTCCATTTTGTATGGGAACAAATATTGTTCCAGCTACATTTTCTATGAAAGACAAATTACCTGTGCTAACATTTGAAGCTATTACAACTGCTATTAAAACTATTAATGTTATAATAATTCCAACTAGACCAGCTTTACTTTTCATTAAATAATCATTCCTTACTGTTTATTTAGGTTTTTCAAAGTTCCTATAACTTTATATTTTCCCATTTTAGAGCATAACTTTCGCATTTTAGAAAATCTTTTTTTGTTTCAAATCATATTTTTGCATTTTTGAATATGTGCTTAATCTTTATTTACATTTTTTTGCCTGAATTCATTAACACACTTTTTAAGCTATCTATGTTTTCTAAAACTTTACCTGCACCTATTGCAACACATTCAAGAGGAGTATCTGCTACAAATGTTTGTACTCCTGTCTTTTGAGCAATTAAGTTGTCTAGGTTTCTTATTTGTGCTCCTCCACCTGCTAAATAAATACCATTTACAATTATGTCTGAGGCAAGTTCTGGTGGAGTAACTGATAATGTGCTTATTATAGCCTCTACTATTTCATTTATAGGTTTTCTCATTGCAATTTCTATATCTTTTGAAGATACTGTCACATTTTTTGGAAGCCCTGTATCTAAGTCCCTTCCTCTAATTTCCTTTGTAATCTCAGATACCAAGGGAAGTGCACAGCCAAGTTCTATTTTTAACCCTTCAGCTGCAGTTTGACCTATGGCTATTCCTTTATAATTTTTTAAATATTCAACAATACTTTCATCTATTTCATTTCCTGCAACTCTTATAGAGTTACTTGCAACTATTCCTCCAAGTGAAATAACTGCAACCTCTGTAGTACCTCCACCTATGTCTACTATCATATGGCCCATAGGCTCTTTTACATTTATTCCTGCTCCAATTGCTGCAGCCATAGGCTCTTGTATTAAATATACTTCTCTTGCATTAGCTTGCAAAAAAGCCTCTTCTATAGCTCTTCTTTCTACTTCCGTAATGCCAGATGGAACTCCAACTACAACTCTTGGTTTACCTGCATTGTACTTTTGGCAGACCTTTCTAAGCATATTTTTTAGCATTAAACCTGTTGCTGTAAAATCTGCTATAACTCCATCTTGCATTGGCTTTACGGCTTTAATGTTTTCAGGTGTTCTTCCAAGCATTTCTCTAGCTTCTTTACCTGTGGCAACTATTTCACCTGTAACTTTATCTATAGCAACTACTGATGGCTCTCTTAATACTATGCCTTTGCCCTTTAAAGCAATTAAAATATTTGCAGTTCCAAGGTCCATACCTATGTCTTTTGAATTAAAGTTTAATAAATTAAGATTCATTATTTGCATATCCTTTCTGTTGGTTATCTTTTATATTTTTGTAGATTTTTAGATTGTTTTCGTTTGAGTTGGATTCTTTTGTTCTAAAACTTTGTTTTGCTTATTTAAAATAGCTCTTATACTTTTGTACTTATCTTGTCCTATAACAATGTGGTCTAAAAAATTTACATCAAATAGCTTAGAACATTCATCTATCTTTTTTGTAATTTTAAAATCTGCTTCACTTGGTGTTGCATCTCCACTTGGATGATTATGTACTAAAATAAATTTATCTACTTCTTCTTTAATTACTTCTTTTAAAATTTGTGCGGGAGCTACATTTATTTGGTTAATTGAGCCTGTTTTTAGTTCTATGATTTTTACAATTTCGTTTTTGGAATTTAACAAAATTAGTTTTAATACTTCATGTTTTTTATGTTTAAGCTCTTGCATAAACATATTTGCTACATCACTTGTATTGCTTATTTTAGTTTTAATATTATGAATAGGAGCATTTATTCTTGTTGCTAGTTCACAAACGGCTTTAATTTGAATTGCTTTTACTTTACCTATTCCTTTTATCTTTCCCAATTCTTCTATTCCTACATATGCAAGCCCATTTATGTTCTCTGAAAGTAGTAAAACTCTGTTTGCAATATCTACCGATGTTTCATCTTTTGTTCCTGTTTTAATTATTATTGCCAAAAGTTCTGCATTTGATAACTTTTTTGGACCATACATTAATAATTTTTCATATGGTCTTTCAGACTGTGGCAATTGTTTCATTTTAAGTGGCATAAGCTTTCCTTTCTGCCCCCAAAAAACTCCTTTTTGTTCATTAAAAATTCGATTTATTCTTATTAGTTTTTATGAATAAGCTTACTGTAAATAATTTATGAGCTAATTAGAATTTTCTATAAATAAATATTGAAATTATTATTCCAATTATACTAGAAATATTTATATTAAACATTATTGCAAATGATAAATTCACAACGCCTAAGTCTAGGGAAATTGGATCTGTTAATCCAAAACTTTGTCCATATGAAAGCCAACTAAGCCAACTTACCCCCTGTGTTAATTGACCTATTAAGCCTCCTATAACTAGTCCACATAATATAAATATTATTAGTACAAATGTACTTTTGTCTCTTGTTGCCATATGTTACCTCCATTTTATCTTACGGATATTTATAATTTAACATTTGTATTATATATTTTTTTTGAGTGTTTTTCAAGGTATTTTTTGTAAAAAATTGAACTTAAAAATTTTAAAAATATTATAGCCAAAATTTGTAAATTTTTACAAAAACATTGTAAAAGAAAAAATCATATGATATACTAATATATACATATAAAACTTATTTCATAATGAATGTCTTAGTGAAAGCAAGAAAGGAATATCTATGAAGTTTGAAAAATTAAGTGAATATAAATTAAGAGTTACTGTTTCTAATGATGAACTTTTAGAAAATAGCAATGGTGATTTAGATAATTTAATGTCTAATCCATCCAAAGCTAGAAACACTTTTTTAGAAATACTTGATAAGGCAGAAGATGAAGTTGGATTTCACATAGATAATAGCAGAATTAGAATAGATGCAAAAAGCTTATATAATGGTGATTTTATTTTCACCATAACTAAGCTAATTCCTAAAAGCAAAAGCGTAAAAAAAGTTAAGCCTTTAAAAGTACCTGTTCAAAAAGATGATACTTTGGTTTATAGTTTTGTGGACATTGAACACTTTTTTAATTTTTGCAATTTTCTAAAAAAGCAAAAAATTAATAGATTAAGAGAATTTTGCAAAACAATTGAACTTTATAAATATAACGGTCTCTATGTTTTAATGTGTTTAAACATAAATCAAAATTATCGTTATCTTGGCAAACTTTATTCTGGTATTACTGAGTTTGGAAGCTTTTTAACAAGCCAAGAATCTGTGGCTATGCTCATAAAAGAGCGAGGAGCACTTGTAATTAAGCACAATGCAATTTATACTAGTCAAAAGAATTTTAAATAAATAATAGTTGTCAAAAGGGACGGTTCTAAATGACACAAAATTGTGTCATTTAGAACCGTCCCTTTTGACATTTACGACCGCCCCTTTTGACAACCTTTCGAAAGAACAATCCTTTTAACTACAAATTTAATTCAAAATTTCTAACCCAGCAAACTTAGCCATTAATCTCTTATGTCCAAATTTTTCAAATTCAATATCTACTTTTATATCATCTTCTTCGTTTTCTAAGTTAGTAATAGTACCCTCTCCAAATCTTTTATGAAATACTTTTTGCCCTACTTTGTATTGAGATAGGTCAACAGTATTGCTCGCTTTTTTCTTGTTTAAATTATTTAGAAAGCTTTCTGCCGTTCTAAATTGAAAACTTGATCCAGCCGTATTTTGTGAGTTACCATTTAAGTTACTTTGCCAAGTGTTTCCTTTAAGTCCCAATCCTTCATTCAAACTATCTGCAGCCACTTTGTATGAAACGACCTTCGAGCCATACTTATCTGAATAATTAGAAGATTTATTGCCATAACTCCATGAATATTTTGAGTCTTCAAATTCTTCATTCTCATCTTTTTCAGCAAATGCGTCTTCATATCCATCTAATAACTCCGCTGGAATTTCCTTTAAAAATCTTGATGGTTGATTATAGCTTGTTGAGCCAAATATAGTTCTTTTTCTTGCAAATGTTAAATATAAATAATGCTGTGCTCTAGTTATACCAACATAAAATAGCCTTCTTTCTTCTTCTATATCTTCTGGGTTATCCATTGATTTGTGCCCTGGGAATACCCCTTCTTCCATTCCTACTAAAAATACTGCTGGATATTCCAAGCCTTTAGCACTATGAAGTGTCATAAGTGTTACCATATCATCAGATTCTTCTAGGTTATCTGTATCACTAGATAGAGAAATGCTCTCTAAAAATTCGTTTAAGTTATTATCTGCCGCTTCTTTTTCAAATTCCATAGCAACAGTTAAAAATTCTTCTATGTTTTCTATTCTGCTTTCTGCTTCAATTGTATTTTCATTTTTTAATGCCTGTGTGTATCCTGTTTTATTAAGAGTCTGTTTTATAAGTTCAGATACAGGAACATCAAGAGCTCGTAATTCTTCTATGGCATTTACAAAATCTCTTGTATTTTGATAAATTCTTGGTAAAAATTTATCCGCTTCTTTTATAACTTGATACATTGAAATTCCATTTTCTGCAGATATTTTTTCAATGTTTTCTATACTTGTTTTGCCAACGCCTCTTTTAGGCTCATTAATTATTCTTTCTAAAGATAAATTGTCTGCTGGGTTAGCAATAAGTCTTAAATATGCAATTGTATCTTTTATTTCTTTTCTTTCATAGAATTTTAAACCACCAACAATTTTGTATGGTATGTCTTCTCTTCTAAGCACATCTTCAATTGCTCTTGATTGAGAGTTCATTCTGTACAAAACAACAAAATCTGAATATTTGTAGTATTCTTCTCTTCTTAAATGATTTATTTCTTGTACTATAAAGCTTGCCTCGTCATATTCATCTTCACCACAGTAAACAAAAGGAAGAGCACCTTCATCATTTTCTGTCCAAAGACTTTTTTCGTATTTATTATTATTGTGTTTAATAACAGCATTGGCAGCTTTTAAAATGTTGCCAGTGCATCTATAATTTTGTTCTAGCTTAACAATTTTTGCTCCAGGGAAATCTTTTTCAAAATTAAGTATATTAGTTATGTCTGCCCCTCTAAAACGATAAATTGATTGGTCACTATCTCCAACAACTGTAATATTTCCATATTTTGAAGCTAAAAGTGATACTAGCATAAATTGAGATTTATTTGTGTCCTGATACTCGTCTACTAATATGTACTTGAATTTAGTAGAATAATAATCTAATACATCTGGGTTGTCCGTTAATATATTTATTGTATAATTTATAATGTCATCAAAATCTATGGCATTGTTTTCCTTAAGTTTTCTTTGGTATAAATAATATACCTTTGAAGTTACCTCTTTTCTGTAATCTCCATTTGCTCTTTCTTCGTACTTTTCAGGAGTTAGCATATCATTTTTTGCATTACTAATTTCAGATAAAATTGACCTATCTGTAAATAATTTTGGATCAATATTTAGTTCTTTCATGCAATTTTTTACTAATGTTCTTTGGTCAGTTGTGTCAAAGATTACAAAAGAAGTATCAAAGCCAATTCTATCTATAAATTTTCTAAGAATACGCACACAAATAGAGTGAAAAGTTCCAAGCCATATATCATTAATGGCATCACTTGCCAAAGCTTCTACTCTTTCCTTCATTTCATTTGCAGCTTTATTTGTAAATGTAATGGCTAGTATATTCCATGGTTTTACGCCTTTTTCCTTCATTAAATAACTTATTTTATATGTAAGCACTTTTGTTTTTCCTGAACCTGCGCCTGCTATAACTAAGCATGGCCCTTCTGTGGCCTCTACCGCTTCTTTTTGTCTTGGATTTAATTCATTTAATAGTTCGTCCATTGATATATTCTCACACTTACTTATTTATGTGTGAAGCTCCTTTCATATGTATCTATCTATTTTTTTAATTAGCTCAACTATACTTTATAATAGTCCTTGCAATTTTTTTGCTTTATGCAAACTTATTATTGTAAAACTTTTGTTCGTACTTAAAGATTGTACTATATTTTGTTTTTATAGTCAAGGAGTTTTGAGGTACGAATTAAATTGACAATTAGCATAGTTAAACCTCCATTAGCATTGCAAAAAGTCCAATTATAAATCCCATCATGTTGCCAAGGGCTGTTATTCTGCCTTTGTATAAGGCATTTGCTTCTGGTATAAGTTCTCCTGTTACTATGTAAAGCATTGCGCCTGCTGCAAAACTTAGGCAAATGGCTATAACTCCAATTGATATATTGCCAACTATCGCTCCAATTAAAGCGCCTAATCCGGTCGCTACGCCAGATAAAATAACATAAATCATTACTTTTACTGGACTCATCCCACCATTTTTCATAGGAACTGCCATACTTATTCCCTCTGGAACATCATGCAAGCATATTGCAATTGCAAGCGATAAACCTAAAGAAGTAGATGAATCAAATCCTGAGCCTATTGCTAAACCTTCTGGAATATTATGTAGTGCAAGACCAATACTTACAATTATTCCTGTTTTCAATAGTCCAGCATTTCTTTCTAAAATTCTTTTATCAACTGTTTTAGAATTATTTATTTTATTTGTCCATTTATTACTTGTTTTTGATCTAAATTTTGAAGTTTTTACAGAAGTATTATTAAAAAATTTATTATCTTTTTTATTAAAAATATTTTTTACAGCATTATCGCATAAAATCATAACAATAATGCCTAATATAATTCCAAAAATAGTCGTATAAATTGATGAAATTTCTATTGCTTCTGGAATTAAGTCAAAGCAAATAACAGCAAGCATTAACCCTGATGCAAAAGCTAATACAAAACTTAAAAATTTATTTGAATTTCTTTTTGAAAAAATGCCTATCAACCCGCCTATTGTAGTTCCTATTGTTCCAAAAAATAAACCTAACATTGCAACTGTTGAAATTCCCATAAAAAATTTCCTTTCTATTTGATAACCTCATAATCGAGGCTTTTAACATATATCTTAGCTGTCTTTCTCACTTTGAAATGTATTTACATATTTATATGTTTATATATTTATTTGTTTATACATTTATATGTACAAACATTTTAAATATTCTAATATTTTTAGAGCAATAAATCATACTTCTGTTTCTATATATAAAATTTATCTATTCAAAAAAGACCTTAAATGCTATTTTTAACACTTAAGGTTTTTTATTTATTCTTCTTTTCCTTTTAATTTTTCAGCTGTATCAGCTGCTGCTAAATTATCTATCATTTCATCTAGGTCACCATTTAAAAAATTATCCATTTGATAAATGCTCATTCCTATTCTATGGTCTGTAATACGTCCCTGAGGATAATTGTAAGTTCTTATTTTTTCACTTCTTTCTGCATTACCTATTTGACTTCTTCTTTCATTTTCAAGTGCACTATCTCTTTCGGCCTTTTCTTTTTCATAAAGTCTTGAACGAAGTAATTTCATTGCATATTCTCTGTTTTGCACTTGTGATCTTTCTGTTTGACATTCTGCCACCATTCCTGTTGGAATGTGAATTAATCTTACGGCCGATGAAGTTTTATTAACGTGCTGTCCACCAGCACCTGAAGCTCTAAACACTTCCATCTTAATATCTGCAGGGTTTATTTCTACATCTACATCTTCTACTTCTGGAAGAACTGCAACCGTAGCAGTTGATGTATGAATTCTACCACTCGACTCTGTTTCGGGAACTCTTTGTACTCTATGAACTCCGCTTTCATATTTTAATCTACTGTATGCTCCTTTACCTTTTATCATAAAAGATATTTCTTTGTATCCACCAAGTCCAGTTTCATTTTCATTTAATACTTCAAGTTTCCAGCCTTTTCTATCTGCATACATTGAGTACATTCTAAAAAGCGTTCCTGCAAATAAAGCAGCTTCCTCTCCACCTGCTCCTGCTCTAATTTCGCAAATTACGTTTTTGTCATCATCTGGGTCTTTTGGTATTAATAATACTTTTAGCTCTTCTTCAAGTTTTGGTAAAAGCTCTTTATCTTTTTGAATTTCTTCTTCTGCTAAAGCTTTAAGTTCTGGGTCTGAAAGCATTTCTTTTGCTTCTTCCATACTCTGCTTAGTTTGTTTATATTCTCTATATTTTAAAACAATTGGCTCTAAGTCTGCGTGTTCCTTCATATTTTTGCGCCATTCGTTTTGCTTTGCAATTTCTTCTGGATCACTTATCTTTTTTGTTAACTCCTCATATTTTTTCTCAACTTCATCTAAGTTCTCAAACATAAAATTATTCCTTTCTTGTAAATTAATCTTTTTATTTTGTGATTAAATAAAATTTTTATTATTATTTCACATTCATTAAATTATAAACTATTTATATTACAAATTTTTACACTTTTATTATTATACAATAAAATTCGCCATCTTTCAAGCATTTAGCTCTATTACATTTATAAGAATACGTGTCAAGTAAATGTAGGTAATTTTTATATTTTGCCTACATAAATCTTACACTAATATTTATGAGTTTTGTGTATGTACTTTTTATAGGATAATCTAAAATCTTGCCTATAAGAAAAGTGGCTTCGTTACATGTGGTGCGAGCTTTGCTCGGGCTGCCTAAGGTAACTTAACCTTGTAATATAAGCAAAATCTTCGATTTTTCCTATATTATAAAAAAGAGGAGCCAGCAATTGCTCCAATTAGAACTAATTGCTGGCCCGTTTGCAGATTAACATCCGTTTTCGTACACGGCTTTTGCTTTGCTAATAGCCTTTTGCTCGCTTTCAAGCAAAGCATTGTAAAGTTCCTCGAACTTCTCGTGGTCATCCTTACACAATGCTATCGTGGCTTCAGTTTTCACCTCATCAGTAAGTTTGAAATTGCCGCCATGTGGATTAGCAAAGTAGGAAATGCTATGTGGATCTCCAATTTTGCTCTTCTTTACATAGAGCATCTCGCCATCCGAAACATAGATGACATACTTCAGTCCACACTTCCGAGCCTTAAAAACTAGATCTGTCATACATTTACCTCCTCACATTTGTGATTAGAGAACTCCTTGCTACCTGCAATTGCCTACATTTTAATACTTTTTACATAAAATCGCAATAGGTAAACAAAAAATTTATTATTTTTGTATTTTATGGACTTTTTAGTAAAAAAATTATATAATTATAAATGTTATTTTATTTTTTATTTGTAATAATTATTAATATATAATTTTACTAAAAATATTTAGCTAAATTTTTTATAGTAAAGGATTGATTTTTATGGATAGATACAAACAAACAAAAATTGCAGGAATCTTAGGAATTGTAGGTAATATATTTTTGTTAATAATTAAAGGAATAATTGGACTAATTACAAATAGCCAAGCGATGATAGCTGATGCCGCAAATAGTGCAGGAGATATTTTTGCTTCTTTTATGACTTTTATAGGAAATAAAATTGCAAGTGAGCCTAAAGACGACACTCACAACATGGGGCATGGAAAAGCTGAATACATATTTTCAATGTTCATCAGTATTTCAATGATGGCAATTGCATTAAAATTACTATATGACTCTATAATGTCATTAATAAATGGAGACACTTTTGAATTTTCTTGGTTTTTAGTTGTTGTATGCATTACGACAATTTTAGTAAAATTAGGATTATTTTTATATACTAGAAGATTGTCTAAAAAATTTGAAAATTTGTTATTAGAAGCTAACAAAAAAGACCATAGAAATGACTGTGTAATAACAACATTTACTTTAATTTCTATTTTATTAAGTTTAGC
This sequence comes from uncultured Clostridia bacterium, assembly GCA_944393465.1. Taxonomy (GTDB): domain Bacteria; phylum Bacillota; class Clostridia; order TANB77; family CAG-508; genus CAG-793. Next base: position 26,418 of record CALYAG010000006.1, read on the forward strand.
AAATATTTATTGGTTTGATAGTATTGTTGGTATAGGTATTTCTATTTGGATTTTTTATTCAGGCCTACAAATTTTTATTGAAAGCTTTAATGTATTAATGGATAAATCTTTAAATGAAGAAGATAAAAATAAAATTATTGAAGTCATTAATAAATATCCTGAAATAAAAAAATATAATCATTTAAATACCACACCAGTTGGATATAAATATTTAGTTTCTATAACAATTTTTGTTGATGGAACTTTAACAACATTTGAAAGCCATAGTATTGCAGATAAGTTAGAAAAAGAATTAAATACTTTGCCTTTTGTATATCTAGCGATTATTCATGTAAATCCAATGGAAATGGAATAAAAAAATTGTCAATTGGGACGGTTCTGTTTGACAACTTTTTGCCAATAAAACTGCTCTATTTGACAACATTTTTAAAAAAGCCCTAATTATTTTAAATAAATTTAGGGCTTTTTTATTTTAAATTATTTATTTAGAAAAATATTTTTTAATTAATAATTTTTTATAAAGTAACAAAATTAAAATCAATATTATTTTTTTCAAGAATTTCTTTTTCTCTATTTGTGCAAGTAAATAATATAACTTGATTATCAATTTTATTCAAAAAGTCTAGAGCAGCCTCTAATCTTTGGTCATCATAATATGCAAAAGCTTCATCTAGCATAACAGGTAATTTTTCTTTGCTAATTTCATTCATAATTGCAAGTCTAAGTGATAAATAAATTTGTTCAACTGTACCAATACTTAAACTTTCTGCTGGAACATATCTTCCATCATCTAATTCAACAGTTATTTGATCATTAATTATAATATTTTTATATTTTCCATCAGATATTTTTTCTATATTTTTAGATAAGCTTTGATTAAATTTAGGTGTAATATTTTTTTTCATTTCAGTATAAGCTTCATCCAAAATAACTTTAGCTAAATTAAGTTCTTCTGCTCTATTTTGCATTTTTTTTAGATTTTCTTGCTCAATTTCCAGCAATTCTTCTGTATGTGTTAATTTTTCAAGTTTTGGGTCAATATTATCTCTATCAATTTCTAATTTATGTAATTGCAAATTTAGGTCATTAATTTTTCTTTGATTTGTATTAATTAATAAATCAATATTTGAATTAAATAAATCATTAATATAATCTTCAGAAAAATTATTTTTATTATTTTCTATAATATTATTTTTTTCTTCTAATAATTTATTATCTAAATTATTTTCTATTTTTTCAATTTCATTTTTAGTGTCTTCGGAATTTTTTTCTAATAATTCAATTTGTCCATCTAAAATATTCATTTGCTTTTTTATTTCTTCATTTTCCAAATTAATTTTATTTAATTTATTTTCTTCTTCAATTTTTATTTTTTTATTTTTATTTAATTTAATAAAAAAATAAATTAAATAAATTGGAATTAATAAAAATAATAAAATATTAATTATTATATTGTTTATAAAAATAAAATTTAAAATATTAATTATTATTAAAAATAATAAAATACTAAAATTAATAATTTTATTTTTATTATTTATTTTTTTATTTTTTAAATTTTTTTCAAAAATATTATCTGTATTTTTTATTTTATTTAATAAATTATCTTTTTCATTATCTAAATTTTTTATTTTTTTATTATTTTCTTCTAAAATATTATTTTTTAATTTTATTTTTTCTTTTTCAATTTTATTTTCATCTATTATTTTTTTTATTTTATTTAATAAATTATTTTTTTCAATTTCTATATTTATCTCTTGCTTATAATTGTTAATTTTTTCCTCGACTTCATATCTATTATTTTTAACGTCATTTATTGTCATTAGGTCAAGCGTGTACTTTTTTATATTGCTATCTGCTATGTTAATTGGTCTACCCTTACTATTTGATGTTCCAACCTCATTAAGTAACATAGAGTTAATGTTGCTCATTGCCTTCTTATATGACACATCTTCTGAACCACTTTCCGCAAGGTTTGCAACCTTTTGTAGCAAAATGCCCTGTGTACTACTATCCACAACCACTTCTTTTTGCATTGAAAAAGCTGTTGACATAAATGTGTTTTCATCAACATTTGTCTGCTCCATAAAAAATTGATTTCCTGTCTTTTTGTCAATTTTAAATTCATTAGAAATATCCACTAATTGGTCATTATAAACTGTTGGGTTTTTCTTATTAAAATCTCTATATACTTCATATTTAGAATTATTATCCAATGAATATTTTATTTTTCCTGAAAAATCATTTTCACCCCATGGCAAATATTTATCATAATCAGAAATATTTTTTCCATTTTTATTTTTTGAAATTCCATAAAAAATATTTTTTATAAAATTTAATAATGTAGATTTTCCACTTTCATTTTTTCCATAAATAATATTTAATTTTTTTAAATTAATTTCTTTATTTTTTAAATTTCCATATGAATTAATTTTTATATTTTCTATTTTCAAAATAATTTTCTCCTTTTAATTATTTTAATTTTGTTTATATTTTTAATTATTATTTTATTTTTTAATTATTTATTTAATTATTTTAATTAATTATTTTTGTTAAATTATTTATTTTTTCCGAGAGCCTGCTCAGCAATTTCTAAAATATCCTCGTAAGTTTTTTCATCAATTAAATTATTATTTTTTCTCTCATTTAATTTTTTAACAAATAATCCTTTTAACGTATTATTATTTTCTTTAAAATCAATTTTAATTTTTGTATTATCTTTTATTTTAATAATATTTTTATTAATTAATTTAATATCAATATTTATTGGAAAATTTCTATAACCTATTAATATAATTTTAAATAATTTATTTTCTTCATTAATGCTATTTATTTTTTCTATTAATTCTTCTTCAGAAATAATATTACTAACATCTAATTCAAATTCTACAAATTCTCTCTCATCTATTTTTATAAATTTTTTATTTAATTTTTTGTCGGTAATTTCTCCAACAATCATGCCATGTTCACCTAATTCATCAAAACCTAAAGAAATTAATGAACCTGGATAAACAATATTTGTACTATCGTCTCTTTTGTGAATATGACCAAGTGCAACATAATCAAAACCTTTAGATTTTATTTCATTTAAATTCATATGATTATATTTAGATTCACCTAAATCGCCATGTGTAATTAAAATATTTATTTTTTCTGGTTCATCTAAAATAATATCTTTTAATTGATTTTCATTCATTTCAAAATTATTAAATCCAAATCCATATATATTCACATTATCATTTTCCACTTTTTCTACAACATTTGTGAATATCTTTACATTGCTATTCCATAAAAAAGTAGAATAAAAAGAATTTTTTATATAAGGATCATGGTTTCCTGGTGTAATATATATTTTTGTATTTGGTATTTCACTAAATAAATCATTTAAAAATCTTATACTACTTTCTCTAACATATTCTTGATCGTATAAGTCTCCACTAATAAATAAATATTCAATATTATTTTCTTTAATGTAGTCTATAACTTTTTTTAAAGCATTTCTTTGCTCTAGTCTTCTTTCTACTCCAATATCTGCTCTATCACTAATTGTTTTAAATGGTGTATCCAAATGAACGTCAGCTATATGTACAAATTTCATTTTTATATTCCTTTCTTTAAATAATAATATAAATAAATTATTTAATTATTATTTTAAATAAATTATTTTTTTATTTTTAATTAATTAATTTTTATTTATTTAATAATTTATATTTTAATTTATTTATTTTATTATTTATCTTTAATTTAATTATCTTTTATTAATTTATTTTTAATAATTTTTTTACTTAATTATTTTTTATTAATTTATTTTTTAATTTAATTAATTTTTTTATTTTTTAATTTTATATTTTTCTTAATTAATTTTTAAAATTAATTAAAACAAAAATTATTTCTATATATTTATATCATATCAAACAAATTTTCGCAAGAGTTTTATATTGTTTATTGTTAAAAAAATTATTTTAATCATTATTTTTCTTATTTAATATATTTTGTCTTTTAGTCATCTAATTTTTGTGGCAATTTTTTTAGAAGTTTTAAAGATGTATTTTCGCAATTTTCATTTTTTCTTCTATTAATAATTTTGATTTATGTATACCATCTTTTTATTTAATTTTCCCCGATAAATTTTCAAAAAAAGTTTTCTAAGTATTTATTCCCTTAGAAAATTTGTTTTTAATATCTTAATTAACTTTTATGTTTTTAGCTTACACATCTACTTGCAATTTATAAACAATATTATCTTAATTATATGATAGATTAAAATTTAAAAATTAATTTAGTCTATTTGACAATTTTAAAATATTTTATATAATTTTTCTATTTAATTTATTTATTTTTGATTTACAAAATATAATTACTATTGATTAATTTATTATTAGTTAATTTATTTATCTATTTTATTTTTTTATTTAATTACTTTTTGTTTCTTTTTTTATTTTATTGATTGTTTTTATTTTATTTTTTTATCTATTTTTTTATTTCATTAATTAATTTTTATTTTATTTATTTTTTGTTTTTTTAATTATTTTTTATTTTATTTATTATTTTTTATTTTATTTATTTTTTATTTTTTTAATTAATTTTAATTTATTTAATAATTTTTTTTTTAATAATTATTTATTTATTTTTTTATTTAACAAATTATAATTTTATTAATTATTTTTTATTGATTTAATAATTTTAATTTTAATAATTATTTAATTAATGAATTATTATTTTATTAATTATTATTTTTTAATAATTTATTATAAAAGAAAAAATAAAAGCATCTATTTGAACTCTACTTTTTGTGGTATAGTTCATTTAAATGCTTTTATTAATTATTTATTTTTTAATAGTGTCAAATAGAACCGTCCCAATTGACAACATTATTTTACACACCTACTGATGAGAATCCTGAATCAACATGAATTATTTCACCAGTTATAGCTGATGCCATATCACTAAATAAAAATGTTGCAACATTTCCAATATCATCTATTGTTACATTTCTATGTAATGGTGCTTTTTCTTCAACAACGTCTAGTATTGAATTAAAATCTTTTATACCTTTTGCTGATAAAGTTTTGATAGGTCCAGCAGATATTGTATTTATTCTCATACCTTTCTTACCTAAATCTCTAGCTAAATATCTTACAGAAGCCTCTAATGCTGCTTTTGCAGCTCCCATAACATTATATCCTTCTATTGATTTTTCTGAGCCATAGTATGTAAGAGCTATTATGCTTGCATTTTCATTTAGCATATCTAATTGCATTGCATATTTGCAAATTGCTACTAATGAATAACTACTTACATCCATTGCATGAGCATAGCCTTCTCTTGATGTTAATATAAAATCATTTCTTAAATCATCTGTATATGCATGTGCAATACTATGTAATATTCCATCTAATTTTCCATAATCTTTTTTAATTTGTTCAAAACATTTTTCTATTTCTTCATCGCTTGAAACATTACATTTATATCCTTTTGCACCTTTTAACTCTTCTGTAAGCTTATTCATTTTTTCTGCATCGCCATCATTATATGTATATAATACTTTTGCTCCATTTTCATAAGCTTTTCTAATTACACCCCAAGAAATACTCCATTTATTTCTTAGTCCCATTACTAAAATAACCTTATCCTTTAATATCATTTTCTTCACCCTTTCCTATATTTCTATATTTTTGATATCTATTTTCTACTAGCTTATTTTTATCTAAGCTTAATAGCTCCTTTAAATTTTTAGCAATTACTTTTTTAGTATTTTCTAAAATATTATCTTCTTTTATTATTTCATCAATTATGCCTAATTTTTTCAAATCTTTTGCTGTAATTTTCATTTCCTTTGCAGCTTTTTTGTATAGGCTTGAATCTTTATATAAAATACTTGCAAATCCTTCTGGAGATAATACTGAATATATTGAATTTTCAAGCATTAATATTTTATCTCCGACACCAATTGCAAGTGCTCCTCCACTTGATCCTTCTCCTATTACAACACAAATTATTGGTACTTCTAAGTTAGACATTTCTAAAAGATTTCTTGCGATTGCCTCACCTTGACCTCTTTCTTCTGCACCAAGTCCAGGATATGCACCAGGTGTATCTATAAAAGTAATTATAGGTCTATTAAACTTTTCCGCTTGTTTCATAAGTCTTAATGCTTTTCTATATCCTTCTGGATTTGGCATTCCAAAATTTCTTTGCATGTTTTCTTTTGTAGATTTTCCCTTTTGTTCTCCAATGACTGTTACTGGAATATCATTGAAAAAGGCTATTCCTCCAATTATTGCTTTATCATCTCCAAAATATCTGTCGCCATGCATTTCTGTGAAATCAGTAAATATGTAGTTAATATAATCTAATGCTTTAGGCCTTTCTGGCTTTCTTGCTTCTAGAACTCTATCCCATTCTTCCATTTTATTTACCATTATTTTTTCCTTTCTTTATTTTTTTCAGTTGGGGACGGTCCTAAATCGAAAATTTCTATAAAAACAATGTTCTTTTCAATTTTTTTCGTTTTAGGACCGTCCCCAATCGAAAATTTTTGTTTCAGGACCGTCCCCAACTGAAAAATTAATAATTGTGCAATTTTAAAATATTGAACAATTCATTTTTCATATCTTTTCTTTCAACAATTCTATCTACAAATCCATGTTCTAATAAAAATTCTGCTCTTTGAAATCCTTCAGGCAATTTTTGATTTATTGTTTGCTCAATAACTCTTGGACCTGCAAATCCTATTAATGCGCCTGGTTCTGCTAAAATAACATCTCCTAAGCTTGCAAAGCTTGCAGTAACTCCTCCTGTTGTTGGGTCAGTAAATACACTTATGTATAATTGCCCAGCTTTATTTAATTTTGAAAGAGCGGCTGATGTTTTTGCCATTTGCATTAAAGATATCATACCTTCTTGCATTCTTGCTCCGCCTGAGGCGCAAAACATTATGACTGGTAAGTGTTTTTCTATGGCTGTTTCTATAAGTCTTGTTATTTTTTCTCCAACAACTTCGCCCATACTTCCCATCATAAAGTTAGCATCCATTACTCCTATTGCAACATTTATTCCATTGATTTTGCCAATTCCAGTTTTAACGGCTTCCTTTATTTTAGTTTTTTCTTCAAGAGATTTAATTTTTTGTAAATATCCTTCAAATTTAATTGGGTCTGTTGTATGTAAGTCTGCATTTAGTTCTTCAAATGTGCCTTCATCAATTATTTGCGCTATTCTTCTTCTTGAAGATAGTCTAAAATGCTTACCGCAATTAGGGCAAACGCTAAAATTTGCTCTTACATCTTCTTTATATAAAATTTCTTTACAATTATCACATTTTATCCACTTTCCAACCATCATATCTGATGCTTTAGTGTTGGCCTTTGTATCAGTAACTGTTACTTTTTTGATTTTATCAATAACCATTTCTTTTCCTCTCGATTCAATACTTTTTAGTATTTAAATACTAATATACAAAATTGTAAATTAAAAGCTCTTTTATTCTAATAAGCTTATTATATCTCACTTTATTTTATAAAAGATGTATCATAATCATTCTTTATAAACTCAGGATTTTCAAGTATTTTGTATAAGAAATCAATATTTGTTGTTACACCTTCTATTACAAATTCACCTAATGCACTCTTCATTTTATTAATACATTCTTCACGGTCTTTTCCATGAACAATTAGTTTTGCTATCATTGAGTCATAATTTGGTGGTATTACATAGTCTTGATAGATTGCTGTATCAACTCTTACACCATTACCACCAGGAATATGAAGTCCTGTTATTTTTCCAGGGCAAGGCATAAAGTTTTTATCTGGATTTTCAGCATTTATTCTACATTCAATACTATGTCCTTTTATATGCAAATCTGTAACTTCTTTTGAAAGTTTCTTTCCTGCAGCTATATTTATTTGTTCTTTTACTAAGTCAACCCCAGTAACGAATTCTGTTACAGGATGCTCAACTTGAAGTCTAGTATTCATTTCCATGAAGTAAAAATTGCCTTCTTTGTCTACCAAATATTCTATTGTTCCAGCATTTGTATAACCTATTTTTTCGATTGCTTTTACTGAAACCTTTTCCATCTTCTGTCTTAATTTATCATCAATGTAGTCTGATGGACTTTCTTCAAGCATTTTTTGATTTTTTCTTTGAACTGTACAATCTCTATCACCTAAATGTGCTACATTACCATGTTTATCTGCAATTACTTGAACTTCTATATGTCTTGGATGCTGTATATATTTTTCTATATAAATACTATCATCATTAAATGCTGATTTTGCTTCGGCTCTTATTACATCATAATATCTAATAAGCTCTTCTTCATTATTAGCTATTCTAATACCTTTTCCGCCACCGCCACTAACAGCTTTCATTATTACTGGATATCCTATTTTAGTTGCAACTTCCTTGGCACCTTGAAGTGACTCAACATTTCCATCAGAGCCTTCAACTACTGGAACACCAGCTTTTTTCATTGTTTCTTTTGCCTTAGATTTATTTCCCATAAGCTCGATTAACTCATATGATGGGCCAATATAGTTTATACCCATTTCACTACACATTTTTGCAAATGAAACATTTTCAGATAAAAAGCCATATCCAGGGTGAATACTATCTGCTCCTGTAAGGCAACATGCCTCCAATATAGCTTTTACATTTAAGTAGCTTTTTTGTGATGGAGCTGGACCAATACATACAGCTTGATCAGCCAATTTCACATGTAAAGCATTTCTATCTGCTTCAGAATAAACAGCAACTGTTGCAATTCCCATTTCTCTACAAGCTCTGATTATTCTTACTGCAATTTCTCCTCTATTAGCAATTAATATTTTACGTATCATTTAAACTCCTCTTTTCCTTAAACAATTGCAAAAGTAAGTTCTCCCTTGCAAGCAACTTTTCCGTCAACTGTGGCAATTGCCTCTCCGACTCCAACTGGTCCTTTTTGCTTAATTATTTTTACTTCTAGTTTTAATGTATCTCCAGGAACAACTTGCTTCTTAAATCTTAGTTTATCTATTCCTCCAAAAAGAGCATTTTTACCTTTATTTTCTTCTTTAGATAAAATAGCAACTGCTCCAGTTTGTGCTAGAGCTTCAACTATTAATACTCCTGGCATAATAGGGTTGCCTGGAAAATGTCCTGCAAAGTGTGGTTCATTTATACATACATTTTTATATGCAACTGCACTTTCTCCTGGAACGTAGTCTTCAACTCTATCAATCATCAAGAATGGTGCTCTTTGTGGTATTATTTTCATAATTCCATTAATATCTAACATTTCTTTATCCTTTCTTTTAAAGTTTAGCATTGTGTCTATATTTTTTTGCTTAATATATATAAATCATTTTAGATACATTACTTAAATTATTTTATTTTAAATAAGCATTCTCCATATTCACACATATCTTCATCTTTTTTGCAAATTTCAACTATTTCACCATCAAATTCACTTTCAATTTCATTCATAAGTTTCATAGCTTCAATTATGCAAACAACATCACCTTTTTTTACTTTGTTGCCAACATTTACAAAAGGCTTTGCTGTTGGAGATGATTTACTATAAAATGTTCCTACCATTGGAGCTTTGATTTCTTTATAATTTTCTTCTGCTTTGTTTTCAGAGTTAGTATGAGCAGTAGTACTTTCTGCTGAAGCTTGTGGCATAACTACTTCATGTACTTCTGGTTCTGCCTTATATACAACTTTTTGGTCATTTTTCTTCATACTTATTTTAGTTCCATCAGGGAATTCTATTTTTAACTCATCAATTTTAGATTCTCCCATATCTTTAACTATTTCTTTAATATCCTTGTATTCCATTAAATTTAACATCCTTTCTCATATTTTTTAAATATAATTGTACTATTATGTCCACCAAATCCTAAAGAATTTGACATTGCATATTCTACCTTTGTATTTCTTCCTTTATTAGGTACTATGTCCAAATCACATTCTTCATCAGGAACTTTGTAATTTATTGTGGGTGGTACAAAATCATCCTCTACTGCTTTCACACAAGCAATTGCCTCAACAGCTCCAGCTGCTCCAAGTAAATGTCCAGTGTTTCCTTTTGTAGAACTTACCATTACAGTTTTACTGCTTTCTCCTAAAGCTGTTTTTATAGCTGCAGTCTCGCAAGAATCATTTAAGTGTGTTGATGTTCCATGAGCATTTATATATGTAATATCTTTTGGTTCAATTCCTGCATCTTTAATAGCACTAACCATGGCTCTAGCTCCGCCTTCTCCGCCAGGTGCAGGAGATGTAATATGGTATGCATCTGAAGAAGCTCCATATCCAACTATTTCAGCATATATTTTTGCTCCTCTTTTCTTAGCATGCTCTAATTCTTCTAATACAAGAACGCCAGCTCCTTCACCCATTACAAACCCGCTTCTTTCTTTATCAAAAGGAATGCTTGCTCTGTTTTTATCTGTACTTTGTGTTAATGCTTTAATATTTGTAAATCCAGCTAACCCACATTTTGTAATAGAAGCTTCTGTACCTCCTGTAAATACAGCATCTTGGTAGCCATGTTTTATAGCTCTATATGCTTCACCAATTGAATGAGTTGCACTTGCACAAGCGGTAGCTATTGAAAAAGATTCTCCTCTTAGTCCTAAATCAATTGCAACATTACCAGTAGCCATATTTGAAATAACCATTGGTATGAACATAGGTGAGATTTTATCATAACCTTTTTCAAAGCATACATTTAATTCTTTTTCGATTGTCTCTAATCCCCCCATACCAGAGCCTATGAAAACACCTACTTTATCAAAATCAGTATTTTCCTTTGTCATTCCACTATCCTTCATAGCTTCTCTAGCTGCAATCATGGCAAATTGAGCAAATCTATCTAATCTTCTAGCTGATCTTTTATCAAAGTAATCTTCTGGATTATAATTTTTAACTTCTCCAGCTAATTTTACTTTAAAGTCTGATACATCAAATAATGTTATTGTATCAATTCCACATTTGCCTTCTTGCAAACCTTTCCAATACTCCTCTACATTATTTCCTATAGGAGTTATTGCTCCCATTCCTGTAACTACAACTCTTCTTTCCATTTTTACTATCCTTTCTTTTTTCAGTTGGGGACGGTCCTAAATCGAAAATCTTTATTTTCCCTTTCTTTTAAAAAATCCCCATTTTAAATTTTTCATTTCATGTCTGTCTAAAACCAAAAATTTAATTTCATTTTCTTAATCAAAATTTTCACAAATACAATATTTTCATTTTAGGTCCGTCCCCAAACGAAAATTTTCGATTTAAGACCGTCCCCAACTGAAAATATTACATTAGCATTCCGCCATCAACATTTAATACTTGGCCTGTTATGTATGTATTATCTTCTCCTGCTAAGAAGTATACAGCTTTTGCTATTTCTTCTGCAGTTCCCATTCTCTTTAGTGGTATTTGACTATTTATATTTTCCTTTACACTATCACTTAGCACTTCTGTCATATCTGTATCTATAAATCCAGGTGCTACACAGTTTGCTAAAATATTTCTACTTGCTAGCTCTTTTGCAATACTTTTTGTAAATCCTATAATGCCTGCTTTTGAAGCTGCATAATTGCATTGACCAGCATTTCCACTTACACCTACAACAGAAGAAATATTTACAATCTTTCCGCTTCTTTTTTTCATCATATATGGAACTACATTTTTTGTAACATTAAATGTTCCTTTTAAATTTGTATTAATTACATTGTCAAAATCTTCTTCTTTCATTCTCATAATTAAGTTATCTCTTGTAATTCCTGCATTGTTTACAAGCACGTCTATTTTTCCAAACTTCTCAATAGCTTGTTTTACTAATTCTTCTGAGGATGCAAAATCTCCAACATTTGCTCTTACAAATAATATTTCATTTTTACTATTTATATCATTTTTTAATTTTTCTAAATCAGTATTTTCTGAAACGTAATTTATAACCAAGTTATATCCATTTTCAGCGAACTTTTTAGCTATTGCCTTTCCAATTCCTCTTGTTCCACCTGTAATTAATGCAACTTTATTCTCTTCCATTTTATATTTCCTTTCTATTTTTTTCATTTAAGGTCCGTCCCCAATCGAAAATTTTCGATTTAGGACCGTCCCCAACTGAAAATTATTTTAATTTTTCTAAATCTTCTTCTTTTTGTATACTATTGCTTGTGCTTTCTAATTTTTCTTTATTTATAAATCCTGTCATTGACTTCCCTGGACCTATCTCTATAAATGTATCTACATTTTCATTTTTAAATATGCTTAAAGCCTTGTCAAATCTTACTGGACTTATAATGTGTTTAGATAATATTTCAGCAAAATTATCTCCTTCTTTATATATGCTTCCATCTAAATTCTTTATTACACTTACGCCATTTCCTGCTTTGAACTCTACTTTTTGTAAATCTTTATAAAATTCTTTGCTTGCCTCTTCTAATGCTTTAGTATGGAATGGTCCGGATGTTTTTAGTGGTATTACTCTTTTTGCGCCAAGCTCCTTTAGCTCTGTAGATACGCTTTCTATAGCCTTTGCCTCTCCTGATATTACTGTTTGCATACTATAGTTATAATTTGCCGGTACAACAAATTCTCCATTTGCTTCATGTCTGCTACATACTTCTTCTATCTTAGTAGAATCTAAGCCAATAACAGCTGCCATTGCATATTCTTTTTTTGGTACTAAGTTTTGCATATAGTATCCTCTTAGTTTTAGTAATTTAAAGCAATCTTCTAATTTTAGAAAACCTCCATATACCAATGCAACATACTCTCCAAGGCTTAAACCTGCTGCGTATTCTGCTTTAATGTTCATTTTATCTATAACTGCTAGAATTGCGAGTGATGTTGTAGCTATTGCAAGCTGAGCATTTTTTGTTTCTTTTAGCTCATCTTCGCTTCCATCAAAGCATAATTCTTTAACTGGCATTTCTGTTACTTTATTTGCTAAATCATATACATCTCTTGCCTCTTCAAATTTATCGTAAAAATCTTTTCCCATTCCAGTAAATTGGCTTCCTTGACCAGGAAATAAAAAAGCTGCTTTCATTTGGTTCATCCTTTCAATTAATTATATTTCTTATAAAAGCTCCTGAACGTTACAATTCACAGTTCAAATTATTTTTATAATCTGACTATGAATTGTAACTTTTGAACATATATCGGAACTACACCTCTAGTACAATGCACCCTGTATTTAAACCTCCACCATAGCCGCACATTAGCAAATTCTGTCCTTCCTGTAAATCTATTTCTGTTAAGGCTATTGGAATACTTGCGCAAAATGTATTTCCTACACTTTCTATATCTGAAAATAACCTATCATTTGCTATTTTAAGCTTTTTTGCTATTGAATTCATTATTCTAGTATTTGACTGGTGTAACACTATATTTTGCATATCTTCTATCTTCAAATCTGCCATGCACAATGTTTCATTAATTATTTTTGGAACTTCTGCAACTGCATATTTGTATACTTTTGTCCCATCCATTGTTAACTTTTTTCCAACCTCATAAGTTAAACACTCTGAATCTTGACCTTGACTTTTGAATTTTGAATAGTATTTTTTAGGCTTATTACTTTTGGTAATAATGGTAGCTCCTGCCCCATCCCCAAAAAGAATAGCTGTAGACATATCGTTTGAATCAACTACTGATGATAATTTTTCTACACCTATAACTAATGCTGTGTTAATTTTTCCAATTTCTATATAATTATATGCTATATCAAATGCATTTACAAATCCATTGCAACCTGCCAAAATATCTAAACACATACAATCTTTTATATTTAAAAGTGATTGTACCAAGTAAGATATACCTGGCATAACTTTATTCGATGATGTTGTTGCCACAATTATTAAGTCTATATCATTGCAATTTATGTTTTCATTTTTAATAGCATCTAAGCTTGCTTTATATGCCATATTTTCTAATGTATCTTCAGCACTTCCATACCATCTGCTTTTAATTCCGCAAACTTTGCATATGTATTCTTCTGTTACATTAAACTTTTTGCTTAAATCAGCAGATGTTATTTCTTGTTTTGGCAAATATTTTCCTCTACCTATAATTTTTATTCCACTCATATGTGCTCCGTTTGTTTAAACTTTTTTGTGTTTTTATTTTATTGATTTTAAAATACCATTTATATTCTCAATAATTTTTAATATAATTTCTTTTCTATCAAAATTTTTGCTAAATTGCTTTTTTAACGATGTTGCTATTTTTATAGTTTCATCGTCAAAACATATTTCATTTACATTAAATCCTATACTTATAATCAAATAATTTATTTTCCCTGAAATAGTATTTATTTCTGTAAGAATTCCACATATTTTTTTGTTATTTAATAATAAGTCATTAGGGTATTTTATGGTTAAATCAATATTGTATAAATTTTTTATAGTTTTTTTAATACTTTCTGCTACATCAACTGTTATGTTATTTAAACTAGATAAATCGCAATCTGGCTTAAAAAGCATACTCATTGCAATATTGTCATCACTTCCTGTGTACCAAGTTCTTCCGTGAGTTCCTATTCCTGCAGTTTGCTTGTTTGCAATAATTACAGTGCCATTTTCTAATTTATCTTGATTTTCTTTTACATATAAATGTGTTGATGGCAATTCATCAAAGTATTTAATTTTGTTTATTTCGTTCATATTTTTCACATATATATTTTATAAAAAAGAAAAAAATCTTGCAAGTATATGACCGGGTAGTATAAGAAAAAAAACGTATGTGCATTCACTGGTACACATACGTTTAATTTTTAATCACTTCCAAACAATTCATCAAATTTTGCTTCTAATTCTTTTTGAATATCTATTTCATCATCTGATGTATCTTGCATTTGCTTTGTTACTTCATCTTCAAATCCCGGAAGAATGTTTGCTGTCTGATTTCTAACATTTGAAGTATTATTCAAAGGCTGATTATTTGGTGCAGATGCAAAACTTGATCCCACATTTGAGTTTACCCCAATATTGAATCCGTTATTTTGAACTGCTGATGAACCTTGCAAGCCTTGATTTCCTTGCACTGGATTTGCTCCTGCCATATCTGCTTGAAAGCCTTGCAACTGGCTAATTCCCGCCATTCCTTGAGCTGGTGTTTGCATCGTGCTTCCTGCCATGCCACTAGACATACCTTGATTTCCCTGAACAGTATTTGCTGGCTCTGTTGGTTTAGCATCCTCAAACAAATCATCTAAAGATTCAATTTTAACATCCTTATTTTGCTCATTTGCCTTTTCATCACCAGTATAAGGATTGTATGGGTTATATTTTCTCCAATTACCTCTATCTGGGCATTCATAATCATTATGATTAATTCTAGATGAATCAAAATCTCTAAGCATTGGAGTTTTAAAGTACCAGAATTTTTTAGCTTTTATTGGTTTTAATCCTTTTTCAAAGATTATACAATCATTATTATCCATTCTTCTAAGTTCATCAGGTGTCATTAAAGCTCTCGCCATAATTTGATCTGACTCACTAAATCCAGTTCTTACATCTACATTATTTCTATTAACTGATTTACTATTATGCTTGATTGTTTTTTCGCCTAACTCTTTTGAAAAATATTCGACAGTAGCATATGAGTTACTTCCTAAGAACACGTGAGTATCACAGTTACCTATAATTGTTTCATACGATTTTTCATATATTGCTTTTAATTGGTCTAAGTTCTGTAATATAACACTAAATGAAATTCCTCTACTTCTACTTGTAGATATTTTTTTATCAAAGTCTGGAACTTGACCTATGTTTGCAAACTCATCAAGTATGAAAAATGTTTGAACTGGTAGTTTGCCACCATTTTTATCTGCAAAATCATATAACTGTTGTATCATTTGTGAGAAAAATATTGTAAGTAAAAAGTCATATGCACTATGTGTGTCTGATGATACAACATATAAAGCAGTTTTCTTAGTTGCAATATCAACAAAATCTATTGTATTCGTTGAAGTTACATCTGCTATCTCCTTTGAGTCGAATTTACCAAGTTTTGATTGCAATGTACTTAAAATTGAGCTATATGTTTTTTCTGATGCTATTTCAACAGATTTATAGTTCATTCTTGCTGGGTGGTCATAAGGTAATTGACTCATAAGTTCTGTAAGTAAGTTGCTTCCACCATTATTAT
This sequence comes from uncultured Clostridia bacterium, assembly GCA_944393465.1. Lineage (GTDB taxonomy): Bacteria > Bacillota > Clostridia > TANB77 > CAG-508 > CAG-793. The sequence continues at coordinate 42,558 of CALYAG010000006.1, forward strand.
TTGCTGCTCTAACAAGTTCTGCACAACTTGCTAAGTTTTGCTCTTCTGGTGGTCTTGTGGCTATAATGTAATAAATAAGAGCCTTAAGTAAAATTTCAGCCATGTTATCCCAATATGGGTCTGTTGCTGTTCCTTCTGCTTTTTGTCCTTTTACAATAGTATTTGCTATAACATCTACGTCTATTTCATTTTGAATGTGCTGTAATGGGTTATAACTATCACTACTTGTTGGATTAACCAAATTTAATATTTTTATTTCATAGCCATTTTTTTGTAAAAAGCCTGCTGTTGTATCATATATTTCACCTTTAGGGTCTGTAAATACATATGAACCTAGCATTTGATGTGCATTTGGTATGGTATAACTTGAAGATTTACCAGAACCAGAACCACCGACAATTAGTACATTTATGTTTCCTAATTTATTTAATGGTAAATAATGATTTTGAGCTAAAAGTAAACCTGAATTTTTACTTAAAACTCTATATTGCTCTCCTCCTTGGCACCAATCACTTGAACCATGCTCTATATCTTGGTATTTACTCTTTCTTCTTGCTTTAAATGCTCCTATTCCCACAGCTAAAGCAACAATTACTGTATACCAAAGTGTTGTACTACCAAAAGCTCCTATTGCTTCACTTGTGAAAACCTTGCCAATTGATGAAAATGATACTATATTTTCTACTAATGCTTCGATAAAAAGAGCTATATCGAATAAACCATCAACATAGCTCTGACTAATGCTTAAAGCAATAGGCGCAACTAAAAAGATTTCGCCTATTGCCCATAATACTAACGCAAATATTATATATTTTAAATTCTTTTTTATAAATTCACTAAACGAACTACCCATAATCTACCTTCTCATTGGTTATGATTTTTTTATTATCAAATTATGATCTTTCTACTTCTCCGCCTTTTTTGCTTCTTATTGCCTTTCTAGCAATAGCACTAGCAGTTAATCTTCTTTCAGATAATTTTTCAATTTTTTCTCTAACATCCTTAGGGATAGTTAATGGATTAACATCATTTACTGTTATTTCTAATCCATTTAACTCTGTCATTTCTTCTGGGCTTTCTTTTACATCAGCCTTTCCTTGAACTGCACTGCCAAGCTTTTCTGTAGTCCTTTCAGGTACAAAATATAATGCTGAAGCTCTTACTGTTGGTCTTTCATTATTTGTTCCTTCCACTAAATAATCCTCCTTTATTTTATTTCAAAAGTGAAATAAGATTTGTATGGTTGTAATTTACATTTTCCTTTGACTTCATTTGTTTGACTATCTATGTATAATTTTGGCTTAACCTCTTCTGTTGTTTCAGGGTCAATAATTGTAAACGCTCTTTGTAAGTTTGGCGTATAATTAAAGTCCTTCATTTCAAATGGAGTTTCTGAATAAACTGTGTCAAATTTAACTGGAATAGGTCTTTTAGATATTTTTAATTTATTATCTTTAAGTAATCCCATATTGACAACAACCTTATCTTGCCCAAAAGATAATATGACTAAGTCTTCTCCTTCTGGCTCTGGATAATCAACATAAAAGGTCTTTTTTTTCATGTTGCCATTCATTTCTTCAGAGTACACTAATCTTTCAACAGTATATTTAGGATACTGCTTTTGTAATTCCTTGGCTGTTTTGTTAATTCTGTATATAACTGTGTTTACACCTTGCGGATCAGTTATACTAAAACTTTTACCTTGAAATTCATCAGTCATCTTAGCACCTCTTTCCTTTATTTCTCATTAGTTCAACAATTTTATTATACTACATTATGTATAATATGTCAACTAAATCATTAATTCAATTTATTTTAAGCGGTATCTTTACTTAAATATTAATTTATATATCGTTTTTGTCAAATTTTTTTGAAAATGGTAACTATTTAACCAACTTTTGCATCTAATTCTTTTAGTTCTTTATATATTTTTTCCTGCTGTTCTGTTAATTTTTTAGGAACGACTATTTTAGTAATAATATAAAAATTGCCTCTATTTCCTCTTCCAAATTTATATCCTTTACCTTTTATAGTAAATCTTTCTCCACTTTCAGTTCCTTTTGGGACTACTAGTGAAATTTTGCCGTCTATAGACTGCAAATTCATTTTTGTACCTAAAGCTGCTTGCCATGGAGTTATTGAGATTTCGGTATAAATATCTGCACCAACTAATTTAAATTCTTTTGTATTAGTAATTTTTACTTTAACTAGCAAATCTCCTCTATCTCCGTTATTTTTGCCTGGCTTGCCTTGTCCAATAAACCTTATTTTATCCCCATCTTGAATTCCTGCTGGAATATTTAAGTTAAATGTTTTTGTTTTTCCGTCTACAGCTAGCAATTTTAGTTTTTTGGATGTTCCATTAAAAGCCTCTAAAATATTTACTTCAACCTCTGTTTCAATATTTTCGCCTATTATAGGCTCATTTGACTTTTTAGGTGGTTGCGCTTTTGGAGTAATCACACCAAATAAAATGTCTATAATCTTTTCTTTGAAAGATTTTTTTATTTCTCTATCTTTGTTTTGTAATCTCTTTTTTCTTTCTGTATATATAAACCAATTTCTATCATACCTTTTTCTTGACTTTGGGTCTGATAAAATTCTATATGCTTCATTTATTTCTTTAAACTTTTCTTCTAGTACGCTATCCCCTGCATGCATATCTGGATGGTACTTTTTTGCCTGCTCCCTATATGCAAATTTTATTTCATCTAGCGTAACTTTATTCGTATTTAACCCTAGTACTTTATAGTAATCCTTAAAACTCATTTAACATCCTCCACTCTGTTAAATATGCGTAGAACATATTTTTTAAAGTAGTAAATGCCATTTTATTTAATTTTGCATTATACTTAATGCTGTTAAAATAAATGGCATTTTTATTATATCATATATAATTTCAAATTTCATTAGTTTTAGAGAAATTTTATAGAAAGATTTAGCTTTGGAAATGGATTCCACAAAAGCAACTTTTAAAATTATTTTATTGGTACTAATTATTATTCATAAGCAAATAGTTTCTTGTTTTTATGCTTTCTTCTATAATCACTTTTCCTTTATCAATATTTATTTTTAAAGTATCATCTATATTTTTTATAATTGCTTTATCTAAACTTTCAAATGCTAAATTTCTTAATCCTTCTGCACTTTCGTAGCTTCTTGTTTCATCTGTCTTGTCAGCAACCAAAAGTATTTTTTGAAGCAAAGTCATATTTTCTTTTCCTGTTGTATGGCAAGCTATTGCTGTGCACATTTCATCATCAAAATCATATTTTTTCTTTGCCATGTCAGCCGCTATTTTTCCGTGCAATATTTGTGGTATAGCTTTTTCTGTTTCTGTAATTTTTATTTTATTTTTCTTAACATAATCAAGCATTTCTTCATCTGTCATTTCTTTTGCCATGTCATGCACTAAGCCGATTAATTTTGCTCTTTTTACATCTCCACCATATTTTATGGCAAGTTTTTCACACATATTCATTACGCCGATGCTATGTGCATACCTTTTTTCGGTCAATTTTTCTTTAATTTCTTCTTTTAATAATTCTAAATCTTCTACCATTTTTCATTCCTTCTTTTTTGTTTTCAACATAATTGAAAAAGAATTGCGCTATTATTTTTCAATTTATTCCAATGCTAACTTAACTAATTGGTCTAAAAGCTCCGAATATTCCAATCCTTCATGCTCCCATAATTTTGGGTACATACTGATTGATGTAAATCCCGGCATTGTATTTATTTCATTTAAATATACTTTGTTTGTGCCTTTTTCTACAAAGAAGTCTACTCTAGCGAGTCCGCTTCCATCAACTGCCTTAAAAGCCTTAACAGCAAGTCTTCTTATTTCTTCTATTGTTTCATCTGGTATAGAAGCTGGTATTACAGTTTTTGACTCACTATTATTGTATTTTGCATCATATGTATAAAAATCTTCTGCAGATAATATTTCACCAACACTTGATGCCAAAACTTTATCATTTCCCAGTACAGCACATTCTACTTCTTTTCCTACAATTGCTTCTTCTATTAAAACTTTTTTATCATACTGGCTTGCTGTTTGTATAGCTTTAATAAGTTCAGCACCATTATTTGCTTTTGTTACACCAACTGATGAACCTGAATTTGATGGTTTTACAAATACAGGGAAGCCTAGTTTTTTCTCTACTACATCTATTATTTCATCATTTTTTAATTCTGTTTCTTCTAAATCATCATCTACATATGTATTTTCATTTTTTATATACACAAACCTCGCCATATTTATTTTTGCATTTTTAAGTATATATTTTGTGTATACTTTATCCATACAAACGCTTGATGCAAGGACTTTACAACCAACATAAGGTATTTTTAAAAGTTCTAGCATTCCTTGTATAGTGCCATCTTCTCCATAAAGACCATGTAATACTGGAAAAACAACATCTACCTTTTGTAACTCTTCTACAATGTTTTTTATCCTTTTTCCACCCGTTAGCCATTCACCATTTTTGGCAATTTCTATTTTATGTATTTCATATTTTCCTATGTTTAAATTATCTATAACATTTTTTGCAGAAACAACAGATACGTCATGTTCTGTTGACATTCCGCCATAAATAACAGCTATTTTGATCATATATATTCCTTTCCAAGCCACAAAATAATCGTTTGTGTGACTCTCTCAATTTTTTATCAAAGAATCATCATTTTAAGCTCTTTTGATTAAATCTACTCACAAAGTGCAGTTGCAATTTCAAAAAATTTCATTCCATTTGACGCTTTTAGCAAAATTGCATCATCCTTTGTTTGTATTTCTTTTAATTTTTCTATTGCTTCTTCATTATCTTTGCATTCTATAATTTGCTTTGCTTTAGATTTTTCAGCAATATATTTTGCTTCTTTTCCAATTGTTATTAAAATGTCAATGCTTTCGTCAACTTCTTCTCCAACTTTTTCGTGAAGCTCTTTTGAATAATCTCCAAGTTCTAGCATATCCCCAAAAACTGCTATTTTTCTTTTATTTTTTATCTCTTTTAAATATGTAATTGCAGCCTTCATAGAGTCATAATTTGCATTATATGTGTCATTTATTACAGTGGCTCCAGCTTTGCTAGTTAAAACCTCCATTCTTTTTTTAGTTAGTTCTAAGTTTGCAATTCCGTTTATTATTTTTTCAGTTGGAACATTTAAGTACTCTCCTACTGCAATTGCACAAAGGCTATTTAGTATAAAATGCTCTCCACCTACTGGTACAGTAATTTTTTTGTTATTTATACCTTCTTCTTCGGCTCTATTTATATCTTGTTTTAAAGCTCTATCTCTATCTTGTTTTTGGTCCATATTTGCATATTGTTTTGAGTCAGAAATTCTTTCATCTTTTTCGCATATAACTTTAAATTCACTTTTATCTGCATAAGGCATTATTTCTGTTGCCATGTATTTGCTTTTATTTTTTATTCCATAAGTTATAATGTTGTATTTATCTTTGTTTTCACTTGCCCATTTATAGAGCAAATCATTATCATTATTTATAACTACAGTATTTCCTTGCAAACCTTCCAATATTTCCAACTTAGCTTTTAAAATATTTTCTCTTGAGCCTAAGTTTCCTATATGTGCAGTTCCTATATTTGTTATAACTGCAACCGTTGGTTTTGCAATATTTGTTAATTTTCTTATCTCTCCAAAATGGTTCATTCCCATTTCAACGACCATTGCTTCTTCGTTTGTAAGCCCAAGTATTGTAAGAGGAAGACCTATTTCATTGTTATAGTTTCCTTGTGTTTTTAAAGTATTATATTTTTGAGATACAACGCTTGCAATTAAATCTTTTGTACTTGTTTTGCCTACACTACCTGTAACTGCTACTACTGGTATATTGTATTGCATTCTCTTGTATGTGGCTATTTCTTGCATTGCCTTTAGAGTGTCTGGCACTTGTATGATTGTTACGTTATTTTCTTTAATCGAATTATTTATTTTATCCACTTCCGTATTATCTAATTTTGTATCGTTCTTTTTTTCTCTAACATCTCTACTAACAACGCATACTTTCGCCCCATTATCTATTGCATCCAAGCAGAAGTCATTTCCATCAAATTTTTCTCCTTTTAATGCAATATATACATCTCCATTTTTAGCTTCTCTTGAATCTCTGACAAAGTGATTACAAGGTGTTTCTTCATCTCCACATAAAATTTTTCCATTTGTTATTTTAACTATATCTTTAACTTTCATTTTTATCTCATTTCTTTTTAAGGTATATATCTAGTTGGAAAAGAATTATCATAATTTTTCAACTTTACATCCTTAAAATAATTTTACCAACTTAATAAATTATTATTAAATTTGCGTTAATTATATGCCAATAAGATGAAATTTACAAGTAGGAATTTTTTACTAATAAACAGTATCAATTAGAACCGTCCCATTTGACAACATTGACTCTACTCCGTCAAAGTTCCCTCTGGTGTATTTATTATCATCAAAATATCTTGCTCTTCGCCTGTTTCAGCATTTATATAAACAATAAAATCATTGTCTGCTGTATTTCCTTTAAATTCATAGCAAAGTACTTCTGTACCCCACTCTGTTGGTATGACTGCTAAACCTGATGAACTTACTTCCAACCTTTGATTTACCTTACTTCTAGCCTCTTCTAAAGTAATTTTTGCCTCTGGTAGTTCTCTTACATCTTTATGGCAATTCAAATATCCAGTAGACTCTATTCCTAATATTTCACCATTATCCAATGCTATTTTTACTTTTACTAAGTCTGGATACATTGTTATTCCATCTTGCTCATAAGCATAGTTTACCGTTAAAATTCCACCATTATTCATATAGTATGTTGGCTTCATGTTTTTAAATTCCTTGCTTTCTAAGAATTCTTCACCCTTTGCTACTGCATCTTCACTTGATACTGATTCATTTGCTATATTTCTGTTAGAATTCATAAACACTACATGTCCGCCTTTTTTAGATATGGCTATTGTAAATATTTCTTCTTCTCCTACTTTTGCAGTAAAACTATAACATTCAATATTTCCATTTTGGCTTTGCCCATTTGAGGTAATTTCTACCACTCTATCGCCACCAATGAACTCTTTTGCTATTTTCATTGCTTTGGCTTCATCTATTTCATCTCCTGTTAGACCAACTCTTTCAGGATTCGTCATATGGTTTGAAAAAGCTCCATCATAAATTAAGCCTGCATATTCGTGTAAATCTTCCACCATACTTCCAAAGCTACTTTGAGATAAATTGCTAGCTTCTTGGGTTAAAGCTTCTCCTCCTGTTTTTTCTAACTCTCCCCATTTAATGTTGCCTGAATACAAGTCAATTTCTAGCTGGTTTAAAGTATCTTTTAATGAGCCACAATATTGATGCAAACTTGTTAAATTATCTAAATCTTCTTGGCTTAAGTCTTCTCCTCCAATTGTTTTATTTGCCAATGTATAGCTATAATCTGAAACTTGATTTAAAAACTTTTGAGCTTGCTCTAGCTCTTGGGTTCCTATTGGAAGTCTTGCTAAATAACTTTCTGCCAAACCTGCATTTCTCCATACATTAGTTAAAGTCTCTGCTCCATGTTTACTACTATTTGTAATTGTTGACTTTGCCAAAAGTACCTCTGTTTGATTAACATATTCCACTAATTGATAAAATGCGTTATTATAGCTATTTTCTGCTAAGCCTCTATATTCTAATTGCTTTTTAAAAATAACTACTCCAAGCACTAATATAATTGCCACCAAAGTTACAACCAAAGTAAGCATTTTTCTATCTCTTAACCTATCTTTAAAATCATAAATTTTATCTTTAATTTTACCCATAAAATACCTCACACATTGTTACAATTCATAGTTAATTTTAGTTTTATCAAAAAAATGAAACCTAGAATTGTAAATTTTTATTGTATTTTTTCCAAAATTTTATAAAATATTCAATTGATTTATTTCATATATTGTGATATAAAGATTTTATAAAATTGAAAGGTTAGAATATAATGAAAATTTTAATTTTTTATGCTTCTTATGGTGGTGGTCATTTATCTGCTGCCAAATCTATAAAACAATATTTAGATGAAAATTATAAAGAAGCTAAAACAAAAATGGTTGATTGTGTTGAATATATAAACAAAGGTTTAAATACTATTACAACATTTGCATATAAAGAAATGGCAAAAAAAGCGCCTTGGGCTTGGGGAGAAATATATGACCATTCTCAAAAAGGTGCAATGTCACATATTAGTACTGGTGCAAACAAATTTATGTCTATTAAATTAAACAAATTGTTTGAAGAATTTAAACCAGACATTGTTATTTCTACACACCCTTTTGCAAGTCAAATGACTGCTTATTTAAAAGAAAAAGGCAAGACAAATTGCATTTTGGCCAGTGTTATGACAGATTTTGCATCACATGACCAATGGCTTGTTGGAAGCAATTATATAGACCATATTTTTGTATCACATGAAGGCATGAAAAAAGATATAATTGCAAAAGGCATACCTGCTAGCAAAGTTCATGCAACTGGTATTCCACTTTCTAATAGGTTCTTGGAACATTTTAATAGAAAAGAAATTAAGGCTTCTTTTGACCTAGATTACAATAAAAAAACTATATTATTCTTTGGTGGTGGTGAGTTTGGACTTGGCAAAGAAAAAACTTTAAAAATTTTAAAGGCTTTTATAGATAATATTCATGACGAATATCAAATAATTGCAATTTCAGGCAAAAATGAAAAAATGCAAGCTAGGTTTGAGGAATTAGTAGGAGATAATCCAAATGTGCAAGTTTATGGATACACAAATGAAGTACCTGAACTTATGAGCATTTCTGACTTAGTTGTAACTAAACCAGGTGGTTTAACAATTACAGAATCTTTGGCTTCTGGACTCCCTATTGTAGTTATTAACCCAATACCTGGTCAAGAGGTTGAAAATGCTGAATTCTTAGAAAAAAAAGGTGTTGCTGTTTGGATAAGAAAAACAGAAGACCCAGATGAGGCTGTAAAAGAGCTTTTGGAAAATCCTGAACAAATTAAGCATATGAAAATTCGTTCTAAATTAATGGCTAAGAAGAATTCTACGAGAGATATTTGCAAAATTATTATGGGAGACAAGGATTAATTTTTAGAAGAAAAGTGGCTTCGACACATGTGGTGCGAACTTCGCTCGGACTATCTAATGTAACTTAAGCCTTGAAATATAGGCAAAATCTTTGATTTTTTTCACAAAAAGAACAATGATCTATTTGCATCATTGTTCTTTTTTAATTTTTTATCACAAATTTAACTTTTTGAAACATAGAGCTAGTCTTAGAGCTCCACCCTACCTTCAAGAGCTTTGCCCAATGTAAATTCGTCAGTATATTCAATATCTCCTCCAACAGGTATTCCATGTGCTATTCTTGTAACTTTAATTCCCATTGGTTTAATAAGTTTTGCAATATACATTGAAGTTGCTTCTCCTTCAACTCTAGGATTCGTAGCCAAAATTACTTCTTTTACTGTTCCATCCATAAGTCTTGCTAGTAATTCTTTTATTTTTATATCATCTGGTCCAATACCATCCATTGGTGAAATAGTTCCATGAAGTACATGGTAAAGTCCTTTAAATTCATGCGTTTTTTCCATAGCCACAACATCTTTTACATCTTCAACAACACAAATTTTACTTTGGTCACGTTTTGGGTCAGAGCATATTGGGCATGGATCAGTGTCTGAAATATTAAAGCATTTTGAGCAAAATTTTAAATTCTTTTTTGCATCTTGTATGCTTTGTATAAATTTATTTGTTTCTTCTTCACTTGAATTTAAAATATAAAATGCAAGTCTAACCGCAGATTTTTCACCTATACTAGGTAATTTTTGAAATGCTTCAATTAGTTTTTCTATTGATGGTGAATAATATGATGCCATATTAAGTGTATTCCTTTCTTGCTTTTCTTAAAAAGTTTTTATGCCTAAAATGAATTATATATCTTTTTGTTGCTAATAAATTCTATTTTAAGCCTGGAATATTATATTTGCCAAGCTCTTTTGCTTGAGCATCATCAACTTTTTTAAGTGCATCATTAACACATGTTAAAATTAAATCTTGTAGCATTTCAACATCATCTGGGTCAACAACATCTTTTTGAATTTTTATTTCCATTAATTCTTTGCTACCATTTACCTTTGCATATACAGCTCCTCCACCTGTTGTACTTTCAAATGTTTGACTTGCTAAATTTTCTTGTGACTTTTCCATCTCCTCTTGCATTTTTTTTGCTTGTTTCATAATTTGGTTCATATTAATTCCACCAAATCCTCCTGGAAATCCTCCTCTTGCCATTTTTATACTTCTCCTTTATATAAATTTTAGTTTTAAGATAAACTATAACCGAATTTATTTAAGCTATTAAAATATAGCCACTAAATTTTACATTAGTCAATATAATTAATATTTATTCCTAAATCAAGTTTATTTGCTGAATTTTCAGCTTTTTTATTTTCATGATTATCTATTATTTTTATCCTCATATCTTTTCCGCATTCCATTGACACCAATCTTTTTAATTCGTTCATATTTTCTGGTCTTTCTATTACTGCTCTACCAAAGCTGTTTAGACCATTTGCAAATTGTATGCCAACAGTCATATCATCTAGCATAACTGCGCTTGTGTTATTTAAGTTTGAAAATAACATAGCTTTTCTTTCTTCTTTAAGTTTATTTATTACATTTGGCCAAAAGTTAGCATTAGCTCCAGAAGTTCCTTTTGAATTTTGGCTTTGAGCGCCAGCAGAACTTTCTTTTGTACTTGAAGAACTTAAAGAAATATTGGCACTTTTATTCATATTTTGCGAAACTTTATCCACATTTTGTGCGGAACTTGTGGAAAACAAATTATTATTTGTTCCATGAGAAGCACCGCTTCCTCCCTGACTTTTTGTGCTATTCGAAACAGTAAAATTACCTGATGCAAGTTTTTGCTCCAAATTATCTACTCTTTCTGCTAAAGACATATTTTCCCTGCTGCAAAGCCTCATCATTCCAACTTGAAATATAATATTTTTTTGTGATGACCATTTTAATTCATTTTCTAAGTCAGATAATGTGTATATTATTTGAAGCAACCTATCTTTACTAACATCTTTAGTTAGCTCCTCCATTGTTTTTTTATCATCTGCCGAGTAAATATTTGACACATTACCAGTTGTTTTTAGTATCATAATATCTCTAATATATTTAATAATTTCCCACAAAAAATTTGTTAAATCTTTGCCTTCAAGAATTATGTTATTTGATATTTCTAAGCATTTGCTTACATCATATTCTAAAATAGCTTTTGTAATGCCAGAAATATATTCAAGTTTTGGTATTCCAACTAAATCTTTTACCTTTTGCTCTGTAATATTGCTATCTTCCCCTTGTGAACATCTTTCAAGTATTGACAAAGCATCTCTCATCGCTCCTTCAGAAAGTTCAGCTATAAGATTTAAAGCATCTTCTGAATATTCTATATTACACTCTTTGCAGACTTTTTCTAAGTTCTTAGTAATGTCTGGTTCGGAAATCTTTTTAAAATCAAATCTTTGACATCTTGAAAGAATAGTTGCAGGTAATTTTTGTGGTTCTGTAGTAGCTAGTATAAATTTAACATGTTTTGGAGGTTCTTCTAGTGTTTTAAGTAGAGCATTAAATGCTCCTGGTGAAAGCATATGAACCTCATCAATTATATATACTCTATATTTTGCAACTGTTGGCAAAAAATTAACTTCATCGCGTATTGCCCTAATGTCGTCAACACTATTGTTAGAAGCCGCATCCATTTCTACTATATCTGTAAGAGAGCCATCCAAAGCCGCTTTGCATATGCTACACTCGTTACAAGGCTCGCCATCTTTAGGATTTAAGCAATTTACTGCTCTAGCCAAAACCTTTGCAGAAGATGTTTTGCCACAACCTCTACAACCTGTAAAAAGATATGCGTGGCCGACTCTATCTGCCATAACTTGATGTCTTAAAGTAGTGGTTATATGTTCTTGCCCAACAATTTCTCCAAAAGTTGTAGGCCTAAACCTTCTGTATAAAGCTGTATATTCCATATTATCACCCTTTCCGCCTAAGCTAAAAGGCTTTTAAATTTGCTTAAATTTTTAATAAAATTCATATTTTAAATAAAGGTACAAAAACCTTTCTTCATAGAGGATACCCCCACATAAAAGAATCTACTTATTGCTGCTACCTTCCGGTCCTGACAAGATTCATAGCCTTTTATTGAGAATATCCTCTATAAAGAAACATTCTCATACCCTTGTAAATTATATATTATTATTTTAATAATTGTCAATAGGGACGGTCTTAAATTGAAAAATAAACATATTGCTCTGTCAAATGGGACGGTTCTAAATGACACTATTTTGTGTCATTTAGAACCGTCCCATTTGACACATTTGACAGAACCGTCCCATTTGACAATAAAAATTTTCGATTTAGGACCGTCCCCAACTGAAAAAAATTATACTGTTTCTCTCTTAAATATAATACTTGAACAGTCTTTCTCATCAAGTTGTGAAGTACCATCTGTTAATATATCTCCAACTGGCAATTCCAAACTTACTCTTCCTCTGTATGTTGCAATATTCGTGTCTATTACCACATCAAAAGAAATACTATATTTTAAATCATCTAAAGTAGCATTTGTTTTAGTAATCAAAGTTCCATTATGAGCTATTTCAGCATCATCATTTGAAACATATTCACCAACTTTTGTATTTGCGGCTCTAAAAATCACATTGCCACCTTGACTAGATATTTTTAAAGTTTTTGTATTACTATTTTCTGCTCCTTCATATGTTAGTGTTCTTTGTATTAAATATGAATCATCATAAGAAAATAGACCGCCTTCTGTACTACTTGGCATATATATTCTAGTATTTCCAACACTAGGTGTAGTAAAAGAAAAATTTTCTAAACTAACACTCTCAATATATGCATTTTTATTATAATTCTCATTTTTTGCTATATGCAAATAAATGTCATTATATTGCATAATATCTAAATTCCATTTGTAATTTTCTGGATTTTCTTCTTTTGTAACACCCTCTGCACTACTTACAACAATTATTTCAGATAAGTTAAAAGGCATATTTGTTTCGCCTTCTTGGCTATACTTTAGCATTATAGTTATTGCTACTACAAAAGTAATGATTATAAATGCAAGGGTTATGGCAAGCTTTAACTTTTCTTTTTTATCTTTTTCCATTATATAAATTCATCCTTTCACCTTTACATAAATAATATATTTATGCAAAATCACAATCTCTATTAAACATCCTTTATACTTGGCGAAGAGAGTGGGATTCGAACCCACGAGCCGCAAAATGCGACCACCTGCTTTCGAGGCAGTTCCGTTATGACCACTTCGGTATCTCTTCTTATATTTTAACACACAAAAATATGTTATTTCTATTTATTATTTTTTATTTTTCGAAGTTCTTTAAAAAAATCCTTCAAAATTTTCTCACATTCGCCTTTACAAACGCCATATTCTATTTCAACTTTGTGATTAAACTTATAATCTTTTAAAAGGTTTAAGACAGAGCCACAAGCTCCAGTCTTTTCGTCCATTGTTCCTATGTATACTTTTCGAATTCTTGATTGAATTAATGCTCCAGCACACATACTGCATGGCTCTAATGTTACATACATATCGCAATCATACAATCTCCAACTTTTGAGCTTTTTGCTTGCTTTTTGTATAGCCAATATTTCTGCGTGCTTAGTGCTATCATTCTTTTTTTCCTTCTCATTATATGCCCTAGCAATAACCTTGCCATCTTTAACAATAATAGCACCTACAGGAATTTCTAACTCATTATATGCCTTTTGTGCCTCTTTTAATGCTAATTTCATAAAATATTCTTCGTCCACTATATTTCCCTTTCTCAATTAGCCATCTCATTGTAATTTCTAATTAGCTATTCCTAAATTAATGAGCATTCACAAATACCATCTTTTGCTTTGCAAAAGACATAACTTATAATAACATATATTTAATATTGTTGCAAGTTTACCGAACATATAAAAAAAGAAAAATTTATGTGCTCAAATATTTTTTGTTATCGCACATAAACTTTTTAAAGCTTATTTCCGTTCCTTTGAATAAATTTACAAGTAAAGCTTTCCAAATTAATTCCAACTAATAATAATAAAGTCTCACGTCCTTTTAATCTCATTATTTTAGGCGTAGCTTTATTTAAATACTGGCAAAATTTTTGCCATCTATTGCATATTAAAAAACACTCAACCTGCCTAAGTTTTAAGCATATTAAATAATATGCTTTTTTACTTAAACAGATAGAGCTTTATCTGCGAAGTCATATGCAAAATCTTCTAATAATGTAAAACTTTCTGAACCCATAACAATAGTATCAAGAAGTTTATTTATTTTCTCCTCGCTACTTGTTATGTTTTCTGCAGTATTAACCGCAGTTTTAGAATTAAAATTTGATTCAATTTCAATTCCATACTTTTCTCCTTTAATTTTGTAAATTTTCACCTCATCTCTTTGGTTTCCTTTTGCAACACTTAATGTTGCATACAATGTTTTGTCCATAGTTTAACTCCTTCTTTCTTAAAATAAATTTGTTATACAAAGCACATATAGTATTAGCTAACTGTAGATTGACTATCATAAACATTTCTTGCGACAGTAATGATAAAATACTTTAGCGTAGGTTTTTCATCCATAAAGAAATTAAAATAATCATATATTACCTCTGGCGGAGTGTTTGCATACATTAAATCAATTAGTTTGTTCAAACACCATTTGACATTTTCAAATCTAGTAAGATATCTCCTTGCAATAGGTTCATATACATTATGATTAAAGTTTTTAATTGAAGTTGGGCTTTTTACAACCAAATATACAGCTTCAATCAGATATTGGTACGATACTGAAGATCTACTAAATTTAAAATGATTTAGCTCTACAATAATTGCATCAATAATCTTTTTATCATTTACTTGCATCTATATGTGCCAAATTAGTACGGAGCTTCTTAATTCCTAAAGTTTCCTACTAATTCCACTTTTTTCTCCTTTTAAGGATTTTTCCACTGTAAAGTAGTAAAAATATTTGTGTATGCAGTTAGCATGATTACTATTACATTCTAGATGTATCTAGAATGTATGGTAATAAAAAATAGGAGAGAGTTACAAATGTCCGAAATCAACTCATGAACAATTATGAAAGGATGAAACAGTATGCATTCAATCAAGAGTTTGATGAAACGGTTCTCTACAATCTTCTTGGCTTTGGCTATGGCCATTGGCTGTTCTGTTTCGGCATTTGCCGCTGAACCGACTGATGTTACCATACCTCAGCTGACTTCGGTCTCTGATGAAGCTAGCACGCGGTCTTTGGGAAATATCATCGCAGGTGGCTCTACAACTATCTCAGGGGGTAGTGGAACTTTAAATGTTTATCTTCCTAACGGTAACTTTTGGGCTGATATTGTTGTTACCTTAGGGTATGCCCAGCAAAATGGTGCTATTAAGTGTTCAGTAACGACCCCTAATGGTACTTTTATCGATTTAGGAACAGTTTCCACTAACAGCCCCAAAACTAATTCCTATGAGTTGTTTTATGCAGATGCAGGAACATATACTTTTTATTTCTACTCTGCAATGACTACCTCATTTAATATTGCCGCTTATCTTTATGATTAAAACTTAAACTCTCTCCTCCCAGGTTAATAAATCTTAACCTGGGTTTATTAGATAGATTGTACAGTATTTAATTCTACAAAATAAAAAATGTTTAAAATTTGTGGTTTTCCCTCTTTAACACTAAATGAAGAAACCGGAATTAAAGTTTTATCGTCTAGAAAGATATTATTGTCTTTCGTCTTAATATTAAAAATATTTTCAGTCATGTCAATATTAACTTCATCAAAAACTATCTCCAATAAAGTATTTTTAATATTCCCAGCTCTTATTTCTATAGGAAATTTTGAGTATAGTTGCTTTCCATTTTCATACCCATTATGTGTAATTATATATGATTCAAAATTAATATCAACTTTTGTATTCATTAAATTATCTTCTACATAACCTTCTCGTTTATTAAAATCAATAAATGTGCAAAAATTTTCAAGTATCTCATTTTTTTGAAATTTTTCATTTACCGTCTTCGACACTCCGTCCTTAAACCAGCATTCCTCTTTTTCAACTAATCCGTTTTCGTCATATGTAGTAATCACATAATGATAATTATTCAAGTTAGCATATTTCTGTACACCATTGACTATTACCAATAATGAAGCAAACTTATAGATTACACTTATTGCATACAAAATTATCACAGCGATAATCATTAATTTAACAATGGTAATTGTCTTCTCTTTCTTTTCTTTCTTTTTAACATCCAATGCAACAGCTTTATCATTTGGTAAATCATTATCAAGTAGGTTGTCAATTGTTACAGAAAAAATTTTACTAATTCTTTCAAGGTTATCAACATCAGGTTTACTTATATCTGTTTCCCATTTAGAAATTGCCTGTCTTGAGATGTTTAAATTATTTGCCAAGTCATCTTGAGACCATCCCTTTTGTCTCCTTAAATTAATTAAGTTTTCTCCAAAGCTCATTTTGTTATACACTATCCTCTCCTATAAATCACCCCCTGCTTTGTATAACGAAAAAGATTATAATAAATAGCAATACTCAAATCTACATATAAATGTTGTCAATTTCGCTACAGGATGATTTATAATTTAATTTTTACTTATTTTTTTGCGTTAGTTGCGACAATTTGCTACCTATAATAAAATCCTGTTTTCCGCCATACTGTAAACACAGATTAAATACTATCACATTAAATTTTAATACATCAACGTCAATTCGTAAAAATAGTAAATTTTATCAAATTTTTCTAAAATATGGTACATTATATGGTGTACATAAAATAATTATCGTAAACTAGATGTGTATTTTATATTGTTTTATGGTCACTGGTGTGCAAATAGCTGTTTCTTTTTCATTTTACATAATTTGCCATTTTACGACATTTTTATTTCAATTTTGACAAACTTTTATTTAAAAAGAAAAAATTTTAATTTTTATTTTTTAGTCAAAAAAAAGAAAGGCTAAATTATCGAAAGCGAAATCTTTCGACACAAAAATGCATATTTTGCTTTGCAAATATACATACCTAAATAAAGCCTATTCTAAAAATATTTATTTAATTAATTTTGGTGTTCCCGGGCAGAGTCGAACTGCCGATCTCTCGCTTAGGAGGCGATTGCTCTATCCAACTGAGCTACGGAAACATTTCAATAGTATTATACCACTTTTTTTATTAGTTTTCTACTATTTTTTTAAACTTGTGCATTCTTAGCACAAGTTTATTCATTCTAATCATAAATATTAATCTTATTTTTATTTATAAATGGATATTTTATATTGTTAAACCTAAATAATGCTATTTTATTTCCTTCCAACCATTTATATTAGCTCTTTTTATTGCACCAATTAAATTAACTCTAGAATGTTTATATTGTAATTCAAAGCTTTTTAATAATTCTGTTGCATATTCTCTTTTAGATACTCCATCCATTGGACAAACTTTTGGCATTATTGGTATATTATTTTTCTTTACAAAGCTTTTTGTCATTTTCTCTGGAGTATATATAAGTGGTCTTATTAAAGTCATATTTGACCTATCCATATAACTTACAGGTGCAAATGTAGATAAATTTCCTGCATATATCATATTTAATAAAAAAGTTTCTAATACATCATCTTCATTATGGCCTAGTGCTATTTTATTGCAACCATGTTCTTTTGCAACAGAATTCAATATCCCCCTACGAAGGTTTGCACATAGTGAACAAGGATTTTTTTCCTTTCGCACATCAAATACTATTGCTTTAATGTCACTTGGAGCTATAAATAATTCCACGCCTACATTTTTTGCAATATTTTCAAGTATTTCTGTATTAAAACCATCGAATCCAGGATTTACTGTTATTGCTATTAATTCAAATTTTTTAGGATAAAATATTTGTAAATTTTTAAGTGCATATAGTAATGTAACTGAATCTTTACCGCCAGAAAGGGCGACTGCTATTTTATCGCCCTCTTCTATCATATTATAATCTTCAATTGCTTTTCGCATTTTACTTAGTATTTTTTGCATTTTTGCTTCCTTTTACTTATTTGAATATTCTTTCATTGCTTCTGTTAATTCTTCTAATTTTTGTTCTGCCTCTTCCATGGACTTACCTTTTACACCCATATAGAATTTAATCTTTGGCTCTGTTCCTGAAGGTCTTACACAACACCAGCTGTTATCATTTAAATCATAATATAATACATTTGATGTTGGTAGGTCTGTTTTGCCTTTAGTTCCATCTGCTTTAACTATTGTATGTTCTTTGTAATCTCTTACTTCAAGTACATCATAGCTTCCTAATTTTTTAGGTGGATTTTTTCTCATTTTTTCCATCATAGCTTTTATTTGTTCAGCACCATCAGCACCTTTTAGTGTAATTGATACTTGCCCTTCTTTGTAGAAACCATATTTTTTATAAATATTAAGCATTTGTTCCCATAAAGTTATTCCCTTACTCTTATAATAAGCTGTTGCTTCACATAGTGCCATAACTGCAGATATTCCATCTTTATCTCTTGCATGTGGGCTTATTAAGCAACCATAGCTTTCTTCAAAGCCAAATTCATACATATAATTGTTATTATTTTCTTCAAATTGTCTTATTTTTTCACCAATCCATTTGAAACCTGTTAATGTTTCAAACATTGTTAAGCCATATTCTTTTGCTAAATCTTTTGTCATATTTGATGAAACTATTGTTGTAATAATTGCTCCATTTTTAGGTAACAATCCTTTTTCTTTCTTTTGAGATAATTCATATTCTGCAATAAGAAGAGCTGACATATTACCTGTATATGGCACATATTCACCATTTTCATCTTTTGAATATACACCTAATCTATCTGAATCTGGGTCAGTTGCTAAAACTACATCTGCATTAACTTTTTCTGCAAGTTCCAAAGCTAACTTAAATGCTTTTTTATCTTCTGGGTTTGGATAACTTACTGTTGGAAAATCTCCGTCTGGCTTTTCTTGCTCAGGTACTACATATACATGTGTAAATCCTAATTCTTTAAGAACTCTTTGTACTGGCACATTTCCAGCTCCATGAAGTGGTGTGTAAACTATAGTTACATCATCTTGTTCTTTTTTAATAACATCTGGATTTAACACTAAGCTTTTTAAAGTATTAACAAAGTCATCATCAACTTCTTTTCCTATTTGTACATATAAGCCTTTTTCTACTGCTTCTTTTTTATCCATTGTTTTTATAGTAGAAAAGTCTGTGATAGCATTTACTTCATCAATTATTTGTTTATCCTTTGGTGGAACTATTTGTGCACCATCATCCCAATAAACTTTATATCCATTATATTCTGGTGGGTTGTGGCTTGCTGTTATCATAACACCTGCTGTACAGCCTAGTTTTCTTACTGTAAAAGAAAGTTCTGGTACAGGTCTTAATGATTCAAACACAAATGTTTTTATTCCATTTGCATTTAAACATAAAGCTGTTTCTTCACTAAATTCTTTTGACATGTGTCTAGAATCATAAGCTATAGCAACACCTTTATTTTGTGTTCCTTCCTTTAATATAAAGTTTGCTAAACCTTGTGTTGCTTTTCCTACTGTATATTTATTCATTCTGTTAGTACCAGCTCCAATAACTCCTCTTAAACCCGCTGTACCAAACTCTAAGTCTTTATAAAATCTATCTTCTATTTCTTTATCATTTCCTTTTATTGATTCTAATTCTTTTTTAGTATTTTCATCAAAACATGGATCATTTAACCATTTTTCATATTTAACTAAATATTCTTCCATTAAAATTTTCTCCCTTCTAAACCAATTAGCTTAATATATGCTAAAAGTTCAAACAATATAATTTTCTTTTGCTATATATTTAAAAATATTTCCATAAAGCACAAGAAAGAAAATAAGTTTTCACCTATTTTCTTCCCCCTTTAAAAATTATTTTTTACTATGAAAATCTATATATAATTTTCTAGCTGTTTCTGGGCTATCTACACCTTCTGCATTTTTAACTGGTGCAAATTCATCTTCTCTTTTTACTCTTAATATAGCCATATCATCTAAGCTCTCAAAAGCATCAAATAAGAATGATTCGAATTTGTATGCATTAGGTTTATCTGGTGAAACAACATTTCCATCTTTATCTAAGTATTTAGCTTTCTTAAACGCTACGTGATAAGGTAAATCCATCTTACTAATTTTTTCAATAGCTTTTATATTAAACAAATTACATAAAATATGTGATTCACCATATTTAAGCTCCCCACTTGGTGTTGTCTCAGCTGCCATTTCTTCAGAGATCTCACTATATTCTATAACACTTGGTTTACCATTCTTTTTACAGAATACTCCAACTTTTTCTTTTGGTCCAGCTTTAACTATACTCTTTCCAGCAGCTAAAACTCCTTTATCTTCTGCCATACCGATTAATACGTCATCAACCATGTTTACTAATACATTGTCAACTCCGCCTATAAATACCCATTCTATTCCTCTAGACTTCATATCATATATAACTCCATCTTTAAGCATAGATTGGAATATTCCACCATGACCATCAGCTGCTTCTTTTATTTTTCCTTCTTCATTTAGAAGTATTTTTCCATCTGTACTAAGCATAGGTAATTTACCTTGTTTGAAGAATGTTACGCAGTTTTCTGGATATCCAAAGAATTTATGTTCTTTGAAAAAGTTTACTGTTGCTTCATTATTTTCTTCACTTGTCATTATGTACCAAGGTATATCTACACCATATTTTTTTCTTGCTTTAATTAAAGTATCACAAAGAATTTCAAATATTGATTTATGAGAATCTAAACCTAAATCATAAGTTCCTTTAGGACCAGAATGACCAAGTCTAGTACCTTGTCCACCAGCCATAGTTACTACAGCTAATTTTCCATCTTTAATTTTTTCAGTACCAATTTTTTCATATTTTGTATACTCTTCTTTAGATAATTTAGATTTGTCTATAAAATCTATTGGTTCAATTTTTGCTTTTGAAAAGTCTTTTGCTTTTTTACTTGCTTGATATAACTTTTCAATTTGTGCAAAATCAATTGTTAGAAGATCATTTAAAAAATCTTCTTTTTCTTTTTCGCCTGGTTGCCTATTATATCCATCTAATAGTTGTTCCTGGCCATACTTTTTAAGTATTTGTTCAACTTGCTTTAATTTTTCGTCCATTTTATTTCTCCTTTGCCATATTTTTATAGGCTTCGGCCACGATAGACACTTCATGCCTTTACAACTAAAAATTTTAATTTTTAGATACACTATACTATATAACAATAAAATAAATTAGTCAATTAGTTTTTTGTGGAATTTTTTTGAACATTTGTTGAATAAAAAAATTAGCAAAAAATTAAGGAGCTATATAAATATAGCTCCTTAGTTTACTCAATTACCTTTTCACCAGTAGTATACAAAATTTTATCACTACCTTTAATAATGTCTTTCATAAAATTTCTTTGTTGGTCAAAATCATAGCAATTAATAATTTTTGCTTTAACATTTTTCATGTACTTAAGCTCATTTTTAATATAACTATTCGCCTCCTTTAAATATAAATTACTACCCATAAGTATAAATACTAAATTTTTATTTTGACTAATAAATGTGTCTTGTATATTATTATTTGCACTTAAATTAACTTTATTTTTTATATGATGTTTTGCTCTTAGCTCTACCATTTTCATTTCTTCATTAATTCCATCTTCAAAAAATGTAATAACTTCCTTTCTAGTATTTTTTCTTAAAAATTCATATAGTACAACACTTAGATGATACTTACTTGCATAAAAATTGCATACGTTTTCTATCTTCATAAATGTCCCCCTTCTCTATGTGGTAGATTTTACCATTTTATTACAAATGTGTCAAGAATATTACAAAAAAATCGTTCGTCAAAATTCGACAAAATAATTAATTTATTCCATTTATGTATATTTTAAAAATTATAGGTAATAATTTTATTAAATAGAAAATTTTGAAAGGATAGTGATTTATATGAAAAAATATCTACTTTTATTAATTGTATCGGTTGCATTTTTACTACTTTCTGCTTATTCCTATGTAAATGCTGTAAGCAGCAATTTAGCAGATAGTGTGTTTAGATTGCATGTAATTGCAAATAGTGATAGTGAAGAGGATCAAAACTTAAAATACAAAGTTCGTGATAGCCTTATTGAATATATGAATACTCTAACAAATGATATGAATACAAAAGACGAAGTTATTGAAATTGCAAAGAATCATCTTGAAGATTTTAAAAATATCGCTCACAATGTTGTAAATGAAAATGGTTATGATTATGAAGTTAATGTAGAAATAGGTAACTTTTCTTTTCCAACAAAAACTTATGGAGATATTAGTTTTCCTGCAGGATTTTATGATGCTTTAAGAGTAAAAATTGGCAAGGCTGAAGGTCAAAACTGGTGGTGTGTAATGTTCCCTCCTCTTTGCTTTGTAGATGTTACATCTGGAGTTGTTCCAGAAGAATCTAAAGAAAATCTAGAAGAAAATTTAGGAGATGAAGAATATAGTATAATTTCCGAAACTGATGAAAATGGATTTACTAATATTAAATTCAAAATAATTGAATTCTTTGAGAATATAGGAACTAAACTTGCCAATAATTAACTAAAAAATAAAATTAATTGGTTATTTTAAAATAACCTACTAGGCTTTTGCCAAAAGCAAGGCCTATTTTTTATTATCAAATACTTGTAAAAAAATATATTTTATGTTATAAAATATATTGATTAAATCGTGACAGATATTGGGGGAATTTAATTTGGATAAATTTGTAATTAAAGGAAAAACAAGACTTAAAGGTGAAGTTGAAATTAGTGGAGCCAAAAATGCTGCTGTAGCCATTTTGCCTGCGACATTATTAATAGACGGTATTACAACGCTTGAAAATGTTCCAAATATAAGTGATGTTAAAATAATTTGTGATATATTAAATGAACTTGGTGCAAAAGTTACTTGGACAGGTGAACATTCATTAACAGTTGATGCCAGAAATCTAAATTGTACAAATGCACCATTAGATAAAACAAGCAAATTCAGAGCCTCTTATTATTTAATTGGTTCTCTTCTTGGCAGATGTGGAGGAGCTCAAGTTGGTTTACCCGGAGGATGCAACTTGGGAGCAAGACCAATTGATCAACATATAAAAGGATTTGAAGCATTAGGCGCTGTTGTTGACGTTAGTCAAGGAAAAATTACAGCAAAAGCGAAAAAATTGACAGGTACTTCAATATATTTTGACGTTGTTTCTGTTGGTGCAACAATCAATTTAATTTTAGCATCTGTACTAGCAAAAGGCACAACTATATTGGACAACGTTGCAAAAGAACCACACATAGTTGACGTTGCTAACTTTTTAAATGCTGCTGGTGCAGATATTCGTGGTGCTGGAACCGATACAATAAAAATTAATGGAGTAAAAAGTCTTAGAGAAAACTGCAATTACTCAATAGTTCCAGATCAAATAGAAACTGGTACTTTTATGCTTGCTGCAGTAGCTTCAAGAGGAGATATTCTTATTAAAAATTGTATTCCTGAACATATGGATTCATTAACTGCAAAAATAGTTGAAATGGGTGCAACAGTTGAAGATTTAGGAGATAGTTTAAGAGTTTCTTGTAACAAAAGACCTCGTTCAGCAAACATAAAAACACTTCCTTATCCAGGATTTCCAACAGATTTACAACCACAAATGGGAGTTGCCCTATCTGTTGCATCAGGAACAAGTATAATAAATGAAAGTATATGGGAATCAAGATTTCAATATACTAATGAATTAAATAAAATGGGTGCTAAAATAACAGCACAAGGAAAAACGGCTATTTTTGAAGGAGTAGAAAACTTAACAGGTGCTCCTATATATGCTACAGACTTACGTGCTGGAGCTGCGCTTTTAATCGCTGGAATTATAGCAAATGGTACAACTGAATTATACAATATTCACTACATAGATAGAGGATATGAACATATAGAAGACAAATTTAGAAGCTTAGGTGCAAATATTCAAAGAATAACAGAAGAATGAGGAATAACAAATGTTTAATTTTTGTAATTTATATAGTGGCAGTTCTGGTAACTGCTCTTTTGTTGGAACAGAAAACGTAAATGTGTTAATAGATTGTGGAGAAAGTCAAAAGAAAATAACTGCTGGATTAGAAACACTGGGAAAAAATTTATCTGACATTGATGCAATAATTGTAACACATGAACATAGTGATCATGTAAAAACATTAGGAGCAATATCTAAAAAATATAATATACCTGTGTACGCAAATCAAAAAACTTTTGATAATATGCCAGACCAAACTAATTTAATAGAAGAAAAAAATAGAAAAGTATTTAATACAAATGACCATTTTGAAATAGGTGATTTAGATATTCATCCATTTTCTATACCACACGATGCAGCTGATCCTTGTGGATATAACCTATATAATAATGATAAAAAAATAAGTGTTGCCACAGATATTGGTCATATGGAAAATGAAATAATAAAAAAATTAGAAGGAAGTAATTTTTTATTATTAGAATCAAATTACGAACCTGCAATATTAAAATATTCAAGATATCCATATTATTTAAAACAAAGAATAGCTGGTCCAAATGGTCACTTATCTAACCAAGAAGCAAGTGAAACAATAATAAAATTAATTTCTAGTGGAGTAAATAATATAATGCTTGGTCATTTAAGTAAAGAAAATAATTTTCCTGAACTAGCATATAAAACTGTAATGGAGGAAATAATAAATAATAAAATAAATAAAGAATTATCTTTATGTGTTGCTAGTAGATTAAAACCAAGTAATGTAATTAATTTATAATTTTTAAAATAGACTTAAAATAATTTAAGTCTATTTTTTATTTTGTCAATTTAACAATTGATATTTTATTTTAGAATATTTTTTACTATTACCATAATTTTTCTTTATTTTTTCGTTAAACAAATTTTAAAATCAATCAAAATAATCTTTATTTAGCTTTTTACCTATTCCTCAGCAAAAATTGAATTGCTTTTCAAAAAAAAATTACTAAATTTACGAATAAATTTTATAAATAGGATCGTAGGATAAAAAATAATTAAAAATAATAAAATTATAATTTTGCCTTTTTGTCAATCGTTTTTGATGTTTTAAAAATTATATTTTTAATAATTTATTTAGTTTTTTTCGGCATTTTTACTTAAAAAGCACTATTTTTTCTCTTTTTTCGTCAAAGATTATATTATCAAAAAGACAAAAAAATTATTTATAAAATTTATTAAAGCATAATTATTTACTTTTGCAAAGATTATGTACACTTTTTTAGGCTTAATTTATAGATTTGATTTTCAGAATAAAATTAATTACATTTCTTTATTCCTTAGCATTTATTTAGATTATTCTATGCCTTTACTAATGACATCTTTATTTAAAAATGAGATATTATTTAAAATTATGAAATTTAATTACATGTATTAACTTTGTCTTTTTGTAAATTAAAACTTTCATTTTTATTAAAAAACAAAATTTATTAGAAATTTTATTTTAGTTAATTTAGATTTTAATTAATTTATTTATTATTTATTTTTTATTTATTAATAATTTATTTTTTGATTTTTTATTTTTTTAATTATTAATTTTTAAATTAATTATTTTTTTAATTATTATTTTTTAATTATTATTTTTTTAATTAATTATTTTTATTATTTATTGTTTTTAAATTAATTATTTTTATTAATATTTTATTTTATAAATTATAATTTTTACCAAATAATTAATTTTTTTTAATAATTATTTTTTAGTAAAATTTTTCAATTTCATTTTTTTATATTTGTCAAATTGATATAAATTAAACTATGCTCAGCATAATAATTTTATATATAATCAACTTTTACTATAGTTTTTTAGCAATTTATGGTATTTTAAATGCTCTTTTATGTCTTGTTAATTTGACAATATTTTTAAAATTTTATTTTCTTTTCACTTATCTTTGCTTGCATTTTTGGTTTAATAATCGATTTAAAGCTATAAAGTCAAAATAACAAATAATAAGTACGTTTTATTAATTCCTTAAGGATTTTTTTACTATTTTTTATTTAAAAATTCGAAATTTTATCCTAAAATCTTAAAAATTTTTTATATATTTATTTTATTTTCCTATAAAAGGCTAAATTTTATTTTGCCTTTTTGTCAATCATTTAATTGAATTTTTTCTTATCTTTTGCTAGTTTTTAATTATATTTTCGACTTTTTTATTCCTTTTTCTTTATTTTTCGCCTTTAATTTATAAATTTGTTGAAAAAACATTGTATCAAAAAGACAAATATTTTTATATTCATTTTCCTTTCTTTTTGCGTTTTTAATTTTATGTTTACTACTTCAAATGAATTTTTATACACTTCTTATTAAGTTAATAATTTATAAAAACCTTTAATTCCATAGCAATTTATGTTATAATAAACACAAATTTTTATATTTATAAACACTTTTTTTATCCCCCAGCTTAATTAATATCTAAAATAATAATTTGTTCTTATTTTGTCATTTTGTAAAATGTATATCGACTTTCTTATTTTTCTACTTCACTTTATTTTTTTGCAAATTTTTATCTATTTTTAATCATCATTTATAACTTATATATATACGTTTTTATGTTTACTTTTTCATCTGTTTTATTTTATTAAGAAATATTTTTGCAAATTTATTATTTATTATTTATTATTTATTTTTATTTATTTATTTTTTATTTAATTCATTTTAATTTATTTAATTTATTATTTATTTATTTATTTTTTTATTTTATTTTTATTTAATTTATTTTTATTTTTTATTTATTTATTTTTTATTTAATTTATTTATTTATTTATTTTATTTTTTATTTATTTTATTTTTATTTATTTATTCTTTATTTATTTTTTTATTTTATTTAATTTATTTTTATTTTATTTTTTATTTATTTATTATTAAATTAATTTTTTAAATTAAAAAACAAAATTGCTGACATTATACTTGCTAAGTCTGCAAGCAAGGCAGGAATAACTACTTTTCTTCCATCTTTTATTTTTACGCTACTCATATATAGTGCAATTACATAAAATGTAGTTTCTGATGACCCCATAATTGTCGCAGCAATTTTACCAATATTACTATCTACTCCAAAATGGGCCATTATTTCTGTTGCAATTGCCATTGACCCACTACCTGAAATGGGCTTAATTATTGCTAATGGTAAAATTTCACTAGGAATTTTAAATATTTTAGTAATATTAGAAATAATATTGCAAATAAAATCAATTAGTCCTGAACTTCTAAACATATAAATAGCTAAAAATATTCCTATTAAAGTTGGAAATAATTTTAATGCAACTTTTATTCCGTCTTTTGCTCCATCAACAAATAAATCGTACACATTCTTTTTTTCTTTTAATCCAACAAATAATATTATTGATATAATAGTAGGAATAATCATTGCAGAAATGTAAATCATTATTTTTGACTCCTCTTTATTAAAACTTTTGTTGATATTATTCCAACTAAAGTACCTATTATTGTTGAAATCCATATGGGAATAATTATATCTGTTGGATTTTGTGCATTTAATGATGTCCTTATTGCAATAACGGTTGTAGGTATAAGCTCAATTGATGTGGTATTTAAAATAATAAGCATTAACATAGAATTACTCAATCTTTGTTTATTTGTATTTTCTTTCTGCAGACTTTCCATAGCTTTAATTCCAGCTGGAGTTGATGCGTTTCCTAAACCTAATATATTTGAAATTGTATTCATTGATATGTTTTTCATAGCTTCCTCATTATTTTTACTTTCTGGGAAAAGCCAGTTTAATATAGGTCTTAGTATTTTTATTAATTTTTTCATTAGCGATGTATTTTTCACTATTTCCATTAATCCGCACCATAAGCACATTGTACCAACTAATGTCATAGAAAGTGTTATTACAGATTCAAGAGATTCAAAAATTGAACTATTTAAATTTTGTATATTACCACTAAAAATTGCATATATAAAAGAAATCAATATTAAAATTGGCCAAATATAATTTAACATTTTATATCCTCTCATAAAAATAATGCTACTTTTTCCAAATATATTCAATTATTTTTCAATTTATACTAGCTTTTTTCCAATTTTTATGATATACTAATTATGGAATTTAAGAAGATTGGGAGGAAAAAATATGAAATCTACTGGAATAATTAGAAAGATTGACGAATTAGGAAGATTTGTAATACCAATGGAAATGAGAAACAAACTAGACATATCAAGCAATGATCCATTAGAGATTTACGTTGAAGGAAATACAATTATGCTAAGAAAATATGAACCTGATTGCGTATTTTGCGGCAGTTCTAAAGATGTCACTCCTTACAAGGGAAAAAACGTTTGTGCTAAATGCCTAAGCGAAATGAAAAAGCTTAATTAACGAAAAATAATAATATACACTAAAAAGTCTACTGCAAAGTAGACTTTTGTTTTTTTCTTTAATTATTTTTTATTTAATTTATTTTAATTTATTTTAATTTATTTTTATTTATTAATAAATTTTTGATAAATTTCATTTTTATTTACATTTCTATCTTTAGCAATTTTTTTAATTATTTCTTTTTTATCTAACCCTTGATTTTCATAATATTTATAGTGTTCCTCTAAACTTAAATTGTTTAAATTATTTTCTTCTTTTATTTTAATTCCTTCTATTAAAATAATAAATTCACCTTTTGGGTCTGCTTCATTATATTTATTTATTATTTCACTTACTTTGCCTCTAATAAATTCTTCGTGTATTTTTGTAAGTTCTCTCGCTAGAACAATATTTCTATCTCCTAAATTATTTAATATATCATTTAAAGTATTTTTTAATTTATGAGGAGCTTCATATATTATTTCAGTTTTTCCATCTTTTTTTATTTCTTCAAATTTATTTTTTCTTAATTTTTTATTTAATGGTAAAAATGCATAAAATGAAAATTCTTTTGTATCTAAACCTGATGCAATTAAGGCATTAATTAAAGCACAAGCTCCAGGAATAGGTACTACATTTATATTATTTTTTATTGCCTCTTTTACAATTTCTTCTCCTGGATCTGATATAGCAGGAGTTCCTGCATCTGTTACTATTGCTATATTTTGCCCATCTAATAACTTTTCTATTAAAAAGTCCGTTTTAGTATCTTCATTATGCCTATGATAACTTATTAATTTTTTAGATATTTCTAAATGATTTAATAATTTTAATGTTTGCCTTGTATCTTCTGCTGCAATTAAATCTACTTCTTTTAAAATTCTTATTGCTCTTAAAGTTATATCTTCTAGATTGCCAATTGGAGTTGCAACCAAATATAAAGTTCCTTTTTCCATTTATTTCTTACCTTTCTAAAAAATATATTATTAATTTATAATTTATTTAAACATTTGAATAATTATCAAAAACCTTGCATAAAATATAAATATAATTGTTGACATTTACGATATTTAGTGTTACAATTATTTTACCAAGAGGAGAATTCCTTTGTTCGGTCGATAGCTAGATACTGATTTTATGAATTAAGCGTATGTTAAGTACGTCAGCCTAGTTGGGAAGAGGTTACCTAAGTAACCTCTTTTCTTTATGGTAAAAATATTCTATAATTTATAAAACTTGTTCTTTTAGAAAACTCTATAGTATTTTTCATATTATTCAAAAATAATTTTCGTACTGTTCCTGCAATTAAATCTGAGGCCTGTATCAAATAACTTTTGTCTGACTTTTGGTAACATACATTAACTTCTAAATCAGAATTAATAATAGGTTTATTTAAATATCCATAATTATAATTAAATATTCCATATTTTAATTCTTCCAAAATACTATCTTTTAAATTATAATATCCATTTGTTTTAGTAGTTTGTTCATCTATATTAATTACAAGTTTTAATGGAAGATTAGGATTAATTCTTTTTTCTTTTATCAATCCTTTCATCGTTTCTTTTATAAGTAACTTTAAGGCATAATCTAAAAATCTACCTCTAGATGCTGTATTATCCTTTATATTTGTATAAACTTTATTGTTATTTATAATACAACATAAAATAGAATATTTTTTTATATAGTTCATCAATTGTCTATTATGCTTTGGCTTTAACATATTATGCTTTAATTCTGGACAACTATTTTTATCTTTGCAATTTGAAGATTCCTTCTTACAATATTTACATTGAATTGACTTAACAATACTTCTATATTGAGTTATAAACTTATCTTTTTCTTTTTTTGATGTAAAAACCAATCCAGCATAAATTGCTACATTTTCAGATTCAACTAATTTTCCTGAATCATCTATATTAATATAAACTGTTTGATAATTATTTTTTTCATCTATCATCACAAATACCTCTCTCATTAACTAAATATCGTTTTAGCTATTATAATATGTATTAGCTAATAAGTAAAGGGGTATGTAACATTTTTATTATTTTATTTTCCCTCTTCATATATTTTTAATATTTCATCTGTATAACTTCCATCGTTTTTATATATAATTAATGGTTTCTCTACCTTAAGGAAAGAATTTGCATATTTCACTGCTTTAATTAATACCAAATTTGCGTCTTTATCTATTTTAGGATACACAAATCTTATTCTTTTAGGCTCTAACCTATATTTTCTTAATATTTCTATTATTTCATTAAGCCTTTCAGGCCTATGCACCATATATATTGCTCCATTATCTTTTAATAAGCTACTTGCGACTTTTATCCAACCATCTAATTCTACTGTTGTTTCATGCCTTGAAATTATTTGTTTATCTTCCTTATTTATAATTCCTGTACCTTTTTTCTTGTATGGCGGATTTGTTACTACATAATCAAAAGAATTTTTTTCTAAACTCAAATTTTGCACATCTTCATTAACTATGCTCATCACATTTTGCAAATTATTTAATTCAATACTTCTTTTAGCCATTTGAGCTACATCTTTTTGAACTTCTACACCAATAATTTTTGAAGCTTCTACCTTTTTACTAAGTAATATTCCAATTATCCCTGTGCCTGTTCCCAAATCTACAATTGAACTATGCTTTTTCATGTCTTTAGCAAATTCTGTAAGTAAAACACTGTCCACTCCAAAGCAAAAGCCATCAGTATTTTGAATTATTTTTAAACCTTTATATTGTAAATCATCTATTCTTTCCATAATATCTTTAGTATAACACAAAAACTCTCTGAAAAGCAAGTTAGCAAGCCCATTTTACAGACTTGCTAACTTTTTCAGAGTTCCGTTAAGCATTACTTCCTCACAAAAGCCTCTTTCATATTCTCTTGTTCTTCCCCATCAATCAAAAACTTTACGCTATTTACTTCTTTTAATTCAGTTAAAGAATTTACAATAGCATAAATAGCATTTGTTCCACTGCTGTTTAAAAATTCCTGAGATAAATCTACAGTTACACAGTCTCCATTAATCTCTGCTTTATTAACCTTTGTTCCTTCTGGGATAGGGTTTTGCAAGTTTTCATTATCTGGCCCTAAAATTAGCAAGTTTACTATATATAAATATGGATTATCTACCAAATCTTTAGCATCCACCTTTTTTTCTTCTGCTACTAATTGCATACTCTCCTTATCTTCAAAATATAATGTAACAGCAGTTTGCCTCATTTGTTCTTCTGAAATTTCTTCTTCTGGCTCAATTACAACCTCGTTTTCCACATTTTCTACCACTTCTGTGGAAAAGTTTAAAACTATTAATATTGCTAATACAGAAATAATAGCAATTATTATAATTACCTTTAAAATAAACATTTTTTTCATATACATTTTGTCCTTCCTTAAAGATTTTTTCTATCAAATACTATGAGACAAAGAGTATAAATATAACATTATCTTTTAACATTTTCACCAAAAAAACACATTTCCCTTTTTTATGAAAAGTGCAGAATTATTAGACGTTTTTACCAATCTTTAGTTATTGACAAAAAGGCCTTTTGCATATACAATATAGAAGTAATTTTATGCCCAAAAATCAATTAAAAATTATGGCATAAAAATTGGTTTATAGGTATCCATAAAAACCTAAATTTTTAAATAAGGTGATTTATAAATGAGTAATACATTACATGTTGGTCTTGACGTTGGTTCTACAACTGTAAAAATTGTTGTAATAGACGAAGACCTAAATATTATATACGAAAATTACCAAAGACATTTTTCAGATACAAAAAATACAGTATGCCAAGTTCTAGAAAAACTTGCCGAAGATTATAAAGATTATACATATACAGTAGCCTTAACAGGTTCAGGTGCTATGTCAGCAGCTAGATTTTTAGACTTACCTTTTATACAAGAGGTTGTTGCTTGTAAAAGAGCAGTTGAAAAATATATACCTCAAACAGATGTAGTTATTGAACTTGGTGGAGAAGATGCAAAAATAGTGTACTTTGGTAAATCAATTGAACAAAGAATGAACGGTACTTGTGCCGGTGGTACAGGAGCATTTATAGACCAGATGGCATCTCTTTTAAATACTGATGCACAAGGTTTAAATGAACTTGCAAAAAAGCATAAGATGATTTATCCAATAGCTTCTCGTTGCGGAGTTTTCGCAAAAACTGACGTTCAACCACTTTTAAATGAAGGTGCAGATAAAGAAGATATTGCTGCTTCAATTTTCCAAGCAGTTGTTAATCAAACAATAAGTGGACTTGCTTGCGGTAGACCTATTAGAGGAAATGTTGCTTTCTTAGGTGGTCCTTTAAATTATTTGTCTGAATTAAGACAAAGATTTGTAGAAACATTACATTTAACACCAGAACAAACAATAATTCCTGAGAATGCTCATCTTTTAGTTGCCAAAGGAGCAGCTTTAGATTCACTAGAAAATAAACCTATTTCTAATGAAAAATTAAAAGCGAAAATTCAAATGTTAAAAGCATCTCATGATTCAACTTCAACACCACTTGCACCTTTATTCGTAACAGATGAAGATTACAAGGAATTTAAGGAAAGACATGATAAAGACAAAGTTGAAAAAGGTGATTTAAAGACATTTAAGGGTGATTGCTTTGTTGGTATAGATGCAGGTTCAACAACTACAAAATTAGTTGTTACAGATAGCAATGATAAACTTTTATATTCATTATATCGTAGTAATGAAGGTAATCCTTTAAAAAGCGTTATGCAAATGTTAAGAGACTTATACAAAGTATTACCTAAAGATGCTAAAATAAGATATAGTGGTGTAACTGGCTATGGTGAAAAATTAATTCAAACTGCTTTAAATGTTGATTTGAATGAAATAGAAACAATAGCACATTACACAGCAGCTCAAAGATTTTTACCTGATGTAACCAGTATTGTAGATATTGGCGGTCAAGATATGAAATATATCAAAATTAAAGATGGCACTATAAACAACATTATGCTTAATGAAGCTTGTTCATCAGGTTGCGGTTCATTTATTGAAACTTTTGCTAAGAGCTTAAATTTATCAATAGAAGAATTCGTTCAAGCAGCATTGGAAGCACGTAATCCTGTTGATTTAGGTTCAAGATGCACAGTATTTATGAACTCTAAAATAAAACAAGCTCAAAAAGAAGGTGCAACAGTTGGAGATATTTCAGCTGGTCTTTCATATTCAGTTATAAAAAATGCTATTCAAAAAGTTATGAAAGTAAGAGATGTGAACACACTTGGTAAACATATAGTTGTTCAAGGTGGAACATTTTATAATGACGCTGTTTTACGTGCATTTGAACTTATTGTTGGTAAAGAAGTTATAAGACCAGATATTGCAGGTTTAATGGGCGCTTATGGTGTAGCAATTTTAGCAAGAAAACAATTCGAAGCAAACATGGATATGGAATATATGTCTAAATTATCTAAAGAAGAGGATTTGGACAAATTAAAAATAGAAACATCTCATGTACGTTGTAATGGATGTGAAAACCATTGTTTACTTACAATTAATAAGTTTAATAATGGACAAAGACATATTTCAGGAAATAGATGTGAAAAGGGAGCAGGTATAGTTACAGGAAAAGAAGAACTTCCTAACCTTTACAAATATAAATTTGAAAGATTATTTAACTATACTCCTCTTGAAGAAAAGGATGCAAAACGTGGAACAATTGGTATTCCTAGAGTTTTAAATATGTATGAAGATTATCCTTTCTGGTTTACTTTCTTAACTAAATTAGGTTTTAGAGTAGTATTATCTGAAAAGAGTAATAGAAAAACATACGAAAAAGGTATGGAATCAATGCCATCTGAATCAGTTTGCTATCCAGCAAAACTTTCACATGGACATATTATAAGTTTAATTAACAAAGGTATTAAAACAATATTCTACCCTTGTATGCCATTTTCTAGAAAAGAATATGATAAGGCAGATAACCATTATAACTGCCCAATAGTTATATCTTACTCAGAAGTATTAAAAAATAATATTCCAGAATTAAAAGAAAAAGGTATAAAATTCTTAAATCCATTTTTACCTTTTGAACCTAAAAAATTAGCTGAAACAATATTGTCATTACCTGAATTTGAAGAATATAAGTTTACTAAAAAAGAATTATTAGAAGCTGCAAAAGAAGCAGAAGCTGAATATCAACACTTTAAAGATGACGTTCATAAAAAAGGTATGGAAGCCTTAGAATACATGGATAAACATAAAGTTCATGGTATTGTTCTAGCTGGTAGACCATATCACGTAGACCCTGAAATAAACCATGGTATAGATACTTTAATTACAAGTTTAGGTTTATGCGTACTATCTGAAGATAGTATAAGTAATCAAACTGAAGTAAAAAGACCTATAAGAGTTGTTGATCAATGGGTATTCCATGCAAGACTTTATGCTGCTGCTGACTTTGTTGGAAAACATGATAACCTAGAGTTAGTTCAATTAAACTCATTTGGTTGTGGTGTAGATGCAGTAACAACAGACCAAGTTGAAGAAATATTATCAAGTTATGATAAAATGTATACATTAATAAAAATAGACGAAGTAAACAACTTAGGAGCTGTAAGAATACGTATTCGTTCACTTTTAGCTAGTATGAATAAAAGAATTGCTAAGAAAAAGTCAGAAGGTTCAAATAATGGAAATTATGAAATTAATAAAAAAATCTTTACAAAAGATATGCGTAAAGACTATACTATATTAATTCCACAGATGACACCTATACATTTTGAGTTACTTGAATCAGCAGTTCAAGCTTGTGGATACAATGTGCATCTTCTTAGAGAATGCACACCTCATACAGTTGAAGTAGGCTTAAAATACGTTAATAACGATGCTTGCTATCCATCTATACTTACAACAGGTCAAATGATAGAAGCATTAGAATCAGGAGAATATGACATTAATAAAACAGCATTAATAATGTCTCAAACAGGTGGTGGATGTAGAGCTACAAACTATATTGGATTCATTAGAAAAGCTCTAAAAGACGCAGGTTATCCAAATGTACCAGTTATATCATTTAATGTTGTTGGTATGGAAAAAATGCCTGGATTTAAAATAACACCAAAACTTGTTGAAAACTTAATCAAATGCGTTATTTATGGTGATATTCTTCAAAAAATGCTTACTAAAAATAGAGCTTATGAAGTACATAAAGGTGAAACAAAAGCTACATTTGATAAGTGGATGGCAGAATGCAAAAAATTAGTTACACATTCTACAATGAAAGAATTTAAGCAAAGCATTTATGATATAGTTGATGATTTTGAAAGAATAGAACTTGATACATCTGTAGAAAAGCCTAAAGTAGGTATTGTTGGTGAAGTTCTAATTAAATATCATCCATTTGGAAATAACTTTGTTGCCAATAAATTAGAAGCAGAAGGTGCAGAAGTTATACTTCCAGACTTTATGGGATTTATTAAATTTATTGCTACACATAAAATAACATTTAACCAACTTATAAAAACAGACGCAGGAAAAGCTAAAATATTTAAACTAGCAATAAAATTAATTGATATATTAGAAAAAGATGAAAGAATAGCTCTTTCTAATTCTAAAAAAGGATATTTATTACCTTGTGACATATTTAAACTAGAAGAAAATGTAAAAGGTATTCTTTCAATAGGAAATCAAACTGGTGAAGGTTGGTTCCTAACAGCTGAAATGGTTGAATATATTGAACATGGCATACCAAATATAGTTTGCGTACAACCATTTGCTTGTTTACCAAACCACGTTGTTGGTAAAGGTGTAATAAAAACAATTAGAGATACTTACCCAGAAGCTAATATTTCACCAATAGATTATGACCCAGGTGCTTCAGAAGCAAATCAAACAAATAGAATTAAATTATTAATGGCTGTTGCTAAAGATAATTTAAAACAAAAAAATAATAGTAAAAAAGCTATTAATATAGAGAATGAAGTAGCTACTAATGCCAAAAGTTCTCAAACTAAAAAGAGCTCAAAAAATAAAGAAAAAGCTGTAAAAGAATAAATTCATTTACACTAAAAGTTTATTTGCAAATAACTAAAATTAAAATTAGGAGGCTTTATGGGACATTTAACACCCAAGGATAGTTACAGTAATATATCAGATATAAGTTTAGACTACTTAATATTAGATGTAGGCATAAAAGGCTTAATATTTGATTTTGATGGCACTTTGATACGCAATAAAACAGTATCAGTAGATACACTAAATTTTCTAAAAGAAGCCAAAAAAAGAGGTCTAAAGCTATCTATATTAAGTAACAATCCTTATGTAAGTAAAACTATATTAAAAACTATAAATATACCTACAACAAAAAAGTTTGCTTGTAAGCCTCTTAAAAAACCTTTTCTTGATATGGCTAAAACTATGAAGCTTATTCCAGAACAAATTGCTGTAATAGGAAATAATAGAATTTCAGATATATGGGGAGCAAATAGGGCAAATATGTATTCAATATATATTCAAAATTTGAATAGTCATAGATTTAAAAGAAAAGTAGAAGATAGACTAAAAGATTTAGGCATAAAAAAAGTAAAGTAGAAATTATTAAAATGAACCCAGATTATTAAACAAAAGTTTAATAATTTGGGTTCACTTTATATAGTTTTACATCTTCTTATATTTATTTATCTTCTTTTGGTTTGCTCTTCTTCTAAATTCAATATTTCACCTGTATCTAAATTTATTTTCCTTTTAGGCTCTTTTATAAGTGCTGGCATATCTTTTTTGGGGTTAAGCATCCAAGATATATGTGTAACATACTTAGCGTTCGTGTCTCTAGGTCCAACTAATCCTGCTCTTACTGAAATGTCTTTTCTTTGTGTAGAATTTAATTTAAATAATACATTAGTTTTTGCTGTATATTTACCCTCCTGTGATGAATCTATAATAATATCTTTGCCACCTCTATAAACAGGAAAAAAACTTTTGCCACTAACATTTTTTACAACTCTAGTTAATCCACCTTTAATCATATGTAACATAACTGGAGCATTAAATCCTTTCAAATCTATTACAATTAAAGGTTTACTTGTATTTTCTCTTTCATCACTTTCAAAAGATATTCCAGCATTTCTATATTCATTTGTATTAACTATAAAACTAATCATTTCTTGAATTGCTATATCCTTTTGGTCATATAAAAGTTGTGAACGATTATTAAGTAGTAAAACATTATAAGCCATTGCATCTAAATCATTAAATCCATAATAATCAATATCACCTTGTTCAAAAATCTCCTTTATATCAAAAACTACTGTAGCTAAATTGCTATTTCCACCCAGAAATTTGGTTTTGCCTGAATTCTTTTTATCATTTTTAAAACTAGTTATATATGGAACTATTGCTCTATATTCGGCTAAATAATACATAATATCTTCATCTATAAGCTCAAATTCTTTTCCTTCGCTAAACTCCTTAAAATTGTTTGAATTTTGTAAAACATAAATTACTTCATTTCTTCTCTCGACCTCTTTAACAAGCCTATTAGTCCAAAAAGCATTTAAGGCTACTAATTCTGCAATTGAATAATTTTTAAGTTTATCTCTATCTAATAAATCCTTTTCAAAACTTTTTTTATCACTAATTCTAAAGCTTGGAGGCATAGATAATTTTTCTAAAGTATGATTATATTCCTTCTCATAATTAGTAAGAGCACCTATTTTTCTTAAAAAGTCAATTTTTAGAATAATATTGTTGGCTAATTCTTGATTCAAATCTACTCTAATTATTTTTCTTAAATCTTCAAAAAAAATTTTTTCTTTATTTTGAATTTTATTATAATCATATACAGTTAATTTTCCATTTAAGATTTTATTCATTTGATCTTCTATTTCTTTAATTTCCGCTTGCAATTTTTTATCATTTGGAGCACTTTTTAAATACTCCTTTAAATCTTTACACTTTAATATATACTCTGAATAAAAAAATGTCTTTACAAGTGCCTGGTAATCTTTTTCAAGATTTCCTGTAAATTCTATATCTTTACTATCTGAATCATATTTTGCATTTAACTTACTAACTATTGTGTTATACTCTCTTGAATTAAGTAATGACTCAAGAGCTATATATCTATATATTTGTGCTGATCTTATTGTATTTGTTTTTAATATTAAATCCTTTAAAGCATCATTATATCCTTGAATACAGTCTAAAATAGAAGCTCTTGGATTAGCTTCTTGCATTTTAGATATTAATTCTTGGAATGACTTTAAATCTTTTCTAAAAAAATATATGTCTCTTGATTTAAGGCTTTTTTCAATTAATCTTATTCTTTTACTTAACCTCATTTATTCTCCAATCTTAGAGTTTCAAAAGTTTGCCTTTTCTATTAAATGATATTATAGCAAAAAAAATAATATAAAGCAAATACTTTATATTACTTTGGCGTAGGTGAGAGGATTTGAACCTCCGCGGCCCTAAAACGAACCCTACAAGTTTAGCAAACTCGCCCCTTCAACCACTTGGGTACACCTACATATTAATTATTATTTTTATGAACAATATATATATTAGCATTTTTATTAATATTTGTCAATATTTTATTTGACAAATACGAAAAAAAGTGTGAATTTTAAGTAAAAATGTCCCGTTTTTGTTTTTGAATTTTTAGTAAAAATGTCTCATGTTTTATTGGTAGAGA
>CALYAG010000007.1 GCA_944393465.1 uncultured Clostridia bacterium
TCTGGTAATCTTGCTGCAAAATTAGCAAATAATTTTGGATTATCATATAATGCATTAATTTGTGGAAATGCTACAAGTAGTTTAAAACCTGCTTTTTGAGCCTCTTTAACATTTTCTAAAATATATTTAAAGTAAAATGTATTTCCTTGTTTATATAGCTCAGCAACTTTATATTTTTTACCCGTCTTTACATCTGTCCAGACTAAATATACTAAATCTTTTTCCATTTTTACACCTCACCATCTAAATTATATATCTCAATAATTCTATTTTTTCTATCAATTATAAATTTCTTTAATAATTTCTTCATTTGGCCACTTATAATATTATCATCAAAATTACTTAGAATAGTATCAATTGATTGCTCAGTTATGTTTTTCTTGATGTTTATAACAAATTTAACCGTTTCATCATAATACTCATTCCTTAAATTTTTAATCAATTCGAAATGTCTAATAGGTCGTATATTATTCCACCCTATAGCTGATTTTGATTTTGTATTTATAATAGATTCATATCTAATTTTATCTTTTAATATTGTTTCAATATCACTTTCATTTATGTATGAACATAGTGATGAACCATTGTCATATAATGGACTCAATGTCATTGCATTAACTGGGAACACACCTTTTTCTACGGAAAGAAATCCCTTCGTTTCCGTAATACCCCAGTTACTATGATGTCTATCACTATTGCCTATAAGTGCGTCAAATAATAATATTTTTGAAATGGTATTTATTCCTAATATTGGTTTCATACTTTCTACAATCATTTGAAAGGAGTATGGCATACCAGAATATTTGTCTACCAATGTATCTTTATCATAATAAGGATATTTTCCTAAAATGAATTCTACTCCTTCCACTAGAGAAGTGGTATTGCTTAAAAAACTATAACTCATTGAGCCAATTCTTCCGTTTATATGTACCAATATCTACTTTAGCACATTCTACACCTATTAGTTTACCAATTTCTGTAGCAAGTTTTTCTGCCCAATATTCTCCTGTTATTGTTCCATCATGCTTTATTTTTGGAAATTTAAAAATTCCTTTTTCATTGTTTGCAGGATTTACAAGCCATATTTTTTCACTTGCACCACTACCAAACTTTCCGGCTTCAGCATCTTCAATCCAGTTATCAAAGTTTTTTATTTCAATCATATTGTACCTCCAATCTAGATATTTTAATATAAACATTATTCAATAAAATTATTTTTCTTCTGTCTGCTTTTATTTATATTTTCTCTATTTCGGCATTGGATAGTATCATATTCAGCTTTGATATTTTTTGCGATAAATGGTTTGCCACAATGCTTACATAATTTGACTTCTGTCCTTCCAGATGTTTCGTTTAATAATAAAATAGTTTCAATGATTTCACTTAAAGACATAAAATTCCACTTGAATTTTATTTGCTTATTTTCTATACCATACGAAATATTACATTTTTTCAAGCCATGAGAAGTAATACTATTTTTATATATTTCTTTTATATCATCTGAAACATCATCATACAAATATGCACAAATTAGAAGTTTAATATTATAAATCGTAGTTGCAAAATCAATTATTTCTGAAATTGTTTCTGTATAATTTTTTGAAAATATTATATCATCTAGTCTATCTCCTTCAGTTTGTTTAAAATAATCATCAAGTCCTGTATTTCGATGATAATCATTAGATTTCATTGTTTTTGACCAATCAATTTTTGAGTCTTTCCAAAAATATTTTTTTTCAAATTCCAATGCACTAATAGAAGTATTATATCCTAAATTTACAGGAATATCTCCATTATCCATAAAATCATAATTTTCTGGTAAATATCTAAAATTACCAAGTAACCCATAATTGCTAACAAATTCTAGTACTAATTTTTGAAATTCTTCCATCTTGCTTTGTGCTTCTATAGTTATTTTCTTATCCCCTAATTTGAATATATTATTTCCAACTGATTCTTTTCCTATTACTAATAAATCTTTTAGAATCAGATTTCTTATTTCAAATGGATCGTATGTACTAGGTATTGCATTTTTATCTGCAACTATGTAAAATTGCTCGTCTTTTTTTTCTATATTATATTTACTGTATTTGCACCATTTAGCTGTAAATTCAATTTTTTCTTCTTTTATCATTTTCACACCTCAAAAAAATTTAGAAAATTTAATAAAACTTATTGACTTTTACAATAATATATTATAATATCGTAATTGATAAGTTGCTAAACTATTTCAGTAAAATATATTTCATACTTTTGAACTATATCTATATTATATATTTTTTGATAAATAATGTCAATAGATGGTAACTTTGCAAAATAAAATTAACCGAAATGAGGAATGCCAATGAAAGAAGCAACAATAGAAATAAGGTAAAAGCGACAAAAACAATTTGCTTATTTGCACCAAAATATCAAGTTAGAAATCAAATTTCTAACCTGTATTTTTGGTTTTATACTTCAATCGAAAAAAATAGACTATTTCTAGTCTATTTTTTCATATGAATTCATATTGATATATAAAACTCATTTAATTATTTTTTATTAACAACATCTTTTAAAGCTTTTCCTGCTTTGAAAACTGGAGCTTTGCTTGCTGGTATTTTGATTTCTTCTTTAGTTTGTGGATTTCTTCCTTTTCTAGCTGCTCTTTTTCTTACTTCAAAAGAACCAAAGCCTA
Organism: uncultured Clostridia bacterium; assembly: GCA_944393465.1. Lineage (GTDB taxonomy): Bacteria > Bacillota > Clostridia > TANB77 > CAG-508 > CAG-793. The sequence continues at coordinate 2,678 of CALYAG010000007.1, forward strand.
CTAATTGAACTTTGTCTCCTTTTGATAAAGCTTCTGAAACAACGTCAACAAATGCGTCTACAGCTTCTTCAGCTTTCTTTTTTGTTTCTCCTGTTTTAGCAGCTACAGCTGCGATTAATTCAGATTTGTTCATTTTTATTACCTCCTATAAAGAACGAATGTGTAGACTGCTTTCATCTACTATTACTATTATTCTTCAAGGAATGACAAAATCCTTCTTTTTTGTTCTACTTTTTTCTTTTGAACCTTTGAGGCTGTAAGGTTTCGCGGCGTATGTGTCAGCCATTATGCTATTTCAAGCCATTTTCAGGCATTTTGTTTTTGAATTTTTTTACTGTTTTTTGCCTTTTTTTGCCTAAATGACAGCGTTTGTAACTGTTTTGTCTTCAAAATGTCAAATAAATGTATTAATACAAAATAAATTATTACCCCTATTCCCAAGCTTACTATTAAACTTACCTTTGCATTTACACTTATTGCTAGTACTTTATACATAGTTTTAGATAATATTATAAAGATAAGAGTTGATATAATAGTTTTTAATATGTTTTTCTTTCTTATTTTTATTCCAACTTTTTTCTTTATACACATATACCCTATGCTTGTTACCACAAAATTTGAAACTAAATTACCAATTGCTGCTCCATTTATGCCTCCCACAAAGCTATTTAATGGTATTAAAATTTTGTTTAAAATTACCCCTATTACTGCATCTATTGCTACTGTAATAATTGGAATTTTATTATCCCCTATTCCTATTAATACTCCTCTTATAGTTTGCTCTATTGATAAAAATATTATAGTTAATGCACTTATTTTCAGTAGCATTGCTCCACTTGATGCATTAGGAAATAGCAATCCTAATATCTCATCTGCAAAGAAAAAGTAAACTGCCGATGTTGGCAGAGCTATTAAAAGTCCTACTAGTAATGACGTATTTATTCTTTGTTCTACCTCATTTAATGTGTTTTTTGAATTTGCAGAGGCAATGCTTGGTATTAGTGCTGTGGACATTGTTCCACTAAATGAAAGTGGAAAATTTATAAGTGTGTCTACTTTTCCATTTAATATTCCATATTGAATTTTTGCTTCATTGTAACTCATATGTGTTTGAAGTCCACTAATAATTGTAGTTGAATCAAAGTTTCTTCCTATTGTCGCTATAAATGGCGTTATTGCCATAGGTACTGCTACAAATATTATTTCTTTGATTGCCCATAAGGTTCTAACTGGTCTTTCGTGCACACTGTTTGCTATTTCAGCTTTTATTTCTCCTAATTCTTTTCTATAATATTCATACAAGTATGTAAATTCCACAATGTTTGCTATTGTTGTGGCTAAATTTGCTATGGAAACTATAACTGCTATATTTGTTACTTTAGATACCATTGTCGCTACTTCTATTACAATTATAGTTAAAAAAGTTTTTGTAAGTTGATCATAAGTTTGTGCAATAGCCGTTGCTTTCATATTTTCTCTACCATTAAAATATCCTTTATACACCGAAATTACTGATACTAAAAATATTGATGGTGCTAATGCTAGCAAAGATAGCTCTACTTCTGGCATTCCTAATATGTTATTTGCAATAAAATTTGCACTAATTACTAATAAATAACTGCCAATTATGCCTATAACAGAAAACATGGCAAGTGAAATTTTAAATATTTTGTATGCACCTCTATGGTCACCTACTCCTGACCTTTCAGCTACCAATTTTGAGACAGCTGCTGGAACGCCAATCGAAGTAATGCTTAAAATTAGCGAGTAAACCTGAAATGCAGCACTTGTTATTGCATTACCCTCATCTCCAAAGCCCTGCTTATTTGTTAAATATAGTTTATATACAAGTCCAAGTATTTTTACAATCACCTGTGACAGCATGAGTGCTACTATACTTTGAAAAAATGTTTCTTTTTTTCTACTAAACTTCTTAATCATAATAAAATATATGTTGATTAATTAAAAAATTGCTAAAAAGTCTTGTTTTTTTCTTGATTTTGTAGGATAATATATATGTGAGTAATTAGGCTTTTATAAGCATTTTCACACATTTCAAATAGATTGGTTTTATTTATTAAAAACTATAAAGGTTTATAGGTACCCTTTTAAAAACCTAAATATATTATACAAGGATTTTGTTTATGTTAAAGGTTTTTGATAAATTTTTAAAATGGTTAAAAACTGATAGAAACACTTTTTTAACTTATGTTTTATCACTCATAACTATTTTTATTTTAGTAGATAGATTAGTAGAATTCTTTTTAATAGTATTTACAGGTGTTGCATCAACATATTGGGGTCCTATTACATATGCTTTTGCACTGCTTTGCCCAATATTTGCATTTTTATTTTCAAGTTCATCCAAATTTATAAAAAGTGATGATGATAAACTAAAATGGTTTTATGCATACTGTATCTCACTATACATACTATTTATAACAATGTTTACAGAATGGATAAATGAAGCTGCTTGGCTTGGTTTACTTTCACTTCCTGGTTATCCAGACTTAGCAAGTAATTTCTCTTACTTAATTAAGCCAGCATTATCATCAATTGCAATTTACTTGCCACTAGCTACAATTAGCTTTTTCTTTAGAAAACTATTTACAGGTGTTAATGATTCAAAAGATCTTAGAGACTCTATCTTTGATTATGGCGGTATAGATTTATCTGACAAGTCTAAAGGCTGGGGACAATACACTGACGAAATATTCATAGGCACAGATAAAGACCATGGAAATGCTGTTAAAATACCTGAAAGCAAAAGATTTGAGTCAACCCTAGTTGTTGGTGTATCAGGTTCAGGAAAAACATCTTTAATTTTTGAACCATGGGTTGCACAGGACATTGACAAAAAATATTTTTATAAAGAAAGTGCTAAAACAATGGGTTACGCTTGTTTAAAAACAGGTTTAGCTACATTATCTGCACCATATGATAATGATTACATTAATAGTCACTTTACTTTAAATATGTTAAAACCAGTTGAGTCAAGAATTGGCATATACAAAAAATATTTAAAAAATTTAATATATGCAAATTCTGGTTCAAAGATTATTTATCGTGATTTAGGTATTACATATATGGCACCAGATTATGAAACAATATCTAAAGTAAAAAATGTAGCAGATAATTTTGGTATACCAGTTAACCTAATAGACCCAGATTCCCCTACATCACCTGGACTTAACCCATTTGCTTTTGAGGATCCTACTCAAACAGCAATTGCTATTTCTACAGTTTTAAAAGGACTATATTCAGATAAAAATCCTGGTATGGAAATGGCATACAGAGAAAATCAAACTTCTCAAATTATAGAAAACTTGACAATACTTTTAAGATTAATTTACCCAAGAATGAATGAAGGTAAATTGCCAAATATAGAAGACTTATTCAAATTATTAAACAATTTTGATTTAATAGAAAAAATGTGTAAAATTCTTGAAAGTGACCCAGAACTAGCTGAAGAATATAATATGCAAATTAGTTATTTCAAGAAAAACTTTTACAGTGACAGTCCAAATAGATTAGAAATGCAAAAAATAGTTTCTATTCCTATAGCTCAAATAGATTCATTATTACGTTATCCTGGAGTTAGAAACATACTTTGCAACAGAGTAAACAACATAAATTATGATGATATTTTAGCAAATGGTGGTGTTACACTTGTTTGTACAAGACGTGGAGATTTAGGTGAATCTGCACACAAAGCCTTTGGTTTATTCTTTTTACTACTTATGCAATATTCAGTATTAAGAAGACCTGGCACAGAAAGCACTCGTATTCCTCACTTCTTATATATTGATGAATTTCCAGACTTTATATGCTCTGCGACAGAACCTATATTTACTATTTATAGAAAATACAGAATTGGTACTGTTGTATCAGCACAAAGCTTAGACCAGCTTAGAAAACAAGGCGAGAAATTAGCAAACATCATTATTTCAAACTGTTCAAATAAAATAGTATTTGGTGATAACTCACCAGAAGATAACGAATGGTGGTCTAAAGAACTTGGTGAAAAGAGAGAATGGGAATTTGATAATTCTTATGATACAGCCAAAGGTCAATATGATCCAAAGCTAGGAAAAATTGGTTACAATTATAAGCTTAAATATAAACCTGGAAAAGTTCAATCTCTTAAGTTTAAGAGTTGTATGTACAAAGTAAAAGACTTAAAAGGTAAGATTGTAAATGGTACTGCAAAACTTGATTTCTTAGCTTCTAAATACAAAGAAAAACAAGATATTAAATATTACAACTTTGCTAAATTTACAAATGGCATTGCAGAAGGAGAAGAAAAGAAAACTCGCAAAACAAGTTTAAAAAATGTACATTTTAGTGATGATGAATTAGAAACAGACCCAATTAAACTTGACACATCGAATACAAACTTTTTACTAAATAATGATGATGCAATAACATATACATTTAAAAAAGGTAAAAAAAATAGTGAAGGCTAATAATAGTCTTCACTTTTAGATTTCAAACATAAAAATGTCCCAATAAATATTCTTTAAATAATGAAACTATTTGTGGGGACATTTTATGTTTTATCCTAAAATTTTAGCTTCTACATTCTTAATCTTATACTTACCATTTTCTTCAACAAATTCAAATAATGATTTATCAAGTTTATCTTTATTTTGAGCCATATCTGTTGTGTAGTAAATCTTTATTTTATCTAATGATAAATTATTCATAACAATTTCTTTAAATACTTCTGCCATGTGTTTGTCATCTTCGCACACAAGTATTAATTGTGGCAAGCTTGAAAAACCTGAATCTCCTGGTACAAAGTTATTGTAAAAGTCTTTGTATTGGTTCATTCTTGTTTTTAAATCTTCTTTCCAAGGTTCATTTCTTCTAATAACATCAAATATAAAATCAACTTTTCTATTAGAATATTTAAACTTTATTGTTAATGTTGGCTTAAATATTTTTCCTGTTATTTTATCTGTCATTGGTGGTTTTAATGTATATGAATCTACATGAGATGACTTTCTAAGGAATGCAACTATAACTTGATTTCCTGCTAATTTTTTCTTTATCATTTCAACTGGTTTTGCATTATCACTTGGTTGCCATTTACATTCAATATCACGAGATGTAAGTAAATATTTACCCATCTTTTCCATACAATAAATTCTAAATACTCCATCACCTTCAACTGAAGTAAAATAATATCTAGTTAAAATTTTGCATTTAACAAGTTGTTCTAACTTATTATTCAACTTATCCTGTGATGCAATATCTACATTTTGCAATTTTAATAAATAAAACAATTGTCTTGATGTAACAAACTCAAATTTATTTACTAATTCAAGTATTTTAAAATGAATTTCTGTCAAATGACCCATATTCATTTTTTGAATTATTTGGTTCATTGAAACATATCCATCTTTTCCATCAAAAACTTTAATTTCTTGTGTCCTCATTGCAAATGGGGATACTTTTGTTTTAATTTCACTATCATCTACCATTTTTATTCCTCCAAAAATTATTTTGTAAGATTTGAAGTAGCTATTTTGCTACTTCACCAACAGTTTTATTATAGCACATAAATTCACATAATGCAAATTTTTCAGTTGGGGACCGTCCCCAACTGAAAAAAATTATATTATTTTTAATTTTACCTTGTGTTTTTCAGGTATAATTTTCTTTACTAGCACCGTAACCTTATCGCCAAAATGATAATTTGGCTTGTATTCACTCATTCCCACAAGGTTTGGCTTTAGCTCTATAAATATGCCTTTGTTACCTTTTGCTGTTTCACGTATTATGCCCTGCATTTCCTGTCCTACTTTTACATTTTTTATATTTTCTTGCCAAGTTCCTAGCATTTCTTTATAACTTAAATTAAACTTTTTAGATTGCTTGTCTATTGATTTTACTATTACAGGTATTTTTTGGCCTAAATGCAATCTTTCTTCTGGTGATTTTATTCTAGCCACAGATATGTCTTCTATGTGTAATAACCCCACTGCACCACTTTCTATTTTTACAAATGCTCCATATGGCTTAATGTTTATAACTTTGCCATAAACCTTCCTACCAATTTCTAGTTCATCAAAAGCAACTTCTTTTGTTTTTTTAGTTTCTGATTCAAAATCAAATTTTTTATAAATCATTTCTTTAGTTCCTCTTTAATTTTATTCATTATTCTTTAGTATTTCATCTACTTCTTTTTGAGTAAGATATCTCCACTTTCCTAGTCTTAAATCTTTTACACTTAAGTTTGCTATTTTACTTCTATGCAAAGCTAGAACTTTCTTACCTATTGCTTCACACATTTTTCTAATTTCTCTGTTTTTTCCTTCATGAATCGTTATTTGTATTCTTGATAAATTTTTTTCTTCATCTATTTTAAGTATTTTTACCTTGGCCTTTTTTGTTGTATAGTTTTCACCATCAACTTCTATTTGAACTCCGTTTTCTAAATTAGTTACATCTTCGTTTGTAACTTTACCAATTACAGTTACATTATATGTTTTTTCTATTTCATTGCTTGGATGTGTTACTTTATTTACAAAGTCTCCATCATTGCTTAAAAGCAAAGCTCCTGATGTATACATATCTAACCTGCCTACTGGAACGACTCTTTCTTTTACATCTTTTACTAAGTCTATGACAGAATCTCTATTAAATTGGTCTTTTACTGTTGTAACATACCCTATTGGTTTATTTAAAAGTATATATACTTTTCGTGTAGCTTTTTGAACCTTTTTACCTGCATATTCTACTATGTCTTTTTCCGGGTCTATTTTTGTTCCAAGTTCTGTTACAACCTTGCCATTTACTTTTACTAAGCCTTGCTTTATTAATTCTTCGCATTTTCTTCTTGATGCAATTCCACATTCTGCAAGATACTTCTGCAAACGTTCTTCCATTTATATCATCCTCTCATTTCTTAAGTCTAGTTGAAAAATAATTGCCAAAATCACAATTTTTTTCAAACCTCTCCTTCTAACTTATCTAAAACTTCTTCAAAATACTCTGGCAAAGGTGCTTCAAAATGCATTGGCTTACCTGTAATAGGATGAACAAAATCTAAAGAAGTGCTATGTAGCATTTGTCCATGCACATCAAATTCATTCTTTCCATTTGAGTATACCTCATCACCAACAACAGGATAGCCTATTTCTGCCATATGTACTCTTATTTGATGTGTTCTTCCTGTATCTATTTTAACACTAATTAAAGTATATTTGTCATATCTTTTTATAACTTTTATGTGAGTAATTGCTTCTTTTCCATCTTTTCTCACAGCCATTTTCTTTCTGTCAGTTTTACTTCTGCCTATTGGCATATTTATTGTTGCAGTATCTTCAGGGATAACACCTCTTACTAATGCTGTGTAAATTTTTTTAACTTTTCTTTCTTGTATTTGCTTGCTTAAATTTATATGTGCCTTATCATTTTTGGCTATAATAATTAAGCCTGATGTGTCTTTATCTAGCCTATGCACTATACCTGGCCTTATTTCTCCTCCAATGCCAGATAAACTTCCTTTGCAGTGATTTAAAACTGCATTTACTAAAGTTCCATCAGGGTTGCCACTACCTGGGTGCACCACCATTCCTTTAGGTTTATTTATTACTATAATATCATCATCTTCATAAATTATATCTAGTGGAATATCTTGTGCTTTTAAGCCCACTTCTTTAGGTTCTTCTATTGTTATTTGAATAATATCTCCTAATTTTGTTTTATATGAAGTTTTTGAAACTTTGTCATTTACTAAAACTTGTCCATTTTCAATCATTTTTTGCGCCATACTTCTAGACAAGTCTAAATCAAGGCTTGCTATATACATATCAAGCCTTTGATTTATATTTTGTTCAGTTATTTGAAATGTTTTGCTATTAGCCATTTTCCCTCTCTTTTTTCTTTAAATAATTTTATTTAAGTCTCTCTTTCATAAATTATAAAATCATCATCCTTATAAATTTGCGTATAACCATCATCACGAGAAAGAAGCATATTTAATTTTGTATTTGTTTTAGTCATTACATAGTTAATGTCATATTCATCAAATTTTGTATCATAATATGTTGCTATGCTTGATATATTCATAAAATCTGTAAATATATCTTGTCCATGATATTTGCCGTCTTCGCCTTTTTCGCCATTAAATTCTGGTGTATACAAATCACATCTTGAATCTATGAAAACTGGTATATCTTCAAATAATAAGTAACTACCATAATTATACTCATTAAACATTCTTATATTTTTGTAATCCAAATTTTCTTTTATCCATTTTGAAGCTTCTACTGGATATGATCCTATGTCAACATATGGTTGATTTTGATTTGGAATATATACAAAATAGCTTAGCGAAAATATGAACAATATTGTAAGCACTTCGCCTATTGTTGAAGTCATAAAATTCATAACCTCTTTTGTGCCTTTTTTGTCATACTTTTCTAGCAACTCAGTTAATATTCTTGCAAAAACAATTCCACCAAATAGCACTAGCATTGACACTTGTCTTCTACTCATTAACGCAAGTAGTGTTAGTCCTGCTAAGAAAAACAAGTCTCTTAAACGTATTTTTGAATCTGTAAATATAAGTATGGCAAGTACAAGTGTTAAACAGAATAATGTTGATTTACTATCTATTAATGTTAAAGGTAAATGTTCACTTATACTTGATGTGGTGTTGCCTTCCATAATTTTTAGCGTATATGTGTAAGGCATATCTCCTATAGGTGTTAAAAGTCCTGTAAATAGGCAAATGAACATTATTATTATTAGCCATTTAACTCTATCAATTTTTTCAATTTTAAGTTTAAATGGTCTTTTTCTTCTTTCTGCTCTTTTTGCTAAAGTTGTTTCAAATTTAGCGCTATTTTCTTCTTGAAGTTTTGTAAGCTCAGCAACTTTTGCTTGGTATTTTGCTACACTATCTTTAGGTGCCTTTTTTAATATTTTATTTGTTCTTTTTATTCTAAACTCAATCAGCCATTTATACACATTGTGCACAATATGTGCATCTATTAGTATTCTTATAACATATTCTCCCACATATGGTAGGAATAGTACAAAGTAAAATGGCCAAACTGCTGAGTGTAAATTTGCAATTAGTATTGGAATTATAATCAACCCTACCGCATATCTCTTTTTGCCACTTTCTAAGAACTTTTCTATAAAAAGTACTGTTAAGACAAATAGTACAAATGTGACTAATTGCGCTCTTGCCGCTATATAATCTTTCATTAAAAACATTTGTCCCAGTGCAATTACAAAGGATATAAGTGAATTTTTGGTAACTTTTTTTAATGTAAAATATAAAAGTATTCCAAGTGCACAGGCCAAAACCATTGTTGATACGTAAAGTGCTGTCCAGCCTCCACAAAAGTCAAACAAAAGTGACATTATAACATCATATAGCCAATGTGGATAAGTATATGGCAAGTCTATAAATGAATAATGATCTTGTCCATCTATTCCCCATTCTCTAATTCCTTGTCCAACTTTTATAGTATAAAATGTATCATTTTGAAGTGTTTTTGGTGTTAATGCTATACAAAAAATTGCTATGCAAAATATTGCTAAAATGTTAAAAGCTATATTTAATAGCTTTTTGTCTTTGTCAGACATAGGCTGCTTTTCAAGCTTTTTGATTGAAGCCTTTTTATCTAATGATTTAATATTTTTATTTGTTTTTATGTTTTTATCTTCAATTACACTTTTTTTGTTTGATTTTTCTTTTTTAGATGTGTCTTTATTCTTCTCTTCTTTCATTATAAATACTCATATAACAAAAATTATATGCTTTTCTCCTTATATTGATTTAGGTTTGGGCTTACCTATAACCATTATATCTATGTAGCTAAACCTAAGCTTGGCTACATAAATATAATTTTAAATTTTGATTTAAAAATTTATTAAATCAGATTATTTTACAACAATATTATAAATTTTATTTGGTACATAAATTTCTTTTACAATTTGTTTGCCTTCTAGTAAGCTTTGAACTCTTTCATTTGCTTTGACTTCTTTTTCCACTTCTTCCTTTGGCAAGTCTTTGGCAATTTTTATTGTTGTTCTAAGTTTACCATTAAATTGAATTGGAAGTTCAATTACGTCATCTTGAATTTTAGCCTCATCATATGTTGGCCAAGCTTCATAGCTAATAGTTTCATTATGACCTAATCTATTCCATAATTCCTCTGTAATGTGTGGAGCTACTGGGTTTAATAGCTTTAAGAAACCTTCTGCATATTCTTTAGGGAAAATGCTTTCTTTCATACAATTATTTACAAATATCATCATTTGAGCTATAGCTGTGTTAAAGTCCATATTTTCATAATCTTTAGTAACTTTCATAACAGTATAATTGTATGTTTTGTCAAGTTTTTGATTAGCTTTATCCACAAGTTTACCACTTTCTGTGTATAGTCTCCAAACTCTATCTAGGAACTTTTTAGAGCCATCTATTCCATTTGGATCCCATGGTTTAGCAGCGTCTATTGGTCCCATAAACATTTCATATACTCTTAAAGCGTCTGCTCCATATTCTTTAACCATATCGTCTGGGTTTATAACATTGCCCTTAGACTTACTCATTTTTTCACCATTTGTACCAAGAATCATACCTTGATGACGTAGTTTTGCAAATGGCTCTTTAACTGGTGAAAATCCTTTGTTGTACAAAAAGTTATTCCAAAATCTTGAATATAGCAAATGTCCAACAGCGTGTTCTGGTCCACCCATATAAAGGTCAACTGGCATCCAATGTTTTAGTAATTCTGGGTTTGCCAATTCTTTATCATTGTGTGGGTCAATATATCTTAAGAAATACCAACTTGAACCTGCTGAACCCGGCATAGTGCTTGTTTCTCTTCTTGCTTTTTTGCCTTCAAATGTAGTATTTACCCAATCTGTAGCTTTATCAAGTGGTGAAGCTCCATCTTTTGATGGCTTGTAATCTTCAAGTTCTGGTAAAACAAGTGGTAAATCTTCGTCTGCTAGAACATGTATTTGATTATCCTCTGTAAATACGATTGGAATTGGTTCACCCCAATAACGTTGTCTAGCAAATATCCATTCACGCAATTTGTAATTTACTTGTTTGTGACCTATTTTCTTTTCTTCTAGCCAATTTGTAATTTTTTCTATTGCCTCTTCTTTGTTTAGTCCATTTAAGAAGTCTGAATTTATATGTTTTCCATCACCTACAAATGCTTCTTTGGAAATATCTCCGCCTTCTAGTACTGGAATAATTTTTAGTCCAAACTTAGTTGCAAAATCATAGTCTCTTTGGTCATGGGCAGGAACTGCCATAATGGCACCTGTTCCATATGTCATAAGAACATAGTCAGAAATCCAAATAGGTATTTTTGTGTTATTTACAGGGTTAATTGCATAAGCTCCTGTAAATGCACCTGTTTTTTCTTTGTTAAGCTCAGTTCTTTCTAGGTCTGACTTAGAGGCTGCCTTTTTGATATAATCTTCTACTTCTTCTTTGTGCTCAGCTGTTGTTATTTTTTTAACTAATGGATGCTCAGGTGAAAGCACACAATATGTTGCACCAAATAATGTGTCTGGTCTTGTTGTAAATACTGTAAATGTTAATGGTTCATTATTTTCATTTTTACCTGACATAACATTTACATTGCTTGATTGAGCATCAGAATTTGTGTTATCTTCAAGTTTTGCAACTGTAAAAGTAACTTCTGCACCTACTGACTTACCTATCCAATTTCTTTGCATTTCCTTTGTTGACTCAGGCCAATCTAATTCGTCCAAACCTTTAAGTAAAATTTCGGCATATTTAGGAATGTCCATAACCCATTGTTTCATATTTTTTCTAACAACAGGATATCCTCCTCTTTCACTTTTGCCATCTATAACTTCATCATTAGAAAGTACAGTACCTAATTCTTCGCACCAGTTAACAGGCATATCAATAAGTTTAACTAAACCGTCTAAGTAAAGTTGTTTAAATATCCATTGTGTCCATTTATAAAAGCTTGGGTCACAAGTAGAAATTTCTTTGCTCCAATCAAAAGAAAAGCCAAGCATTTTAAGCTGTCTTTTAAATGTTGCTATATTTTTTTGAGTAAATACTTCCGGATGATTGCCTGTTTTAATAGCATATTGTTCAGCTGGAAGACCAAAAGCATCCCATCCCATTGGATGAAGCACATTGTAGCCTTGCATTCTTCTCATTCTGCTAATAATATCTGTTGCTGTGTAGCCCTCTGGATGACCAACATGAAGACCTTGTCCTGATGGATAAGGGAACATGTCTAACGCATAGTATTTTGGCTTTGAAAAGTCCCATACGTCAGTTTTAAATGTTTCATGCTCGTCCCAATATTTTTGCCATTTAGGTTCTATCTCTCTAAAGTTATACATATGAATCAGTCCTTTCCTTAATTTGAATTTGCACTGAGCTATTTTTATTTTTGCTATGCAAATTTACATATTTTCTTTTATTGCTTATTTCCGTAATGTTTTATGGGAATATTATACTACATAAATATAAAAAAATCTATACTTTTTTTGAGGTAAAGTAGAGATTTTGATAATTAAATTTCGTTTTTTCAAATTTAATCTTTATTTTTCTTAAATTATATGATAGAATAATGTCGAAATTTGTCATATACATAGGAGGAAATGAAAAATGAAATTTAATAAATGTGTACGTTGTGGATGTTTTTTTGCTTCAAGTGATGATGTTTGCCCAAGTTGCAAATCAAAAGATGAAGTTGATAAACTTACTTTAAAAAATTACTTAGATAATACAGATGCTCCTTTATCACTTGATAGTTTGTCTTTTAATTCAGGTGTTGAGCTAAAAAACATTAACAGATATATGGAAAGTAAAGAATTCGCTGGCTATAAAAAAATGATTGGCGGAGATGGCTTTGATAATGTAAAAATTAGTTTATAAAAGCGAAATAATTATACTTCATCATCTAATTAAAAGAGCCAATATATGTTCTTTAAACATGTTGAATATATATTGGCTCTTTATTTTATACTTTTGAATTAAAGATCTATAATTATTTTATTTTCCTAATTATTCTCTTTAATCTTAAGCTATTTAGTGTTACTGTAACACTACTTATTGTCATTGCAATAGATGCCATCATTGGGTTAATTGTAATTCCAAATGGAGATAGCACTCCAATTGCAATTGGTAACATACATAAGTTATAGAAGAAAGCCCAGAATAAGTTTTGTTTTATATTTCTTATTGTTCTATGACTTATTTCAATTAAGTCTACAATTTTTTCTAGATTATTATTCATCAAAACTACATTACTGCTGTCCATGGCAACATCTGTTCCGCTTCCTACCGAAACTCCTATATCTGCTTTAACTAAACTTACGCTGTCATTTATACCATCGCCACACATCATAACAAGTTCATTATTTTTCTTTAAGTCTTCGATTGTTTTGGCTTTATCTTTTGGCATTACTCCTGCTATTACATTGTCTATGCCTATAGAATTTGCAATAGCTTTTGCAGTTTTTTCATTGTCACCTGTAAGCATTACAACATTTATTCCTAACGCTTTTAATTTAGAAACTACATCTTTGGCATTTTCTTTTACATTATCTTTAACTCCCAAAAGAGCTATTAGTTTATTTTCTTTTGCTACAAATAAAATGCTATTTCCTGCCTTTTGTAGTTCTTCTTCGTCTTTCATTGCTTGACCTATAACTTCTACTTCATTTTGCTCCATTAACTTTTTGTTACCTATAATGTATTTTTCACCATTATATAAAGCTGTAACACCAAGTCCTGCCAAGTTTTGAAATTCTTTTACTTTTTCCAATCCTATTTTTCTTTCCTTGGCCTCTTCTACAACACCTCTTGCAATTGGGTGTTCAGATTTTGCTTCTATACTAGCCACTATTTTGATTATATCATCATCACTTAGTTGTTTGCCTTTTTCATTAGAATTTGTCTCTGCATTTTCCTTTAAATCTTGGCTATTTGAATAATTTCCTGTGTAATTATATATTTTTGACAAACTTAGTTTTCCTTTTGTAAGTGTACCTGTTTTATCAAATACTGCTGTTTTTACTTTATGAGCATTTTCTAATGCTTCACTATTTTTTATAAGTATCCCTTTTTTACTAGATTCTCCTGAAGCAATTACTATAGAAAGTGGTGTTGCCAAACCCAAGCTACATGGGCAAGCTACAACTAAAACAGATATAAATACATTTATTGCCCAAGATACATCTCTATTTATAGCAAACCACACTAAGCCTGAAAGTACTGCAATAATCATAATAGTTGGTACGAATATTCCACTTATTTTATCTGCAATTTTGGAAATTGGTGCTTTAGTAGAAGTAGCTTCTACAACTAATTTTACTATTTCAGATACTGTAGAATTTTTACCTATTTTTTCTGCTTTGTATTCAATAGTACCTTCATAATTAATACTTCCTGCAATTACTTTTTTGCCTTTTTCTTTTTTAACTGGCATACTTTCGCCTGTAATAAAAGATTCATCTATATGTGTTATGCCATCTACAATCTCGCCATCAACTGCAATTTTTTCACCAGGCTTGCAAACTACAATATCTCCTACATTTATTTCATCAATTGTAACTTGAACCTGCTCGCCATTTCTAAGAACTGTAGCATGTTTTGGTGTAATCATCATAAGCTGACTAATTGCTTCCTTTGTTTTGTCCTTATTTCTATTTTCAACATATTTTCCTATTTTTATGAAGCAGATTATTATAACAGCTGACTCATAATACAAATTATTTACATATTCTGTATTGCCTTTTAATATCATAAAAGTTCCATACAAACTATAAATAATACTACTTAATACACCAAGTCCTACTAATGTATCCATATTAGGTGATTTGTGTACTAAATTTTTGTATCCATTTTTTAAAATGTCCCATCCAAATATGCAAGCTGTTATAGCCAAAATTAATAATGCAATGGCATAGTTTATTGGGTTTTCATGCATATTCAAATAAGGAATAGCAGGAAGTCCTATCATATGTCCCATAGAAATATATAAGGTAATAACTGCAAGCACACCTAGAGCTATTAATTTGTACTTTTGATTGTTTTGCTTTTTTTCTTCTTTTTGAAAATTGTCTATGCCTAAACTTTCAAAACCTGCTTTTTCTACAAATTTTTCTATTTGCTCTAAGGTGAGTTTTTGTTCATCATATTGTATATTTGCATTATTCATTACAAGGTTGACTGCTGCACTTTCTATTCCATCTTGCTTATTTAGATATTTTTCTAGTCCACTAGAACAAGCACTACAGGTCATACCACCTATTTTTAATAAAACTTTTTTCATAATGATTTTTACTCCATCTATAATTTTAGTGTTTCAAAATCAAAGGAACTTTACCTATTCCTTATACTTTGTACTTTATTATAAATGGAGCACTCCTTTCAGTTTAATTTCAGTATACTATTCTTTTACTTCAAAGTTTGCATCTTCAATAGCCTGCTTTATGTCATCTAAATCTATTTTGTCTTCATCATATTCTACTTCTGCATTTTTATTTTCTAAGCTAACTTTGGCATTATTTACGCCATCTAATCCATTTAAAACTTTTGTTAATCTGTTAACACATCCTTCACAATGCATTCCTTCAATTCCTAAAACTATATTTTTCATAATAACTTCCTTTCTGAGATTTTTTATGCAAAATCTCTTTAAAATATATAATTAATTAAAAGATATACTCTTTTAAAACTTAAAATCTAAATAAATATTCAAATTCTGTTTTATGTAAATTTTGCCTTTAAACTAAGCTTTTACACAATTCTTTGAACAATCTTCTAACTTGACTTATCTAAATTTCTTAAAAAGTCCCATTATTTCGTCTGTTACTTCTAGTTTGCCTTCTTGTATTTGCCTTTTTATACATTTTTCCAAATGTGATTCTAATATATAATTTTCAAGGCTTTCTATTGATTTATTGGCAGCCAAAAGTTGAGTTAAAACATCATCACAATATCTGTCATCATCTATCATTTGCTTTATGCCTTTTATTTGCCCTTCTATTATATTCAGCCTCTTTTTTATATATTGCTTTTCTTCTTCAGTCCTATGAGTTGATTTCATTTCAGCCAATATGCTCACCTCCATAATTTTTATACAAATAATTCGTTTTTACTTTTATTGAAAATAATTCATAATAAATTATATTTTTTTATCTTAATTTCTAGATTATTATATACCCATACGGGGTATATGTCAATATGTTATAAAAAATTTTAAAAATTTTTCAAAAATATATACATAATTTTATTTTTTTGGTATATACTATTAGTGAAATATCGTTATGGTTTTATTTGCAAAAGGTTTATAGGCAACCTTATAAAAGCCTAAATATTATACAAGGAGATTTGCATTTTTATAATGCAAGAAAAAGTTTATGGAAATATTTAATGATGATAGTAAAGAATTTATTAATGCTTTTGTAGAAGAAAAAATTTCTGTTTTAAGGGAAAACTCAGATTTTAATCAAAAAAGCATAAGGCTCAGTGATGCAATGGATGAACTAGAAAAAACTTTATCTGAAAGTCAAAAAGATTTATTTGACGAGATTGTTAAATTGTTTTATCAAACAGAAGAATATTATTTTGCATTAAGTTATTCTCTTGGAGTAAAGTATGGGAATAATTTGCATAAGCTGTAATAATTATTTGGAAAATATACATTAGCTGTAATAATTGTTTGGAAAATATACATTTTAATTTACATGCATAATCAACCCAGCGCAAGTAAAAGCCATAAGCTTTTGTTTGTGCTAGGTTGATTTTCTGCTACTTTCTATATAATAAAAAAACTTGATTTGTATACAGAAAATTTATGAATTTTAAGATAACAAACTTTTTGATAAAAATATCTTTTCTACTATTTAGATAAAAAGTATTCCATTAAATGAAGTATTGTGTCTTTGTCTTTTTTACTCAACTTCTTAAATTTTTCGTCATATATTTGAACTTTACTTTTAGTATCTTCATCTAATATATCAAAAAGAATAACATCTGGAGTTATTTTATATGCATTACACAACTTTATTAATGTATCTATACTTCCTTTAGTTTGACCTCTTTCAAGTTGACTAATATGTCTTGGTTCTAATCCAGTAATATTTGATACATCATTTTGCGTTAAATTATTCATTAGTCTGTAATTTTGAAAAGCTTTTCCTATATGCATATTGGCATAGCTTATATTTTTCTTCGTTTTTTCATCTTTTTTAGTTTTTCCTTTGTGCTTGTTTATACTGTTCTTGTTCATCATATTCCCTTCCTTTTTTATATAAATATAAACTTTAATGATTATTTTTAGAATGACTTTATTTTTGAATAATATCAAAAGAAATACGACTTAATTTACTTACTATGCTTTAATAATTTTTCTATATTATAAAGAAAACACGACTAAGTTTTTAAGCTTAATCGTGTTACTTATAATTTTCACTTTAGTTTTTATTTGAATAAAGGCAATCGTTTTTATTTATTTAAAAAACTTTATTTTTCTACTAGATTACAATTGATTTACACAATTTCATAAATTTGCTGATTTATTACTTCATTTGCTTTATCTTTTTCATTTGCGTGGACATATCCTAGAACTTCTCCTTTTTCCACTTTATCCCCAACTTTTTTGTGGAAAACAAATCCTACTTCTTTTTGTATATTATCTTCTTTTTTCATTCTACCAGCTCCAAGAAATACCGACAACTTGCCTATTTTATATGCATCTAGCTCTTCTACTACTCCAGATTTTTCTGCAATTATTGGAAGTATGTACTTTGCTTTTGCAAATTTATCTGTGTTTTCTATGTATGAAATATCTCCACCTTGATTTTGCACAAGCTCTATAAATTTTTCATAACCCTTTCCGTTTTTCAAATTTTCTAAAATTTTAGTCTTGCCCTCTTCTAGAGTATTTGCCTTGTCTGCTAAAATTAGCATATTTGCTCCAAGCTCAGTTATTATATGTTTTATATCCTCAGGCAAAATTTTACCTTTAAGCACATCTATTGCTTCAATAACTTCAAGAGTATTTCCTACTGCATATCCAACTGGCTGATTCATATCTGTAATAATACATTTGGTTTCTTTGTGGGCAAGCTCTCCTATTTTTGTCATTACCCTTGCAAGCTCTTTGGCGCTTTCAATATTTTTCATAAATGCACCGCTTCCACAAGTTACATCTATAACTATTTTATTAGCACCAGATGCAATTTTTTTGCTCATGATACTTGATGCTATTAGAGGAATACTTTCAGTGCAACTTATAGTATCTCTTAAAGCGTACAACTTTTTATCTGCGGGTGCTAAATTAAGAGTTTGACCAATTAAACTTATACCTATTTTCTTTACATTTTGTATAAATTCATCCACTGGCACATTTGTATTATAACCTGGAATAGATTCAAGCTTATCTACTGTTCCACCAGTAAATCCAAGTCCTCTACCTGACATTTTTGCTACAGGGATTCCTAGTGAAGCAACTATTGGCATTAAAATTAGTGTAATTTTATCTCCAACCCCACCTGTGCTATGTTTATCTACAACTTCTCCTAAGCTAGATAAATCAAGCACATCACCAGAATGTGCCATAAACAATGTTAGATCTGTTGTCTCTCTTTCATTCATACCATTAATATAAATTGCCATAACTAATGCTGCCGCTTGATAATCTGTAATACTTCCATCAGTATAGCCTTTTACAAAATATTCTATTTCATCTTTTGTTAATTCTTTTTTATCTCTCTTTTTCGCAATAATATCTAAAATATTCATTTGAACTCCTTTACTTTTTTCAGTTGGGGACGGTCCTAAAACGAAAATTTCTAGTTAAGGACGGAATAAAAATGAAAAAATATAAATTTTCGTTTTAGGACCGTCCCCAACTGAAAAAAAAATTACACAAAGTGTGTTATAAAACTTTTCCTATGAAGTGGACAAGGTCCATACTGCTTTATGGCAGCAATATGTTTTGCCGTGCCATATCCTTTATGTGCTGCAAAGCCATATTCAGGATAGATTTTGTCCCACTCTTCCATTATTCTATCCCTTGTAACTTTGGCTAAAATTGATGCTGCTGAAATTGAATAACAAGTTGCATCACCTTTTATTATTGATTCATATGTTATGCCAAATGTATCTATTTCTCTTAAAGCATCAACTATTACTATGTCTGGCTTTGTTTTTAACATTTCAATCACTTGTCCTAAGGCATCATGCAAACCTTTTTTGGTTGCATTTAAAATATTTATTTCATCAATAACATCTTGTGGCACTATTCCTATGCCATAAGCAAGGGCTGTATCTTTTATTTCATCATATAAAATGTCTCTTCTTTTTGCAGTTACTTTTTTTGAATCATTCATGAATTCAAGTTTTGAATCTCTTGGCATTACTACCGCACCTACCACTACTGGTCCTGCTAAAGGGCCACGTCCTGCTTCATCTATGCCACAAATATATTTTAATCCTTCATTATATAAATTTTCTTCATACTTTTTTAGGTTTGTTAATCTTTCCTCTTCTTTTTCTTTCATTTAGTTTATATTCCTTTAATATTTAATTCCTTTTGGTTAATTTACAATATACATTCTAGAACCTTTCAGTTAATGAAGTTTCCAAGGTCTTATGGAATATATATTGTACATAAGCCTAACTTGATTTTGTTATTATTATAGATTTAATCTAATTTATAAATAACTTCTTCACTATCCCCAACAGTATAGCCTTTTGTAATATATACTGAATTTTCTTCATAATTTACAACATAATATGAATTTTCTTCATTTTGTACATCAAGTTCCATAGATTTTAAGTCATCATTGCTAAGAGCATAATATTTATCTAGTTTGCTTGAATCTATAATATTTTTATTTATGAAATCTGAAATAATGCTGTCATCTTGCATATCAGATAATTTTTTGCCTTTTAGCACATCTTGATTATTATTTACTTTTGTAGTTTCTTGCAATATTTTGCACTTTCCCTGTATTAAAAGCATGTTTGCTCTAATGTCCTCTATTTTTTGCTCATCTGCCGTATTAACTGCAAAATTATATGCAAAAATAGCTATTCCTACAATTATTAATACAGATATAATAATTGCAATAATTCCCATTCCTTTTTCTGCTTTCATTATTTTAGTATAATTTATTTAAAATAAATTATTTCTCCTTGTATAATATTTAGATTTTTAAAGTAACCTATCACTTTTTATAGCATATTAATTAATTTCATAATAAAGCTATTAATGGTAACAGTATAACATAGATTTTCAAAAAAGTTAATAAAATGTAACATCTTTTTCACATTTTTTTCACAATTGGGTTGTATTATATATTCTAGTTAGGATAAGATATAGTTAGAAATTTATTTTTATCTAATACTATTTAAGGTTTATAGGCATCCTTAAAAAACCTAAATATATATAAAAGGAAGCATTAAAATGGATAATCAAAATAATAATTTTATAAACACAAATGCAACAGAAACGAATTCATCAAATGGCTTTAAAACAGCCAAACCACAAAAGGCTTCAAAACCTCAAAAAGAGAAGAAACAAAGTTCAGGAGCAAGCTTTGGTAAAACAGTAGTTCTACCTTTTGTAAGTGGAATTATAGGTGCTACTTTAGTTTTGGGCGTATGTTTTAGCGTTCCTACAATAAAAAGTGAAATACTAGGAAATGACAATACTCCTCAAAGAGATAGCAGTT
This sequence comes from uncultured Clostridia bacterium, assembly GCA_944393465.1. GTDB lineage: Bacteria > Bacillota > Clostridia > TANB77 > CAG-508 > CAG-793. Next base: position 23,402 of record CALYAG010000007.1, read on the forward strand.
CTAATATTAATTATAACAATGTAAATATGAACTTAGTATCTTTATCTAGCATTTCAGATACTGGAGTATATGTTGCTCAGAAAGTATTACCTTCTATTGTTGGTATAAATGTAGAATATTCTGTAAGTTCTATATTTTCACGTAACCCATCTACTGCAACAGCTGAAGGCTCTGGTGTAATTATTAGCGAAGATGGATATATTTTAACAAATAACCATGTTATAGATTCTTCAAGCTCAAGCTCTTATTATGAAGTTGGTGAGGCAAACAAGGTTACAGTTTATTTATATAATGATGACACACCTTATGAAGCCAAAATAATAGGTACTGATGAACAAACAGACTTAGCTGTTATTAAAATAGATAAAACTGGCTTAACAGCTGCAGAACTTGGTGACTCAGATACAGTACAAGTTGGTGAATGGTGTATGTCAATTGGTAACCCACTAGGTATGAGAAGTACAGTTTGCCAAGGTTCAATAAGTGCTTTAAATAGACAAATTACTGATTCTGATGGAAAAACATATACTGTTATACAAACTGATGCAGCTATAAATGAAGGAAACAGTGGCGGTGCTTTAGTAAATAGTAAAGGTCAGGTTATAGGTATAAATACATTAAAAGCTTCTGGTGAAGGTGTTGAAGGTTTAGGCTTTGCAATTCCTATAAATGGCACAAAAGACATTTACTCTGACTTAATTCAATATAGTAAGGTTAAAAGACCTTATATAGGTATAACTGGTAGTGATATTACTGAAGATACTGTAAAAGCAAATCCTACATTTGACTTAAAAGTTGGCGCATATGTAAGAAGCGTTGATGACTACTCTCCTGCTGAAAAAGCTGGACTTAAAATTGGTGATATTATTGTAGAAGCCGATGGTCAAACAGTTGAAAGTATGGATGACTTAAATGAAATAAAAAATAGCCATCAAATTGGTGATAAAATGACTTTAAAAATATACAGAAATGGCAAAGAAGAAACAGTAGAATTGACTTTAGCAGAACAACCTTAGTAAAATTTTCAGTTGGGGACGGTCCTAAAATGAAAAAATTTCAATTAGGGATAAACCTTAAATTAAAACCATATATTTTTTCATTTTAGGACCGTCCCCAACTGAAAAAAATTTTTTCAAATGTATCACACCCAGTTCACAAAATGGACAAATTTCATTATTATAATATATGCATAATCAGTAATTAAGTTACTCCGATTACTGATTGAATTTAAAAAACATCCCCTTTTATTTTCAAAAAGATGATGCTCCAAAGAGCATCATCTTTTTATTGATATACATATTTTTGTGGGTTTACTTGCTCGCCATTTAATCTTATTTCAAAGTGTAAATGGTTACCTGTTGAGTTTCCTGTTGAGCCTACAGCAGCTATTTTGTCACCCGCTTCTACTGTATCGCCTGCTGATACATATAATTTACTACAGTGACCATAGTATGTTTCTACACCACTTCCATGGTCTATTTTTACTAAATATCCATATCCACTACTCCATCCAGCAAATGTTACTGTACCGCTAGCTGCTGCTAGTATTGGTGTACCTCTTGTCGCTGCAATATCTATACCCTTGTGGGTATGATCTCTTATGCTTTCAACTGCACCAAATCTTGATGTTATTCTACCTGTAACAGGTACTACCGCTAAGTAAATTCCATTGACTGTTCTACTATCAATTTCTTGTTTTTCTTCTAATTCTTCTTGTAAACTATCTGTTAATTCTTGTTTTGCAAGCTTAATTGTTTCTTCATTTACTTCATCTACGTTATCTAAATAAATTTGATTTATGACTAAGTCTGGTTCTATTTCGCTATATTGTTCTTTTAATGTAGAAACGATTTCTTCCGCTTCTTCCATTGTATTAACATAGACTTTAGTTTCTTCATTGTTTAGGTCTGCTACTTCGTACACTCTATAGACATTTTGTGCACTTTGTTCTAAAGCAAGCATAACTTCGTCTTCATTTATTTCATTTCTACTAACTAAGCTAAATGTATATTCTACATTGTCTAGTTCAACAAATGCTACATTTGATTCACTAGGCGTTAAAATATTTTCATTAACTTCGTTTTTAAATTTTTCTTCGTCCCCTACGTATCCTATATCTTCTCCGTTTAGACTAACACTATATGCTGGTCTAAATTTTATAAACATTATTGCAATTATTATTGCTAAAGCAATAGCTATTATCTTAAAGAGCTTTATCGTTCGTTTCATATAATATGCTATTCTTTTACTTAAAATATATGTTCACACTCCTTTTTTATTGCGACGACAACTATAATTATACCATATATTTTAAGCAATTTCAACCAATTTATGCAAAAAAAGCATAAAAGTTACAGTTTTTCGTATATTTTTATGCTTTTTTATCAATTTTTTATTAAATTTTTATTTCCTATCAAATTTGTACAATGTCCATCTCAGAAGTGTAGTTATTATTTCCATAAGCAAAGATTATATATAGCTCTCCATTTGGACCTTCTATAAAGTTTGTTATATTATCTATTTGATACATTTCATCATTTACATTTCTCTGATAAACTGTATAACCTGAATTAATTAATTCATTTGCATCATTGCTTGCATTTTGTACTACTGTTTTTATTCTATTTTCTACAACTGTTTCATCAATGTCCCTATCTTCTAATATTTCTTTAACAGTAACCGCTTTATCTTCCACCAAGTCATAATTGTATGTTTGAACTATTACTCTTTGTGGGTTGTCTCCTTCTTTTATTGTTGCTTTTATTGCAACAGACAAAAGATTGTTATTAACATATGCTGTGTAATCTAGGTTATATATTGTATACACACTTGTTCCTGCCATTACTGAATTTATTTTGTCTACAAATATACTTTGTGTTAAATTATTAAATCTTGTAACCACATCACTCTGTATATTTATAACAGGAATATTAATATTCATGCTATATTTTCCTTCTACTGTTTGATTATCTGAATAAAATGTATATACAATTTCTTTTGTATCATCTACTTTTGTTATTGTACTTTCATCATAATTTGAATAAAACTCATTTGTAAACAAATCTATAAATGACTGATTTACATCTTGTGCTGTAACTATATTGCCTCCTGCAGATATGTCGTTTCCATAAGCATCTTGTACTGGTTCTTTTGTAAAAAACTGAGCATATACGCCTAGGCCAATTGCTACAACGCAAAAAATAATTATAACTACATATATTATATATCTAATTGTTTTTGTATTCATCATAATTTCACCCTTTCTGTTTCAAATTATATCATATAGTAAATAGATAATCAATTTTTTATGAAAAAAGATAATGCACTAGAACATATATTTTGACTTTTAATCAATATTCTTACTTAACATTAACTTTGCACACACAAAATTCACATTTAAAACCGCTAAAATGTTTGACTATTTTGGCATTTTAATGTATTATATAATATGTATACATATGAAATTTGATTTTCATATATAATTTTAAAAAAGAAATTTTAGTGCACTTTATTTGCACACAAAAATAGATTGGAGAATACAAATATGTTATGTTCAGATTGTAAAAAAAATACAGCCGTTATATTTGTTAATATACAAGACAAAGACGGCAAAATGAAGACAGAGGGATATTGTTATGATTGTGCTAAAAAAAGAGGCATTAATCCTTTAAATGCTTTTTCTAACACATCAAATCTTTCTGAAAGCGATTTAAATAATATGACAGAGCAGCTTAATTCTATGTTTAAAGATTTATCTGGAAACCTTGCTATTCAAGGTATTTCAGAAGAAGACTTAAACAAAATGGCTGAAGAAATGGCAAATAGTGAAGACTCAGACGAAAATGCAGATGGACCAAAAGGATTTGCCGTTCCTCTAGGATCTATATTCTCTGGTATGTTTGGTGGTAATGGCTCAAATAATAATAACAATAATTCTCAAACTCGCCAGGCAGTTAAAGAAGATAAAAAAGCTAATAAAAAATTAAAAACACTTTATACATATGGTACAAATTTAACTAATAAGGCTAGAAATAACGAAATAGACAGAGTTATTGGTAGAGAAAAGGAAATTGCAAGAGTTATACAAATATTAAATAGAAGAACGAAAAATAATCCTTGCCTAATTGGTGAGCCGGGTGTTGGTAAAACAGCTATTGCACAAGGTTTGGCCATAAGAATTGCTGAAGGCAATGTTCCTGCTAAACTTTTAAACAAAGAAGTATTTTTACTAGATATGACAGCCATTGTCGCAGGTACACAATTTAGAGGTCAATTTGAGGCAAGAATGAAAGGTATTATAGAAGAATGCAAAGCTGCTGGCAATATAATTTTAGTAATAGATGAAATACACAATATAATAGGTGCTGGTGATGCAGACCACTCAATGAATGCAGCAAACATTTTAAAACCTTCACTAGCTGATGGTACAATTCAAGTTATTGGTACAACTACTTTAAATGAATACAGAAAATATATTGAAAAAGATTCAGCTTTAGAGAGAAGATTTCAACCAGTAATGGTCGAAGAGCCATCTGTTTCAGATAGTATAGAAATATTAAAAGGTATTAAAAAATATTATGAAGATTATCACAAAGTTCAAATACCAGATGACGTTATTCGCCAAACTGTAATTATGTCAGAAAAATACATACATGATAGATTTTTGCCAGACAAAGCTATAGACGTCTTAGATGAAGCTTGTTCTAGAATTAATCTAAATAACAAAGATTTATACGACTTAGAGATACTTAAAAATAAATTATCTGATGTTCAAGCCCAAAAAGAAGCCGCTGCAGAAGCTGATTCTACAGAAGATTATAAAAAAGCTGCTGAGCTAAAAACTCAAGAATGCTCTTTAACAGAGCAAATTGAAGCAATTGAAAAGCGCATGAAACCAGTAGTTTTAACTGTTCAAGATATTGCTAGAGTAATCGAAAATTGGACCAAAATACCGGTTCAAAAGCTTACTGAAGAAGAAACTCAAAAGCTATTATCTTTGGAGGACAACCTTCATAAGCGTGTTATTGGTCAAGATGAAGCTGTATCAGCAGTTGCACGTGCTATTAGAAGAAACAGAGCAGGCTTAAAAAGCACAAAAAGACCACCTTCATTTATATTTGTTGGTCCTACTGGTGTTGGTAAAACAGAACTTGCAAAAGCTCTAGCCTCAGAGGTCTTTGGTAGTGAAGATAGCATTATTAGAATAGATATGTCTGAATACATGGAAAGCAACTCAACTGCAAAACTTATAGGTGCTCCTCCAGGATATGTAGGTTATGATGATGCAGGTCAACTAACCGAAAAAGTTAAAAGACATCCATATTCTATAGTTTTACTTGACGAAATAGAAAAAGCTCATAGTGATGTATTTAATATTTTGTTACAAGTTTTAGATGATGGTAGATTAACAGATGCTCAAGGCAATACAGTAAGCTTTGAAAATACAATAATTATAATGACATCAAATGCAGGTTCTAACCAAAACATGAATTCAATAGGTTTTGGAACAAGTACATATGCTAAAAATAAAGTTTTAGACAGCTTAAAAGAAACATTTAGACCTGAATTTTTAAATAGAGTAGACGAAATAGTAATATTTAATCCTTTAAGTAATGACGAATTAATGCAAATAGTTGATTTAATGCTTGCAGATACTCAAAATGTTTTAAATGATAAAAACATTAAAATGTACGTTTCAGATGAAGCTAAAAAATATTTATTACAAAAAGGCACGGACATTAAATATGGTGCAAGACCTTTAAGAAGAGCTGTTCAAAGATATGTTGAAGATGAGCTTTCAGATATGTTACTAAAAAATGAACTAAAAATTGGACAAAAAGTATATATTGATTTAAAAGATGACAAACTAAGTTTTAGTGTAAAAGATTAATTGACAACACTACCTAGAGAAAGGAAAGATTTCAATGATAAAACACATACCAAATATTTTAACAATAATTAGATTTATATTTATACCGTCTATTGTAGCAGCACTCGCTTATGACAATTATTTGTTAGCTCTAATTCTTTTTACACTTTCATCACTTACAGATGTGCTAGATGGAAAAATCGCTAGAAAATACAATGCAATTTCAGATTTTGGAAAGCTTATGGATCCACTTGCAGACAAGCTTACACAGCTTTCTATTCTTGTAACGCTTGCTATTAAAAACGTAATTCCTTGGTGGATAGTTGTTGTATTAGTATTGAAAGAAACTGTTATGATTGCTGGTGCATCATTTCTTTATGGCAAAAGTTTGGTGGTTTCAAGTAAATGGTATGGAAAGCTTACAACAGTTTTAATTTATATTGCTGTAGTAAGTTCATGCATAATAAAAATATTTGGTTTGTACAGATTTGATATTTACATTTACGCTTTAGCTGTAGTCTTTGCCTTATTTTCACTTATTAAGTATTTTATGTACTTTTATGGCAAAGGATATTTACCAAATAAAGAAGAATTAAAAAAGCAGTCGGCAACTGTACCTGAAAAAAATGTTAGAAAGAAATAGAGGACTTATTCAAAGTCCTCTAGCTTTTTTGCAAGTTCATTTTGTCCATAAGCTGTAATTCCTTTTTTTAGAAGTTCAACATCTTCCTCTGGCAAGTACTGCACAGGTATATCAGTTTCTTCCTTTAAAGTCTTATTACCATCTTCATCAACAGAATAAACCACTATATTTTCATCATTAACTGTAATTAAATAATGTTCATCACAATTTCCTTGAAACTCCTTATATAGTTTTACTTCATTTGCAGAAAAACTTTCTATCTCCCAATCACTATATGCATTTTTAAAATACTCTTCATCTTTATTTACTTCATCATCATTTATTTGCTGCTTTTCTATAATTGTATGTCCACAATCAGTATAATGTTTTTCAAAAATAATGTACGCATTAGGAGAAAGTTTAACATCTGACCCACTTGTAGCAACTACATCATTTATTGCTTTATTTGTGTTTATTATATTTGATTCAATTAATTCATTTACCTTTCTTATTTCATTTATTTGAGCTTCTTGCAAGTGGCTTCTATCTACTATTGCATACATTATTCCACTTACCATGCCTAAAACTATCGCAATACAAACTAAAATAACAATTGTTGATTTTTTCATATACTCATCTCCAAATTTCTAAATTGTCAAAAACTTATAACAGTTTTTGCTTTTTTCCAAATTATCTTATGAGTATATTTTTTCCAAAATTGTTTAAATTATACGTTGAAATGTTACTATTCACAGCAGAGTTGTATTATATTGTAGCATAAAAACAAACATTAAGCTGTGAATAGTAACGTTGGAATTTAAATCATAGTTTTCACTTTAACTTGTTTGTCAAATCTTATACTAATTTCTCCACATTTGTCTGTTCTATATATCTTACATCCTAAGCCGTCTATTCTATCCAAAACGCCACTATTGGGATGTCCAAAATTATTGTCCTCGCCTACTCCTATTAGTGCTATTTTAGGGTTTACCGCTTCTAAAAACTGCTTTGTACTAGATGTTTTTGACCCATGATGTGCAACTTTTAATATAGTAGCTCTTAACTCTTCCGAATCATCTTCATATAAGTTTAATATCTTATTTTCCGCTTTTTCTTCAATATCTCCCGTAAATAATATTGATATATTTTTCCACATAAATTTAAAAACAAGTGCATTATTATTTTTTTCATTGTCCGTTATAGGCTCATTGTCTGGAAATAAAATTTTTATTATGCTCTTTCCTATTTTTATAGTATCTCCCTTTTTTACATAAATTAAATTTGTGTTTTGCTTTTTTGCTAAATTTAGAAATGTCTCATATTCGCTTGATTTCTGCCCTAGACTTGAAATAATAGCATTTTTTACTTTCATATTTTCCAGTACAAAATTAAGTCCTTGGCAATGGTCTGAGTCAAAATGGGATACTATAACATAGTCAATTGTTCTTATTCCTCTATCTAAAAGATACGGGAACAAAGTCATTTCTCCTACGTCAAATGTTTCTCCATATGAGCTCCCTCCTCCATCTATTAATATAGTTTTATTACTTACTCTTATAAGAGTGCTATCTCCCTGTCCTACATCGATAAAATTCACTTCTAGGTTGTTCCTTTTGGATGCCATAATTGGAAATGTAAAATTTGCTACTATTACTACTATTAAGCAAATCAAAGTAAATCTTTTAAATATCACCATACTTGTATCTTTAGAATGAATATTTGCCCAATTTGTAATTTTTGCAATAAATTTATTTAATTTACTTACAATTTTTTGTAAAAAATCTTCACTATTTTTTAAATAAAGCATAATGTACAAAAGTATTATTAGCACAATATTTGGAGTAACAACATATATTTTTGAAAACGGGATTAAACTACAGCAATGTGCTATGTATATTAATAATTTTAGCATTAAATTAAGTATTATAAATAGTGGAGAAATCAAATTATGTAGTATCATATATAAAAATATTAATGCAAATGCATATAGTACAATTATTCCAAGTATTGCACCTGCAAGCAAATTTGAAATCACAAATGAAAGCGAAATAGTATTGAAAGTATACATCATTATTGGAATTATTACTATATTTGCAGATATTGTTACACTAATAGATTCTTTAATGTAATTACATATGCTTTCACCTATGTTCCAACTTTTATTAGCTATTTCTTTTCTTCGATTATTGTTTTCATTAATATTAGCTTCATTACATATGCTATTATTATTGGGTAATTTTATATTTTCATTTTTCTTATTCTTGACTTTTATTGAATCTTTAAATTTATTATTTAATTGTTCTATAAAATTAGTTACTACTTTATTAAAAGCTACAATTCCTATAACTCCACCATAAGATAATTGCACTCCTACATCAAATATTATATATGGATTTAATATAATTTGAATTAGCATTGCTATAGCCATATTGTTCCATATATCAGATTTTCTATGAATTATGCTTGCTACTACTCCCAAAGAAGCCATTATTCCAGACCTTACAACAGAGCCAGTATTACCAGTTAAATTCATGAATAGTACTATAACTATTAGCATTAAAATTTGTCCTAATCTTTTGCGTTTTAGAAATTTATTTATATATGTTACTGCTAAAATTATATATACAAAATGAGAACCCGAAACAGCAAGCATGTGGGTTAAATTAGATGTTTTAAAATCTTCTTGTATGTCTTCTGCTAAATTTGTTCTATCACCTATGACTAGCCCTATACATAGTTCAGCTTCATTTTCATCCAAATTTGCTTTTAAAATGCTTTTTATATATTCTTTAAATGAAATTATACCTTTCCCAATAAAACTTCCTTTATTTTTTGATTTAAGCTCTATTTGTGAACCTTCAAAAGTTCCATAAATATTTTGAGTTTTTAAATATAAAGAATAATCATACCCGCCATAATTTCTTTGCCCATTTGGCTTGTTATATGTAGCATTAAAAGCTATACAATCGCCATATTCCAGCTCTTTGCTATAATCTTTCTTTTTAACATCTAATAAAAATTTTTTGCCTTTGAAAATTTGATTAACTACAGTCTGCTCATTTTCTTTTTGTATATTTTCATTTTTTATGCCAGTTCTACTATTCTGTGAATTATCTTCTTTTTTAGTAATTTTGTTGTTCTGCGAATTATCCGTTTGTGTATACTTATTTTGAATTTTATTTATTTGCTTAATTTTTATAATATATGTCGTTTTATAATCTGTTTCAGATTTTTTGCCTAATATAAGTCCTTCAAAATTCGTACTTGCGCCATCTAATTCATAAACTTTGTCATAGTCAAAAAAGACCACACCACAAGAGTGCAGTCCTATTATTATAAATATTACAATAATAGTGAGAACACAAATTGGCCTATTCATTTTGTTCCTTTCTGTGCCCCCACTATTTAATTACTACCTATAAATTGCTTTTACATGCTTTTAATTGTCATTATCTACTTATTTTGTTGTTTTATCAACATATTACTGTCTGCTACCTGATAAATATTGTTTCATCATATATCCATCGCCATCTGTAACCGAAACTTTGTACCAGTCCCCTTCTTCCCCATTTACAGTAACTGGTGTATTGCGTCCTACACTTGCAACAATATCTGATGATGTTGTTGCTTGTGCTCTAATATATACAGCATCAACATTTACATACATTGTTTTTGGGTAATCTTCTGAATTTGAAGAATTACTATTAGAATCATTATCTGAATTATTGCTATTATTATCACTGCTTGAAGTATTGTCTCCATTATTTGAATTACTTGCATCTCCATCATTTTCATCTAGAGAATTGTCATCAGCATTATTTTCATCCGAAGAATTATCATTTTCATCAGAACCTGCATTCGCTTGACCATCTGAAGAATTTGTATCAGAAGAATTATCTACTGTGTTGTTTTCATCTAAATTTGTATCATTATTATCACTTCCGCTAACATCTTCTGTACCATTAACATTACTTGTAAATACCCATCCAGAAGCTGTATCTGTTTGAATATATGCCCATTTACCTGTTATAGAAACAACCAAAACCTCAGTACCACTATTTACAGTTCCAAGTACCGTTGAATTAAGTAATGGTAAAACATACAAACTTGAATTTGTATTTACTATTCCATTTGAATTTGCTTTTGCTGGTATACTTGTATTTGCAGTAGCCTGACTTACCTCGACATATTGCTTGCTTACATAGCCTTCATAGTCTTGATATTTTATTTGATACCAATCTCCTTCTTCTGCAATAATGTCAAATGAAGCATTTGCAGGTAAAACTGTTACAACATTTGATGAAGTTGATGGGCTTTCTCTAACATTTAAAAAGTCTGTATCCTTTAAAGTTCCTGTGTTTGCAAAGCTGACAGTTGCAAATATTAAAGCAAATATTATAAAAATTGTTAATATATTTAGCAATTTTTTCATTTAATTCCTCCTAAGTGATTTCATCTTTTTAAATTATTTTGTGGTTCTTATCTCACAAAATCGATTTTATTTATATCATATCATATTAATTATCATAAAACGTAAATTATTTATATCGTATTCCTTTTAAAAATCTTCATAATTATCTTATAACTTATGCCTCCCAAAGTCAAGATATTTGTAACAATTTTGTAATATTTGTTTATGTACTTTTTATAAATTTTGTGATATACTTAATGAGTATTTGCTAAAACTATTATACCCTTTTATTTTTTAGCGTTTTTAAATATCCTATAAATTATATTTACTAATATTTGCGGGAGTAATTTAATGGCAGAATGTGACCTTCCCAAGGTTAATGTGCGAGTTCGATTCTCGTCTTCCGCTCCAATCTAACCTACTATTACTTTTGTAGTAGTGCGGGAGTCAAAAATGATTTTGGAGAGTTCTTAGCAACTCTCCTTTTTATTTTGCTTTTTTTCTTCCATAAATTGACAAAATTTATTTTTTATTATAAAATATTCATAATAATTATTTTATTAGGAGAATCTACATGAATAAGAGTGAAAATTTGTACTTTAAATTATTAGATAAATCAAAAGAAGCCTTTGCTCTAGCTATTGAAATATATAATAAGCCTACTATTAAATATAGAGTAGAAGGTTTTGCCTTTTTTATATGCAATGCATGGGAATTGATGTTAAAGGCATATTTAATAAAGACTAATGGAATGCAGTCTATATATTATTCAAATAAACCAGATAGAACAATCAGTTTGACCGAATGTATAAAAAGAATTTTCACAAATGAAAAAGATCCATTAAGGCTAAATTTAGAAAAGATTATAGAATTAAGAGATACCAGTACACATTTTATTACCGAAGAATATGAAATGGTATATATACCACTATTTCAAGCAAATATTTTGAATTTTAATGACAAAATGATGGCTCTTCACAACGTAGATATGACTACTGTAGTACCTCAGAATTTCTTAACTTTATCTGTTAGTTTATCTGATTTAGAGGATTCAACTATCAAGGCAAAATATACTAGAGAAATTGCTGAAAAATTTATAGATACTAAACATGAACTAGAAAACTTATCTACTGCTAATAATGCTAAATTTGCAATAAGAATTGACCATTATTATTATATAACTAAAGATAAAAATCAGGCTACAAATTTAGTGGCAATTGATAACTCATCTAATGATAATATAAAAATTGTTAAGGAGTTAAAAGACCCCAACGAAACTCATAAATATACTACGAAGCATTGTGTTGAAATAATAAATAAAAATTTATCAAGAAATAATATAATATTAAAATACAATGGTAACGAAACAAATTTTACTAAGTTCCATTTTAATAATTTTTGTAAACATTTTGGTATAAAAAGTAATCCTAATTTTTGCTACACATATAAAATTCTAAGTTTCCACAATATTCATATTCACAACAGGCAATAGATTTTATTGTTAATGAATTAAGTAAAGACCCAGAAAATATATTAAATAACATAAAAAATTGAGCTAACCCCAGGGGCAAAGGATTCTAAATATATTTTTGCAAATATATCTACTCTCATTCGAGAACCCAGCCTTATCCTTCACAAGTTAGCTCTTAGTATTATTATTATACTATAAAATAAAAAATATTCAAGTATTTTTAACAAATTTTTGTAATTTTTCATTTTTATTTTTCAAATATATGACATACACTACTATCGGCACACCTACTTGTATATTTGTCAGCAGTCATATCTTTAATTGGAAATTTATTTCTATCAAAAAAAGGTTTTCCAATTTTCATACTGTATGTATAAACTCTTAGAATACCATTAGCACCTAAAGCATCACACATATCTGCATCGGATACAATTTTACCTTCAATGGTTGTTGGTGAGCAACCTTTTAATCTTTTGCTATAGCCAATATTATTTAAGGCAAGGCATACTCGCCTTTGTATATTTTTATCTACATTACAATCATTCATTATTCTTTTTGCATTTGTTAAATTTATAGCATTTTCCATACCAAATAATTTATAATCATCTACATCATGTAATAATGCAATTAAAGAAACAATGTCTTTATTTCCATTTTCATTTTCGGCAAATTTTAAAGACAAATCTAAAACTCTGTTTATATGCTCCATTCCATGTCCTGAGTTATCCTTATCTAATAATTCACTTACTTTTGCTTTTACTTCTTCTATCACTATTTGCCCTCCATAAAACTTTTATATTTCATATTCAAAGTAATGAAAAAATAAATTTATTTTATAAAAACAAGGTAAGCAACTATTGCCTACCTTATTTTTATATTATACTAAATTGTATATTATTACTCAATTATTTCTGATACAACACCAGAACCAACTGTTTTTCCACCTTCACGAATAGCGAATCTTAATCCTTGTTCGATAGCGATTGGTGTGATTAATTCGATTGTCATATCTACGTTATCACCAGGCATTACCATTTCTGTTCCTGCAGGTAAATCAATTAATCCTGTAACGTCTGTTGTTCTGAAATAGAATTGTGGTCTATATCCATTGAAGAATGGTGTATGACGTCCACCTTCTTCTTTTGTTAGAACGTATACTTGTGCTTTGAATTTTGTATGTGGATGTATTGTTCCTGGTTTTGAAAGAACTTGACCTCTTTCTACTTCTTCTCTTTGAATACCTCTTAATAGAACACCGATGTTATCACCAGCTTCTGCTTGGTCAAGAGTTTTTCTGAACATTTCTATACCTGTAACAACAGTCTTTTTCTTGTCTTTTGAAAGACCTACTATTTCAACTTCGTCAGATAATTTTAATGTTCCTCTTTCAACTCTACCAGTAACAACTGTACCTCTTCCTGAAATTGTCATAACATCCTCAATTGGCATTAAGAATGGTTGATCAACTGGTCTTTCAGGTGTTGGGATATAATCATCAACTGCATCCATTAATTCTTTTATACATTGATATTCTGGAGCATTTGGATCTGTTGATGTAGATTCTAGTGCTTTTAAAGCTGAACCTTTTATTACTGGAATTTCATCTCCAGGGAATCCATAGCTTGTTAATAGGTCTCTAACTTCCATTTCTACTAGTTCTAGTAATTCTGGGTCATCAACCATATCACATTTGTTTAAGAATACAACGATGTATTTAACACCAACTTGTCTTGCAAGTAAGATGTGCTCTCTTGTTTGAGGCATTGGGCCATCTGCTGCTGAAACAACTAATATAGCACCATCCATTTGAGCAGCACCTGTAATCATGTTCTTTACATAGTCTGCGTGTCCTGGGCAGTCAACGTGAGCATAGTGTCTCTTGTCTGTTTCGTACTCAACGTGAGCTGTATTAATTGTGATTCCTCTTGCTTTTTCTTCTGGTGCACTATCAATTGCACTGTAGTCTTCGAATTTTGCTTGTCCTTTTAAACTTAGCCATTTTGTAATAGCTGCTGTTGTTGTTGTTTTACCATGGTCAACGTGGCCGATTGTACCAATGTTAACGTGTGGCTTATTTCTTACGAATTTTTCCTTAGCCATTTTTAAATCCTCCTTATTTTTATTTTATTAATTTAAAACATTAATAACTATTTAAGACTATTGCTAAATTTAATTTTATTAATTAACCATAAAGTTTATTACTAATTGATTAAATTTAGCATTTACATTTTATAACATTTTAGTTAAAAATGCAAGTCTTATTCGTTTTTTATTTTAAGTTACAAGTATTTTATAACATTATTTTCGTTTTAGGACCGTCCCCAACTGAAAAATTAGTCTTGTTTCTTTGCTCTTGATGAAACTATTTGCTCTAAGATAGATTTTGGTACTTCTTCATAGTGAGAAGGTTCCATTGAATATGTTCCTCTACCTTGTGTTTTTGAACGTAAGTCTGTTGCATAACCAAACATTTCTGAAAGTGGAATGAATCCTCTTATTATTTGGTTTCCGCCTCTAGCTTCCATTCCTTCCATTCTACCACGTCTAGCATTTATGTCGCCAATAACATCTCCCATGTATTCTTCTGGAACTGTTATTTCAACTTTCATGATAGGCTCTAATAGAGCTGATTTACCTTGTTTACAGCCTTCTTTGAATGCCATTGATGCTGCTATTTTGAATGCCATTTCTGAAGAGTCTACTTCATGATATGAACCATCTACTAATGTTGCTTTGAAGTCTATAACTGGGTATCCTGCAAGAACACCGCTCATAGCTGCTTCTCTTACACCATCTTCAACTGGTTTGATGTATTCTTTTGGTACAGCACCACCAACGATTTTGCTTTCAAATTGAACGCCTGAACCTGGCTCTAATGGTTCCATTTCTAGCCATACATCACCGTATTGACCATGTCCACCAGATTGACGAACGAATTTACCTTGTACTTTAACCTTATTTCTAATTGTTTCTTTGTAAGAAACTTGTGGTTTACCTACAGTACATTCAACTTTAAATTCTCTCTTTAATCTGTCTACGATAATGTCTAAGTGTAATTCACCCATACCTGCTATAATTGTTTGACCTGTTTCTTGGTCTGTCCAAGTTTTGAATGTTGGGTCTTCTTCTGCAAGTTTTGCTAAAGCTACACCCATTTTTTCACTATTTGCCTTGTCTTTTGGCTCAATAGCTATATCTATAACTGGTTCTGGGAATTCCATTGATTCAAGTATAACTGGGTGATCTACATCACATAGTGTATCACCTGTTGATACGTCTTTTAAACCAACTGCTGCTGCAATATCTCCAGCATATACTTTGTCAACATCTTGTCTATGGTTTGCATGCATAAGTAGAATTCTACCGATTCTATCCTTCTTATCCTTTGTAGCATTTAATATTGTAGAACCTGTTGTAATTGTTCCTGAGTAAACTCTAAAGAAACATAATTTTCCAACGAATGGGTCTGTCATTATTTTAAATGCTAAAGCTGAGAATGGTTCTTTGTCATCAGTCTTTCTTTCTACTTCGTTTCCATCTTCATCAACACCTTTGATTGGTGGAATGTCTAGTGGAGATGGTAAATAATCTACAATAGCATTTAATAATTCTTGCACACCTTTATTTTTGTAAGATGAACCGCAAGTTACTGGTACTAATGTATTTGCAATTGTTCCTTTTCTAAGACCTTTTTTGATTTCTTCCTCAGTTAGCTCTTCGCCTTCTAAGTATTTCATCATTAAGTCATCATCTTGTTCTGCAGCTGCTTCAATCATTTCTGATCTATATTTTTCTGCGTCTGCTTTCATATCTTCAGGAATATCTTGTTCTTCGATAACTTTTCCTAAATCATCTTTGTGAACAAATGCTCTCATTTTGATTAAGTCAACTATTCCTTGGAAATTATCTTCAGCTCCTATTGGAAGTTGAATTGGAACAGGATGACATCCTAATCTTTCTTTCATTTGATCAACACAAGCATAGAAGTCAGCACCTGTAATATCCATTTTGTTTACATATGCCATTCTAGGTACTTGATATTTATCTGCTTGTCTCCAAACAGTTTCTGATTGTGGTTGAACTCCACCTTTTGCAGCTAATACTAAAACTGCACCATCAAGAACTCTTAAAGATCTTTCAACTTCAACTGTAAAGTCAACGTGACCTGGTGTATCGATAATGTTTATTCTATTACCTAACCAGTGACATGTTGTAGCAGCTGATGTAATTGTTATACCTCTTTCTTGCTCTTGAACCATCCAGTCCATAGTAGCAGCGCCATCGTGAACTTCACCTATTTTATGTGTTCTACCAGTATAGAAAAGTATTCTTTCTGTTGTGGTAGTTTTGCCCGCATCTATATGGGCCATAATTCCTATATTTCTTGTTTTCTCTAAAGGAAATTCTCTTCCGTCTCCGGCCATATGTTTTTCCCCTTTCTGTTAAGATTTTGTTTTAAGCAATTTGCTTAAATATTTTTATGCAATTTTTGTTTTCCAATAATAATATTTGTGTTTTGCAAACATTTTAATATTATTAGAATTTGTAATGAGCGAAAGCTTTGTTAGCTTCTGCCATTTTATGCATATCTTCTTTCTTCTTGAATGCTCCACCATTGTTTGCGATAGCGTCTAGTATTTCAGCTGCTAGTTTTTCAGACATTGTTTTTTCATTTCTTGTTCTAGCATATCTAACTAACCATCTTAAGCCTAATGTTTGTCTTCTTTCAGGTCTGATTTCTAGTGGAACTTGGTATGTTGCACCACCAACTCTTCTTGCTTTAACTTCAAGAACTGGCATTACATTATTTAAAGCTTCTGTGAAAACTTCTAGTGGGTCTCTTCCAGATTTTTCTTTTATAATGTCAAATGCATCATATACTATTTTTTGTGCAACTGTTTTCTTACCATCAAGCATAACATTGTTGATTAATTTTGTAACAACTTTGCTGTTATACATTGGATCTGGTAATACGTCTCTTTTTGCTATAAATCCTTTTCTTGGCACTATTCTTCCCTCCTTATTAATATTTGATGTAAACCTTACATCTAGGTACTCTGAAACATGAGCTTTTTATGTTTTAAACTTGCATTTGCAAATTTTTAATTAAGATAAATTTTGCAACTAAGTTTTTAAAATAAAAGTTGGCTCTGTTTCCGCATAGTGCAATCTATGTATAATTTAAGTCCTAAATTATCAATTATTGCACCTTGCTTAATTTGACTAATCTAAATATTGCTTGTTTTTTGTCTTAATAATATATTCTTAATTTCATATAAAATATATTAAAAACTTCTTATAGAAATTTAGCTTTTAAGTTTATTTTTTAGCATATAACTTTTGGCTTATTTCTTTGGTTTCTTTGCACCATATTTAGATCTGCCTTGCATTCTGTCTTTAACACCTGCTGTATCAAGTGTTCCTCTTATAATGTGGTATCTAACACCAGGTAAATCTTTTACCCTTCCACCTCTAATTAGAACAACGCTGTGTTCTTGTAGGTTGTGTCCTACACCAGGAATATAAGAAGTAACTTCATAACCATTTGAAAGTCTAACCCTTGCTACTTTTCTTAAAGCTGAATTTGGCTTTTTAGGTGTAACAGTTTTTACAACTGTGCAAACTCCTCTTTTTTGAGGTGCTCTTGCATTAGTTTGCTTATTCTTCATAGAATTGAATCCATGTTGTAAAGCTGGTGACTTTGATTTTGCTTTTGATGATTTTCTTCCTTTTCTTACTAATTGATTAATTGTTGGCACTTAAATTTCACCTCCTGATTTGATTTTTAAAACATTTTGCCTGCCTAAACGAATTAAAATATATTATTTAACTCATTTTGTAAAGGCAAAATAATACTGCTATTTGAAGAGCCCATAATGGCATCTTAAATAACAGTATTATTTTACCATGATTTTTGCTTAAAGTCAATGGATTTTTTATTGTTTTTCATTATTTTGCGTGTGTTATTGTCAATAAGAACCGTCCCAACTGACAACTGACAGTTGGTAAGTTACAATTATCTTTCTTCTTGCGCTTGTCTTATTTGGTTTTCTTTTTGTTGCAATTGTTGAAGAATTTCTGTATTATCGCCCTGTGTAATTTCAAAGTCTTTTAAATTTTCAGTATCTTTTGAACTTTTCTCTAGGTCTGAAGTTTTTACCCATCCATATGTATTAAATATATTATGGTTTGTTCCTCCAACTTGAATAGCAGCCATTTCATATGTTTTATCTTGATTTAACAAATTTTGAATTTCTTCAATACTCATGCCAGATTCCTTGCAAACATCCTCCCAAGTTTTTCCTTTAGCTGTTAATATAATTTGTCTTGTTCCATCATTATTTTCTTTTACAATTGCTCTATTAAAAATTTCTACAACAGTATTTGCTGGTAATGTTCCCCTATTTCCTTTTCCTAAAGCATTTTCAGTATATTCAAGACCTTTTTCAGCGACATATTGTTTATTAACTGAACCTGTTGTAAGTGTTTTTGCATCCTGTTTTACTAATGCATCTTCTTGTTGTTGTTCCGTTTCATTTTCCATTGATTGTTGTTCCATAGCATCAGATATGGCCTGTTGCTCTTCTAGTTTTTGCTGTTCTTCTATATTATGTTGTTGCTCTTCTAAAGCTGCCTGTTGTTCAATTAATTCTTTATTGTATTCTTTTCTTTCATTTATGCCCCAAGCCATAGCAATTGTAGCAATTGCTAAAGCACTAATGGCCATAATTTTTCTTTTATTATCCTTAAAAGATTGTTTTATTTTTGGTAAATAATATCCTCTAATTGATCTCTTTTTATTATTTTCTATTTCATTACTTGTCATTTTCTGCTTGCGTAAATCTATATTATTAGATTTATTGTAAGAAAATTTACTTGCTACAGGTAATTGATACTTTTTATTAAACAATCTCATAAACCAAAATTTTAACTTTTGAAATATGTTTAAGCTTTTATATTTTGTAATTGCATCATCCGAGCTTTGTAGTCCTTTATATCCATACGCATTTTTTTGGTCTTCCATTGTAAATTTTCCTAAATCTTCAGGTGTTACATTTTTTAGGTTCTCAGTATCTATTACTTCTTCACTACTTAGGACATTATTCATAATTTTTTCTGCAAGTTTTGCTTTCTGTTCTTCTGTCTTAGCTCCTTCAAGTTGCATTTCTTCATCTGAAACATTTTTTAAAATAACTTCTCCATTTGCATCATATAATAAATTTCCTTTTTCATCATATACTGGTACAAACCATGTTCCATTTTCTTGTGTATCCCATTCTTTTCTTATAAAGTCATACTTTTCCCATTTTTTGGTTGCTTGATTATAATGTATTCCTTTTTCTCTTAAAATATTGTTTGGAATTTGTAACCATTCTTTACTATTAATGTCATACACTGTATTTAAAAGCTTTTCACCAATTTTTTCGCTTTGTACTACTTCAGACAACTCTGGATAATAAATATATCTTATTTTATTATTGTTAGGATTTTCGTAAATAAATACACTTCCTGCTTTGTTTTTATCTCTAAGTATCCACTTATCAGCTCCATCTATAAAGCTAGGAATTTTATTTTCGTTATTTGATTGACGTTCATTAGATAATTTAACTGCAGCAGATGCTAGTGTTGTAGCAGCATTTCTTACAGCTTCTGACCTTGCTTGTCTTTCTGCTTGAAGTTTTGATATATCTTGAGTATGTTTTTCTTCTTTTACAATATTAGATTTTTCTTGCATTATAGCATTCATGCCCTTGCTTTCAATTGTAGTATCATTCCATACTTCTCTTCTGGCTTGTCCTGCTGCTTTGCCACCTCTCATTGGGTCTATGGACTTTAATTGTTTCTGTCTTAAATTTAATAAATCCCTACTTTCCTTAATTGCTGTTTCTAAGAAAACTCTTCTAGACTCCTTATTTTTTGCAGTTAATGTTGTGTCTGCTTCTAAATTTGCTAAATCTTGCTCGTATGAGTCAAGCAAATCTTGAGCTAAGTTTACCTCTCCTCTAACGGCTTCTACCATCATTTGAAGTTGTTCCCTATTTTGCGGACCATTTATTCTTCTTGGCATAAAATTATCCTCCCTTTTTTACTCATAAGTTTATTATATCATATTTTCATAAGCAATTCAAGATTATGTAAATTATTTGCTATATATTAATCTACTATGCTTATAAATTTACAATAAGCACAAAAAATATGCAATAGAAATATTAAATTTGTAATATAAATTTAATATTCTATTGCTAATCAAGATTATTTTTCATATTTTTAAGTTTTATATATTCACATTTTCATCTAATTGTTCTAGTTTTTCAAGTGCTCTATTACTTAAACTTTCATACCTTTTCTTTTTATCTTTTATCTTTTCTCCTTCTAAAGGAGGTAAAATTCCAAAGTTTGCATTCATTGGTTGAAAGTTTTCTTTTGGTGTTGATATATAATCTGCTAAAGCTCCTATCATTGTTTCCTTTGAAAAAGTAATTTCTTCTATAGTTTCTCTATCACTTTTTGTAAATTTATATTCTTTTATTTTATTATTTACATTTTCTTTGTTTTCTAATTTACTTAAGGTTGCACTTTTTAATAATTTTTTATTGGCATCATTAAATTGCTTTATCGCATTTAAGCTAGCCACCATACCAGAAGATATTGATTCAACATAACCTTCTACACCTGTTATTTGCCCAGCAAAATATATATTTGTTTTTTTCTTTAAATTGTATGTATTATCCAATAATTCTGGTGAATTTATAAATGTATTTCTGTGCATAACTCCATATTTTACAAACTCTGCATTATTTAATCCCGGTATCATTGAAAATACTCTTTTTTGTTCTCCATATTTTAAATTTGTTTGAAATCCCACCATGTTATACAATATTCCTCTTAAGTTATCTTGTCTAAGTTGCACAACTGCATATGGTCTTTTTCCTGTTCTAGGGTCATCAAAGCCTACTGGTTTAAGTGGTCCAAATCTTAATGTGTCTATTCCTCTTTTTGCCATTACTTCTACTGGCATACAGCCTTCAAATATTTCTCCTTTTTCAAAATCGTGAAGTGTTACTACTTCTGCATTTATTAACTCTTGGACAAAATTTTCGTATTCTTCTTTATTCATTGGAAGATTAATGTAGCTGTTGGTATCTTTTTTTTCTGCACTACCACTTATCAACTTATCTATTCCATTACTTTTCATATTTATATTAGAACCACTTGCAACATTAGTTTTATTATATTCTGAAATCCTGTTATGCCATTCTTCAAGCGTTTCGTCCTTTTTCTTTTCTTGCTCATATCTATCCCCATAAAAGGCAATATTAAAATCTATGCTATCTTTTTCAATGATTGGAGCTGCCGCATCATAAAAATGCAAATCATTTTCGCCAGTTAGCTTTTTTATTCCAATAGATAAAGAGTCTGATGTAAGTGGTCCTGTTGCTATTATGGTTATTGCATCTTCATTTATTAAGTCCTCAAAGAATATTGGTTCTGTTTCTTCAATGTTTTCATTTCTTTGAGCTGAATTTTTTTCCATTTTACTACTTTGGTCTTGAGCTATCGTATTATTTAATTTCTTATTTTCACCTTGAGCTAAATTTGCCTTTTGATTTTTATTAGCTATTGTTTCATCATATTTACTAACTACTTCTTTATTTATTATTTCAATGTTAAGATTATTTTTTAAATTCTCTGTTACTTTTTTAGCGAACTCTTCTCTATCCACTGCCAAAGCTTGTCCTGCAGGAACTGCTGTTTCATCTGCAATTTTTATAAGAAGTGAATCTAGTCTTCTTAATTCCTCTTTTAGTAAACCACATGCATTTGTAAGCAAATTTGATTTAAAAGAATTACTACATACAATTTCTGCAAAGTTACTATTAGAATGAGCAGGTGAAAACTTTACTGGCTTCATTTCATATAACTTAACTTTTATTCCTCTTTTTGCTATTTGATATGCCGCTTCGCTTCCAGCTAAGCCTGCACCAATTACATTAATGTAATCTTTCATTAAAATCTTCCTCTCTTTTTCAATCTACTCAAACAAATCCATAATCTCATCTTTAGACAACTTACTAATAAATGTTTCATTCATTGAAAGCATATCTTCTGCAAGTTTCGCCTTTCTTTCTTGCAAATTATATATTTTTTCTTCAATTGAATTTTTAGTAATTAATTTGTATACTTGAACATTCCTTTTTTGACCTATTCTATATGTTCTATCTGTTGCTTGATTTTCAGCAGATAAATTCCACCATGGGTCATAATGTATTACCATGTCTGCACCTATCAAATTAAGACCTGTTCCACCAGCTTTAAGAGAAATTAGAAATACTTTTATATCGTCATTATTGTTAAATTCATTTACCAAGTCCATTCTATCTTCTACTTTTGTTTGTCCTGTTAATTTAAAATATTTTATATTCTCCTTTTTAAATTCTCTTTCTAAATAAGTAAACATTGATGAATATCCTGAAAATAATAGTATTTTGTGACCACCATTTATTGCATCTTTTACTATTTCCATACATTGATTTAGTTTACTACTTTCTCCTTCATAATTTTCTATAAATAGCCCTGGATGGCAGCATATTTGTCTTAACCTCATAAGCAAAGCTAATATTTTAATCTGGCTATTTGCTATACCATTTGCCTCAATCTCTTCTTTAGCCTGCTTTTTGGCACTTTGCATATATGATAAATATATTTTTAGTTGTTCACCTGTCATTTCATTATTTAGTACAGTTATTGTTTTTTCTGGAAGCTCAGTAAGTACATTTTCTTTTATTCTTCTCAAAATAAATGGTTCAATCATGCTCTTTAATTTTGCCATAGCTTCTTTATCTTCATCTTTGCTTATTGGCGTTTCATAAAGTATTTTAAATTTATTGTATGAATATAGGTATCCTGGCATTATAAAGTCAAATATTGACCATAATTCTGCAAGAGAGTTTTCTATTGGAGTACCTGTTAATGCAAATTTTGTATCTGCATTAATTTCTTTTATTACTTTTGCATTTTGCGTATTATTATTCTTAATGTATTGAGCTTCATCAGCTATAATATATCTAAAATTATAATTTTTTTCTTTATATAAATTAATATCTCTTTTCAACAAATCATATGAAGTGATAACTATATCATAATCAGGAATATTGTTTATAATGTTTTCTCTTGCCTTTGAATCTCCGCTAATTACAACAGTTTTTAGGCTTGGTGTAAATTTGCTTGCTTCTTCTTTCCAGTTTAAAGTAAGTGAACTTGGGCATACAACTATGACCGGTCTTCTTTCTTCTTTTTTGGTATTTTCAACATAAGACATTATAACTGCTAATAATTGAACAGTTTTTCCAAGACCCATATCATCTGCTAAAATTCCACCTAATTTATATTCATCCAAAGTTTTTAACCAATCAAATCCAACTTGTTGGTATTCTCTTAAATCTGCTTTTAAACCCTTTGGAATTTGAAATTTATCCGAAATTTGTCTATTATATACATCATCTATAAGCCCTCTATAAGATTCTCCCTTTTTAACAACAATGTTTTCGTTCTTTTTTAGTATTTTGTCTAAGTACATTCCCCTATAAATAGGAAGTTTTAGCTCTCCACTAATTAGTTCCTCATAGCTTGCATTTGTACTATCTGAAATTTTATCTAGTATGTCCATTGTTTCTGAATTCTCTAGGTCTACAAACTCACCATTTTTCAAACGATGGTATCTCTTTTTTAGTTTGTATTTTCTCATTATTTCAGCTATTTCGTTTCTGTCTATATCTATATTAGATAAGTCTATACTTAGCAAATTATTCTCAATTTTAACTCCGATTGAATTTATTTTTGGTCTCATTATTTGCTTATTTTTAAAATCTTCAGTTGCCAAAACTTCAAATTTTGAAACATATTCTTCTATACCTTTTTGTAAAAAATTGAATATATCCTCGTCTTTTACAAGCACTAGTTTGTTATTTCTTTGGTCATACATAAATCCAGATTTGCTGAACATATCTAATGCTTTTGATTCCTCTACAGCATTCCTTGGAATCTTTTTATCTATTTGCTCAAATGGACTAAACTCGAAGTCATCATATATAAATTTTAAGTCTGCAGTAATATAATTTTTCTTATTATAATCTAAGAAAACTTTAACCTTTAGCTTTTTGGGTAAATATTCAGCAAGTTCATCACTATCTACATTGTTTATATTTACTCTGTCCTTCATAAGTGGCATAATTAATGAATAAAAGTCAGCAAATTCATCTTTTCTAAGAACAATCTCTTTTGTAAAATTAACTTTAAATGTATCAAGTAATTTTATAACTGTCTTTTCAAAGTTTTTTGAGCATTTATACATTTTATCATCTTGCCAAAAGTATGTGAATTCTTTGCCTTCTACAATAATATAATTGAAAACATCAATGTTAGTAGCAAGCGCATAATCTGTATCATTTTTATTTTTTAGTTCAAACTTAATTTCAGGTTCGTTATCCACAAATTGTACGCTTTCTGTGGAATAATCGCCGTATATTTCTATTGTTTTTCCTTTTAATATTTCAAAAAGTTCGTCCAATGCCGTATTTGACAAAACAATATATGCTTTATCTAGCACGGGCATATAAAATCTTTCTTCAGCTTCATTTGAGTACTTTATTATTTCTGCATATTTTAAAATAAAATCTAAAAGTGGAAGGCTATCCTCTTCAAAGTTTTCTCTAATATGCATAAATTCAAGTTTTGCGCCATATTTATATATTTCGGCATCTTGCATTCTTGTATAAAACTCTGTTAAATCTTTTATTTTATACATTTGCTTATTGCCTATTCTAACTTCTAGCCTAAATGTTTTTAGGTTATCTTTATATATTAATCTTGGCTCAATTTTTACTTTTTCTGAATATACCAAATTTGCTTTTTCTTCATTTTGCTCATCTAAATAAAATGAGCTTATCATTTGTCTGTAAATTCTATATTTTTCGTTATTTTGATTTTTGTGGGCAGTTTTATTATTTGCGGTATTTGTTTTGTCCTTGCTTATTTGCACATATGCGGGGTTACTGTTAAATTCTAAAGCGGTTGCTAAAATATGCTTACATGTACCGTAAGTTGACTCATAATCTGGGCAAGTACAGCTCAAATTTTCTATTTCTCCATTATTTACTTCTATATATGTGTGGTAAGTGTCATTTGTCCCCTTAACTTCTGCATGAATTGAAAAATTATTTGAATTTTCGTAATTAACTTTTGTAATTTTAACATTGTTATTTGATTTAATATCATATGCTTTTTGCGCTCTTTTGTCTCCCGCCGAAATCTCTAGTTCATGTAAAACCTCATCATTTACAATCATTTTATTACTCCCCAATAAAATTATAATTATTATATGTAAAACTTATCCAAATTTTTCTGTAGAAAATACAAGCTTTTTACAATTTATAAATTACATTTTTTCGTTCTTAAACTAGTATTATATTATATCACTAAATTTAAGTTTTAACAAGGGGAATTTCAAGAAAATCATTTAGTAAAATTATGCAAATATTTTGCGTAAACCTATAGACTTTTTTTCAGTTGGGGACGGTCCTAAATCGAAAATTTTCGATTTAGGACCGTCCCCAACTGAAAAAAATTATTTATTTGTCATTTCTTCTTTTGCAAGAAGTTCATTCCATCTTTTATCTACTTCTTCTTGGAATTTTTCTATCATCCATTCATTACCTGGTTTAAACATATGTTTAAATCTCTTTTGTGGTTTTAAGAATTCCTCAACTGGTAGTTTTTTAGCTGGTTTATATGTTATATGATATACACCATCTACAACTTCATACATTGGCCAGTAGCATGTTTCTACTGCTAATTTATTTATTTTCATTAAGTCCTCTGTTGGATAGCCCCAACCTCTTGGACATGGTGCAAGTACATTTAAGAATTTTGCTCCTTTTGTATATATAGCTTTTTCTGCTTTTTCATATAAATCTTTAAAATTCATATATGCTGCAGTTTGAGCTACATATGGTAAATGATGAGCTACCATTATTTCTGTTAAATCTTTTCTTACTTGCATTTTTCCAGGTATAACACTTCCTGCTGGAGATGTTGTTGTATCTGCAAATTGTGGTGTTGCAGATGAACGTTGAATACCTGTATTCATATATGCACCATTATCATAGCATACATATGTCATATCATGACCTCTTTCCATAGCGCCTGAAAGAGCTTGTATACCTATATCGTATGTTCCACCATCTCCACCAAAACAAATGAATTTTGTATTTTCATCTTCTGGTAATTTTCCTTGTTTTTTTAATGATTTATACGCAGCCTCTGCTCCTGAAGCTGTTGCTGCTGCACATTCAAATGCAGTATGAATATATGAATCTGTCCAAGATGTGTATGGATAAATACAAGTTGAAACTTCCATACAGCCTGTTGCATTAGACACAACTACATGGTCTTCTGGATGTACTGCTCTTAACACCATTCTTGCTACTGGTGGAGCACCACAACCTGCACACATTCTATGTCCTTCTGAAAACCTTGATGGTCTATTTGCTACTACTTCTTTTACATTATACATAGTTTTTTATTTCCTTTCTATAATGATTTATATTTTTTTGTTATCTATATAATCATTATTTTATATTTGTAGAATTTAGTTTTATTCTCTTTATTTATTTTTTAGCTTTTAATTAATTATTTACTTTTTAGTCCTAAAAATCTATAAGGATCGCTCATATCTTTTAAGTCTTGTAAATCTTTATATACACTTTCTATTTGATTTTCTGTTACATCTCTACCACCTATACCATAGCAATAATTTATTGTTGGTACATTTATATTTAGTGTAAACATAGAAGATGTTACATCTTCATAAAGTGGCCCACCTGTTAAATTTAAGATTGGTGTTTTATCTAATATTGCAATTGCTTTTGCATTAGACAAAGCTTTTGCAATTTCTTCACCAGGGAATGGTCTAAATACTCTTACTTTTAGAAGTCCTGCTTTAACACCATTTGCTCTTAGTCTGTCTATTACATTTTTAACAGTTCCTGCTGTTGAGTTCATGCAAACTATAACATATTCAGCATCTTCCATTTTGTATTCTTCAAACAAGTCATATTTTCTACCTGTTAATTTTTCAAAATCTTTTGCTACATCTAATATAACTTGTTTAGCATTTTTCATAGCTTCCCACTCTTGTCTTTTATGTTCAAATAGATATGGTTGTAAATCCATAGGTCCCATAGATATTGGATTTTTTCTATCTAATAAATAATGTTCTGGTTTATATGTTCCTACAAATTTTCTAACATCTTCTGTTTCTATTAATTCTATATTTTCAATAGAATGTGAAGTTATAAATCCATCTTGGCATACCATAAGTGGTAGTAATACATCTTTATTTTCAGCTATTCTATGAGCCATTATCATATTATCATATGCTTCTTGGTTTGTTTCTGAAAATAACATTATCCATCCGCTATCTCTTACTGCCATTGCATCTGAATGGTCACTGTGTATATTAAGTGGTCCTGAAATTGCCCTGTTTACCAATGCCATAACTATTGGTAATCTCATACTAGATGCAATTTGTACCATTTCCCACATATATTCTAGACCATTTGCTGATGTAGCTGTCATAGCTCTAGCTCCTGCTGCTTCAGCACCTATACAAGCACTCATTGCACTATGTTCACTTTCAACTGCAACAAATTCTGTATCAACTTCTCCATTATCTACATATGTAGAAAAATATTGTGGAATTTCTGTTGAAGGTGTTATAGGGAAAGCTGCTACAACATCTGGATTTATTTGTTTCATTGCAAATGCTGTTGCTTCATTTCCGCTTAGTCTTTCTCTAATACTCATATTATTCTCCCTCCTCTTCCATTGTTATTGCTCCAAATGGGCATACTTTTGCGCAAACTCCGCATCCTTTGCAAAAGTCGTAATTAAAGTTTTCTCTTTTTTGCTCTTTATTTACTGGAATTGCATTTTCTGGGCAAACTGGGAAACATAACCCACATTGTTTGCAAATATCTGGATGAAATACTGGTTTCATACTTCTCCAATCACCAGTTTTAAATGTTTTAGAGTTTCCAGCATCATAAATTGTTCCACCTTTAGTCATATCTTGCCAAGGTGTGTTATTGTTTATTTCCATCGCTTTTTTCCTTTCTAAGTGGTATTATTTCCACTTTTATCATTTTTTATTGTATTTTTTTAACTTCTTTTAAAGCTACTTCTACTGCTTGCATATTTCCTGGTATAACTTCAGGCTTTTTAGCAAATTTATGTTTAAAAGATCCTTCCATATCTTTTATGAAGTCTTCATCTGACATAATTCCTGTAACTTTAACTATTGCTGCAAGCATTGGTGTATTTGGGAAATATCTTCCTAACGCATCTACTGAGATTTTCCTTGCATCAATTGTGTAAACACTACCTTTATATCCTTTTAATAGTGGCTTTATCTCATCAATTGTTTTTGTTGTGTTAATTAATATTGCTCCATCTTCTTTAAGTCCAGATGTAACATCAACTGCTGAAAGAAGTGTATCATCAACTACTACAACATAATCAGGTTCATAAACATTACTATGTACTCTGATAGGTGTTGTACTTATTCTGTTGTATGCAGTCATTGGTGCTCCCATTCTTTCTGGTCCATATTCAGGAAAACCTTGAATATATTTACCAGTATTGAAGGCTGCATCTGCTAAAAGTAATGAAGCTGTTTTTGCTCCTTGGCCACCTCTACCGTGCCATCTAATTTCAATTAAATCCTTCATTAATTGCCTCCTTTAAATTCTTCTAATATTGCTTTATCTTTTGTTCACAAATAGTATATATTTAAAATTATTTGTTGTCAATCAAACTGACCGAAGAATTAGTTTTTTATAAATAAAATTTTTCAGTTGGGGACGGTCCTAAATCGAAAATTTTCGTTTGGGGACGGTCCTAAAATGAAAAAAATCAGAATGGGAATTTTTAAATTGAAAAATAAAATAGAAATTTTCGATTTAGGACCGTCCCCAACTGAAAAAAAAAGAAGGTCCCGAAGGACCTCCCAATGAAAAAGCTTGAAACCTTGAGTAAATTCTATATATCATAGGATTTACTGCAATTATTTTAGCACCCACTTTTGAATTTGTCAAGAGTAGTTCAATAATTTTTTCTTAATATTTTTACTCACTGTTTATTTATGTATTAGTCATTGTCGATTTCTGGAGCGCCAACTGGGCAAACAGAAGCACAAGTTCCACATTCTATACATTTGCTTTTGTCAATTACATATTTATTTTCACCTTGTGATATGCAGTTTACTGGGCAAGATGCTGCACAAGCACCGCATTGTACACAAGCGTCTGAAATTTTGTATGCCATATGTTTCACCACCTTTCAAGTCTATTTTTCTTTGATTTTTTCAATTTAATGCTGTAATTTCTACTGTCTTTTTTCTTGTTTTATATTTTAACTCACATTCTATTTAGTTTTCAAGTATTTTCAAAATATATTTCAAAGCGATTTACACCTCATCATCATTTGATGAGCTTATTTCCATTTTATCCATTTTTTCCATTTGTTCTAATTCTTTTAAGTCTTCTTCGCTAACTTCTTGTTCTACTTCTTTCTTGCCGTCTTTTAATACTTTTACATCTGATGCATTATATTTTTTATAATAGAAGTTATCTTCGTTATCTTTTAGTTTAACTTTTAATACTTCATTTAATACTTCTATGCCTTCAACTGTGCCTTCGCCTTCATCTGTGCTTACTATTGCTCCAAGTTTAGGCAATTTTTTTAATTTGTCTTCATACACATTTTGCTCGTATTTTAAGCAACACATTAGCCTGCCACAAGAGCCTGTAATTTTTGATGCATTTAGAGATAAATTTTGTTCTTTTGCCATTTTTATTGTTACTACATCTAATTTTTTAAGGAATGAGCAACAGCAAAGTTCTCTACCACAAGGGCCGTTTCCTCCCATCCTTTTTATCTCATCTCTAACACCTATTTGTCTAAGTTCTATTCTTGTTCTAAATATACTTGCTAAATCTTTTACTAAGTCTCTAAAGTCTATTCTTCCGTCTGCTGTAAAATAAAATAATAGCTTTGCATTGTCAAATAAGTATCTTGCTTCAACTAAATTCATTTTTAATTTATGTTCTTTTATTTTCTTTTGGCAAATATCAAATGCCTTTTTTTCATTTTTTAAATTTTCTTGTTGATGTTTTCTGTCATCTTTATTAGCTATTCTAAGAATTTTCTTTAATTCTTTTTTTACCTTATCATCTGGTAAGTTTCTAGAATTTACTGTTACAGTTCCATATTCTTGTCCTAGTGCGGTTTCTACTATAACTTCGTCACCATTTCTTACATCTAAGTTTCCCGGATCAAAGAAATATATTTTTCCTGGTTTTCTAAATCTAACCCCTACTACTTTTACCATTGTAATTAAGCCTCCTTTCTTGCTTTTTATTATTGTTTAATTAAATAAATATTAATTCAATATTTGTTTAAAACATTTCTGCAAACGTAGCATAAAAATTTGTTATTTATGCAATTCTTCCCATATGTGCATTAACATATAGTCTATGCACATATCATAATTATTATTTGCCATAATCTTCTTTTTTGTTTTTTCTATTATATCTATTGCCTTTGAATATTTAATATTTTCTTTTGCTTTTTCAAAAAATATTATATTTAAAAAGTCTAGCAATGTCATTATATCATCTTTTGATGAATATAACAAATCTGAATTGTTTAATACATCTATTAAGCTGTTTTTGCATAAATAATCTGCAATAATTTTTAATCCAGCAAATGTTTCTTTTTTTTCAGAAATAGCATCTGCTTTTGCAACACTACCTTCGCATAATCTTATTATATCCTGGTCATTTGTATGAAGTATTTGAGATATTTCTTCATCTGTTAAATCTTCAAATCTTATTATAACACATCTTGATTTTATTGTTTGAAGCATTCGATTTTCATTTGATGCTATTAAGATTATCATTGCATATTCTGGTGGTTCTTCTAATGTTTTTAATAAACAGTTTTGGCTTTCTTCTGTCATTGTGTCTGCATCATCTATAATGTATACTTTTTTGCTTGAGCTTATTGGCTTTTCTACTATTCTTGCTTGCAAGTTACGTATTTGCTCTATTTTTATACTTTTTCCATCTGGCATTATAATGCTAAAGTCGGGATTGCTATTTGCATCAAATTTAATGCAAGAATCGCAGTTGTCAAATTTAAGACTTGCCTTCTCATTCTTTACACTATTATTTGCAATACTATTACCTTGGGCAACATTATCATGGGTGCCATTGTTTTGAGTACCATTATCTTGAACAAGATTATTACTTCCAAGGCACATTACCTTTTTGGCTAAGTCTTTTGCAAAAAGCTTTTTGCCTACTCCTGCTTTTCCAACAAACAAATAACTATGCGATACATTATTAGATTTTACTGCATTTTGCAAAGATTCTTTTATTTTATCATTTCCAACTATGTTTTCAAATAATTGCATTTACTTCCTCACTTTTCAATCCACTTTGCCAAACTTATTAAGTGGCCAAAACCTAATCACAACCTTGCTCTCAACTCTTTCAAGAGGTATACATCCAAAGGCTCTACAATCTTTTGATCCTTCTCTATTATCTCCCATTGCAAATATTGTGTTTTCTGGAACTACAAAATCTCTTAAAACTCCTGTTGGCTCGGTTATAACATCATCTTTAAGATATGGCTCGTCTAATTCTTCTCCATTTATATATACTTTTCCATCTTTAAGCTCTACATGCTCTCCTGGCAAAGCTATGACTCTTTTTATATAACTTTCTTTGCCTATTTCCAATACATGATATGTAAATTTGCCCCACCATGAGGTTGGTTCGTTATCATATTTTGCAACTGGATTATCTATATCGCTAGCATTTAAACCTGTAGCATTATTACTTGGTGCTTCAAATGTAATTATATCCCCTCTTTCAGGCATTTTTCCAAATGTTCTAGGCAATCTATTTAATATAAGTCTATCATTTTGCTCTAGTGTTGGCCACATTGAGGTTTGTTTTACAATAGTTGGAGTGCCTATAAAGTATTTAATTAGTATTGCTATAACTACTGCAATAAGAATACAATATATCCATTCCAATATGTTTTTTATTCTATCATTCATTACAAAAATTTGCCTCCAAACTACTTTTTGTTATTTTGTTTGCCAAATTTTCATTAGCTAAAATTTCATAAATATTTTATTTCTTTTTTACAGGTATTTGTATTACTACTTCTGTTCCCTCATTTACCTTACTTTTAATATTTATACTTCCATTATTTTTTTCAATAATTTCCTTAGCTATAGAAAGTCCAAGACCAGTTCCTCCAAGTTGTCTAGAACGTGCTTTGTCCACTCTATAGAATCTTTCAAATATTCTGTCTAAGTCATTTTTTGGTATCCCAATACCTGTGTCTTTTATTTTAACATATGCATCATTATGCACATATCCTACATAAATGTCTATTTTTCCACCTTCTGGCGTATATTTAATACTATTACTTAAAATATTTAATATTACTCTTTCTATGCCATCTCTGTCTGCATAAACATTAGGTACATCTGCTGTAACAAAACAATTTACATCTTGATTTTTACGTTTTATTTCTATATCAAACTTTTCTTTGCAAAGCTTAGCTAATTCTCCTAAGTCGAATTCAGTTGGCTTATTAGTTGCTCTGTTGTTGTCATATTTTGAAAGAGTAAGCAAATCTTGTACTAATCTTTCCATTCTGTCTGCATTATCATCTATAACATGCAAAAAGTGCTTCTCAGTTTCTTTGTCACAATCGCCATCTAGAAGTGTTTCAGAATAACCCTTAATTGAAGTTATAGGTGTTTTTAGCTCATGTGACACATCCGCCACAAATTCTTTTCGCATATTGTCTAATTTTACATGCTCTGTTATATCTTGTATAACAACCATTACGCCTGCCGGCATATCTAAATCATCTCTAAATGGTATAAAAAACAAGCTCATTGTACCTTGATCATTTTCTATTTTCTTTTCTGATGATGTCCAACTGTCTAGGTAAATTATTTTTTCCATATTTATGTCTGAAAATTTACCAAATATATCTTTAAATGTTGTATCATTATTTTTTACTCCAAGCAATTGCTTAGCTGCAGGGTTTATGTATGTAACTTTTCCTTCCATATTAAAGGTTATAACGCCATCTGTCATATGTTTTAAAATAGTTTCTTTTTGCTTTTTTTCACTATTTGCATCTTTTAAGTTTTGCTTTAACTCATTTACCATTTCATTAAAAGACTCTGTTAAATCATCACTTGATGAGCTAGTATCCATGTTATTTATGTCTGCACTAAATATAACTTTTTTTGCGCCTTTAAGCATTTTTGACATTGGCTCAATATATTTTTTTACTTCTACAATTGCTAAAATTATTGTAAAAATTGAAAATAGTATTAGTGAAGCGATTGATACTGTTTTTATTTGTGATATATATTCACCACTTGCACCCGCATTAATCAATATACGTGAAAAATATATTGTAAAAAAACATATTATTGCAATTGAAACAACATATAGTAGAAGTATTATTTTCATTTGAAAATTTTTCACAAATTATGCCTCCAATTATAATCGATTGTTTTCTGAGAACATTTTAACTTATATTTTTTCTTAGAGCATACATTTTTTTATTCGCCACATCCTATTTTGACTCTATGTAATATCCTACTCCTCTTTTTGTTATAAGAATTTTTGGATTTGCTGTATTTTTTTCTATTTTTTCTCTTATTCTTCTAATTGTTACATCTACTGTTCTTATATCTCCATAATATTCATATCCCCATACTTTTTCTAGCAAGTCTTCTCTTGTAACAACTTGTCCTGGTTTTTGTGCTAAATATCTTAATACTTCAAATTCACGTCTTGTAAGGTCAGTAACTTTTTGCCCTCTAACTTCTACCTCGAACTTATCTAAGTCTAATTTTAAATCTCCAACTACTACTTTGTTGCTTCTAATACCTGCTTGAGATAAATCATCACTTTGGTCCATTTTGCGCAAATTTGCCTTAACTCTAGCGATTAATTCTCTAATGCTAAAAGGCTTTGTCATATAATCATCTGCGCCAATTTCTAGTCCTAAGATTTTATCTATTTCTTCTCCCTTGGCAGATAACATTATTATTGGAACTTTGCTCATTGTTTGTCTAATTTTTTTACACACAGTAAGTCCATCTGCTTTTGGAAGCATAACATCTAATAAAATTAAATCAGGATTTTGTGAAAGTGCAAGAGAAATCCCTTCTTCTCCATCGCTTGCAGTAATTGTTTTATATCCTTCTTTTTCTAAATTAAATACTAATAAATCTTGAATTGATGGCTCATCATCTACTATTAATATTTTCTTTTTTGAATCATCATATGTATTTGTGTTTGTTACGGTATTTTGCACAAAAGTCCCACCTTTCTATATTTTTAGCAAATTTTATTGCTATGTTTTAAGCATATTTTAATTGTTTGCCTTAGGTATATTTTAATACATACACTAAGCCAATTTTCTCATAGCTATATTTATATCACAATTATGGGAATTTATCAATCAAAAATTGAAAGTTTTTTAATTTGACACTGGCTGGCTTAACAAGTATAGCTCAAATCGTCATTATCGTTTTGGGTACATGCGTAGCCATTGCCTTAAGTACCATGGTTGACGTAGCACTCAAAAATTAACCGCAAAGCTGACACAGGGCTTCCTGTGTCAGCTTTTTTAAAATTCCACCTTCACCTCAAACTCGCCTTCGTCTTTGAGATGTATTTCATCAACTTTTTCTCCATTTAAATACATTTGAACATTTTCATTACTTAAGTCTAAGGCTTGTTTGTTTTCTTTAGCTTTATCATTTTTTTCTTCTTTTGTATTGCTGATAGAATTTTCATTCTTTCTTTCATACTTTATATTGTACTTCGCATTTTTCCACCTAAAAGTTACTTCAAATTCGTTCCAATCTTTTGGCAGGCATGGTTTTATTTTTAATTCTCCGTGATGAATTTTTAGTCCTAGTATATATTCTGTTTGAAGTGTGAACATCCAACCACTTGAGCCTGTATACCAAGTCCAGCCACCTCTGCCTGCAAATTCATTTTCGCCATATATATCCGCTTCTACCGCATATGGTTCAACTTTGTATTTCATTGCCTGTTCTTCTGTTTTGCTATGCTCTATTGGGTTTATCATTTTGTATATTTCCATAGCCTCTTCTGGTTTGTTTAGCATTGTTTCTGCAATTGCTGCCCAAATTGCTGCGTGGGTGTACTGGCCTCCGTTTTCCCTCATGCCCGGTGCATATGATGCAATATAGCCCGGTTTAAATTCTTCATTTTCAAATGGCGGAGTTAACAATTTTACTATATTATTTTCTTTGTCTATTAAATATTTTTCTAAGTTTTCCATTGCTATATATTTTTTGTCATTATCTCCTGCATTTGAGAGTACTGCCCAACTTTGTGCAATACTATCTATTTTGCATTCTTTGTTTACTGCACTTCCAAGCACTTTTCCATCATCTGTTGTTGCTCTTTTATACCATCTGCCATCCCAACCTACTGTATTTAAGTTTTTTCTTAATTTTTCTGCTATTTCCATTAGTCTTTCATATTCATCAGATTTTTCATCTGTATCTATATTTTTTACATCCACATTTTTCTTTGATGCAAGCATTGCTATGGTTGTTTCTTTGTTTGCAAATCTTGTAACGTATTTTGAATATTCAGCAAATTTTATTAAAATTCCATATAAGAAAAATCCTAGCCATACGCTTTCGCCCTTACCTTTTATTCCAACTTTGTTCATACCATCATTCCAGTCACCACCTTGAATTTTTGGAAAGTACTCAAAATTTATAGACCTATTTATTGCTCTCATACAATGATGATATATGCTTTCTTTGTCTTCTCCGTTTTTGAAATTAAACATAAAATCATGCTCATTTTCTTTTAGAGTTCTTCCTTCTAAATATTCTGTTTCTTCATCTAGTATTCTAAAATCTCCAGTAAATTCTATATATTTTATAACTGTATATGGTAGCCAAAGTAGGTCATCACTGTATCTTGCTCTGATTCCTAAATTGTTTAATTTGTGCCACCAATGAAGTACGTCGCCTTCTTTAAATTGATGTTTTGCGTGAAGTATAATTTGATTTTTTAGTATATTGCTATCTAAATATTTTAAATTCATTGCATCTTGCAATTGATCCCTATATCCTATTGCTCCACCTGATTGATAAAATCCCGTTTTTGCAAGCTTTCTTGATGCCATTGTTTGATAAATTGTCCAGCCATTTTGCATAATGTTAAATGATTTTAATGGCGTTTTTGCTTCTACAATTTTGACTTTATCCATCCAGTATTTTTTTACTTCTTCTAATGCCTTGCTTTCTTTTTGCAAATATTTACTTGAATTTTCCATGCAAGCAGTTTCGGTTTCTTCTGCGCCTAAAATTAAGGTTATTTCTTTAGTTTCTAATGATTCGATTTCAACATTTATTTCTACCATATTATTTTTGCAATTTATTTTCTCACTACTTGTTATATACGCATAGTTTTCTGGATTTATATTGTTTTTTACTAATAATAGATTATAATTTTCTTTATACAAATAATTTATAAATCTATCTTTTCTTTCTCCAAGTACAAAGTCTACATCATAAAGTATTTTTATTTTTTTCTTTTTTAAGCTTGTATTTTTCAAACTCAATTTGCTAATTTTTAGACTATCATTTACTGGAACAAATATTGTTAGTTCTTCTTCTACATCTTTGTATATATGCTGATATTTTGAATATCCAAACCCATATGTTATGTGATAGTTTCCTGTATCCCCTAAAATATTTGGGCTAATACCAAAAGAATTGTTTATTGTTTTATTTAAAGATTTTTTATCTTCCAAAGAGATTTGATTTGAGATAGCTGTCTCTTTATTTTTGGAAAAAATATCTTTTTCGTCCACTTCCTGCATAATAATCATTTCTGATGGTTTGTCTAAATAAGCATCATTTGAAAACTCTGTTATTCTATCCATTTTACAGTTTTTGTACCAAGTGTATCCTCCAAGGCCTTCTGTAACTACTGTTCCAAATTTATCATTTGCCATTATATTGCACCACACAGCAGGTGTTTTTTTATTTTTGTTTACTATTATGTGATACTCATTACCATCTTGTGAAAATCCGCCATATCCATTAAAATATAATAATTTACTTGTATCAAATTCGATATTTTTTTCGGAATCTTCGTGCTTTAACATTAAAGTTTTTGGCTTTTCTAGATTTTTCTCATTTAAATTTAGGGAATCTAAATTTTCTTTGCCATTTGAACTTTTATTTTGTAATTTGCCACTTTTTTCATTATTTACTCTTTTCATTTGAATAGACATAGATCCAAGTTTTGAATCTAAAATTAAGTTTGCTCTTGCTTCTATTACTCTTTTATCTTCACTTGGTATATTTATTAAAGTTTTAAAATTAGTTTGCACTTTGTTTTTAGATATTACAATTATATCTACAGCTATATTTTTCATATCCAAATATTCTTTTAATTTTGTAACTTCATTTAATAGATATGTGTCATTGTTATCCCTTACTTTAACTAACAAAATTGGATTATCTCCTGAGATTCCATATTTCCATAGTTTTTCATTAGATAAATCAAGTTCAATATTATATTTTTTACAGTCTGGAAATAATAGTTTTTCAATAATTTTTTGGTATACATCTATATCTTTACCCTTTATGTTTAAATATCTTGCTTCTGCAAAACTATGACTTTTTGCAATATCAAAAATATTATTTAACCTTTCAGATTTTATATATTCTTTTAAGTTTTGGGCCGCTTCTTCTTTGCTATCTCCTGCAGCATTTATAAGATATACATTTTGAACATCATCTGGCTTTACATTAACTAATCTTCGCATTGCCACAATTGGCTGTATAGTCTGAGTTATTTTCTTAGACAATTGCGAAGAATTCACAACTGAGTCTGGAATAGGTTCATTGCTATTTTGAAGTTTATAATCTACCCTATTTTCATAATTGCTTACTACAATTTTATCTTCTGTTTCAAAATGCCCTCTTTTTACGAATTTTTCTTTATCTATTTCAAATTCTAAGTCTCCCTCATCATAAACTAAATTTGTTGCAACAAAACTTTTTTGCCTTTTTTCTTCTCTACGCCTTCTAGTTAATAAAATTCCATCATCTATTTTTTCATAATCTATAAACATTTTATTAAATGTGGGATGTGAATAAAAATCTCTAAAACTTGCAAGGAGAATATCCATATAACTTGTAACTTCAAGCGTTAGTGGAGACATTCCGGTATTTTTTATACTTATTTTTCTTATTTCTATTGGTAAGTTTGGCACAATAGTAACTTGCATTGTTATCATCAAATTACCATCTTGAATAATCACTTTGTCTTCTGATGTTGTAAAAATCACCTGATTATTTGTTGCTTTTAGATGATTTGTTTGGTCTATATCCTGATTATTTGGACTATTATCTTCTTTACTCTTTGTTTCAAATACTGTATCATAAATTTTCTTAGAATTTACATCTTTAATGTAAATATGAATATTGTTGCTTATGATGTCATTTCCAAATTTGTTGTAGCTGCTTCCATCATCTTTCATTACAATAGAGTATTTTTCATTTGCTAGCACATTTATTCCAGAAGTTCTTTCAGTGTATTCTTCATAATCTTTATATTTAATTTTTTCCACTTTTTCCTTCCTTTCCTTAGTTGTAATCATATCTTTTGGCATTTTCTCCTCAAGCAAAATTTCTACCCCTTCAATTTCAGCATTTTGCATAAATCTTTTTTGAAATATATTATTGTTAAGCAAATTATTTATTGATGTTAAAATTAATCCCTGGTGATGTGCCATAAATGTTTTATTTACAGCCTTTTTAGGTTTATAGTCTATTGATTCATAAAATCCATATTTGCCTGTATCTAGGTTTTCAGCAATAGTTTTTAAATTTTCTATTGCCTCGTTTGGACAAAATGTAAGAGCCATTGCTGTTGAATATGGACTTATAACTACCTCATCATCTAAGTCTCTTTTTAGCCCAAGCCAAGGTACTCCAAAAGTTTTGTATTGATAATTGCCTTTAAAATCTTTTGTGTTATATGCTGACTCTGAAATTCCCCAAGGTATGCCTAATTTTTTTGCATATTTTCTTTGGCTTAAAATTGAAAATCTGCAAGATTCGTCTAACAAAGTTGTTTCATATGATGGTATATTTATTGTTGGCATTAAATATTCAAAAGCTGTTCCTCCCCATGAAATTAACCCTTTATATAATCCCATAGTTGTTAAAAGCCTTGAACAATTATTCCAATGTTTGCTTGGTACATCTCTTTTTGCAATTGCTATTAAACTTGTTTGCCTTGCTTCTGATGCAAGTAAATCATAATATGAGTTTACTAGAGTGTTTGTTTCTAAGTTATATCCGACTGAAAATAGACCAATTTTGTAATCATATAATTTACTAAAGTCTGTTTGGTGAATTAGGCTATCTATTCGTTTTACTAATGAAACTATTTCATCTTTTAATTTGCCGTCTAGTTCTACACTATTTTTTAATGAGCTTTCTCTTTTTGTGTTAATTCCTTGTTTTTCAGTTTCTAAGTTATAATTATTTTTTAAAATTTCTATTAAAAATTGTTTAACCGTATACAAATATCCCACCAAGTTTCCACTATCCACTGACGAAATAAAAACAGGTTTTACCTCTTCTAAAGTATAAATATTGTACCAATTGTATAAATGACCATTCCATTTTGGCAAATTTTCAATTGTTGTTATTGTTTTTTCTATCATGGAAACTGTATCTTCTAAGCTTTCAAACTTTAAATCATAAGCAGAAACCATTGACATTAAAGCTAGTCCTATATTTGTTGGAGATGTTATTTCTGCCCTTTTTATTTTTCTGTCTGGCTGATAATTGTCTGATGGCAAGCCATTTACCATATTATCTTTAAAATATTGCCAAGTTTTCTTTGCTTTATCTAATAAAAATTCTTTGTCTTCCTTTGAAATATTTTCAGATAACTTTTTCTCATTTTTTAGACTTAGTTTATACATTATAAATGGTGCCAATAGCCAAATTGCGGACAAAGCCAAGAAAACAATACTAAATTCTTCACTCAAAAATATATTTACAAAGCCGTTATTTAACCACGTGCCTTTAAAATATATTTTTCCTACAGCTAAAATTGCTAAAATTACACCTAAAATGACATTTGGAAGCATTGACAAATAATATCCTTTTGCAGATTTTTGACTGTTTTTTTCTGCATCATTTGCAGTTGTCCACTCAAGCATAAAATTGTGAGATATTTTCATTCTATACAAACTTTTTATAAACGCATTAATTTCCAAATAAGCCATATCTGGCAAAATGGAAAGTTTTATAAAAAATCTATAAATACTACCTTGAATTTTTGTGAATTCTTTTGAAATTAGTCTTTGTTCTTCTGCTTTGTAGTTCATAAAAATATCCAAAAGTTCAAGGATACTAGAAAATGCTAAAAATATAATTGCTAAGCTCAAAAATAACCCTGAATTTGCTTTATTAAATATGGCTAAAATGAAGCAAGCTATTATTATTAATAATTCAAAAAAATCTTCTAAATCTCTTGCCAAATTGTCTAAAATTTTATATTTAGACAATGTATTTAGTGTGGAATTTAGCCAAGGTAAAATTTGCACATCTCCTCTTATCCATCTGTGCTTTCTTTTCCTATATGAAATATAATTTGAAGGATAGCCATCCATTAAAAGTATATCTGAAGCAAGCCCACATCTTAAATAACTTCCTTCTAATAAATCATGGCTTAAGACACTATTTTCAGGTATTGCGTCTTTAAGCACATCATAAAAAACATCTACATCATATATTCCTTTTCCTGTGTAAATTCCTTCATCAAAATTATCTTGGTAAACATCTGAAATCGCATTTGCATAAAGGTCCGTTCCTCCAGAGCCTGCAAAAAGTCTAGAAAAAATAGTTTTTCTTTCGTCTTTAATTCCAACTCCAATTCTTGGTTGTATAAGCGCATGACCTGAAACTACTGTATTTGTAATTTTATTTATTTCTGGTTTATTTAATACATGTGCTATGGTTCCTACTAACTTTTCTGCTTGGTTCAAAGATAAACTTGTGTCACTATCTATTGTTATAACATATTTAATTTTAGGTAAATCTTTGCAAGTATTAACCCAAAACGGATTTTTTCCAATCACTAAATACTCGTTTAGTTGAGTTAAAATTCCTCTTTTTCTCTCCCAGCCCATAAAGCATCTTTCACTGCTGGACCATTCTCTTTTTCTGTATATAAAATTAAAAATATTTCCATACTTACTGTTTAGCTGTTTTACAATTTCTTTGCCTGTTTCTGCAATTTTTTCATCAATATTTTTTCTTTCACTTTTTTCACTTGTGCAGTCTCCAAGAAGCGTAAAATATAAATTATCTGTCTTATTTGCAAGATAATACACCTCAAGCTTATGCATAAACTCTGTAACATCACTTTCATCTTTTAGAAGAGCTGGAATAACACACATTGTAGTATATTCCTTTGGAATCCCCTCTTCTTGAAAATCTAATTTTGGAAGCACTTTTGGTTTTACTATTTTGCTTAAAACATATTGCAAAAATTTTGTTACAACATTTTGTAAAGGTATAAAACATAATAAGCCCAAAAGCCAAGATTTTGTGCATAGTAAAATTGTTATTGCAATTGTTAATATATAAACTCCTGCCACATATAATTTTGACTTTGTACTGTTAGAAATAGTTTTTACCTTTTTATTTAATAATTTACTAAGTAATTGTGATTTTCCATCAGCTATAAGGTAGTATCCTACATGAGATTTCTTTTCAATATCTGTTTTTTCATTGTTTTCATTTTTTTGATTACCATAAGTAGCATAATCTTGAACACTTGTCACTTTTTTGATATCTTGATTAATTCTTTCATCATCTTTCGTGTCATTTGTATTATTTTTCAATTTTAAATTGCAGAGTTCAAGGCCTTTTTGAGTAACATACACTTCTGAAAGCTTCTTTTTTTTAGAAATTTCTTCAATAGCATTTCTGTAATTTGCTTTACTTTGATAATCCATTTTTTTATATACTTCATCTGTGTTTAGCATTTTTTCAACAATGCTTGTATTTTCAAAAATCGACAAAATATCCATTCTGTTTATAGCCTTTATACTAAGAATAGAATTTTGCATAGAAACTCGCTTTAGAGCTATATCAAAATGTTCTTTATTTATAACATCACTTAAAGTCATACCATTTTTTTGAACTTGATCTTCCAATATTTCCAAAAATGGAGCCGCTTCTTTGCCATAAGTTTTTAGTCTGTATGCCATATATTCAATAAAAGAATATAAATCAACATCTAATTTTAGTTTTTTAACATTTTTATTTTCCAATATTCTTTGCACCATATTTTCAACTTTAAACTTTTGCATTTGCGACAAAAATATTTTTTCACAAATAGATCTTATTTTTTCTATTATAGAAATTTGCAAAAAAATACCTATATTCCAGATTTCATTCATATAAAGATTTTTCTGTGTTTGATAAGCCTGAATATACTCAGTTAGCTCATCTTCATCAACTCTGCCATCTGTGTTCATAACAATTTCATTGCATAACACAAAAACTCTTGCAAAACCCGCATTTACCCCATTTGCAATTCTAGGAAATTTTTCATATTTACTTTTTGATAAACTTTTTTGTAGAATTTTTACTGTATTTTCTATTAAATAAAAATTATCTAAAAGCCACTCGCCTGCTGGATGTATTGGAATTCCAAGTTTAACGTGCTGATTTAATAGAGTATATACCAAAGATATATACTCAAAATTATCCAAAACCCTAGGAATTGGATAAGTGTCAAGGCTCGATTTTTCTTTTATAATGCTATCTGCTGCTAGTTTTGCTAAATATTCTTTTAGTAATTTTTTATCTAGTACAATTTCTTTTGTATTTAATATTTTATACATAAAAAATTCCACTCCCCGAATATGTTTTTACACATATTGTTTCCGGTTTGTGGATAAATTATACTCAAAACATATAACTCAACTAAGACCAATATACATTCTTCCGCATTTACTTCGCGGTTCGCCTATTCGGCTCAACGCTCGCACGCTCCGTCTGCGCTTCTAAGAAAAAGACATAAGTTTATTGTCCCTTTGTTCGCTACGCCTCGCTAAAAGCTCCAGAACATATATTGGTCTTTCTATTATAGTTTTTTCATGTTTCGTAGCTCATCTTTTTGTTCTTTAGTAAGCCTATAAGATTCGATTGCTTTTTGGATAGATTTATTATATGTAAAAGAATCTATTTTACTCTTGATGATTATACTTTCAAAAAACTTTTTTGTTTTATCATAAAACTTTACAAAGCAGATTGAATACGCCCAAGCTACAGCCATTTGAGCATAATAGCCTTTATGATTAATTTTAGAAAGGATGTTCAAAACCTTATCTAT
Source organism: uncultured Clostridia bacterium (assembly GCA_944393465.1). Classification (GTDB taxonomy): domain Bacteria; phylum Bacillota; class Clostridia; order TANB77; family CAG-508; genus CAG-793. The sequence goes on from CALYAG010000007.1 coordinate 67,376, forward strand.
ATAATTTGCGTCAATGTAGTATTGCAAAATCATTACAACTGCAAACCTTATTTCATACTCTTTTTTAGATTTTAAATACTTTTGCAAAAACTTCCACATTTGCTCTTTGTTTGCATTTGTTTTCTTTAAGCTACCACAAAATGTATCGCAAACAGCCCAATTATTTATAAGTGGAATGAAATTTTCTATTTGCTCAAAATTTAAATCTTTTTCTAAACCTATTAACATTCCTTTTAACATAATTTCTTCATAATATTTAGTTGGTACATCTGCCACATTTACTGTTTTGCTTATCTTTCTTGCATATTTTCTAAGTTCCGGTATTCTAACTCCTATAATATTATTTACACCTGGACATAATTTTATTTGAAATTCCCTATATTTTTTGTCCTGCATATTAAACAAGTCTTTTTCTATGTTCATTTTTTGAATTATTCCTTTCTAAATTACAAAATGCCATGTAAAAATTCAAAATGTATTAGTCTTTTTCTAATTTTCAAATCTTCGTATGTATTCTTCTAAATCTTTGTAGTAATTTTTTAAAGTTGGAATTGCATCTTCGTCATCTAATTCAATGCTATACATATCTGAAATCCACACTCTTATGTCTATTATTTTAGAACCTAATGCAAAATATTCAATTATTTTGCCATCACTTGGTGTAATTGCAGCATATTTTTTCATATCTTCATATATTAAAGAAACCAATTCTTCTTTAGTATAATCTTTGTCAAAATTCAAATTATGCTTTTCTTTAATAAATTTTAGAAGAGCTTTACATCCTTTCAAAATATCTTCATATGCCTTTTCAAAGTTTCCTGTATACCAAGGATCATCTATATCTTTTGGGCAATCTGTATAATCTAAAAGTTTATGAACTTTTGACTGTGTATCTTCTCCACAAATATTATAAATGTTTTGGATATTTTGTTCATCCATTCCAATTATATAATTAAAATTTGAATAATCTCTTTTTTGCATCCTTCTCGCTCTATGCCTTCTATACGGAATACCTTTTTCATTCAACTTTAATTTAGCTTCTTCATGCATATCTTGTCCTGTAGTTTCATAAGTTGTACCTGCTGACCTTGCTATTACAAATTTTTCAAGGCCTTCCTTTTTTGCCAAGTCTTTAAAAATAAATTCCGCCATTGGTGACCTGCAAATGTTTCCTAAACATACAAATAAAACTTTAACCATTTTATTTTCATCCTTTCTGAAGGCTTAAACTTAGTTGAAAAAATTAACATTTCAACCTTTGCTTCTTGCATAATATTTTATCACGGGAAAAATTTATATACAAGCAAAATTTTTATTGTCATATTTTTTATAATTACGAATATAATTATAAAAGCATTATGAATTTTTTAGTTATAAAAACATTAAATGCATTGGCTTTTAACAAAGCAAAAAGGAAGGAATTTATTAGTTTGAAAGAAATTTACTTTCATAACTATGTGTGCCTTAGAAAGGAATGAAATTTATTATGAATGAAAATTATCCAACAATACCATACATAGGATATAAGGAGGATTGCACTAAAGTGCCTCGTACTTTTCCAGCTCAGCATCAAGATTTGCAACCAGGTCTTGAATATAAAATGACGCCACTACCTATTTATGAAAATCCTAATTATATTGCTAGCAAAAAGTTAGAAGGAAAAGTTGCTATAATTTCAGGTGGAGATAGCGGAATTGGTAGAGCAGTAAGTGTTTTATTTGCTAAAGAAGGAGCAAATGTTGTAATAAGTTATTTAAATGAACATAGAGATGCAAATTATACAAAACAAGTCATTGAAGGGCTTGGAAGAAAATGTTTGCTTATTTCAGGTGATTTACGTGATGAAAATTTATCTAAATATATTGCTGAAACTACTATGAAAACATTTGGCAAAATTGATATTTTAGTTAATAACTGTGGTGTTCAATTTCCGCAAGATAGCATACTAAATATATCTAGTCAGCAACTAAAAGATACTTTTGAAACAAATATTTATACATTTTTCTATTTGACCAAGGCAGTACTTCCTTATTTAAAAGAAAACAGCAGTATTATAAACACAACATCTATTACTGCATTTGATGGGAAGAAAAATTTAATAGATTACTCTGCTACAAAAGGTGCAATTACAGTATTTACAAAGTCATTAGCACTATCTCTTGCAGACTCAAAAATTCGTGTAAATGCTGTCGCTCCTGGTCCAATATGGACTCCTCTTATTCCTGCATCTTTTACAAAAGAACAGGTTGAAATTTTTGGAGCAGAAACCCCTCTAAAAAGAGCTGGCCAGCCTTTTGAACTTGCTCCTGCTTATTTGTATTTGGCAAGTGATGATTCTAGATATGTTACAGGGCAAATAATAAATGTAAATGGCGGAACAATTGTGTAAAATAATGGTTACTTTAAGTAAGCTAAAGCAAAGCTCATCGCTTGTGGCGAAGCCACTTTCCTTAGGCATGTGCATATTTGCGAAGCAAAATGCACATTAGTGCATCGAAATCTTGGCTTTCGGTAACGCACGCCATTCTTATTTATGCAGTCTTTAGGTATTATATATTTGACTGAAAGTTAATATATTTCTGAATCGAAACAATCAAATTTTTCCATTTCCAAAAATGTTTACATTTTCTGTAAACTATGATATAATTACAGTATTAGCTTATGCTAAATTCGCAATTTGGAGCATTTACTCTAAAGAAAGGATGATGTTTTATGGTTGCTCCACGGCTTATCGCATTAATACCGACTGTATTGCTAGGTATATTAACCAACTACTTGGCTTTACCAGCTATGAATCTTCAGTCTTATGGATTGTTGTGGTTCATTTTTAGTTTTTTGGTTATTTACCTCTTCTTTGCTTCCTTGTTTACAATCATTGCCGATGAAGAGCTAAGTATCTTTGAAATTGGTATTGGAATTGTAGCAGCAGTATTTTTTGTATTTATTTTAGCTGCTTCTTTTTTCTCTTCAAAACTCATCAACTGGAAACAATACCAGAGCATGATTGAGATTGAAGAAAGCGATGAAACAGCTTTTGCAAATGATGTTGCTTCTGCAACACACCTTGAAAACTTGGCAGTTGTAGATGTTGGAACAGCGCAAAACATTGGAGACAGAACTCTGGCAAATATTGCAAACCCATCTTGGTACAGTGTAAATTCTGAATACAATCTTATATTGTATCATGGCAATCAATATCGGATTAGCCCCATAAACTATGGTGGTTTCTTCGAATATCTCAATGCTTCGTCTACTGGACTCCCTGGTTATGTTCTTGTAGATGCAGTAACTCAAGAAGCAAAGTTGGTAACATTAGAAGAACCCGTTCGTTACTCTCCTTCAGCATTTTTTGAATATGATTTAAAAAGGCACTTAAGAAATCAATATCCAAGTGCAATGTTTGGAAAATCATTTTTTGAAATTGATGAAGAAGGTAATCCTTTTTGGATAACGTCCATAAAGAATCCTCATATTGGACTTTTGGGCGGTATGAAAGAGGACTCTTTCGTAATTACTAATGCTTGCACAGGTGAAAGTGAAAAGTATGTTGTTGAAAATTTACCAGAATGGGTTGATCATGCTTTCGACCGTGATTATTTAATGAACTTGGTTGAAAATCATTATAGCCTTGCAAATGGCTATTTCAACTTTTCTAATAACAATAAGAATCACACATCTTTTGCTTATGCTAGTCACGGTTTTGCAGGATATAATACCACATTGTCCAAAGATGGTATTGTATTTTATACAGGTATAACTCCTGCAAATAGCTCTGAGTCCAACATTGGTTTTGTTCTGGTTAGTCCAAGAACAGGTAAAGCAAAATTTTACAGTTGTGTTGGTGCCGAAGAATCTTCCGCTCAATCCGCAGTAGAAGGACTTGTATCAGACTTAAAGTATACGGCTACATTCCCCACTGTAATAAACATTGCGGGAAAGCCAACATACTTTATGACACTTAAAGACGGTGCATCTTTAATTCAAAGATACGCACTTTGCAATGTGTCTAATTATTCAATAGCTGTACAAGCACCTACTGTAGAAGAAGCACTTTCTCTTTATCTCGAGAGATTAGGTGTTACTTCTATAGTAGAAGAAGCTCCTGAATCTGAGACTCTAAGTACTTCTGGCACAATAGCATTCTTGTCACAAGTTTCTATTGATGGAACAACATATTACTGTTTACAACTTGATGGAGATAGCAATTTGTATATGTCGTCCATCAAACTGAACCCAAGACAAGTATTTATGACCGTAGCAGATACCGTAAGCATCGATTATCAGGCAACTGAAAATGAAACAGTATTCCTGGTAACGCACATTGAGCTGTAAACTTTTATAGCTTACAAAAATTAAGTGAAAAATTAGATTCTTTCACTTAGTCCAATGTAAAAGCCCTTAGTTAATTAAATAACTAAGGGCTTTTGCAAATTCTAGTTAGCTTATTTTATTATATTTGCAAAATCTTTTAATCAATGCTAATTTATAAATCAAAAACTACAACTTCTTTATTTTTTACTAATCTTTTAAAATTCTCTCCATCTTCCTTTTTGCCAGCTACACTTCCATAATGAGTTGGAACTACTGTTTTTACATTTAATACATTTGCTAAATCTGCCGCCTCTTTATAGTCCATGGTATAAGTTCCGCCAACTGGTAAAAATGCCACATCAGCAATAACATTTCTTATTTCTTGGATATTATCTGTATCTCCTGCAATATAATATTTTGTGCCATCAAGGTCAATAATATATCCAACCCAATTATTTGCTTTTGGATGAAAAGGTTTATCCACATTAAATGCATAAGTTGTGGAAAAGCTCATATTATCAATTGTATAATTTTGATTTGGTTCAACTATTAAAACATTTTCTTTTCCAACAAGTTTTTCTGCCTCCGCCCTAGCCGCTTGAACAGTTATAATTTTGGTATTATCCTTTAGAAGCTTTTTAATATCCTCTGGCGAAAAATGGTCATAGTGAGAATGTGTGCAAAAAATATAATCTGCATCATGTGTTTCCGATTTTATTTCATATGGGTCTATGTATATTTTTTTGCTTCCATTAAGCCCAATACTATTGTTACAGTTAACATTAAAATTCATTATTAAACGATTCCTCCTCGTATAAAAAATGTTTTAAAGCTATTTATCAATTTATATTTATTGCATTAATTTTACTACTATTTTTTATTTTCTATTTCGCCTTTGCCTTCATTTAAAGCCTTCATATTATTTGCAGATTTGTTCATCATTCTTTTAGCAATTGCACAAATTATAGGGTTTGTAGCTGAAACAGCTTCTAAATTTTTCTTTAGCCCTAACTCTTTTAGGCAAGTATCTACATAATCTACTGCTAAATCTACACCAGCTATAAAAGATGCCATATCTGAATTCAAGAAAACCATTGGAAAAGCCATTTCATCTGAAGTAGCAAGTCTTCCTGCTAAACCAGCTTCTGCAATTAAACCTTCTTCACTTCCAACCATGTCTTGGAACTCTTGTTTCATTCCTGTATCAGTTGAACCAGGCATTACATTATTTATTCTAATTCCTTTTTTAGCAAAAGCTACCGCTTGCTCACAAGCAAATTGTGAAAGGCATCTCTTAGAATACATATATGCAAAAGTTGATGGTGCTGAATCAGCAAGCTTTTTAGTAGCTTCTTGAACCTCTTTCCAAGTTGTGCAATGAACAACCTTGTTTTGCTCTCTTTTAAATCTTTTCCACTCTTGTCCAGCTGTTGAAGTACAATAAACAATTGAGCCACCTTTAGTCATTCTTTTTGCTAAATATTTTAAAGTAATATACATATTTGCAGTGTAGTTGCAATCAAAAGTTGTTCTATAATCTGTTTTTGCTCCTGATAAACCTGCTACTCCAAAGAATGAATCAACATGGTCTGGAATTATTTTAAAAGCTTCATCTATATCTTTTTTGTGTGCCAAATTGCATTTTATAAATGATGTAAGATTTTTTACTTTTGGAGAATTCATATCTAGGCCATATACTTTTGCACCTAAGCTAAGCAAAACTTTGGCAGTAGCTTCTCCCATTCCACTTGAAACTCCTGTTACAACACATACTTTATCTTTGTATCCAAAATAATCTTTCATTTGTATTTCCTCTCTTTCTTTGGTTTATTAATTGATTTTTGCTATGTTTATTGCTAAATTTGTATTTGATTGTTATTCTGCGATTATTATATAACAAGTTTTTGTGAAATGTAAAGATTTTTGTCATATTTTAAAACAGAGCCAACATATTGTTACTATTCACAGTTTATATTATTTATATAAAGTCTCCAATATATGTGGCTTACGCATTTCAGCGAACGCAGACGACTTCAGAGCGGAGTGGCAGCGAGCGAGAGTTTTCGCGAATAGCGAAACCTCGAAGCAAATGCGGAAGAATGTATATTGGAGACTTAGTAGAGAAATCTAACTGTAAATAGTAACAATATGTTGGCTCTCCCCCTAATTAAAAAATTTCTAAAATTATTTTTCAAAATTAATAAAATGTAAAAAATCTTTTGAATTTTTCTTTATCGCCTCTTTTAGTTTTATAGGCACGAACTCTATGCTATCTAATTTGCTTATATCAAGCCAAACAAACTCGAGTTTGCCCTGTTTTTCAGGCTCAATTGGCATAATTTTTTCTTTAAAATAAACAGACTCGTCTTTAAATTTTAACTCATGTGTAACTAATAACTCGTGATACAATTTTCCATCCATTTCAAAAAAATTCTCAATAAAAGAAAATGGTCTTACATATTCAATATCTAATCCCATTTCCTCTTTCATTTCTCTTTTTAATGCAGTTATTGTAGATTCTCCATCTTTAACTCTACCACCTGGTAAAGTATAGTGATCCTTGTCTAATCCGTGATGTAGCAATATTTTGTCGCCACATCTAAAAACAGCAGACACTCTATAATTGAAAAGTCTCTGCCCAACTTGAATAGAAATATCCTCCATAAAATACCTCCCTATTACTTTATTAAATTAGAGTTTTGCATAGATTTAAAATACATTTTTTAAACCTTGCTATCTCTGTACAATGTGTACTTAACTATATTACACCATTTTAAATGCTTTTGCAATAGATTTTGTACATTATTGCCAGAAAATTATGTATATTTTTTATTATTTTTTGCTGCCTTCGACAAATTTCGACAGCATTCGACAACATTATGTGCTATAATTATGTTAATTTAAGTAAGAAACTTAAATTAAATGTTCCATAAGATTCATATAAGAAGTGTCAATATCCCCCAATTAATTCTAATACTGGCACTTCTTCTCCTATTATTTCAGCTTAATTCTCTTATTATTACTTAAATTTTATATAGATAAATTAATCACTTTCTATATTTGTTTATCTAACTGTCTCATTCTCAAAAATGACTTTGTTAATGGTGTTAATATTTCTTTTGAAAGTCCATTTGTTTTTAGTTCATTACGAAAATTAGTTGCTGTTGCCTGATCGGCAAACTTAAAAATAATTTTTCCATATTCTGAATCAAAACAATAATAATTTAAATCAAATTGTTTGTGGTGGTTTTTGCATAGCCAAATTCCATTATCTCCTGAATTAACCAGATAATATTTTTTATAAAAAAGATCGCCACTATATTCACTACTATTTTTAATAATTTCCTGTAAATTATTTACTTTTATAAAATTATTTATTTGTTTTTGTGTACTATCCTTTATTTGATATACTTCCCATAAGTGTGCCGCATCCAACATATTTACATCATCATTACCACAAATAGCGCATTCTGTAGGAATTCCTTTTTTACGAATATTATTTCTAAACAATGTCTGATTCCTTATTTTATTTGATTCTTTATATCTAAGATACATATTATCAGCTTTTCTTTTTTCATTCATAAATTCTTCTGTAGTAGTATATTCTATATTAAGATTTGCTAAATCAAAAATTTCCTTAACTGGTTGAGATAACTCTTCAGCAATCCTTCTCTCATCAGAAGAATAATCAAAATATTGTTTTCCTAATTTAAATTCTATTTTCGTTCCTTCTTTATCTGCTAAAACTTTTAAGCACCAGCATTTTAAAAGACTATCATATTGTTGAGCCGAAAGTGATTTAAATATATATGTATATTTTTCTGTCATAAATCTACTGTCACCATCCTCATCAATACTTTCTACTTCATCGCATTGTAAGAATGATGGTACATTTCCACTATTTCTGTTAGATATATATGCAATATCTCTTAAATATTTGTTAAAAGAAGCAAATTTTAAATTATTATGATTTATTCTACTATTACATTGTTCTTCATATTCCGAAAAATCTATATCAGAAATATTTAATACTTTAAAACCTATGGTTTCTAGTTCTCTATAAGAAAGAGAATTATATAAATTATTAGGATAATTCACATCTTTATCTGTATCTAAAAGATAAAAATTTAAATCAGCAGTTTCTTTATTTTCAAAATAGAATTTAAATATTTGATTTATACCTTGCTTTAAATAAGTGTTAGCATGATAATCATCTTCTCCATATTTTGAAGTTTCTTTATTTGATTGACCTTGTAAGAATTCATATTTTCTATCCTCATCATAATTTGTATTACTCATTCCTACTATATGTTTAAGCACATCATTTTCATAAATTCTAATTATTCTTCCTTTATACACTGAATTATTTGTAACTCTTCTTTGAGCTTGTATATTTTTAGTATTATTTTCTGAAGTATCTTCAATTTCTATAGTTACGTCATTAGAATTAATATTATCTCCATATAATAATTTTAAAATACGATTACATACAGGTGTATAAGTTCTTTGATAACAACTGTAAACTTTTACTTTAATTTTCATAATAAATGTCAATCCTTTCTCTCTTTGCTTGTAAGACAAATAGAGTAATGTAAAATTTTTTTCAATCAAGCACCTTAATAATTTATTACTATTATCTCTTTTCTATTTGTTCTATTTCTTTTAGTAATTTTAGAATCTTCTATTACTCTAAAATTATTTTTTTTAATCCAAGCATTTAATTTTGTATTAACACATTTTGTATGCTCTGAATAATTTGATAACATAAAAAATGCTCCAATTGAATCTATATACTCCATAAATTCATATAATTTTTCTTCATCTATGTCAGTCCATCCACCAAACCCTCTTTTGCCATCTTGATAAACGCCATCATTTCCTAAATATGGTGGATCTAGATATATAAAATCTTCTTTTTTTATGCACTCTTTATACTTTTCAAAAGATCCACTTTTAAAGTCTATTTTTATTTCATTACATATCAAGTAAAAAGAAATTAATTTTTCATACATTTCATCATTAAAACTTGAATTACCACATGGGTTATTAAATTCAAATTTAGAATTAAATCTTATTTGATGTTCAAAGCCAAAACATATCAATAAATACAATAGTATTGGACTTTTATTATTATTATAATCTTCTCTTAACTTATAATAAGCTTCCTTATTTTCTTTTTCAAGTTTATATTTTTTAATATATTTTTGAATTATTTTATAGGTATCTGCAGGATCATTTTTCGAAAAATACTTTAGCAGCTCAACTACATAAGTATTTATATCATTGTAGATTATTTTTTTGGCATTAAGATTAATACTTACAGTTGCTCCTCCACCAAATAAGTCATAGCAGAAATTGTATCTTTGTGGTAAATTATTCAGTATTAAATCTAATGCATTATATTTACCACCAATATAGTTTAACGGAGATATGTACTTTGGAGAATCATTCTTTTCAATAAAAAACATATATTCATAATGTTCTTTATTTTTACTTTTATCTTTAATTTCTTTATTCACAGCTCTAGTAGACTTATATTTTACAAAATTTATTTTTTTAAACACAAACGTTTCAGCTTTGCCATATCTTTTCATAACGGCTTCTATAAATTTTGGGGACATTATTCCTTTATCTGAGTACGACAATAGTATATATTTAAAATGAGCATCTTTTATAATCTTTTCAAATTCTACTTCTACCTCACCTTTTTTACACCATTTTGACAATCTATCATTATCTCTATGAGCACCAACGCCATGTGTTTTCGGAGCATCATTTCGCACTATAGTCTCCAGAACATGATATTGAGAATTATATTGTGTTGGAGTATATGGTGGATCAAGATATAAAATATCTCCCTCAACTTTCTTTATTAAATCATTAGCATCATTACAATACACTTCATTATTGTATTTTGTCTTCTTTACAGAAATAGGTTCAAAATTCATTTTTTTCAATGCCCTAGGATCCCATTTTTTTAAATATGCACTATATACACCTGCCACATTAGAAACTTTGCTAACTGATTCCAATAAACACATAATCAAATATGATTTTTCTTCTGATGATATTCTTTTTTCAAAATACCATTTATCAATAGTATCTCTAATAAAATCTATATATTTTGCATTATTATCACTAAAATACTGTCTTCCGCCATTGGGTGAAAATGTATTAAAACAAAAACCCTTTGTATAATTTGAGTAGTCAATGTTTTTAAAATAATCAAAAGGGTTGAACCCTAGTTTTTTAAAATTTGCTTTATAGCCTAGAAGTACTCCCTTTGAAAATTCATAAGAAAAATCCAAAAAATCATTTGAAATGATTTGATAAAAGCCATTAAAATAATCACCAACAGTTGCTGTTCCCGAGAAAATATCACAAAAAATCAAACCTTCTTTTTTTAGTTCTTTTTCTTCTAATAAATTGTCTATTTCTTTTAGCAATTTTGCTTTATTTCCTATATATCTCACTATACGCTCCCTTTAATTTTAGTTATCTATAGTATATTTAATTTCTATTTTTCAATATCTATTAATTTATATCATAAAATTAATATTTTAACAATGAAAATAGGAAAAATATTTAAATAAAAAATATGTTAATTGGTATATTTTCTACATATTATTATAATCCCATAAGCCTAATTTGCCTTTGGTTTCAATAGGTTCATTAAATTTTTCCAGCACTTTAACATTCCACGCATATTCTTCTTTAAACACACTCTTTGCATAAATGTCTGGATTTATCTTTCTAAGTCCACCTAGGAATTGAGGTGTTACTTTAATGCAATCTATTAATTCTACTTTTCCAAGAATTTGTTCAGTAGGTAATACATCTGGTAAATATTTTTCTAGCCTTTTTTCCGCTTCTTTATCTATTGTTTTTCCTGCATGAATTAAAAGTTCTCCCCTGTAATTTGTTTTCCAACTTCTAAATTCATATTCTTTTAGTCCAGCCATAATTAAAGAAGCCCATGGCTGCCTAATAGTTAAAACTTTCATTTGGTACTCCTAATATATATATTTTTGTTTGTATTATATCATATTAAATTTTATTAAAATATACTTTCATATTCCAATGGCACTATATCTTCATATAAAACCACGTACTTCGCGTCAATTTGTTTATTATCATGATAATGCCCAAAATACCATTTTTTGAAATCACATTTTTCAGATATTTCTTGCAAATAGTCTGTTAAATAGTCCTTCTTGTATAATCCTCCACCAATTAATGCTTGAACATTTGTTGGAGCACAATGGGTTATAATATAGTCTACTTTATTATTAGCTTTTTCAAGATTGTTTAACCCATTTTGCATCTCTCCTTTTGTTGGAAGTTCTAAGTCCCACCATGAATAGTTTCTTACTCTAAAAAATGCTCCTCTTTTCCTATATGTGTATATTTTTTCTTCTTCGTCCATATTTAAAATTCCGTCTTGAATATCATGTGACTTAGCTCCTCCAAATGTAAAGAATTTTTTATTATCAATATCAAAAATTTCACCTCTCATTAAATGAAATATTGAATCTCTTATTTTGTGAACCTTTCCATTATGCCAAGTTTGGACTGGATAGCTATATAAACGAGTAAAATTTTCGTGATTTCCGTCTACAAATAATGTAGTAAAATTTTTGTTATTTAACCAGTCAAGCCAATATTTTTCTTGATTACTTTCCCTTTCATAAGACCAAACTCCACCAAAATCTCCGCAAATTATAACATAATCATTTTTTGTCATTTCTTTTTGAATTGGAAATTTATCTGTTGAAAATCTGGTAAAATCTGCATGGGTATCTCCTGTAATGAAAATCATGGTTTTTCTCCTTTTCTATATTTTTTATAATTAGATTATATCATTAATATTATACGAAATATAGTCTATTTTTAAAATTTGTTAATATAATAAAATTATAATATAGTAATAGTCAAAATTAATCCAAAGTTTTTTCAAAATTTTGAAAAAACTTTGGATTTTTAGATGCTTTTTCAAATTAGTATCATTTAAACCTCAAACGTTTTCATTCTAGTATTAATAATTTAAACATAAATAAATGATTGTGGTGCACTCTTAATTCCATAGCTAGATAATTCCTTAGGTTTATTATATTTTTTTATATCTGTCAATTTATATGCTACAGCTTTAGTTCTATCTTTAAAATATTTATGATAAAATTCCAAATTTATTCCTGAATATTTTTTAGTTTCTTCCCATATCATATCTGGTGAATCTTCTAAAATTTCCTCTACTTTCGCTTCACCTACCACTTTTTTAATTGGAGAAGTTGAATATATTATTATTTTATCTATATCTTGTTTACATTTTATTTTCCTATACTCGTATTTTTTACTTCCATTAAAAATATTTTCCACATGCTTTGGGTTTATTGAAATTAATATATTACACATAACTTATTTACTCTCACTTTCTAATAATTCTTGAATCTTATTTTTCCAATAGCTATTATCTACTTGTTTGTCTTTAGCTATTCTAATAAAATTTCTTAAAGATGCATTTTCCATAATATATTCAGCTATATCTGCTGAAACTTTATATTTATTTGGACTTTCTTTAGCTACCAAATCATAGAACTTATTTTTTTCTTCATTTTTTAAATCAAATACTTTTATTAATTTATCTAATTTATCTTTAGATGGGAATCTATTCCCTTTTTCTATATCCAATAAATAAGCTGATGTAATTCCTATTTCATCTCCAAGTTCTTTTAAGGTTTTTTTTCCTCTATATTTTTTTACCAATTTTCCAAATTTTTTATTCATTTTTTCTCCTCGTATAATATAGTTAATCAAAATTAATACTTTAATTTTAATTTTGACTTGTTATCTCATTTAAAGGTATGAG